>NZ_CP012946.1:3049872-3724841 GCF_001402875.1 Blastochloris viridis | reverse complement strand
ATGGCGTGGAGCGATTGAATCTGCCATTTGACAACGAGCCCGGACCGGCGGGAACTCATCGGGTGTGGATGATCACCTCGTGATCGCCGAAACGACGACGCCGGCAATCCTCGATCGCAACGGGATCGTTCGGCGACCGGACACCGGCCGGATCGGCCGGATTTTGCATCACTTGTCACCTTCGCTCCACTTCGCCGGATTGACCGCGCTCATGGCACCCCCCCACCGTTCCGCTGCCCGGCCCCGCCCGCCGGTCGCGCCCCCGCCCGGACTCGCCGCCCGCCGCGTCGCCGCCGAACTGATCGAGGGCGTGCTGCACCATGGCCGCCCGCTCGACGAGGCGCTGGATGCCGCACTTGCCGCCGTTGCCGAGCGCGACCGCGCCTTGGTGCGGATGCTGGTCGCCACCGTGCTGCGCCGCCACGGCACGCTGCGCGCGGTGCTGTCGCGCTTTCTGACCCGCGCGCCGAAAGGCGGGCCGCGGCTCGACGCCGCCCTGCTGCTCGGCGCCGCCCAGATTCTGTTCCTCGACGTGCCGGACCATGCCGCGGTCGACCTGTCGGTGCGGCTGGCCCAGGCCGACCACGCCGCCCGGCACTATGCCGGCCTCGCCAACGCCGTGCTGCGCAAGGTCGCCGGCGAAGGCCGCGCGGCGCTGGCCGAGCTAACCGACCCCGGGCTCGACACCCCCGATTGGCTGATGGCGCGGTGGGTGAAGACCTACGGCGCCGAAACCGCCGCCGCCATCGCCGAAGCCCACCGTCATGAGGCCGCGCTCGACCTGTCGGTGAAAGACGACGGCGCCGGCTGGGCCGACCGCTTGGGCGGCCGGCTGCTGGCGACCGGCACGGTGCGTCTCGCCGCCAAGGGCGCGGTGCCCCAGCTCGCCGGCTTCTCGGACGGGGCGTGGTGGGTGCAGGACGCCGCCGCCGCGCTGCCGGCCCGGCTGCTCGGCGCGGTGAACGGCCTTGCCGTCGCCGACCTCTGCGCCGCGCCTGGGGGCAAGACCCTGCAGCTTGCCGCCGCCGGCGCCATCGTCACCGCGGTCGACCGCACCGAGGCGCGGCTGGAGCGGCTGCGCCAGAACCTCGCCCGCACCCGCCTTGATGCCAAGGTGGTGTGCGCCGACGTGCTGACGTTCGACGGCGGGCCGTTCGACGCGGTGCTGCTGGATGCGCCGTGCTCGGCGACCGGCACCATCCGCCGCCACCCCGACGTCGCCTGGACCAAGCGGCCGCAGGACATTGCCGCGCTGGCCGAGCTGCAGGCGGCCCTGCTCGACCGCGCGGCGGCGCTGGTCAAGCCCGGCGGGCGCCTGGTCTATTGCACCTGCTCGCTGGAAGCGGAGGAAGGGCCGCGGCAGATCGCGGCGCTGCTGGAGCGCCGGCCCGAGCTGGCGCGACTGCCGATCCTGGCCGGCGAGATCGGCGCGGACCCGGCCTGGATCACCGATGCCGGCGACCTTCGCACCCTGCCCTGCCACCTGACCGACCCCGACCCGGCGATGTCCGGCCTCGACGGCTTCTTCGCCGCCCGGCTCATTGTCCCCTGACGCCGTCATGGTGGTTTTGACGTTCGCCGCCCCTCTTATATGGTGGCGGCGAGTCGGATGGTTGCAGATTGTCCCGGCGTGCCATGCTCGTGGTCCGACCTCGACATCAGCCGGCGGCGATGTCGAGCGCGGCCGGCCGGCATGGCTGTGCGCTTGTGGGTGACGTGGGCCTGGGGCGAAGGTCCGAGGCGCGGCGCCGGCTTTCACCCACGATGGCAGGCCAGGGATGCGGCGAAGGGGGATTGCGGGGATGGCGCGAGCGCGCACCAGCCTGTTCGTCGCCGAGCGACTGGCGCGCGACATGCGGGCGGGGTGGGCGGCGACGCGCCTCGTGCGCTGGCGCTATTCGGCCGGGGCGCTCGACCGCCTGGTGATCGCGCCGCAGGATCTCCGCACCGCCGACCCCACCAACGCCAGCGAGATCTATGCCGGCCGCTTCGCCTTCGCCGGCAAGCTGGTGGTGGTCGACCGCCGCTCAGCGTTCCAGATGCCGCCGCCCTCGCCGGAGTGGGCCGAGGAGCTGATGTCGTTCGCCTGGCTGCGCCATCTGCGCGCCGCCGGCACCGAGGCCGCCCAGCATAATGCCCGCACCCTGATCGACGAGTGGATCGAGTTCCAGGGCGGGTTCGACCCGGCGGCGTGGGAGCCAACCGTGCTGGCGCGGCGCATCATCGTCTGGCTGGCCCACGCGCCGATGATCCTGGAGCGCGCCGACCACGAGTTCTACCGCCGCTTCCTGCGCAGCCTGCTCAAGCAGGTGCGGTTCTTGCGCAAGGTCGCCGCCGACGCCCCGGACGGCTATCCGCGGCTGGTGTCGGCGATCGCCCTATGTTTCGCCGGGCTGTGCATGGCGGGCCAGGGCCGGCTGTTGAAGGCGGCCCAGCACCGGCTGAGCGAGGAGCTCAGCCGCCAGATCCTGCCCGATGGCGTGCACATCAGCCGCAATCCCGGCGTGCTGGTCGAATTGCTGCTCGACCTGCTGCCGCTCCGGCAGGCTTTCGCCGCCCGCAGCGTGCCACCGGCGGCGCTGCTGAACGCGGTCGACCGCACCATGCCGATGTTGCGATTCTTCCGCCACCGCGACGGCACCCTGGCCAATTTCAACGGCATGGGCCCGACCGCCGCCGACCACCTCGCCACCTTGCTCGCCTATGACGATGCCCGCGGCCGGCCGATCGCCAACGCGCCGCACGGCGGCTATCAGCGGCTGGAGGCCGGCGCCACCGTGGTGCTGGTGGACACCGGCGCCGCGCCGCCGCTGGCGGTGTCCGGAGAAGCCCACGCCGGCTGCCTGTCGTTCGAACTGTCGACCGGGCGTCACCGCGTGGTGGTCAATTGCGGCGTGCCGACCGCCAACCGCGCCGCCTGGCGTGCCGCCGCCCGCGCCACCGCCGCCCACTCCACCGCGGTGCTGGCCGACACCTCGTCCTGCCGCTTCCTGACCGGCGGCTTCGCCGAGCGGGTGGGCGTCCCCATCGTCGAGGGTCCGCGCGACGTGCGGGTGGAGCGCACCCAGCGCTCCGATTCAATTGTGGTGCGGGCGAGCCATGACGGCTATGTCTCGCGTTTCGGCGTTCTCCATCAGCGCTCGCTCCGGCTGACCGCCGACGGCAGCCGGCTCGACGGCGAGGACGTGTTCCAGGACGCGGCCCAGCACGTGAAGGTCGGGGATGACGACTACGCCATCCGCTTCCACCTTCATCCGGCGGTCAAGGTCAGCGCGATCGGCGCCGGCGAAAGCCTGTTGCTGGTGCTGCCGGATCGGGATTCCTGGCTGTTCGCCAGCCACGGCCTGACCCCGGACATCGAGGAGAGCGTTTATCTCGGTGCGACCGACGGGCCGCGCCGAACCGTGCAGATCGTGCTGCATGGCCGGCTTCGGGCCAGCACGCGCATCCGCTGGACTTTCATCCGCACCGACGCCGGCGTCGACGCCGGCCGTACCGCCTGACTGAAATGGTGTCATATGCCTGAACGTATCCGCCCCATCGGCCGCGCGCTGTTGTCCGTTTCGGACAAGACCGGCCTTGTCCCGTTCGCCCGCGCGCTGGCCTCCCATGGCGTCGCTCTGGTCTCGACCGGCGGCACGGCTCAGGCGCTGAAGGACGCCGGCATCGCGGTCACCGACGTCGCCGAGGTGACCGGCTACCCGGAGATGATGGACGGCCGGGTCAAGACCCTGCACCCCAAGGTCCATGGCGGCCTGCTCGCCATCCGCGACGATGCCGCCCACGCCGCGGCGATGGCCGAGCACGGCATCCCGCCGATCGACCTGCTGGTGGTGTCGCTCTACCCGTTCGAGCAGACCCTCGCCAACGGCGCGGCCTATGACGACTGCATCGAGAACATCGACATCGGCGGACCGGCGATGATCCGCGCCGCCGCCAAGAACCATCACGACGTCGCGGTGGTGGTCGATGCCGGCGACTACCAGACCGTGCTGGACGAGATCAAAGCCCACGGCGGCACCACGCTTCAGACCCGCAAGACGCTGGCCGCCCGTGCCTTCGCCCGCACCGGTGCCTATGACGCGGCGATCTCGACCTGGCTCCTGGCCGAGGTCGGCGAGACCACCCCGGCGTTCCGCGCCGTCGGCGGCCGCCTCGCCCAGCGCCTGCGCTATGGCGAGAACCCGCACCAGTGGGCCGGGTTCTACCGCACCGGCGAGGTGCGGCCCGGCGTCGCCTCCGCCCGCCAGCTCCAGGGCAAGGAGCTGTCCTACAACAACATCAACGACACCGACGCCGCCTATGAGTGCGTCGCCGAGTTCGATCCCACCCGCACCCCGGCGGTGGTGATCGTCAAGCACGCCAACCCGTGCGGCGTCGCCGAGGCGCCCTCGCTGCTGGAAGCCTACCGCAAGGCGCTGATGTGCGATCCGGTGTCGGCGTTCGGCGGCATCATCGCCGTCAACCGCCGGCTCGACGCCGAGACCGCACGGGCGATTGCCGAGATCTTCACCGAGGTGGTGATCGCGCCGGAGGCCGACGACGACGCCATCGCGGTGTTCGCCGCCAAGAAGAACCTGCGCCTCTTGATCGCCGGCGGCCTGCCTGACCCGCGGAGCGCCGGCCTCACCGCCAAGACGGTGGCCGGCGGCCTGCTCGTTCAGTCGCGCGACGATGCGGTGGTCGAGGCCATGGACTTGAAGGTGGTCACCAAGCGCGCGCCCACCGCGGCCGAGCTTGCGGATCTCCAGTTCGCGTTCCGGGTCTGCAAGCACGTCAAGTCGAACACCATCATCTACGCCAAGGACCGCGCCACCGTCGGCATCGGCGCCGGCCAGATGAGCCGGCTCGATTCCGCCCGCATTGCCGCCAGGAAGGCGATCGACGCGGCGGAGGCGGCCGGCCTCGCCGCGCCGCTCACCAAGGGCTGCGTGGTGGCATCCGACGCGTTCTTCCCGTTCGCCGACGGCCTGATCGCGGCGGCGGAAGCTGGCGCGACCGCGGTGATCCAGCCCGGCGGCTCGATCCGCGACAATGAGGTGATCGCGGCGGCGGATGAGCGCGGCCTCGCCATGGTGCTGACCGGCACCCGGCATTTCAGGCATTGATCTGATCAATCGTCGTCCCGGGCGAGCGGGATGCCCGCGCGACCCGGGACCGCGAGCAGGACGGGCACCTTTGTGCCGACGATCCCGGCTCGCGCGGCTTCGCCGCTTGGCCGGGATGACGGCAGGAGGCTCACCCCCGCACGGTCTCCGGCGTCTTGACCTGCGCCAAGATCGCCATCCCCACCGCGAAGAACGCCACCAGGACCGCGATGCCGAGCCGCTGGCTGCCGCTCAGCGCGGTGACGACGCCGACCAGGAACGGCCCGGCGAACGAGGTCAGCTTTCCCGACAGCGAGAACAGGCCGAAGAACTGGCCGATGTCGTGGGCCGGCGCCAGCTGTGCCAGCAGCGCCCGCGACGACGCCTGCACCGGGCCCGCCGCGGCGCCGATCAAAAGGCCGAAGCCGACGTAAAGCTGCTCCGGCAGCGAGTCATAGAGCCCGTGGCCTGGGGCCGCCGGCGGCACCGCGATCACGAACAGCACGAAATCGCGGCCGACCGACAGCACCAGCACGCTGGCGATCGCCAGCAGCGCCAGGCCACTGAGGATCACCGGCTTCGGGCCCAGCCTGTCGTCGAGCCAGCCGCCGGCGAGCGCCCCGAGCGTGCCGGCGATGGTGAGCAGGATGCCGAACACCCCGAGCTCGACCGCCGACCAACCGAAGGTGCCGGCGGCATAGATGCCGCCGAACGCGAACAGCGCGATCAGCCCGTCGGTGTAGATCATGTTGGCGGCGAGGAACGCCAGGATGTTCCGGTGAGCGCGAACGTGCGCGACGGTGCGGCGCAGTGCGCGGAACCCCTCGCCCACCGCGCGCCGCAGCGGCAGCTGGCGCGGCGCGTCGGGTGTGAACAGCAACATCGGGATCACGAACACCAGGAACCACAGCGCCGAAAACGGCCCGGTCAGGCGCTCGCCCTCGCGCGCGGCGGGGTCGAGCCCGAACGCCGGGACGTGGCCGAGCAGGGTGTTGCCGGTGACCGGGTCGGCGGCGAGGAACCCCAAGGTGAGAAACAGGCTGACCAGGCCGCCGAGATAGCCCACCGCCCAGCCGGTGCCGGACAGCCGGCCGAGCTTTTCCGGGGGCACCACCCGCGGCATCTGGGCGTTGTTGAAGGTCTGGGCGAACTCCGCGCCGACGGTGCCTATGGCGAAGGCAACGAGGCCGAGCGTCACCGCCCCCGGCGCGCCGGGCACCACCCACCAGAGCGAGACCGCCGCCAGGCACATCAGCCCGCCGAACGCCGCCACCCACGGCTTCTTCGGTCCGCCGGCATCGGCGATGGCGCCGAGCGCCGGCGACAGCAGCGCGATGGCAAGGCCCGCCGCGGCGGTGGCAAAGCCCCACAACGCCTGGCCGCTGGCGGGGTCGGGCGCCACCACCGCGGCGAAATACGGCGCAAACACGAAGGTGGTGACGAGGGTGAAGAACGGTTGTCCGGCCCAGTCGAACAACAGCCAGCCGGCAACCCCGGCCGGGCCGGCGTAACCGGGCGCCCCCCCGGCCGGGGTCGAAGCTGTCACGGCGCGGCGCTCACCTGGCCGTCGTCATGTGCCGGCCTTGGCCTGCTTGGCGCGCTCGATCGCCTCGATGATCAGCTGGTGGGCCTCCTCACGGTCGCCCCAGCGGGTCACCTTCACCCATTTGCCGGGCTCCAGATCCTTATAATGCTCGAAGAAGTGCTGGATCTGCTGGCGGGTGATGTCAGGCAGGTCGGTGTAGTGGTGCAGATGCTGATAGCGCGGCGTCAGCTTGGGGGTCGGCACCGCGATGATCTTCTCATCCATCCCGGACTCGTCCTGCATGAACAGG
The DNA here is from genome assembly GCF_001402875.1 of Blastochloris viridis. Lineage (NCBI taxonomy): Bacteria > Pseudomonadati > Pseudomonadota > Alphaproteobacteria > Hyphomicrobiales > Blastochloridaceae > Blastochloris > Blastochloris viridis. Next base: position 3,717,919 of record NZ_CP012946.1, on the reverse strand, counting down.
ACGCCGATCGGCCGCACCGCCAGGATGGCGCCGGGGATGATGGCGCGCTGGTTGGGCACCAGCACGTCGAGCGGATCGCCGTCGTCGGACAAGGTGTGCGGGATGAACCCGTAGTTTCCGGGATAGTGCATCGAGGTGTAGAGAAAGCGATCCACCACCAGCGTGCCGGACGCCTTGTCCATCTCGTATTTGATCGGGTCGCCACCGGTCGGCACCTCGATCACGGCGTTGATTTCGTACGGCGGGTTCTCGCCGATCGATATGGCGTCAATGCGCATCGGGGATTTCTCCTTGTCCGCGCCCTTCTTATGGCCGCGGACGGCCGCCGACAATCGCAAAGCTTGCGCAAACCCCTCCGTGCGCCGCCGCGTCCACGGCGGGCTGGGAACGTCGGCGCGGCGCTGGGAGCCGTCACCCTCGCCGGACTGGACGAACCGGGCGGGTTCGGCAGGCCGCGGCGGAACCCCTGCCTCAGCTCGGCCAGGCGAACGCGACCTTGTCGAGCACGCGGGTGCCGAAGGTCTCCGAGGAGCGCGCCACGGCGCGGCCGCCGAGCGAGCGGTAGAAGCCGGTGGCGAGGTCGTTGTCGGACAGCGCCCACACCACCGTCGAGGCCATGCCGCAGGTCGACAGATCGCGGCGGGCGTGGCCGAACAGCCGTCGGCCGAAACCGATGCCCTGGAATTCCGGCTTCAGGTAGATCTCGTAGACCTCACCGGCGTAGGGCAGGCTCTTGGCCCGGTTGCGGCCGTAATTGGCGTAGCCCGCCACCCGGTCGCCGAACATGATCAGCGAGATCCGCGAACCGCGCCCGATTGCCGTCTCCCACCAGCCAGGACCGCGCCGGTTGATGAGTCGCTCCAGTTCCATGCCGGGAATCAAACCGCGATAGGCCGCCCGCCATGCCTCGTCGTGTGCCTCTGCGAGGTTCTGCGCGTCGTCAGTCCGCGCTCGCCGGATTTCGATGGTGATCGTCGACATGGCGCAATCGAAGCACGCCGGCCGGCTCGCTTCAAGGAGGATCGTTAATAGAGGGTTAACGGCAGGCGGGCGGTATCCGCCCGCGGCGGAAACCAGCGGCACGCCGCGACTTTCGCACCACGGTGCCTACATTAGATTGGGCCGGCGCCTCGAACCGCGGACGACAGCGGCGGCGCAGATCGTCCGGCCGGCCTTGCCCAACGGTCCCTTAAGCTCGGTACGATAGCCGATGCCGCGCGGGAGCCTGCTAAAGTCGGCGCCGAGGCTGGTCCGGTCAACTGCGGCGCCGGCGCGGTCAACAGGAGAGAAGGCATGTCGTGGTCCATCCCGATCGGCGTCATCGCCGGCACCGTCGTGCGGATCCATCTGACGTTTCTGATCCTGCTCGCCTGGATCGGCATCGCCGGCTACGCCACCGGCGGCGCCAGCGCTGCGCTCGACGCCGTGCTGTTCATCTCGCTGCTGTTCGCCTGCGTGGTGGCGCACGAGTTCGGCCACATCTTCGCCGCCCGCCGCTACGGCATCCGCACCCCCGACGTCACCTTGCTGCCGATCGGCGGCGTCGCCAGCCTGGAGCGCATGCCCGAGAAGCCGGGCCAGGAGCTGGTGGTGGCGCTGGCCGGGCCGGCGGTGAACGTGGTGATCGCCGGCGTGCTGATGCTGGCGATGGGCGCGGCGATCGACCTCAGCTACCTCAACGAGATCGAGAATGCCGGCGCGAGCCTGATCGCCCGGCTGACCGCGGCCAACCTGTTTCTCGCCGCCTTCAACATGATCCCGGCGTTCCCGATGGATGGCGGCCGGGTGCTGCGCGCCCTGCTCGCCACCCGGATGGGCTTTGCCCGCGCCACCGCCCTTGCCGCCGCGGTCGGCCAGGGCGTGGCGTTCCTGCTCGGCTTTGTCGGCCTGTTCTACAACCCGCTTTTGATCTTCATCGCCATTTTCGTCTATCTTGCCGCCACGGCCGAGTCCAACGACGTCGCGCTGCGCGACGCCACCCGCGACATGCCAGTGTCGGCGGCGATGATCACCAAGTTCGAGACCCTGCTGCCGAACGCCACCGTCGACACCGCCGTCGACGAGCTTCTGCGCACCAGCCAGAAGGAGTTCCCGGTGGTCGACGGCGCCGGGCGGCTGCGCGGCGTGCTCACCCGCGAGGCCATGCTGGCGGCGCTGCGCCAATCCGGCGGCGCGACGCCGGTGCTGGAAGTGCTGGTCGAGGTGCCGACCGCGCACAGCCTGGAGCCGCTGGCTCTGGCGCTGCAGCGGCTGCGCCAGAGCCAGGCGCCCGCGCTCGGTGTGGTCGACGACGCCGAGCGGCTGGTCGGGCTGGTCACGCCGGAGAATGTCGGCGAGATGATGCTGGTGCGCGCGGCCCGGCCGGGCGGGTCGCTCGACCACGCGGCGTAACCTGCCCGAGCGGCCGGATCTCGTCCAGCGTCATTGAACCGTCGCCCAGGGTCGGCTAAGCGAGACGCGACGCCGCTTATCCACCCCGCTTAGAGACGCCAGCCCGTGGGCAACCGCCCCGCCGGGGTGCCGCCTCCGGCTGCCCCGAAAGATCGTTCATGAGCCTGCGCAACATTGCCATCATTGCCCACGTCGACCACGGCAAGACCACCCTGGTCGACCGCCTGCTGCAACAATCCGGCGCCTTCCGCGAGAACCAGCGGGTGGCCGAGAGGGTGATGGATTCCAACGACCTCGAACGCGAACGCGGCATCACCATCCTTGCCAAGTGCACCTCGGTCGAGTGGCACGGCACCCGCGTCAACATCGTCGACACCCCGGGCCACGCCGACTTCGGCGGCGAGGTCGAGCGCATCCTCAACATGGTGGACGGTGCCATCGTGCTGGTCGACGCCGCCGAGGGACCGATGCCGCAGACCAAGTTCGTGGTCGGCAAGGCGCTCAAGCTCGGCTTGAAGCCGATCGTGCTGGTCAACAAGGTCGACCGGCCGGACGCCCGCATCACCGAGGTGGTCAACGAGGTGTTCGACCTGTTCGCCGCGCTCGACGCCAATGACGACCAGCTCGACTTCCCGATCCTGTACGGCTCGGCCAAGGAAGGCTGGATCGCCAAGGCGCCCGAGGGTCCCAAGGACCAGGGCATGGCGCCGCTGTTCGACCTCGTGCTGGAGCACGTCGCCGCGCCGGATGTCGACGAGGGGCCGTTCCGCCTGCTCGGCACCATCATCGAGGCCAACCCCTATCTCGGCCGCATCATCACCGGGCGGATTCGCTCAGGAACCATCAAGCCCAACCAGCCGATCAAGGTGCTGTCGCGCGACGGCATGGTGGTCGAGCAGGGCCGCATCACCAAGATCCTGGCGTTCCGCGGCATCGAGCGGACCGCGATCGACGAGGCCTCGGCCGGCGACATCATCTCCATCGCCGGCATGACCAAGGGCACCGTCGCCGACACCTTCTGCGCCATGGAGGTGGATGAGCCGCTGAAGGCGCAGCCGATCGACCCGCCGACGGTGTCGATGACCTTCATGGTCAACAACTCGCCGCTGGCCGGAACCGAGGGCGACAAGGTGACCAGCCGCGTCATCCGCGACCGGCTGTTCAAGGAGGCCGAGGGCAACGTCGCACTTCGCGTCGCTGAATCGACCGAGAAGGACTCCTTCGAGGTCTCCGGCCGCGGCGAGCTGATGCTGGCGATCCTGATCGAGACCATGCGCCGCGAGGGCTTCGAGCTCGCGGTGTCGCGGCCGCAGGTGGTGTACCGCAAGGATTCGTCCGGAAGCGTGCTGGAGCCGGTCGAGGAGGTGGTGATCGACGTCGACGAGGACCACGCCGGCGTGGTGGTGGAGAAGCTGTCCGCCCGCAAGGCGGAGATGGTCGAGATGCGCCCCTCCGGCGGCGGCCGGCTGCGGCTGGTGTTCCACGCCCCGACCCGCGGCCTGATCGGCTACCAGGGCGAGCTGCTCACCGACACCCGCGGCACCGCGATCATGAACCGGCTGTTCCACGCCTACGCCCCGTTCAAGGGCGAGATGGTCGGCCGGCGCAATGGCGTGCTGATCGCGAATGAGCCGGGCGAGGCGGTGGCCTACGCGCTGTGGAACCTCGAGGACCGCGGCCCGATGATGATCGAGCCGGGCTGGAAGGTCTATGAGGGCATGATCGTCGGCGAGCACACCCGCGACAACGACCTCGAGGTCAATGTCATCAAGGGCAAGAAGCTCACCAACATCCGCACCACCTCCAAGGACGAGGCGGTGCGGCTGACGCCGCCGCTCCGCATGACGCTGGAGAAGGCGCTGGCCTATATCGACGTCGACGAGCTGGTCGAAGTCACGCCGAAGTCGATCCGGCTGCGCAAGACCATCCTCGATCCCAACGACCGCAAGAAGAGCGAGCGCGCCCGCAAGGACGTCACCCCGACCGCGTGACGGCGGCGGCCCCGGGCGCCGCCGCGCGGGGCCGCTGGATTTGTCGCCGGCGATGCCGCTGGCTCATGCCAACGGCGATGGGAAGCCGGCGGCTGGCTCAGCCCCAAGGACCGCGCCGATTGTCGCGCTGGCTGGGCCGGGTCGGCGGCACCGAGCCGCGCGCGAACGGCGAGGCCGCCCGCCCCGCCTGGGCGCTGAACGTCCCGAAGCCGGCGCCGTCCCGCAGCTCGGTGTCCAGCCGGTGCAGCGCGGCGATGCGGTTTTCGGTCGCCGGGTGGGTCGAGAACAGATTGTCCATCCGCGCCCCCGACAGCGGGTTGATGATGAACATGTGCGCCGTCGCCGGGTTGCGCTCGGCGTCATAGTTCTCGATCTGATGGGCGGCGCCGGCGATGCGGTTCAGCGCCGACGCCAGCCACAGCGGCTGGCCGACGATCTGGCCGCCCAGCCGGTCGGCCTCGTATTCGCGCGAGCGCGAGATCGCCATCTGCACCACCATCGCCGCCAGCGGCGCCAGCACCGCGACCAGGATGGCGCCAATACCGCCGAGCGGCGAGTTGTTGTTGCGGCCGCCGCCGAAGAACAGGCCGAAATTCGCCAGCATCGAGATCGCGCCGGCGATGGTGGCGGTAACCGTCATGGTCAGGGTGTCGCGGTTCTTGATGTGCGCCAATTCGTGCGCCATCACCCCCGCCACCTCTTCCGGCGACAGGGTGTTGAGCAGGCCGGTGGTAGCGGCGACCGCGGCGTTCTCGGGGTTGCGCCCGGTGGCGAAGGCGTTGGGCTGCGGGTTTTCGATGACATAGACCCGCGGCATCGGCAGCCCGGCGCGCTGCGACAGGTCGCGGATCATGCCGACGAAATCGGGGGCGGTGGCGTCGTCGACCTGCTGGGCATTGTACATGCTCAGCACCATCCGATCCGAATTCCAATAGGCGAACAGGTTGGTGGCCGCGGCGACGATCAAGGCGATCATCATACCCTGCTGGCCACCGATCATCGCGCCCACCGCCATGAACAGCGCGGTCATGCCGGCGAGCAGAATGGCGGTTTTCAGATAATTCATCGGTCTCCTCCGCGCGGGGGCGGTACCCCGGGAATTTGCGGAGAAGATGGGGGCGCGCCCCGGCGCGGGCAAGGCTGCGCGAGGTGAAGCGCGATGTCGGCCGGGACCGGCGCCAGTTCGCCTCATCCTGATGAGCGGTCGCAAGACCGCGTCTCGAAGGTTGAGGCGAACCTAAGAGCTGAGGGCAGCCCCATGGTTCGAGACGGCTGCGGAGCCTGTCCTCGGGCGCGCCTGCGGCGCGACCCGAGGACAGGCTCCGCAGCATGAGGCCAGCACAGGCCGGCGCGGCACCGCGCCGCTGCGCTTTTGCCGCCGCCCTCTTGATGGCGCGGTCGGCGCGCGCCATGGTTGGGCCATGAGCGATACCGAACCGACCACCACCGCTGCTGAAACTGCACCGGCGCGCGAGCTGCCGCCGGCCGCCCAGCGCGCCCTGGCCGAGGCGGCGGCGCGCAGAGCCGCCCGCGGCGACGCCGGGCCGCCGACCGAGCGCCACGGCCGCGGCGGGCTGGAGCCGGTTCGCTATGGCGACTGGGAGATCAAGGGCTTGGCGGTGGATTTTTGAAGCCGGTCACGGTTCCAAGTGGTGCGTGCCGGCAGCCTGGTCGAGGATGTCCGTGAGCTGGACCGCGAGCAGACTTTCCAGCAGTTTTTCCATCCTGTTCAAGTCGATGATACCGGTTTTCCAGGCATCATCGGCCGCTTCAAGCGCATCGAAATAAGGCTTCCGATTGTCAACGATCTGGTCGGGGATCGTTTTCGATCCGGGCAATACATAGCCGATCCTGATGCAGAGCACGACATACGAAAGAATTCGTGACGTTCGGCCGTTACCATCGCTGAAAGGGTGAATCCAGTTCAGCCGCCACATGATATAGGCGGCCAGATGAAGCGCCGTCTTAGCTTCCCAGTTGTCGTTGACGTAGTCGCACAACTCTTCAATCAACTCCGGCACAAGGTGTGCACCGACGGGTTGATGCCGGCTTCCCTCAATGCCAACTCCGGCTGGCCGCCAGTTCCCGGCCAACGGACTGATGCCGGTGAGCGCTTCGCGATGCAATGAGAGTATGAGGGAGGACCGCAGCCGGAATGCGCGCTTGGCGAGCGCGTCCTCGACAATCCTCAGCCCGAGATCAAACTGCCGAAGCCCATTGCGGGCTTCAGCCTCCGCCCGCGCCTTAGGGTCAGTAATGACCTCTGCGTCGGCAGCGACGCTATGACGACGGGTCGCTGCGGGCTCGTCACCGCTCATCGGAAGCGGCCGCCTTCAGCTTCTCCGCCTCGCGGTCGATCATCTCCCGGGTGATGGCCGGGTTCTCAAAATGAGTGTTGCCATAGGCGAAGCTGCGACGCTGCGCCTCGCGGTCCTCCGGCGACATCGGCGCAAGGCGGGCCGTATCGATCAAACGCTTGAGAGCATCGGTCATACGGCACCTCCCTTGCGACAACGTCCAAACGAAATACCAGTGTAGATGATCCGGATGCCAGTGGCACCCGCGATCCTCACCCCCCCAGCTTCCGCGTCCGCGCCCCATAGGTGCGCAGGCGCAGGGCGTTGAGGCGGATGAAGCCGGCGGCGTCGCGGTGGTCGTAGGCCACCGCGCCCTCCTCGAAGGTCACCAGCTCCTGATCGTACAGCGAGTACGGGCTGTCGCGGCCGACGATATGGACGCCGCCCTTGTAGAGCTTCAGCCGCACCCAGCCGGTGACGAATTCCTGGCTCTTGTCGATCAGTGCCTGCAGCATCTCGCGCTCGGGCGCGAACCAGAAGCCGTTATAGATCAGCTCGGCATAGCGCGGCATCAGCTCGTCCTTGAGGTGCGCGGCGCCGCGGTCGAGGGTGACGCTCTCGATGCCGCGATGGGCCAGCAGCAGGATGGTGCCGCCCGGCGTCTCGTACATGCCGCGGCTCTTCATGCCGACGAAGCGGTTCTCGACCAGGTCGAGCCGGCCGATGCCATTCGCCCGGCCAAGCTCGTTGAGCTTGGTCAGCAGCGCCGCTGGCGTGAGCTGAACGCCGTCGACCGACACCGCATCGCCCTTCTCGAAGCCGATGGTGACGTAGGTCGGGGTATCGGGCGCCTGCTCGGGGCTGAGGGTGCGCGAGAACACGTAGTCGGGCACCTCGACCGCCGGGTCCTCCAGCACCTTGCCCTCGGAGGAGGTGTGCAGCAGGTTGGCGTCCACCGAGAACGGCGCCTCGCCGCGCTTGTCCTTGGCGATCGGGATCTGGTTCTGTTCGGCGAACTCGATCAGCCGGGTGCGCGAGGTCAGGTCCCACTCGCGCCAGGGCGCGATGATCTTGATGTTGGGCTCCAGCGCGTAATAGGCCAGCTCGAAGCGGACCTGATCGTTGCCCTTGCCGGTGGCGCCATGGCACACCGCGTCGGCGCCGACCTTGCGGGCGATCTCGATCTGGCGCTTGGCGATCAGCGGCCGGGCGATCGAGGTGCCGAGCAGATAGAGCCCCTCATACTGGGCGTTGGCGCGGAACATCGGGAACACGTAGTCCCGCACGAATTCCTCGCGCAAATCCTCGATGAAGATGTTCTCGGGCTTGATGCCGAGCAGCTCGGCCTTCTTGCGCGCCGGCTCCAGCTCCTCGCCCTGGCCCAGGTCGGCGGTGAAGGTCACCACCTCGCAAGCATAGGTGGTCTGCAGCCATTTCAGGATGATCGAGGTGTCGAGCCCGCCCGAATAGGCGAGCACCACCTTCTTGACGTCGCCTTTCGGCATGTCGGCACTCCGGATTGTGGGGTCGGCGCGGTGTATCAGCGCCCTCCCCCGCTGCCAAGCTTCGCCACCCTGGCGGTCGTCACGGCGGTACCAGCGATAGCCGAGCCGCACCAGCACCAGCGACACCAGCGCGCCGAGCACCACGTCGGATAGGAAATGGGCGCCGAACACCACCCGCAGCGCCGAGGTGGCGGCGGCGTAGGTGGCAGCGGCGGCGATCGCGATCGCCCGCCACGGCGGCGGCGCCAGCGCGGCCGGCGCCAGCGTCCAGGCCGACGACGACGCCTCGCCCGACACGAACGAGCGGTTGTCGAACCAGCCCTTGCCGGGCTGCCACCACGGCTGGAACGGCTGGGTGCCGCCGAACGCGGCGACATCGCGCGGCCGCGGCCGGTCCCAGGCGTTCTTGACCACGCCATTTACAATCAGGCCGGGGCCGAGCGCGAAGGTGGCCACCACAAAGATCAGCGCCCGCCGCGGCAGCCGGAGCGTTGGCCGCACCAGTGCCAGCGCCAACAGCAGCAGCGCCGGCCAGAACATCAGGTGCGGCAGGAAGCGGAGCGCCTCACGCACCACCTTCAGCGCCGGGTCATCGGCGGCGGGAAAGCGGCCGGAGACCGGGTCGTACATCGCCGCGGAGATGGCGAAATCGAGCTCGGGCCACACCCCGAGCACGGCAACGGCGGCAAGGGCAGCGCCGAGCAGCAGCGACAGCCGGGTGCGGGTCAGCACGGCGCGATGACGATCCGGCTCGCACGGCCGAGCCGGGCGATCAGCCGGCGCAGCTCGGCAGGGTGAAGCGCGACGCAGCCGGCGGTGGGCGCAAAGCCGGGCCGGGCGGCGTGAAGGAAGATGGCGCTGCCGCGACCTTTGCGGCGTGGCCAAACATTACAGCAAATTTCGACGACGAGGTCGTAAAGTCCGTCATTGCGCCACATCTCTTCGTGGGAGGCGCGGCATGGCAGCCGCACCGGTCGGTTGTAGCGGGCATCGCACGGCGCGTCGCACCAGCCGTCATCGCGGCGGATGCGACGTCGCGGCAGGCCGCCGCCCGGCGGCGGCACACGGTCGGCCCGCCACCACACCCGCCCCAGCGCGAACGCGCCGGCCGGGGTGGCGCCGTCGCCCTCGCGCTTGTCGGCGCGGATGCCGGCACGGCCGAGGGCGCAGCGGATGGCGCGGCCGCCGGCCACGACGATGCCGCTGGTGCGGCATCCGGGACGACGGGTGACCCGCAGGCGGGACAGAGGCGAGACTGGCATGGTTAACCAAGACTTGAGATTAGCGTTAAAATTGGTTCCGCTGGCCTGCCGTCTGCGGCAACCTGAACCGGCCGGTATTGCCCCCGCGGCCCAAGCCCGCCGCGGTGGGGTGGCGTTGCGGCTAAGACCAAGAGATGCAGCATGAGTACGACCATATCGGCTTCGCGCAAGATCCTCGTCGTCGATGACGACGACGACCTGCGAACGGCGCTGGTCGAACAGCTCGACCTGCACGAGGAGTTCGAGACCGCCTTCGCCGACACCGCCCAGGGCGGCATCCAGGCCGCCAAGGCCGGCCAGATCGACCTCGTCATCATGGACGTCGGCCTGCCGGACCTCGATGGCCGCGAGGCGGTGCGGCTGCTGCGCAAGTCCGGCTTCAAGTCGCCGATCATCATGCTGACCGGGCACGACGCCGATTCGGACACCATTTTGGGCCTGGAGGCCGGCGCCAACGATTACGTCGTCAAGCCGTTCCGCTTTGCCGTGCTGCTCGCCCGCATCCGCGCCCAGCTTCGCCAGCACGACGCCAGCGAGGACGCGGTGTTCGCCGTCGGCCCCTACAGCTTCAAGCCCAGCCAAAAGCTGCTGATCAACGCCAAGGGCTCCAAGATCCGGTTGACCGAGAAGGAAACCGCCATCCTGCGCTACCTCTACCGCGCCTCTCAGCAGCCGGTGGCGCGCGACGTGTTGCTGTCGGAGGTGTGGGGTTACAATTCCGGCGTCACCACCCATACTCTGGAAACCCACATCTATCGCCTGCGCCAGAAGATCGAGAAGGATCCGGGCAATGCCCAGCTGCTGGTGACCGAAGGCGGCGGCTACAAGCTGGTTCCCTGACGGATTTTCAGCCTACCCCGGTTGCCAATGAACGATTGGAAACTCAAATACTTCGTGCGTTTTTTGGCCCGATGACGTCAGATCGGACAGCGCTTTTGAGAGGTCGGCAGGCCGATGGCTCTCGATGACGACGTTGCGTTGCTGGAACGCGTGGCCGTGCTGCAGGTGCTCGGCCGCGACGCTCTGCGCATTCTCGCCATCGGCGCCGAGGCCCGGCGGCTGAAGGCCGGCGACACCTTGTTTCGCGAAGGCGAGGACGCCGACGCCGCGTACGTGGTGGCCTCCGGCACGGTGGCGCTGAAGAACGTGCTCCACACCGACCGCGCCGAGGTGCTGGCCGGCCCCGGCGCGATGATCGGCGAGACCGCGCTAATCACCGAGGTGCGCCGCCCGGCCACCGCGGTCGGCCGCAACGACGCCACCTTGCTGCGCATTCCCCGCCACACCTTCCTGCGCATGCTGGAGGGTTACCCTGCGGCGGCCGAACAGCTGCAGGCGCTGCTGGCCCGGCGCCTCGCCGATACCATCGCTGAGCTCGACCGCGTCCGCCGCCGCCTCGACGTCAGCGACCGCGCATCCTGAGCGGCGGCGCTGTCGGCAGATCGCCGCGTCTCGGCTAGACTGCCGGCCATGGCTCGAATCGCACCCTGTCTCGCCCTTGCCGCCGTCGCCGCGGCGACGCCCGCCCTCGCCGTCGGTCCGGTCGACGGCCCGCCGCTGCCGACCGCCTGCGTCGACAGCGTCAAGGCCGAGGCCCGCACCAAGGGCGTGCCGGAAGCGGTGCTGGAGCGCGCCTTCCGCGGCCTCCTCACCGACGCCTCGGTGGTCGGCTTCCTGCAGAACCAGCCGGAGTTCCGCACCCCGGCCTGGGACTATGTCGCCGCCCTGGTCGACGACGAGAAGATCACTGAGGGCAAGCGCCTCCTGCGCGAGCACGCCGCCCTGCTGGCGCGGCTTGAGGCAAGGTACGGCGTCGACGCCGCCACCATCGTCGCGGTGTGGGGCATCGAGAGCGACTACGGCAAGACGGTGGGGTTGCGCCACGTGGTGCGCTCGCTGGCGACGCTGGCCTGCACCGCGCCGCGCCGGCGCGACTATTTCCGCACCGAGCTGATCGCGGCGCTGCGCGTCGCCGCCACCGGCGAGATCCCCTATGAGGCACTGTACGGCTCGTGGGCCGGCGCGTTCGGCGGGCCGCAGCTGATGCCGACCGTGTTTTTCCGCGTCGCGGTCGACGGCGATGGCGACGGCAAGCGCGACGTCGCCCGCTCGGTGCCGGACGTGCTGGCCTCAATCGCCAATTTCGTGCGCATCAATGGCTGGCAGGCCGGGCTGCCGTGGGGGGTGGAGGTCGCGCTGCCCGATGCCGTCACCGAGAGCGAGACCGGGCGGCTCAACCGCAAGCCGGTCGCGGCGTGGGCAGCGGCCGGTGTGCGGCGGGTCGACGGCCGGGCGTTGGGCGGCAGCCTCGCCACGGATGCCCCGGCGGCGATCATCCTGCCGGCCGGGCGGCGCGGCCCGGCCTTCCTGGTCACCCGCAATTTCGAGGCGTTTTACCGCTACAACCCCACCATCGTTTACGCCCTTTCGATCGGCCACCTCGCCGACCGGCTGCGCGGCGGCAGCCCGATCACGACGCCGTGGCCGACCACTGAGCGCCCGCTCGACCGCGCCGGCCGCCGCGAGCTGCAGACGCTGCTGATGCGCTCGGGCTTCGACATCGGCGGCGTCGCCGACGGCGTGATCGGGCGCCAGACCGTGGCCGCCATCCGCACGGTGCAGCAGAGGAACGGCCTGCCGGTCACTGGCCGCGCCACCGCCGATGTTCTTGAGGCGCTCCGGCGCGGACGCTGAGCATGGTACGCAAAAGCGGGATCGGAACGCGGTGTGACCCGCCGCCCGCGCTGATACTTGCGGCCCGCCCCGCGAGCTTCTAGAGGAATCGTCTCATTCTCGTCGTCCCGGCCGAGGCGGAGCCGAGAGCCGGGACCGCAAGCAGACATTTGACCTGCTGACGATCCCGGCTCTCCGCTCGGAGATGTCCTCGCTCCGGCCGGGATGACGATCTCCTTCAGCCCGACCTGCGAGAGAACCATGCCTTCGTTCAAGCTCCTGCTTCTGCCCGGCGACGGGATCGGCCCCGAGGTGATGGCGGAGGTGAAGCGCCTCCTGGTGTGGTTCGAAAAGCGCGGCGTCGCCGCCTTCAATTATGACGAGCGGCTGGTCGGCGGCTCATCCTATGACGCCGACGGCGTCGCCATCACCGACGCCACCATGGAGCTGGCGCACGCGTCCGACGCCGTGCTGTTCGGCGCGGTCGGCGGGCCGAAATGGGACGGCGTGCCCTATGACGCCCGTCCGGAGGCGGGCCTGTTGCGCCTTCGCAAGGATCTCGGCCTGTTCGCCAACCTGCGCCCGGCGATCTGCTACCCGGCGCTGGCCGATGCATCGTCGCTGAAGCGCGAGCTGGTCGAGGGCCTCGACATCATGATCGTGCGCGAGCTCACCGGCGGGGTCTATTTCGGCGAACCCAAGACCATCACCGACCTCGGCGGTGGCCAGAAGCGCGCCATCGATTCCCAGGTCTACGACACCTTCGAGATCGAGCGCATCGCCCGCGTCGCCTTCGACCTCGCCAAGAAGCGCCGGAACAAGGTGACCTCGACCGAGAAGCGCAACGTCATGAAGTCGGGCCTGTTGTGGAACCAGGTGGTGACCGAGGTCCACCGCCGCGAATTCCCAGAGGTCGAGCTGGAGCACCAGCTGGCCGACGCCTGCGGCATGCAGCTGGTGCGCCGGCCCAAGCAATTCGACGTCATCGTCTGCGACAATCTGTTCGGCGACATGTTGTCCGACATCGCCGCGATGCTGACCGGCTCGCTCGGCATGCTGCCGTCGGCCTCGCTCGGTGAAGCGGACCCCGTCACCGGCAAGCGCAAGGCGATGTACGAGCCGGTGCACGGCTCCGCCCCCGACATCGCCGGCAAGGGCATCGCCAACCCGCTGGCGATGATCGGCTCGCTCGGCATGGCGCTGCGCTATTCGTTTGGGCTCGGCGAGGCGGCGGATCTGCTCGACACCGCCACCGCCAACGTGCTGGCGAAAGGCCTGCGCACCGGCGACATCGCCGCGCCGGGTCAGGCCACCATCGGCACGACGGCGATGGGCGACGCCATCCTGGCCGAGCTCGACGCGCTGTCGGGCTGACCGCGGCCGGGCGTCAGGCCCCAACGCCACCGGGACGCGCCCAAGGCGTGGCCGCTGGCGGGCTCCGCCACCTCGAAGCTGCTGAGGCGCCCTCGCCGGGCGCCTCTTGCTCCCTCAAAGTGGGAAGACGACGCCATCAACGCAAAACGGCCGGGCGCGTGCCCGGCCGTTTGATATCGAAATCCGAAAGAGACCTGCCCGAACGCCCGTTCAGAACGGCAGCGGCCGGGTGCCGCCCAGCTCGAACGGCTGCGGCAGGTTGAAGCGGCCGCCGTCGCCGCCCGGTCCGGTCATGGTCTCGGCCGGCACGCCGGAGCGAAAGCGCAGATCGACGGCGTAATCGGCGGCATTGAGCGCCGGATAATTGGTGCCCGGATAGAGATAGGACTGCTTGGGCGTGACGGTGAGACGCGAGGGCGACCGCCGCGTCTGGGCGTCGGCCACACTCGGCAAAACGGTGGCCGCCGCAAACGCGAGCGCCACGGTGGAAACGACAAGACCGGCGAGCCGCATGACACCCTCGAAAACCTGAATCGAGCTTAGGATAGAGGGGTTAACAAACCTCCGCCAGAGCGGATGTGCCCCACCCCGGCGTTCCCGAGCCGCCGTTGCAAGACGGCAACGCGGCGAGCGACGGCGCGGTTCCCTCGGCAGGCCGCAGCGGACCCCCGGCCGGCAATCCCCAAACGGAACCTCGAACCGTCTGCCGCGTTGCGCGACAGGATGAGTTCCGGGGAACCCCCGAGGAGGCCCTATGTACAAGGCCGGCAAATGGTTCGACGCCCTGTTCGAAGACATGCCCGAGCGCGGACAGGTGATCTGGCTGGACTGGCAGGTTCGTGCGAACCGGCCGCCGCGGGCGGTGGCGCCGGCCGAGGAACGCGGCCGGCTGGTGCCGTTCGCCACCTTCGTCGCGCACGCCCAGGCCCGGCGCCGCCAGCGCGCCCGGCTCCGCACCCCGGCCTGAGGCCGCCCGGCACACCGCAACGATCGCAGATTTCCGTGAAATCATCGATTTCATGGATGAAAGTTTGCGAGCTTCAACGGCCCCTGCGTCAGCATCGGGGGCCGTTGGTACGAGACGCCGCGGCGCGGCAGACGAACGGGTGCTGCCGCAGCCGCCCGCCGGGTGGTTCGGAGCACCGGTGCCGGAATGTTCCACCCTCGACCGTGTTGTGTCCGTCCGCCTTCTGCAATAGAAGCCGGGAATCCCAGGTTGCCGCAGGTATTCCTGCGGCCCGGGATCTTCGCCGGAGAGTCAAGGATGGGTTACTCGGTCGCAGTCGTCGGGGCCACGGGCAATGTGGGCCGCGAAATGCTGGCGATTCTCGCCGAGCGGGGCTTCCCCGCCGACGAGGTGGTGGCGCTCGCCTCGCGCCGCAGCATGGGCGTCGAGGTGTCCTACGGCGACAAGACGCTCAAGGTGAAGGCGCTCGAGAATTTCGACTTCACCGGCACTGACATCTGCCTGATGTCGGCCGGCGGCACGGTGTCGAAGGAATGGTCGCCCCGGATCGGCGCCCAGGGCTGCGTGGTGATCGACAATTCCTCGACCTGGCGCACCGACCCCGACGTGCCGCTGATCGTGCCGGAGGTGAACGCCGACGCCGTCGCCGGCTTCACCAAGAAGAACATCATCGCCAATCCCAATTGCTCGACCGCGCAGCTCGTGGTCGCGCTGAAGCCGCTGCACGACGCCTTCACCATCAAGCGGGTGGTGGTGGCGACCTATCAGTCGGTGTCGGGTGCCGGCAAGGACGCCATGGACGAGCTGTTCTCCCAGACCCGCGCGGTGTTCACCGCCTCGGAGATGGAGACCAAAAAATTCCCAAAGCGCATCGCCTTCAACCTCATTCCCCAGATCGACGTCTTCATGGAGGACGGCTCGACCAAGGAAGAGTGGAAGATGATGGTCGAGACCAAGAAGATTCTCGACCCCAAGATCAAGCTCACCGCCACCTGCGTGCGGGTGCCGGTGTTCGTGTCGCACTCGGAGGCGGTCAACGTCGAGTTCGAGCAGCCGGTGACGGCGGACGAAGCGCGCGCCCTCCTGGCGCGGGCGCCGGGCTGCCTCGTCATCGATAAGCACGAACCCGGCGGCTACATCACCCCGGTCGAGGCCACCGGCGAGGATGCCACCTACATCTCGCGCATCCGCGAGGACAGCACGGTCGACAACGGCCTGTCGTTCTGGTGCGTGTCGGACAATCTGCGCAAGGGCGCCGCCCTCAACTCGGTGCAGATCGCCGAGCTCCTGGTCAACCGCAAGCTGATCTCGCCGAAGAAGCAGGCGGCGTAAGGCCGCGCGAATTTCGGTTCCGGACTTGATGCATCAAACGGGCGGGCTTCGGTCCGCCCGTTTTGTTTGAAGGAGGAGGCACGAATGCGCCTGATCAAGTGGGCGTTTCGTCTGCCGCACCCGCTGTGGCCTGGCTTGATGCCCCCACCCGCCCTCGCCCGTGGATAGCGGGGGCGCTCAGCCGCCGTCGACGTCGACCGCCTCGGCGCGGAACGGGTTGCGCGTTCCCATCGGAACGAAACGGTCGGTGGCCGGGTCGAGCCGCTCCAACATGCCGGTGGCGATGGCGAAATAGGCGCCGTGCAGAAACAGCCGGCCGGTCTTCACCCGGTCACGCACCCACGGAAACGTCATCAGATTGGCCAACGACTGGCGGACGCCGCTGCGCTCCAGCCGTGTCACCGCCTCATCGGGCAAATCCGTCGCCGGCATGATGCCCTCGGCGGCGGCCGCCGGCTCCAGGATCGCCATCCAATGGCCGATGAAGTCGCTGGCGCTAAGGTCGGTGTGGCGGCGGGCGTAGGACATCACGCCGCCGCAGCTGGCGTGGCCGAGCACGACGATGTGTTCGACCTTGAGGCCGAGCACGGCATATTCCAGCGCCGAGGAGGCGGCGTGGTGGCCGCCCGGCTCGTAGGGCGGCACCAGATTGGCGACGTTGCGCACGGTAAACAGCTCGCCCGGCATGGCATCGAAGATGACGGTCGGCGAAACACGCGAGTCGCAGCAGGCAATCACCATCAGCTTGGGCGACTGCCCTTTCGCCAGCACCTCGTATTGCTCGCGCTGCTCGGCATAGCGCCGATCGAGAAACGACTGGTAGCCGGCGATCAGGCGTTCGGGAAAGGCAGCGTGGGTCATGGCAAGTCCGCTTGTCGCGTCGGGGCAAGGCGTGGTCCAAGGCGCCACCCGTCATGGACGTAAATGGGCCGGTTTGGCAACCGTTCGGCCCCGCCGTCGTCATTGACAGTTACCGCCGCCGTTCCGAGATGTTGTTTCGCGCCGGCTGTGGTATGACGCGGCACCCAAGACAGATCCCATGACAACACACATTGATACTTGCGCGGCCGCCGGCGCCGCCCCCGAAGCCGTCATTCCCGCCCCGATCACCGCGGCGAAGCCCTCGATTGCCGGGCTCGGACGCGGTCGCCTCGCCAAGGCGCTGTTCGAGATCGGCGTGCCCGAGCGCGAGCTGCGCATGCGGGTGCAGCAGCTGTGGGGCTGGATCTATGAGCGCGGCGTCGCCGATTTCGACGCCATGACCAATGTCGGCAAGGCGCTGCGCGCCAACCTCGCCGCCCACTACACGCTGGCCCGCCCCGAGGTGGTGACCGAGCTGGTGTCGGCCGACGGCACCCGCAAATGGCTGCTGCGGCTCCCGCCCCAGCACCCCGGCGACCAGCCGCACGACATCGAGACGGTCTACATCCCCGAGCCCGGCCGCGGCACGCTCTGCCTGTCCTCGCAGGTCGGTTGCACCATGACCTGCGCGTTCTGCCACACCGGCACCCAGATGCTGGTGCGCAACCTGACCGAAGACGAGATCGTCGGCCAGATGCTGGTGGCGCGCGACCGGCTCGGCGACTGGCCGGGCAACGCCGCGCCCGACGGCGCCATCGTGCCGACCGACGGCGGCCGCTTCATCACCAACGTGGTGATGATGGGGATGGGCGAGCCGCTGTTCAATTTCGAGGCGGTCAAGCGCGCCCTTCTCACCATCGGCGACGGCGACGGCCTCTCGCTCGGCAAGCGCCGCATGACCCTCTCCACCTCGGGCGTGGTGCCGATGATCCCGCGCGCTGGCGCCGAGATCGACTGCATGCTGGCGATTTCGCTGCACGCGGTGCGCGATGATCTGCGCGACGTGCTGGTGCCGCTGAACCGCAAATACCCGATCAAGGAGCTGCTGGCCGCCTGCCGCGACTATCCTGGCCTGTCGAACGCGCGGCGCATCACCTTCGAATACGTGATGCTGAAGGACGTCAACGATTCCGCCGCCGACGCCCGCGAGCTGGTGCGGCTGCTCAAGGGCATCCCGGCCAAGATCAACCTGATCCCGTTCAACCCCTGGCCCGGCACCACCTACGAGTGCTCGGACTGGACCAGCATCGAGCGCTTCTCCGAAGTCGTGTTCGACGCCGGCTACGCCAGCCCGGTGCGCGCGCCGCGCGGCCGCGACATCTTCGCCGCCTGCGGCCAGCTCAAGAGCGAGACCGCGCGGCTGTCGCACCAAGAGCGCGACGCGCTGCGCGCCATGGCATTGGCTGAATGAGCGTGCTCTGGCGCCTCATCGTCATCCTGTTCGGGTTAACGCTGGCGGCCGGCGCCGGGCTGGTGTTTCTCACCGCCTCGTTTGCCTCGACCGAGTTCGGCGACGCCGGGCCCGAGGCGTTCGCCCAGTTCGCGCTGTTCGCCTGGCTGATCACCTTCTTCAGCGCCGAGCAGGGCATCGACCCGCTGCAGCTGCTCGGCATGGTGATCGCGGCCGCGGTGGTGGCGCCGGTGGCGATGCCCGGCGCGCTGGTGGCGATTCTCACCGAGGCGTTCGGCTGGCGCTCGCTGACGCTGCACATGACCGCCAACGCCGCGCTGGGCGCGGTGGTGGGCGCGCTGGTCGGGCTCTACGATCTGATGGCGGTCGAGGGGGTCGGCGCCGCCCCGGTCGAGACCCGCGCGGTGCTGATGATGGCGGCGACCGGCGGCGTGGTCGGCTTCATCTATTGGCTGATTGCCGGCCGCAACGCCTCCGGCTTCCTGGTCGCCCCGGTCAGCTCCCGACCGTCCGGGCGGTGATCAGCTTCAGCGCGAACGCGCCCATCACCCCGGCGAACAGATAGTCGATGGTCCGCATCACCGCCGGCGAGGCCCGCAGCCAGCCGGCGATGCGGTCGGCCGCCAGCACCATCAGCGTGCAGGACGGCGCCGCCAGCGCGATGAAATAGAGCCCGAGGAAGCCGAGCCGGCCGGCGGCGGCGGGATCGTCCGCCGCCACGAATTGCGGCAGGAACGTCACGAAGAACAAGATGACCTTGGGGTTGAGCAGGTTGACGCCGAGCCCGCTGGCATAGAGCCGGGCGGTGCTCAGCCGCGCCGGCGCCGGCTCGAGCGTGAGGCCGCCGCGATGGCGCAGCGCCTGGAAGGCCAGCCACACCAGATAGGCGGCGCCGGCGAACTTCAGCACGTCAAACGCCGCCGGCGAGGCTGCCAACAGCGCCGAAAGCCCGAGCGCCGCCAGCGCCGAATGGACCAGGATGCCGCTCAGCGCCCCAGCCAAGGTGGCAAGGCCGGCGAGCCGGCCCTGCGCCACCGTGCGCGACAGGAACAGCGCCATGTCCGGCCCCGGCGTGACGATCAGCACGCCGCAGGCCAGCGTGAAGGCGGCAAGGACGTCGGGCGCGGGTACGGCGAGCATGGCAACCTCCGGCCACTGTTCTAATCCGCGCCGGCGCGTTCGACCAAGGGCGCGCCACGCGGCCCTCCCCTGCCGGCAGCGCCGGGGTTAAACTGCCGGCCCATCCGCCGGAGCCCCGCCATGAAAGCCCTGCTGTCGACAAGGGTCGGCCCGCCCGACGCGCTCGAACTCACCGACGTCGCCGAGCCGGTCGCCGGCCCCGGCGAGGCGGTGGTCGAGGTCCGCGCCGTCGCGCTCAATTTCTTCGACACGCTGATCATCCAGGACCGCTACCAGCAGCGGCCGCCGCGTCCGTTCGCGCCCGGCGGCGAATGCGCCGGGGTGGTGGCCGCGGTCGGCCCCGGCGTCACGGAGGTGCGGCCCGGCGACCGCGTCGGCGCCTATCTCGGCTGGGGCTGCGCCCAGGACAAGGTGGTGGCCCGGGCCGCGCGGCTGGTGCGGCTGCCCGATCAACTGTCGTTCGAGCGGGCGGCGGCGACAATCGTCACCTACGGCACCACGCTGCACGCGCTGGAGGACCGCGCCCGGCTGAAGCCGGGCGAGACGCTGGCGGTGCTCGGCGCCTCCGGCGGGGTCGGCGCCGCCGCCATCGAGATCGGCAAGCTGATGGGGGCGCGGGTGATCGCCTGCGCCTCCTCGGCGGAGAAGCTGGCATTCTGCCGCGCGCTCGGCGCCGACGACGGCCTCGACTACACCGCGCAGAACCTCAAGGCGGGCCTGCGTGCCCTGACCCGCGGCGCCGGCGTCGACGTGGTCTATGACGCGGTCGGCGGGCCGTATTCGGAGCCGGCGCTGCGCGCCACCGCCTTCGCCGGCCGGTTCCTGGTGATCGGCTTCGCCGCCGGCGACATTGCCAGAATCCCGCTCAATCTCGTGCTGCTCGGCGGCCGCGACGTCCTCGGCGTCAGCCTCGGCGGCTGGGCCGAGCGCCACCCCGACGCCTTCCGCGCCGCGCTAAGCCGGTTGTTCGGCTGGGCCGCCGACGGAACGCTGACGGTGCCGATCGACGCCACCTACCCCCTGGCGGAGGCGGCGCGGGCACTGGAGGCCATCGCCACCCGCCGCGTCCGCGGCAAGGTGGTGCTGACGGTGTGAACCGGTAGTCGCGAGATCCCTTCGCGTCACCGGAAGGCGGGCGTTCCTGCGCCCTGCGCGCCGACGTTTCGGCGCCGAATCGGACGAGCTGCGACCGCGGTGCCGGGCAGATCGCCTTGGTTTTTCAGGGAATTTCCGCCTGAAATCGACGAAACGGGGGCGAATCGATCGCCCGGTCAGCCGTCGGTGAGGCGGCGGCAGACGTCATCGAGCTGTTCGAGCGAGCGGTAGCGGATACGCAGTTCGCCGCCCTCGCCGCGATGATCGACCGACACCTTCAGCCCGAGCGCATCCGACAGCCGCTTCTCCAGCGCCAGGGTGTCGGCGTCCTTGTCGCCGCGGGGGCGGGTCTGCGGCGCCCGGCCGGCTTTTTCGGCGCTGGTCTGCGCCAACGCCTCGGCCTGACGCACCGACAGGTTCTTGTCGAGGATTTCCTTGGCCAGCTCCTCGGGCTGGTCGTGGGCGAGCAGCGCACGGGCGTGGCCCGCCGTCAGCTTGCCTTCGGCCAGCGTGGTCTTGATACCCTCCGGCAGCTTGAGCAGGCGCAGCGTGTTGGCGACGTGCGAGCGGCTCTTGCCGATGGTCTTGGCGAGGTCGGTCGGGCTGTAGCTGAACTGGCTGATCAGGGCGTCGTAGCCCATCGCCTCTTCCAGCGGGTTGAGGTCGGCGCGCTGGACGTTCTCGATGATGGCGATTTCCATCGCCTCGCGGTCGCTGGCCTCGACCAGGATCACCGGCACGTCGTGCTGGGCGGCGCGCTGGGCCGCCCGCCACCGCCGCTCGCCGGCGATGATCTCGTAGGCGTCGGGATGGCCCGGCACCGTGCGCACCAGGATCGGCTGGATGATGCCCTTTTCGCGGATCGAGGCGGCGAGCTCCTCCAGTTCGTCTTCCTGGAAGATCCGGCGCGGGTTGCGCGGGTTGGCGCGGATGAACTCGATCGGCACCCGGCGCTGACCGTAGCGCGCCCGCTCGACCGCCGCGCTCTCCTCACCCACGTCGCCGATCAGGGCGGCGAGGCCGCGCCCCAGCCGCGAGCGTGCCGATTCGTCTGCCATGGCCACGTTCGATCTCCAGAATTGTGTGCGGCGGGTGTCGCACCGCCGACCTCCTCACTTCGGGACCGCGCCGCCACGCTCCCGCCGTTTCGGCCGCCCGCCCGGCCTCGCCGCGACGGCTCATACAGCGTCCGGCCGCTCGGGCCGGAAAACCATCGTCCGGTCGCCGACGAATCCTGGCCTTTGAGGATTCTCCGGCGAGCGGCGTCCGCGACCCCGGCGGGGTCGGCCGGAAGCCGCGTCAGGCCGCGCGCAGCTCGCGCTCGCGCTGGATGATCTCCGACGCCAACCGCAGATAGGCCTGGCTGCCGCTGCACTTCAAATCGTACAGCAGCACCGGCTTGCCGTAGGACGGCGCCTCCGACACCCGGACGTTGCGGGGGATGATGGTGTCGTAGACCTTGTCCTTCAGGAATGCCCGGACGTCGGCCACCACCTGGCTCGAAAGGTTGTTGCGGGCGTCGTACATCGTCAGCACCACGCCCTGCAGCGACAGCGCCGGATTGAGGGTCGAGCGCACCTGCTCGACGGTCTTGAGCAGCTGCGACAGGCCCTCCAGCGCGAAGAACTCGCACTGCAGCGGCACCAAGATGGCGTCGGCCGCCGCCATGGCGTTGACGGTGAGCAGGTTCAACGACGGCGGACAGTCGACCAGGATGTAGGAGTAGGGACAGGCCGCGCCGTCCTCCAGGCCCTCGATGGCGTGGCGCAGGCGGAAGGCGCGGTCGCGCGAGGCGGCGATCTCCAGCTCGATCCCGGACAGATCCATCGTCGAGGGTGCGATCGCCAGCCGCGGCACCGCGGTGTCGAAGATGGCGCCGGCGAGCGAGACGTCCCCGGCCAGCACGTCGTAGGTCGACACCCGGCGCGCCTTGCGATCGATGCCGAGCCCGGTCGAGGCGTTGCCCTGGGGGTCGAGATCGATGATCAGCACGGTCTCGTTCACGGCGGCTAGCGCCGTGCCGAGGTTGATCGCGGTAGTGGTCTTGCCGACGCCGCCCTTTTGATTGGCGATGGCAATGACCCTGGGTTTGGTGAATCCGGTCATGCCTTAAGATCCTGAGGAGCTGCTCGGAGCCCGGGGTTCCGCCCTATTGACGCGAACAATCCGCCCTCCGGGATCGGTGTGGCTGGGCGTGGTGACGACCTCAAGTGTCCAAGATTTAGAGGTTTCGGTCAATTCTCGTTCTACATCTTGTCCCTTGAGAAAGAGACCGACCGCTCCGCTTTTCAACAGCGGATAGGACAGCGCGACCAGATCGGCCAGCGGCGCCAGCGCCCGCGCCGTCACCGCCGCGACCGGGGTCGGGATCGCCGCAAGCACGGCCTCGATGCGGGCGGCGTGCACCGTGGCCGGCGCACCGGTGACGCGGGCGGCCTCCCGCAGGAACGCCGCCTTGCGCTGATTGCTCTCGACCAGATGGACGCGGGCGCCGGGCCGCTCCGCCAGCGCCACTGCCAGCACCAGGCCGGGAAAGCCGGCGCCGGAGCCGAGATCGACCACGCTGTCGCCGGGCAGCGAGTCGGCGAGCTGCAGCGAATCGGCGATATGGCGGGTCCACAGCGTCGGCAGCGTCGAGGCCGCCACCAGATTTTGCGCCGGCTGCCATTTGCGCAGCAGCGCGACGAAGCGATCGAGCCGCTCCGCTATTTCACGTGAAACAGGGACGATTGCCAGCGCTCGCGCCCGGTCGTCGGCCAGAGCGGCGTCGAGATCGACGTCGGCGTCGCGCCGCACCGGCTTGAACTGTCGAGTCATCGCCATGGCGCGACAGTGCGGCCGTGGCGCTCCGAGCGCAAGCCATCCACAGTCACCCCGCCGCACGGTATTTTGCTACATTCTGTCGCCGCGCTGCTCGCACAGCGCCGAATTTACGCCCGCTGCCAATGCACTAGCGCGGCTGACAGTCGTTGCGGATCCGACTCGTTCACAGCTTGTCCACCGCAACACCGCGCCCGCGCACCGGGTTTTCCCCAGCATTGCGGCCGGCGCCACCCCCCCCCGGCCCCGAACCGACTTCGACGCGCGCGCTGGGCGACCGAGCGCCAGGCCATACGGCTCGAGACGCCACCGAGCCGTATGGCCAGGTCTCTCTCGGCGACTCGATTGATCGGCGTCGCGCCGCCTCGCGCAATCACGCCGCGCTCTTAGGCTGTCGCTCCCCAATTTTAGTCCAGCCGACCAGACCGGCGGCAGCACCGACGTCACCCGCCGGCGGGAAGGTCGAGGGTCCAGTCCACCGGCGACTGCGGCAGCGGCGCCGGCCCGCTGAGCAACGCGCCCTCGCCCGTCGCACCGAGCGGCGGCGCCGCCGACTGACGAAACCAACACCCGCTCAGCCCGACTGCGCCTCACCGCCGCCGCTTCGCCGCTCCGGTCGCCGCGCCCGCACGCACACCAGCGCCAGTGCCGCCGGGGTCATGCCCTCGACCCGGCCGGCCTGGCCGATCGTGCGCGGCCGCACCGCGCTCAGCCGTTGCCGCAACTCGGTCGACAGTCCGGCGATGGCGCCGTAATCGAGCTCGTCGGGGATCGCCAGCGCTTCGTCGCGCCGAAACGCCGCGATGTCGGCGGCTTGGCGGTCGAGATAAACCGCGTAGGTGGCGTCGACGGTGAGCTGGCCGGCGATCGCGGGGTCGAGCCCGCCCAGCTCCGGCCACACCTGCACCAGCTGGTCGAACCCGATGTCGGGATAAGACATCAGCTCGAACGCCGACCGCCGCTTGCCGTCGCGATTCAGTACGAGGCCGAATCGGTCGCCCTGGTCCGGCGTCACCGTCAGCGACCGCGCCAGCGTCAGTGCGGCGTCGAGCGCCGCCCGCTTGCGCGAAAACCGCCCCGCCCGCTCCGCCCCGACGCAGCCGAGCGCAACCCCGCGCGGCGTCAGCCGCTGGTCGGCATTGTCGGCCCGCAGCGTCAGCCGGTATTCCGCCCGCGAGGTGAACATCCGGTAGGGCTCGGTCACGCCGCGGGTGACCAGATCGTCGACCATGACGCCAAGATAGGCTTCGGCGCGGTCGAACACCACGCCGCCGCCGCCACCGGCACGGCGTGCCGCGTTGAGGCCGGCAATCAGGCCCTGGGCCGCCGCCTCCTCATAGCCGGTGGTGCCGTTGATTTGGCCGGCCAGGAACAATCCGGTCAGCCGTTTCGCCTCCAGCGTCGGTGCCAACTCGCGCGGGTCGACGTGGTCGTACTCGATGGCGTAGCCCGGCCGCACGATCTGCGCTCGCTCCAGCCCGGGAATCGAGGCCACCACCGCGCGCTGGACGTCCTCCGGCAGCGAGGTCGATATGCCGTTGGGATAGACGGTGGGGTCGTCGAGCCCCTCCGGCTCGAGAAAAATCTGGTGGCCGTCGCGATCGCCGAACCGCACCACCTTGTCCTCGATCGACGGGCAATAGCGTGGGCCGCGACTCTCGATCTGGCCGGAGAACAGTGGCGAGCGCGCCAGGTTGGCGCGAATGGCGGCGTGGGTCGCCGCGGTGGTGCGGGTGATGCCGCAGGCGATCTGGCGGTTCGGCAGTCGCTCGGTCAAGGTCGAGAACGGCTCCGGCGGGTCATCGCCGGCCTGCATCTCCAGGCTGGCCCAGTCGATGGTGCGGCCGTCGAGCCGCGGCGGCGTGCCGGTCTTCAGCCGCGACAGCGCAAAGCCGAGCCGCGACAGCGTCCGCGATAGACCCAACGCCGGCGGCTCGTCGATCCGGCCGGCCGCCGTCGTCACTTGGCCGATATGAATCACCCCGCGCAGGAAGGTGCCGGTGGTCAGCACAACCGCCCCGGTCCGCAGCGTGCGCCCGTCGGCGGTGACCGCGGCGGCAACGCGGCCGTCGGCAGCGATCACATCGTCAATCTCGGCCTCGATCACCGTCAGATTGGGCTGGGCGCGCAGCGCCGCCTGCATCGCCGCGGCGTAGAGGCGGCGGTCGGCCTGGGCGCGCGGGCC
This sequence comes from Blastochloris viridis, assembly GCF_001402875.1. Taxonomy (NCBI): domain Bacteria; kingdom Pseudomonadati; phylum Pseudomonadota; class Alphaproteobacteria; order Hyphomicrobiales; family Blastochloridaceae; genus Blastochloris; species Blastochloris viridis. The sequence continues at coordinate 3,692,615 of NZ_CP012946.1, read as the reverse complement.
GCGAACTGCCGGGCCCTTGCGACGGTTGAGCACCCGGAACTGGATGCCGCCGAGGTCGGCCACCCGCGCCATCAGGCCGTCGAGGGCGTCGATCTCACGCACCAGATGACCCTTGCCGAGCCCGCCGATGGCGGGGTTGCAGCTCATCGCCCCGACCGTGGCAAACCGGTGGGTCACCAGCGCGGTGCGGGCGCCAAGGCGCGCCGCCGCCGCGGCCGCTTCACAGCCGGCATGGCCGCCGCCGACCACGATGACGTCATAGCTCTCGTTCATGCCCGTCCCTAGCGCGGCTCGTGCCGGGCGTCAAAGGGCGCTCGTCGTCAGCCGCGTTGGTGTTTACGGTACCGAATCGACCGTGTTTCACGTGAAACGACGACGCCCCTCGTCCGGCCAGCCGTGTCGCGCAAATGGCCGCCGTCTCCGGCGGCAACGATTTCGTCGGCGTAACGGCGGACGGTCGGGCAACCGATGCACGGTGCGTTCAAAAATCGCCAGGGTACGCCAGCCCGACCTCGTTGCCGGCCCCTCGGTTAGCGCGATCCGAACTCGCCCGCGAACCTGAAGGAGTTGATCGGCCAATTCATCGCCGTCCCGGCGATTGGTCGAAGGTGGCAAATTCAAAATTCTGTCGCCGCGCCGCCGCCGCCCGGTGTCCCGCTGGCAGCGGGACGCGCATCCCGCGCGCGATTCGAGACGCCGATGAGCGCATAACCGGCTTGCCGCTTGGCTTGACCGGCGGAAACGAACGAACCCCACGCCAACGACCAATAGGCCGGACAGGCGACGGTGTGGCCGGCCCATGGCGACGTAACGATGGGCCAGCGCGCCGTCCCAGGCTGGCTCGGGAGCGCCTGTTTCACGTGAAACGGAGGTCAGCGGCGGCCTTCACTGCGCGTTTCACGTGAAACACGGATCACTTGCCGATGCAGAACTGCCGAAACACCGCGTCGAGCACGTCTTCGACGTCGACCGCGCCGACGACCTGGCCCAACCCGCGCGCCGCGCGCCGCAGGTCTTCCGCGAACAGTTCCGGTGCCGAATCGGACCGCTGCACCGCCTCGCCGAGCGCGGCCGCCACCGCCCGCAGCGCCGCCGCCTGCCGCGCCCGCGTCACCAGCGCCGGCTCGCCCCCGACCAAATCCACCGCGACCCGCGCCAACTCGGCGACCAACCGGTTCAGACCCGCACCCGACACCACCGATATCCGGTGCCGTTCCGCCCCATCGTCGCGCTCGGCGCCCGCCTCACCCGTGTCGAGATCGTGCTTGGTGCCGACCCGCCACACCGGCGCCGCCACCGCTGGCGGCTCGGCGGCTGCCGCGCCGGCCGGCTCAAGCCACAGTACCAGATCGGCCAGCGCCATCCGCGCCAGCGCCCGCTTGATGCCCTCTGCCTCGACCGGGTCCACCCCGTCGCGCAGTCCGGCGGTGTCGATCACCGTCACCGCCACCCCGTCGAGGTCGAGGTGGACCTCGATGGCATCGCGGGTGGTGCCCGGCGTTGCCGAGACAATGGCGACCTCCCGCCGCGCCAGCGCGTTGAGCAGGCTCGATTTTCCCGCGTTCGGCGGCCCGGCGATCACCACCGTCAGCCCACCGCGCACCCGCTCGCCGCGCCGGGCGCCGGCCAGCACCGCCTCGATGTCGCCGAGCAACGCCGCCGCCGCCGCCCGCGCCGGGCCGATCAGTCCGTCGGGCACGTCGTCCGCGTCGGCAAAGTCGATGGCCGCCTCCGCCAGCGCGGCGATACCGATCAGGCGCTCGCGCCAGCCCGCGACCACGCCGCCGAGCGCGCCTTCGGCCTGACGCAACGCCTGCCGACGTTGCGCCGTGGTGTCGGCGGCGATCAGGTCCGCCAACCCCTCGACCGCGGCGAGGTCCAGCACCCCGTTGGCGAAGGCGCGGCGGGTGAATTCGCCCGGCTCGGCCAGCCGGAGCCCGTCCAGCCGCCCCAGCGCCGCCAGCACGTCCGCCACCACCGCACGGCCGCCGTGCAGGTGAAACTCCGCGACATCGTCGCCGGTTGCGCTGGCCGGCGCCGGAAACAACACTGTCAGCCCGCGGTCGAGCGCCTCGCCAGAGTTGGGATCGCGCAGGCTGACCAGCCGCACCCGACGCGGCTCGCCCACCGATCCCGCCAGGGCTTCGAGCGCGGATCGGGCGTTGGGGCCAGCCACCCGGACCACGGCAATCCCTGCCGGTGGCCGGCCCGACGATAGCGCGAAGATGGTATCCGATCTGGTCATGGTCGGCCGTGTGCGGTTCCGGTGCGGCGTTGCCGCTTCCCGTCGAATGTCCGAATTTGCGTGATTCTGAAAGGCTTGCCGATGTCCGAAAACCGCCTCGCCGCCGAGACCAGTCCTTATTTGCTCCAGCACAAGGACAATCCGGTCCATTGGTGGCCGTGGGGCGCCCCCGCCCTGGCCGAGGCAGAGCGAACCGGCCGGCCGATCTTGTTGTCGGTCGGCTACGCCGCCTGCCACTGGTGCCACGTCATGGCGCATGAGAGCTTCGAGGACCCGGCCACCGCCGCGGTGATGAACGAGCTGTTCGTCAATATCAAGGTCGACCGCGAGGAGCGCCCCGACGTCGACCACGTCTATATGTCCGCGCTCCACGCCATCGGCGAGCAGGGCGGCTGGCCGCTTACGATGTTCCTCACCCCGGCCGGGGCGCCGGTGTGGGGCGGCACCTATTTCCCGAAGGCGGCCCGGTTCGGACGCGCCGCCTTCGTCGACGTCTGCCGCGAGGTCGCCCGCGTCTTTCGCGACGAGCCCGACACCGTCGCCGCCAACGCCGCGGCGATCCGCGAGGCGCTGCTGACCCGGCGGCTCGCCACCGGCACATCCGACCTTGGCCGCGCCGAACTCGACGCCGCCGCCGGCCGAATCATCGGGTTGTTCGACCCGGTCAATGGCGGCACCCGCGGCGCGCCGAAATTTCCGCAATGCCCGGTGCTGGAACTGCTGTGGCGCGCCGGACTTCGCACCGGCCGCGCCGCCTATTTCGAGCCGGTCGAAACCACTCTGACCGCAATGTGCGAGGGCGGCATCCGCGACCATCTCGGCGGTGGCTTCGCCCGCTATGCCGTCGACGCGGCGTGGCAGGTGCCTCACTTCGAAAAGATGCTTTCCGACAACGCCCAGCTGCTGGCGTTGCTGGCATTGGCCCACGCCCGCACCGGCGCCCCGCTCTTTCGCGAATGTGCCTCCGAACTGGTCACCTGGCTCGACCGCGAGATGACGGTCGACGGCGCCTTTGCCGCCAGCCTCGACGCCGATTCGGACGGCGCCGAGGGCCGCTTCTATACCTGGACCTTGGACGACATCGTCGGCGTCCTCGGCCTCGACGATGCCGCGGCATTTGCCGCCGCCTACAACGTCTCGGCCGGCGGCAATTGGGAGGGCACCAATATCCTTAACCGCCGCGGCGCCCCGCCCATTTTGGATTCGGACCGCAGCCGATTCGATTTGCTGCGCGCCAAGCTACGCGCCGGCCGCGCCGGCCGGCCCGCGCCTGGCCGTGATGACAAAATTCTGGCCGACTGGAATGGCCTGATGATCGCGGCGTTGGCGGACGCCGGCGCGCTGCTGGGCGAGCCGGGCTGGATTGATCGCGCCCAGCGTACGTTCCGTGTGATCGCCGAGACCATGACCCGCGGCGACCGTCTTGGCCACGCCCTTCGCGCCGGGCGGCTGATGTTCCCCGGTCTGGCCACCGACTACGCCATGATGATCAAGGCAGCGCTCGCGCTGGCTGAGGTCACCGGCGCCCGCGGCTATATCGACACCGCCGTGGCGTGGCAGGCCGCGCTCGAGCGCCACCACGCCGCGCCCGACGGCAGCTATTTTCTCGCCGCTGCCGATGCCGAAGCCGTCGTGCTCCGCCTTCGGCCAAGCGAAGACGACGCCACGCCCAATTTCCAGGCCATCACGGTCCACAACCTGATCCGCTTGGCGGTGGTGACCGGCGAGGATCGCTATCGCGACCATGCCGACCGGCTGGTCGCCGCCCTGGTTCCGGCCGCCGCCGCCAACCTGTTCGCCCACGCGTCGCTGCTGAACGCCATCGATCTCCGTCTCCACGGCGCCGAGATCGTCTGCGTTGGCCCGGACCGCGACCGTTTTGCCGCTGCCGCGTTGCAGCTGCCGTTTCTGGGCCGAATCGTTCGCCGCCTCGCCGAGCCGGATGCGTTGGTGAGCGGGCATCCCAGCCACGTCCCCGGCGTCAGCTTCGCACTGGTGTGCGCCGGCCAGCATTGCTCCTTGCCCATCACCGTGCCGGATCGTATCGCCGCGTCGCTCGCAACGCTTGCCGAGAATCCCGGGCAGCATCCCACCGGCGAAGCGGCCAGGACTTCTCCCACCGAACCCGCACCATAATCCCACATTCGCGCAGGCCGGATTGACGCTCTACCGGTCGGCGGGCCGCTCGGGCTCGGGTTCTCATATGACCCACGGTCCGGTGTTCGGATGATGATCCGCCGCAAACCGCGCCAAACCGCAAACGGGCGGCCGAAGCCGCCCGTTCATCACCTGTCCGAATCGATCCCGCGCGCCAGCTTTGGCCGGCCGCAGTTCAGGTGTTCATCGAATCGAAGAATTCCTGGTTGCTCTTGGTCTGACGCAGCTTGTCGATCAGGAACTCGATGGCGTCGACCGTGCCCATCGGCGTCAGGATACGGCGCAGCACGTACATCTTCTTCAGCACGTCACTCGGCACCAGCAGTTCTTCCTTGCGGGTGCCCGACCGCGTGATGTCCATCGCCGGGAAGGTGCGCTTGTCGGCGACCTTGCGATCAAGGATCAGCTCGGAATTGCCGGTGCCCTTGAACTCCTCGAAGATCACCTCGTCCATGCGGCTGCCGGTGTCGATCAGCGCGGTGGCGATGATCGTGAGCGAGCCGCCCTCCTCGATGTTGCGGGCAGCGCCGAAGAAGCGCTTGGGCCGCTGCAGGGCGTTGGCATCGACGCCGCCGGTCAACACCTTGCCGGACGACGGCACCACCGTGTTGTAGGCGCGGCCGAGGCGGGTGATCGAATCAAGCAGGATCACGACGTCGCGGCCATGCTCGACCAGGCGCTTGGCCTTCTCGATCACCATTTCGGCGACCTGAACGTGACGCGCCGCCGGCTCGTCAAAGGTCGAGGAGATCACCTCGCCCTTCACCGAGCGCTGCATGTCGGTGACTTCCTCCGGCCGCTCGTCGATCAGCAGCACGATGAGGTAGCACTCGGGATGATTGGTGGTGATGGCGTGGGCGATGTTCTGCAGCAACACCGTCTTGCCGGTGCGGGGCGGCGCCACGATCAAGGCGCGCTGGCCCTTGCCGAGCGGCGCCACGATGTCGATCACCCGTGGCGACAAATCCTTGGAGGTCGGGTTGTCGACCTCCATTTTGAGCCGCTCATCCGGGTAAAGCGGCGTCAGATTGTCGAAATTGACCTTGTGACGGGTCTTCTCCGGGTCTTCGAAATTGATGGTGTTGACCTGGAGCAGGGCGAAATAGCGCTCGCCTTCCTTGGGGCTGCGGATTCGTCCCTCGACGGTGTCGCCAGTCCGCAGCGAGAATTTTCGGATTTGCGAGGGTGAAACATAGATGTCGTCGGGGCCCGGCAGATAATTGGCATCGGGCGATCGCAGGAAGCCGAACCCATCCGACAGCACCTCGACCACGCCCTCGCCGATAATGTCGATGTCGCGCGAGGCCAGCTGCTTCAGGATCGCGAACATCTGCTCCTGCTTGCGCATGGTGCTCGCGTTTTCGACCTGCATTTCCTCGGCAAAGGCGAGGAGTTCAATGGGAGTTTTCGACTTCAGGTCCTGAAGTTTCACTTCGCGCATGGCGAGAACCCTGACGGATCACGCGGGTGGGGCGTCCGTCGGCAGAAGGAGGGAAAATCGTAGGTCTTGGGAACGAGCCGCTAAAGGCTTATCGACCGTGATTCGTCGACACGACGTGCCGCCGACCACAAAGACGCCGGCCGACCAGGCTCTCGCGTCCGCCTACGCTGGGAGAACAATTCGGATTTAAGCGATCGGGACTTGCGACGCAAGCCCCGACAAGGCGAGCCGCGGCAAAAGGCGTCAAAAGCCCTTGACCACGACGAAGATGACGATGGCGATCATCAACACGGTGGGCACCTCGTTGACGATCCGCCAATGCTTTTCCGAGCGGGTGTTGCGGTCCTCGGCGAAATGGCGAACGCCCATGGCGAAGTAGCCATGCGCCGTCGACAGCAGCACCACCGCAACGATCTTGGCCCACAGCCAGCCGCCCTCGAAGCGGTAGATATCCCAGGCCAGCCACAACCCGACCGCCCAGGTCACGATCATCGCCGGGTTCATGATGTAGCGCAAAAGCTTGCGCTCCATCATCTTGAAGGTCTCCGAGGCCTGGGAGCCGACCGGCACGGTGGTGTGATAGACGAACAGCCGCGGCAGATAGAACATGCCGGCCATCCAGGCGAGCACCGCCATGATGTGCAGCGACTTCAGCCACAGCACCGCGGTGGGGCTCGCCCCGTACACCAGCATCAGAGCCAGCGCCGCGGTGATGACCAGCGCCATCACCGCCCGCTGCACCACCTTCGCCGTCGACATCGCCATCACTTGGGTTCCGTGCTGGTGCGCACCCGCTTGATCATCCGCTCGACATGCGCGATCGGCGCGTTGGGGGTGATGCCGTGGCCGAGATTGAAGATCCACGGGCCGTGGCCATAGGCCGCGATCGCGGCATCGACCGCACGGTCCAGCGCCTCGCCGCCGGCAATCAGCACCAGCGGGTCGACGTTGCCCTGCACCGCGACCTTGCCCTGCACCTCGCGGCGCACATAGGCCGCGTCCGCCGTCCAGTCGAGCCCGACCCCGTCAACCCCGGTCTCGGCGGCGTAGCGCGCGAGCCGAGCGCCGGCACCGCGCGGAAACCCGATGATTCGCGCCCCCGGAACCTGGGCTCGCACGCCCTCGACGATCGCCCGCGTCGGGGCGATCGCCCAGCGGTCGAACTCGGCGTCGGGCAGAATGCCGGCCCAGGTGTCAAACACCTGCACCGCGTCAACGCCGGCCTTGAGCTGTGCCACGAGGTAGGTCACGGACGCTTTGACCAGCCGATCGATGATGGCCCCGAACAGCCCAGGATCGTTGTAGGCGAGCTGGCGTGCCGGTCCCTGATCCTCGGTACCCTCCCCCGCGACCATGTAGGTCGCGACCGTCCACGGTGCCCCACAGAAGCCCAGGAAGGTGGTTTCAGGCGACAGCATGCCCGACACCTTGGTCACGGTGTCGAGCACCGGCTGCAGCACGCCAAGATCGATCTCCTGGTGGATTGCGTCCAACGCTGCGGAGGTCGCAACCGGGTCGAGCTTCGGCCCTTCGCCGGCCTCGAACCGCACCGCTTGGCCGAGCGCGTGCGGCACCACCAGGATGTCGGAAAACAAAATCGCCGCGTCGAAGCCGAACCGGCGGATCGGCTGCATCGTCACCTCGGCGGCGAGCTCGGCGTTGTAGCACAGCGCCAGAAACGAGCCGGCCCGATCGCGCGTGGCGCGATACTCCGGCAGGTAACGGCCGGCCTGGCGCATCATCCACATCGGCGGCGGCCACAGCCGCTCGCCGGCCAACACCCGCATCAAGGGCTTCGCAGTCTTTCCCAAGAGCTCACTCAAAACAAAAATCCTTTTAGAAGAGTCTGTTGAGTTAGTTTGGGGGATGCATAGGACTCATACGTTGGGATCAACAGTCCGTCCACAGCCCGAGCCCCCGAATCGGACCCTCGTTCGCATGCCGACCGCTGGCGAGCAAGCCCTTGGTGACAGCGGATAATGCCGTAGTGGCGCCAAAACGAAGCCCCATGATTCACAGTTGCCGGATTCAGCCTTTCCCGCGGGGCACGTCTGTGGAGCATTTTCGCAGTTGTCCCCCGCCGGCGCTTGCACCATGGGTCCGGTCATGGCCTTCTCCCGGTCTGTCCACAGGGGCGCACGTGTCGATCATCGAGCAGCAGGAAAGCTACTTTCACCTCCACCTCGTCTCGGACGCCACCGGCGAGACGCTGATCACGGTCGGCCGCGCCGCCTCGGCGCGCTACTCGCCGTTCTCGCCGGTCGAGCACGTCTTCCCGCTGGTGCGCACCCAAAAGCAGCTCGACCGTGCCATTGCCGAGATCGAGACGGCGCCCGGCATCGTGCTCTACACCTTGGTCGATCGCGAATTGTCGAGTCGGCTGGAACAGAAGTGCCGAGAGTTCGGCATTCCCTGCCTGTCGGTGCTGCAGCCGGTGCTCAGCCTGTTCCAGTCCTATCTCGGCGCGGAAACCGCGGCGCAGGTCGGCGCCCAGCACACCCTCGATGCGCAGTACTTCAAACGTATCGACGCGATGAATTTCACCATGATGCATGACGACGGCCAGATCGTCGACGACCTCGACCAGGCCGACGTCGTGCTGGTCGGCATCTCGCGCACGTCCAAGACACCGACCGCAATCTACCTCGCCAATCGCGGCATCAAGACCGCCAACGTGCCGCTGGTGCCGTCGATCCCGCCGCCGCCCCAGCTCGCCACCATCGCCAATCCGCTGGTGGTGGCGTTGATCGCCAGCCCGGAGCGCATTTCGCAGATTCGCCAGAACCGCATGCTCGGCCTCAATGCCGTGCACGCCGCCGACACCTATGTCGACCGCCAGGCCATTGCCGAGGAACTGGCTTTCACCAAGAGGCTCGCCAGCCGCCACAATTGGCCGCTGATCGACGTCACCCGGCGGTCGATCGAAGAGACGGCTGCCGCGATCGTGTCGCTGTTGAACGACCGTCGGCGGGAGCGCCTCGGCCACGACTGACAAACCCAGCCAGACGGATCCTGCCATGTCGCTGTGGCGTCTACCCGAGCCATTGTGTTTGGCTTCGAAAAGCCCGGCTCGGCGCGATCTTCTGATCGCCGCCGGCATTCCGGTCGAAATCCGGCCGGCCGACATCGATGAGCGCGCAGTTTCGGTACCGGAAGGAACGCGACTGGCGCTTGAGCTGGCAGCGGCGAAGGCGCTGGCGGTGTCACGCCTCCTGCCAGGTCGGCTGGTGCTCGGCGCCGACCAGACCATGAGCATCGGCCCCACTGTTATCCACAAGGCGGCGAACCTCGCCGAAGCCCGGCGAATCCTTGATTTGCTGCGTGGCCGTACCCACCATCTGCACAGCGCCGCGGCACTGGCCAGGGACGGCGCGGTGGTATGGCGCGGCGTCGATGTCGCCGAGCTTGAGATGCGCCAGTTCGGCGATCGCTTTCGCGAGTGCTATCTCGACGCGATCGGTGAATCGGTGACCGAAACGGTCGGCGGCTATCGGCTGGAAGGGCTCGGCATTCATCTGTTCAGCCGCATGAGCGGCGACCATGCCACCATTCTCGGCCTGCCGCTGCTGGCGCTGCTGGCAGCGCTGCGCCAGGAGGGAGCGCTGGAGCAATGACCGCACCACCCCGCGCCTGCATCATCGGCCACCCGGTGGCACACAGCCGTTCGCCGCTGATCCACCGCCATTGGCTCCAGCATTACCGCATCGCCGGTGAATACTGCCGCGAGGAGGTGACCCCGGCGGCGTTTCCGGCCTTCCTGCGCGACCTCGCCCGGCACGGTTACGTCGGTGCCAATGTCACGCTGCCTCATAAGGAGACCGCGCTCGCGGTGGTCGATGAGGCCGACGAGGCCGCCCGCACCCTCGGCGCCGTCAACACCGTGTGGATCGAACGCGGCCGGCTCTTTGGTGCCAACACCGACGTCACCGGGTTTCTCGCCGACCTTGACGCCCGGCTCGCCGGCTGGGACGGCCGCAGCGAACATGCCGTGGTGCTCGGCGCCGGCGGCGCCGCCCGCGCCATCGTTTATGGATTGTTGCAGCGCCGAATCGATCGCGTCAGCGTGATCAACCGCTCGCCCGAGCGCGCCGAGCAGCTTGCCGTTCGGTTCGGGCCGCGGGTGAAGCCGGCCGGGTGGGCCGAATTGCCGGGATTGCTGGCGAGTGCTGACCTTGTGGTCAACACCACCTCGCTCGGCATGGCCGGGCAGCCGCCGCTCGTGGTCGATCTTGCGCCGCTGCCGCCCGCCGCCGCGGTTGCCGACATCGTCTATGTGCCGTTGGAAACCGGGCTGCTCGCCGCGGCACGGGCCGGCGGCCACGTTGGGATCGACGGGCTCGGCATGCTGCTGCACCAGGCGGCGCCGGGCTTCACCCGCTGGTTCGGGGTCGAGCCGACGGTGACGTCGGAACTCCGGGCGGAGATCGTCGCCGACATCCTCGCCAAAACCGCCGCGGTGGCGCAGGAGCCGGCGCAATGATCGTGCTTGGCCTCACCGGTTCGATCGGCATGGGCAAATCCGCGACCGCGCAGATGTTCGCTGAGGCCGGGGTGCCGGTCCATGATTCCGACGCGGCCGTCCACCGGCTCTATCGCGCCAACGCGGTGGCGGCGGTAGAGGCGCGGTTTCCCGGCACCACCACGGCGGCTGGGGTCGATCGTGATGCGCTGGCGCGGCGGGTGCTGGGCGACGCTGCGGCGATTGCCGATCTTGAGGCCATCGTTCACCCCTTGGTACGGGCCGATGCCGACGCCTTTCTCGCCACGGCGCGGGCGGCGGCGCGGCGGGTGGTGGTGCTCGACATCCCGCTACTGTTCGAGACCGGCGGCGCGGCCCGGGTCGACGCGGTGGTGGTGGTCAGCGCGCCGAAATCTGTGCAGCGGACCCGAGTGCTGGCCCGGCCGGGGATGACGGAGGACAAGCTTGCCGCCATCCTGGCCAAGCAGATGCCGGATGAGGAAAAACGGCGGCGGGCGCACTTCGTGATCAACACCGGCCGCGGCGTCGATGCCGCCCGCGCCGAGGTCCTCGGGCTGCTGCGGACGGTGAACATGATGGCCCGCCGTCGCTGAGATCACATCTCGCCAAGACGGCCGGAACATCGGGTTCCGGTCGCCAGAAACCGTCTCGCGACGTCGCTCTGGCGGAAAACGGCTCCGGGATCGCGCGATGATCGCCCGGATTGGACCAAGGGACAGGCTTGGATGCGCGAAATCGTCTTCGACACCGAGACCACCGGCCTCGATCCGCTGACCGGCGATCGGCTGGTCGAAATCGGCTGCGTCGAGCTGGAAAACCGCTGGCCGACCGGCCGGACCTTTCACCGTTACGTCAATCCCGAGCGCGACGTGCCCCAGGGCGCGGTCGCCGTCCACGGCCTGACCGCCGATTTCCTTAAGGACAAGCCACGCTTCGCCGAGGTCGCCGACGCCTTCCTGGAGTTCATCGCCGACTCCCATCTGGTGGCGCACAACGCCGCCTTCGACATGGGGTTTCTCGACGCCGAACTCAGGCGGCTCGGCCGGCCGCTGATCGGCCGCGAGCGGGTGGTCGACACCGTGATGCTGGCGCGGCGCAGGTTTCCCGGCGGCTCCAATACGCTCGACGCACTGTGCACCCGGTTCGGCATCGACAACTCGAACCGCGTCAAGCACGGCGCCCTGCTCGACGCCGAGCTTCTGGCCGAGGTCTATGTCGAACTGGTCGAGGCGCGGCAGGCCCATCTGGGGCTGGAGGTGCGCAGCGCCGCCCGGCTCCGCGCCGAGGTCCGCACCGTGCGCACCCGCCCGGCGCCGTTGCCGCTGCGGTTGACGACGGCCGAGGTCGAAGCCCACCACGCCTTCATCGCCACGCTGGGCGGGGCGGCGGTCTGGACGCTGTATGAAGACGACCTCGCCGATACCACCATGGTGGCGCCAGGCGCGGCCGCGCCAAAGGCGTGAGACTGGCGGCGACCGGCCGTTGGCGCCGATCGCAGATTTTCCTCAAATTATTGAGGTCACAGACGAAAACCTGCGCGTCTGACAGGATCCGCCTGTGCCGATCAGGCCGGCCGAGGGTGATGAGATGGCCGGTCTTGCCGGCCGATCACGCCAGCGGCGGGGTCGGAGCCGCCGACTGAAGCTCGGCGATGCGCTGACGATAGAGCGCGGAGAAATCGACCGGCTCCAGCAGCAGCGGCGGAAAGCCGCCGTTACGGACGGCGTCGGCAATGATCTGCCGCGCGAACGGGAACAATAGCCGCGGGCACTCGATCAGCACCACCGGATGCACGCTCTCCGCGGCGATATTGTTGACGCGGAACACGCCACCATAGGTCAGCTCGAACGAAAACAGCACGAGGTTCTCGTGCTCGGCCTTGCCTTCGATCACCAGGTCGACCTGGTAGTCGGTTTCGCTCAGCGGCCGTGCGTTGACGTTGATCTGGATGTTGATCGCCGGCGCTTGGCTCGGCGGCACCAGCGACTGCGGTGCGTTGGGATTCTCGAACGAGAAATCCTTGATGAACTGCGCCAGAACGTTCAAGCCGGGCGCCTTGGATTCGGCGGGGGCTCCGTTCGCGGTGGTGGTCATAACGATCTCCGTTCGATCCGACGGAACGTCCGCCCGTCGCGTTGGTCGCTACCATGGCGGCACCGCCAGCGGCAAGCCGGCCGCCTTCGGGGTTTGGCGCTCCGCCGCGCATCGTTTAGGATATCAAATGGCGGATTGGAGTCGCGCGGTATCTGGAATGCCGCCAGCCCCTACATAGATGAGAGTGGATAGGACGCGGCATGCTCCGTCGCGACCGGCTCGACAGATCACGCCCCCGGCGACGAGGCAGAGACAGTGTTGGACATTTATACGATTATTTTCCTGGCACTCGCCGTCTTCATCTTCCTGCGGTTGCGTAGCGTGCTGGGTCAACGCACCGGTCACGAACGTCCCCCGATCGACACCGCACCCGATCTGCGGCCCAAGCCCGGGGAAAATGTGGTTCGGCTGCCGACCCGCGCGGTCCACAACGAGCGCCCGGACCAGGAGACGCCGGCCGCCAACCGCTGGGAGGGCGTCGCCGAGCCGGGCTCGCCGCTGGAGCGCACGCTCAACGATGTCGTCGCGCTCGATACCAGCTTCGACCTTGCGCATTTCCTCGGCGGTGCCCGCGCTGCCTATGAAATGATCGTCACCGCGTTCGCCAACGGCGACCGGCGCATGTTGCGGGATCTGCTGGCCAAGGACGTCTATGACGGCTTCGTTGCCGCCATCGCCGACCGCGAGGCCCGCGGTGAAACCGTCGAGTCGCGCTTCGTTGCCATCGACAAGGCCGAGCTGGTCGGCGCCGACCTCAAGGACCGCGTGGTCCAACTCACCGTGCGCTTCGTCTCCCAGCTGGTGTCGGTCACCCGCGACAAGGCCGGCGCGGTGGTCGACGGCAACGCGAACCAGGTCACCGACGTCACCGACATCTGGACGTTTTCGCGCGACCTCGGCAGCCGCGACCCCAACTGGAAGCTGATCGCCACCGAAGCGGCGTGACCGCGGCCGCAATGCCGGAACCCCTGCCGTGGCAGCGCCAACATCATTCCGAACCGCGGTGGCGACCGCCGCTGCGATCGCCCTCGGCGCTTTGATGACCCCGGCCGTGTCGGCGCCCCGCCTCGCCGATGCGGCGCTCGAGCCGCTGACGTTCGAACAGCTGGAGGGCTGGCGCCGCGACGACCATGCCGCGGCGTTTGCCACCTTCCTCGCCAGTTGCCGCGCCATCACGGCCGCGGCGACGCCGTCGCGAGCGGCGCGCCCGCTCGCTGACGGCCTTCGGGCGGTGTGCGCCGACGCGGTGGCCGATCCGGCCCCGGATGCCGGGGCGGCACGGCAGTTCTTCGAGACCCGGTTCCGCCCGTTCCACATCGCGCCCGGCGGCGGCGGCGAGGGCTTTCTCACCGGCTATTATGAGCCGATCGTCGACGGCGCGCTCTCCCCCTCGGCCACCTATGCCACGCCGCTGCTCGCGGTCCCGCCGGAGCTGGCCCGCCGCATCGGCAGCCGCAAGGACGGCCGGCCGGCGGAGCCGTGGTTCGACCGAGCCGCCATCGAGACCGGTGCGGTTGATCTCCGCCGCCACGCCCTGGTGTGGCTGAAGGATCCGGTCGACGCATTTTTCTGCCAGATCCAGGGTTCAGCCCGGGTGCGGCTGCCGGACGGCAGGATGCTGCGGCTGGCGTTCGCCGCCCGTAACGGCCACGACTACACGCCGGTCGGCCGCATCCTGATCGCGCGCGGCCTGGTGCCGAAAGACGAGATGACGCTCGACCGCATCCGCGCCTACATCGAGGCCAATCCGCACGATGGCCGCGAGCTGATGCGGATGAACCGCTCCTACGTGTTCTTCCGCAAGGCAGACCTCACCACAGACCAGCACGCCATCGGCGCCCAAGGCCTGCCACTGACGCCGGGGCGCTCGATCGCGATCGACCGGCTGCTTCATGGCTACGGCACGCCGTTCTGGATCGAAGCCAGCCTGCCGTTGGCAAAAGCCGGTGCTGCCGACCCGTTCGGCCGGCTTATGATTGCCCAGGATACCGGCACCGCCATCGTCGGGCCGGCCCGCGCCGATATCTATTTCGGCGCTGGGACGGACGCCGGCGCCGTCGCCGGCCGCATCCGCCACCCCGGTCGCTTCGTCATCCTGCTGCCGCGCGGGGTGGACCCGGCTTCGGTCGGGCAGCCGGCGCGATGAGCCCGCGGCGAACCCGCGGCTCACTTTCGGACGCCGACCGTGCCTTGTGGGAACACGTCATCCGCGAGATCCGGCCGCTGCGCGGCCGCAAGCCGCGGCCCAAGAAGGACGTCAAATCGGGTTCGGAGCCGGCCGCACCGGGCGCAGAGGTCGAGCTTGCCGGCAAGCCACCGGTTGCCAAGCTGGCCAAGGCTCCGGGAAAAACCGCGACCCCGCGACCGCCGGCTGGGCCACCGCCGTTGGCGCCGATCGAGCGGCGCACCCGGTTGCGCCTGGTGCGCGGGGTGGTAGAGATCGACGCCCGCATCGACCTCCACGGCCTGACGCGGCACGAGGCCCACGGCCGGCTGACGCGGTTCCTGATCCAGGCCCAGGGCCATGGTGCCCGCATCGTGCTGGTGATCACCGGCAAGGGCGCGCCCGCGGGCTGGGGCCCCGAGAGGGGGGTGCTGCGCCGCGAGGTGCCGCTGTGGCTGGAGGCGGCCGAGTTGCGGCCGCTGGTGGTGGGGTTCGAGACCGCGCACGTTCTCCATGGCGGCGAGGGCGCGCTGTACGTCCGGGTGCGGCGGCGGCGGGAGTGAACCGGATGCCGCCTGCGCGTCCTCATCCTGAGGAGGCCCGAAAGGCCGTCTCGAAGGATGAGGAAAGGTGGAGCATGAGCCGGGGCGAAGCCCTCATGGTTCGAGACGACGCCTCTGGCGTCTCGAACCATGAGCGCGGACGAGCGTCCGCTCAATAGCGCTCGCGCACCGCCAGAAAACGGATGCCCGGCCATTCCTCCATGGTGCGGTTGAGCGTCCAGGCGTTCTTGGCCAGAAAGGTCAGCGCCTCGTCCTTGTCCTCGGCGACGTTGGAGCGGTTGGCCTCGACGAAACGCTTGAGCTCGTCAGGGTGGTCGCTTGCCACCCAGCGCGCCAATTCGTACGGCGCGGTCTCCAGCTTGATCGGCAGGCCGTATTCCTGGTCGAGCCGGGAGGCCAGCACCTCCAGCTGCAGCGTGCCGACCGCGCCCAGGATCGGCCACGCCCCGTTCACCGGGCGGAAGATCTGGGCGACGCCCTCCTCGGCCATGTCGCTGAGGGCGCGGTTGAGCTGCTTCGCCTTCAGCGAGTCGGAGAAGATCACCCGCCGCAGCACCTCCGGCGCGAAGTTGGGGATGCCGACGAAATTGAGCGCCTCGCCTTCGGTCAGGGTGTCGCCAACCCGGAGCAGGCCGTGGTTGGGAATGCCGATGATATCGCCGGGGAAGGCCTCGTCGGCGCTCTCGCGCTGCTGGGCGAAGAAGAAGATCGGCGCATTGATGGCAACCTGCCGCTTCTCACGGACGTGGTACAGCTTCATGCCGGCCTTGAACCGCCCCGAGCACAGCCGGACGAAGGCGACGCGATCGCGGTGATTGCGGTCCATGTTGGCCTGGACTTTGAAGACAAAGCCGCTGACCGCCGGTTCGGTGGGTTCGATGTTGCGCACATTGGTGGCGCGCGGCAGGGCGCCGGGGCCGTACTGCACCAGAAAATCGAGCAACTCGCCGACACCGAAGTCCTTCAGCGCGCTGCCGAAGATGACCGGCGACAAGTGGCCTTCCAGGAACGATAGGTGGTCGAACTTGGGCAGATCGTCGAGACAGAGGTCGAGCATCTCCAGCGCCGGCTCGGCGATGCGGCTCTCAACCTCGGGCAGATCGGCGATGGCGCCGGCGTCGGCGAGCTCGACCGTGCGGCCGAACGCATCGGTGCGGATTTCCTTGGGCATCAACAGCCGCGAGCGGCGGATGTCGTAGACGCCGCGGAAGTCGACGCCCATGCCGATCGGCCAGGTCCACAACGTCAGGTCGAGCGCGAGGCCCGACGAGATCTCGTCGAGCAGCGCCAGCGGATCGAGGCCCTCGCGGTCGATCTTGTTGATGAAGGTGACGATCGGGATGTCGCGCAGCCGGCACACCTCGAACAGCTTGCGGGTCTGGCTCTCGATGCCCTTGGCGGCGTCGATCACCATCACCGCGGCGTCGACCGCGCTCAAGGTGCGGTAGGTGTCCTCGGAAAAGTCGGCGTGGCCGGGGGTGTCGAGCAGGTTGAAGGTGATGCCGTTGCGTTCGAACGTCATCACCGACGACGACACCGAGATGCCGCGCGAGCGCTCGATCTCCAGCCAGTCGGATCTCGTGCGGCGGTTCTGGCCGCGGGCGCGGACGTGCCCGGCCATCTGGATGGCGCCGCCGAACAGCAGCAGCTTCTCGGTCAGCGTGGTCTTGCCGGCGTCCGGGTGCGAGATGATGGCGAAGGTCCGGCGCGTTGCCGCGGGCGATCTCGTTTCGGCAGCCATGGCAAAGTCCATTCAGTTGTATGTTCCGAAACATCACGGCGTGATGTTCAGAACCGCGCGGCAGCGCATCCGCTGCCGCGGCACAGGCGTGCCCATTGGTGCGTGGGAGCAGCGATCCGGAAGGAACAGGCGTGGCGGTTCAACACGCCGGCGGGCCGGTGTCAATCATCGAAACCGCACCGCGCGCCGCCTGCCACACCGCCGTCACAGAGGGATGCGGGACCGCCCCATGCTTCGAGACGATGGCTGATGGCATCTCCTCAGCATGAGGCTCCCGGTTTGGCGCGCCCTAAAGAATGAAGCGCGACAGATCGGCGTTCTTGGCGAGGTCGCCGACGGCGCTCTGCACGTAGGGCGCGTCGATGGCCACGGTTTCGCCGGAGCGGTCGGGCGCCGAGAAGCTGATGTCGTCGAGCACCCGCTCGATCACCGTCTGCAGCCGCCGCGCGCCGATGTTCTCGACCGTGGAGTTCACGCTCACCGCGGCGTCGGCAATGGCGTCGATGGCGTCGGCGGTGAACGCCAGCGTCACCCCCTCGGTCGCCAACAACGCGATGGTCTGCTTGATCAGCGAGGCCTCCGGCTCGGTGAGGATGCGCTTCAGGTCATCCCGCGTCAGCGCCTGAAGCTCGACCCGGATCGGCAGCCGGCCCTGCAGCTCGGGCAACAGGTCCGACGGCTTGGCGACATGGAAGGCGCCCGAGGCGATGAAGAGAATATGGTCGGTCTTCACCGCGCCGTGCTTGGTCGACACCGTGGTGCCCTCGATCAGGGGCAATAGGTCGCGCTGCACGCCTTCGCGCGAGACATCGCCGACCCGCGCGCCCTCGCGGGCGCAAATCTTGTCGATCTCGTCGAGGAACACGATGCCATTGTTCTCGACTTGGCGGATCGCCTCCTGCACGATGGTATCTTGATCCAGCAGCTTGTCGGATTCCTCGGCGATCAGCGGAGCGTAGGCCTCGCGGACGGAGGTGCGGCGGGTGCGGGTGCGCCCGGCCATCTTGCCGAACAGGTCGTTGAGCGACATCGCCCCCATCTGGGCGCCGGGCATGCCGGGTATCTCGAACATCGGCGCGCCGGAGGAGCCGGCCTGCACCTCGATGTCGATCTCCTTGTCGTCGATCTCGCCCGAGCGCAGCCGGCGGCGGAACGACTCTCGGGTCGCCGGGGTGGCGCCGGGGCCGACCAAGGCGTCGAGTACCCGCTCCTCGGCGGCAAGATGGGCCCGCGCCTGCACCGCCTTGCGCTTTTCGTCGCGCACCAAGGCGATGCCGACTTCGAGCAGGTCGCGCACGATCTGCTCGACGTCGCGGCCGACATAGCCGACCTCGGTGAACTTGGTCGCTTCCACCTTCAGAAACGGCGCCCCGGCCAGACGCGCCAGCCGGCGGGCGATTTCGGTCTTGCCGACGCCGGTCGGGCCGATCATCAGGATGTTCTTGGGCAGCACCTCCTCGCGCAGCTTGTCGTCGAGCTGCAGCCGCCGCCAGCGGTTGCGCAGCGCGATCGCCACCGCGCGCTTGGCGGCGCCCTGGCCGACGATGAAGCGGTCGAGCTCGGAGACGATCTCGCGGGGGGAGAAGGTGCTCTTCATCAGCGGATCGGGACGGGGGTCAACGGGCGCCATCGAGAGCCTCCACCACGATCTCGCGGTTGGTATAGACGCAGATGTCGGCGGCGATGCCGAGCGACTTCCGAACGATCGCCTCAGCCGGCAGGTCGGTGTCGATCAAGGCGCGCGCCGCCGCCAGCGCGAAGGTGCCGCCCGAGCCAATGCCGGCGACGCCAGCCTCCGGCTCCAAGACGTCGCCATTGCCGGAGAGAACCAGGGTCGCCTCGCGGTCGGCGACGATCATCATCGCTTCCAACCGGCGCAGGTAGCGGTCGGTGCGCCAGTCTTTCGCCAGCTCCACGCAGGCGCGCACCAGCTGGCCGGGATACTGGTCGAGCTTGCCCTCCAGCCGCTCGAACAAGGTGAAGGCATCGGCGGTGGCGCCGGCGAAGCCGCCGATCACGTCGCCCTTGCCGATCCGGCGTACCTTCTTGGCGTTGGACTTGATCACGGTCTGGCCAAGCGTGACCTGACCGTCGCCGCCGACCGCCACCACCCCGCCCTTGCGGACGGTGAGAATGGTGGTGCCGTGCCACACCGGCATGGCGGAGTTCTCGTGCGCATTCATGGGAAGGCCGCTCCAAAGGTTGGAACCTATGTAGGCACGCCGCTCAAGCGCTGCAAATCGGCCGAGGCACACGCGCGGTGGCGAAACCTGCGCCGGCCTGCTAGGAAAGCCTCCACTTTTGTCTCCGGCCCCTCACACCATACCCAGTCACACCTATGCGGACTGCCGCGATCGAGCGCGACACGCGCGAAACCAAGATCAGGATCGACCTCGACCTCGACGGCCGCGGCACCGCGCGGATCGCCACCGGCGTCGGCTTCTTCGACCACATGCTGGAGCAGGTCGCCCGCCACGGCCGCATCGATCTCACCGTCGCCGCCGAGGGCGACCTGCAGGTCGACGACCACCACACCGTCGAGGACGTCGGCATCGCGCTCGGCCAGGCGGTGCGGCGGGCGCTCGGCGACCTCGCCGGCATCAACCGCTACGCCGACGTGCATGTGCCGATGGATGAGACCCTGACCCGGGTGGTGATCGACATCTCCGGCCGGCCGATGCTGGTGTGGCGCACCGCCTTTCCGGCCGCCAAGATCGGTACCTTCGACACCGAGCTGGTGCGCGAGTTCTTCCAGGCGTTCGCCACCCACGCCGGCCTGACGCTGCACGTCGAGACGCTCTATGGCGTCAACGCCCATCACATCGCCGAGAGCTGCTTCAAGGGCCTGGCACGGGCGCTGCGGGCCGCGGTGGCGCTGGACCCGGCGCTGGAAGGGGCGGTGCCATCGACCAAGGGGCGGCTGGGAGACTGACAGCGGCCCCCAAGCGTTACCGAAAACGTTGAGGCCGCGTCATGCCGGGTTCGGATGGCGCAACACGGAAATGTTGCGTAAGACCGCGGTCTCGGCGTGAAATCTGAGGAGCCCCAGTCGGGCGGAGATCAAGGCCATGGCAATCTGGACGGTTCATGAACCCCCTGCCCGCGGCCGCGGCTGGTTCGATCAGGCCGAACGCATCGAATTCGTCAAGGACGGGCTGTCGTGGTGGGCGCTGCTGGTGCCGCTGCCGTGGATGCTGGTGCGGCGGCTGTGGCTGGTGGCCGTGCTCTATCTTGCGGCAATGGTGGCGCTCAACGTCGCGCTGGTGCTGCTCGACCTTCCGACCGCGGCGGCGGTGCTGAACCTGGCGAGCTCGGTGATCGTCGGGCTGGAGGCGGCCAATCTCCGGCGCTGGACGCTGGGGCGGCGCGGCTTCCGCCTCGTCGCCGTGCTGTCCGAGCCCAGCCTCGAGGCTGCCGAGCACCGCTTCTTCTCGACGACGCGCCCGCTCGTGCCGCGGGATCCTGCGCCCGATCAGGTGCAGGCCGGCGCGATCGGCCAACCTTCCGCACTGGGGGCGTGATGTCCGTCGCGATCGTAGACTACGGCTCGGGCAATCTGCACTCGGCCAAGAAGGCGCTCGAGCGCGCCGCCCAGGATGCCGGCCGCACCCAGGACATCGCGGTCACCGCCGACCCCGACGTCATCCGCCGCGCCGACCGCATCGTGCTGCCGGGGGTCGGCGCGTACGCCGACTGCCGCGCCGGGCTCGACGCCATTCCCGGCATGATCGCGGCGCTGGAGGAGACCGTGCACCGCCGCGGCCGGCCGTTCCTCGGCATCTGCGTCGGCATGCAGCTGATGGCCGAGCGCGGCCGCGAGTATCAGGTGACCGAGGGCCTCGGCTGGATCGACGGCGAGGTCGACCGCATCCAGCCGTCCGATCCGACCCTCAAGATTCCGCACATGGGCTGGAACACCCTCGAGGTGCGCCACCCTCACCCGCTGCTGGCCGGCATTCCGACCGGGTCGGCCGGGCTGCATGCCTATTTCGTGCATAGCTATCATCTGACGCCGCGCGACAGCGCCGATCTGGTGGCCGAGGCCGATTATGGCGGTCCGGTGACCGCGATCGTGGCCAGGGACACCATGGCCGGCACCCAGTTCCACCCCGAAAAGAGCCAGCGCCTCGGCCTGGCTCTGCTCGCCAACTTTCTCAGCTGGTCTCCGTGATCCTCTATCCTGCCATCGATCTCAAAGCCGGTCAGTGCGTTCGCCTCGAGCAGGGCGACATGGCGCGGGCCACCGTGTTCAACGCCGATCCCGCCGCCCAGGCGCGGGCCTTCGCGGGCGCCGGCTTCTCCTGGCTGCACGTGGTCGACCTCGACGGCGCCTTCGCCGGCCGGCCGATCAATGCCAGCGCGGTCGGCACCATTCTCGAAAACGTGTCGATCCCGGTGCAGCTCGGCGGCGGCATCCGCAACATGGCGACCATCGAGTCCTGGCTGAAGCGCGGCGTCGCCCGTGTGGTGATCGGCACCGCCGCCATCAAGGATCCGGCGCTGGTGCGCGAGGCTGCCCGCGCCTTCCCCGGCCAGATCGCGGTCGGGCTCGACGCCAAGGACGGCTTTATCGCCGTGGAGGGCTGGGCGGAGGATTCCGACGCCACCGTGCTCGACACCGCCAAGCGGTTCGAGGACGCCGGCGTCGCCGCCATCATCTACACCGATATCGGCCGCGACGGCTTGCTGAAGGGCCTCAATGTCGGCGCCACCGCGGCGCTGGCGCGGGCGATCTCGATCCCGGTGATCGCCTCCGGCGGCCTCGCCTCGCTCGACGACGTTCGGCGCCTGCTGTCGGACGAAGGCGCCGGCATCACCGGGGCCATTGCCGGCCGCGCGCTCTATGACGGCCGGCTGGACCCGGCCGAGGCGCTGGCGCTGGTCGCCGTCGCAGCCGCGGCATGACCGCCGTCCCTTGCCCGCCGGCGCCGTGGCCCCCCTTTGGGCGAATGGTTTTGCGGCGGGCGACCGTGCTAAACGCGTCCGCGATGTTCGCGGGCGGCCTGCCGCCCCTCAACTGAGCCGAAGCCCGTGTTCAAGGTCCGCGTCATTCCCTGCCTCGACGTCAAGGACGGCCGCGTCGTCAAGGGCGTCAAGTTCGTCGACCTGCGCGACGCCGGCGATCCGGTCGCCTGCGCCATCGCCTACGACGCCGCCGGTGCGGACGAGCTGACCTTCCTCGACATCACCGCCAGCCACGAGAAGCGCGGCATTCTGCTCGACGTGGTGCAGCGCACCGCGGAAGCCTGCTTCATGCCGCTGACGGTGGGCGGCGGCGTGCGCACGGTGGACGACATCCGGGCGTTGCTGCTCGCCGGCGCCGACAAGGTGTCGATCAACACCGCCGCGGTGAACCGCCGCGACTTCGTGCGCGAGGCGGCGGAGAAGTTCGGCGACCAGTGCATCGTCGTCGCCATCGACGCCAAGCGGGTGTCGCCGCCCGCCGCGCCGGCGCGCTGGGAGATCTTCACCCATGGCGGCCGCCACCCGACCGGGCTCGACGCCATCGCCTATGCCGAGGAGGTGGTCAGCCTCGGCGCCGGGGAAATCCTGCTCACCTCGATGGACTGCGACGGCACCAAGGCCGGCTTCGACGTCGCGCTCACGCGCGCGATCGCCGACCGGGTGCGGGTGCCGGTGGTGGCCTCGGGCGGCGCGGGAGCGCCGCAGCACTTCGTCGATGCCGTGCGCGACGGCCACGCCTCGGCCGTGCTCGCCGCGTCGCTGTTCCATTTCGGCGAACTGACCATTCGCGACGTCAAGACCGCGATGGCCGCCGCCGGCCTGCCGGTTCGGCTCGACCCGTGAGGGCGCAATGACCACTCAGGACAAAACCGGCATCAGCCGCGTCAGCTTCGAAGACCTGACCCGGATCGTGGCCGAGCGCGCCAAGGCCGATCCCTCGGTGTCCTATACCGCCAAGCTGATGGCCAAGGGCGTCGAGGTGGTGGCCAAGAAGCTTGGCGAGGAGGGCGTCGAATTGGCGCTCGCCGCGGTGGCGGGCCCGAAGGAGCGCGTCATCGCCGAGACCGCCGATCTTCTGTATCATCTTGCCGTGCTGCTGGCCGCGCGCGAGGTCACCCTCGCCGAGGTCGAGGCGGAACTGGCAGCACGAACCGGGCGGACCGGCCTCGCCGAAAAGGCGTCGCGCCCGACCGATTGAGACGACTGCCGGCTCGGTGGAGCCGGCGGCTTCGCAGGGGGCGGTGGCTGAACCTCCGGTTTCGACCGGCGTTGTCCGCGGCCCTGGGGTCCGGCCTCGCGATGTGCGGCTCCGGACCTTGATGCAGAGAACGGGGTCGGGGATCGCGGCGGCATCGCCCCGGTCCCATTTTGTCGGTCATCTGGTCCGGCGCAGCGCCGGACCGCGGGGGAAGCGGGGCGCACCATGGACACCCGGGCTCATCACGACGGGCTGTCGCCCTACCGCACCTTTTCGCGGTCGGCGTGGGCCGAGCTGCGCGCCGACGCGCCGATGACGCTGACGCCGGCGGAGGTGGCCAAGCTGCAGTCGGTCAACGACCGGCTGTCGGTCAAGGAGGTCGAGACGATCTACCTGCCGATTTCCCGCCTGCTCGGCCTCTATGTCTACGCCACGCAGAAGCTGTTTCGCGCCCAGCAGCGCTTCTTGGCGATCGAGGACGCCAAGATGCCCTACGTCGTCGGCATCGGCGGCTCGGTCGCGGTCGGCAAGTCGACCACCGCCCGCGTGCTGCAGGCGCTGCTCGCCCGCATGACCCCGGCGCCCAAGGTCGATCTCATCACCACCGACGGCTTCCTTTATCCCAACGCCGTGCTGGAGGCCGAAGGGCTGATGGAGCGCAAGGGCTTTCCCGACAGCTACGACATGCCGGGGCTGTTGCGCTTTTTGTCCGACGTCAAGGCCGGCCGCCACCCGGTGCGGGCGCCGATCTATTCCCACCTCGTCTATGACGTCGTGCCGGGGGCCTATACCGAGATCGACCGGCCGGACATTCTCATCGTCGAGGGGCTCAACGTGCTGCAGACCGGGGAGATGCTGCTGCCGCGGGACGGCAAGGCGATCCCGTTCGTGTCCGATTTCTTCGACTTTTCGGTCTATATCGACGCCGAGGAGGACGTGCTGGAGCGCTGGTACGTCGATCGCTTCCTGGCGTTGCGCTCGACCGCCTTCCGCGACCCGCAATCCTACTTCCGCCGCTATGCCGACCTGTCGGACGACGAGGCGACAGAGGTTGCGCTGGTGATCTGGCGGCGCATCAACCTCACCAACCTGCACGAGAACATCCTGCCCACCCGCCAGCGCGCCGACCTCATTCTGAAGAAGGGCGCCAACCACCTCATCGAGGAAGTGGCGCTGCGGAAACTTTAATGCCGCGCCGCCCGTTTTGATGCCGGTGTTCGGCGGTCTTAACGACGCCAGTGCACGGAAATCTCCATCTTGGCCAAACCGGTTGCCCCTGCCCGGTCCGACCGGGTATGGACATCCGCCTTTCCGGTGCCCCAATGCCCGGCGAAACCGAGGCCATGCCCCAACTCTTCCATCGTCCGTTTTGTCCGCTGTCGCGTTTTATCCGGCTTGCCCTTGGTGAGTACGGGGTGGACGTCGAACTGGTCGAGGAGCGTCCATGGGACCGGCGGGAGGCGTTCCTGCTGATGAACCCCGCCGCCACCTTGCCGGTCTACATCGAAGACGACGGCCTCACCGTGCCCGGTGCCGGCGTGGTGGCGGAATATCTCGACGAGACGCTGGGACCCTCGCTCTGCGAGCGCCGGCTGCTGCCGGAGGCGGCGGCCGACCGCATCGAAGTGCGGCGGCTGTGCTCGTGGTTTCTCGACAAGTTCTACGCCGAGGTGTCGGGCCCGCTGGTCGGCGAGAAGATCGACAAGCGGATGATGACGTTTGCCCAGGGCGGCGGCCCGCCCGACATGATGGCGATCCGGGCGGCGAAGGCCAATATCAAGTATCATCTGCAATACATCGGCTGGCTGCTGCGCGACCGCAACTGGTTGGCCGGCGACCGTCTGACCTACGCCGACGTCGCGGCGGCGGCGCAGCTCTCCAGCGCCGATTATCTCGGGGACGTGCCCTGGCACGAGGACGAGGCGGCAAAGCAGTGGTACGCCAAGATGAAATCGCGGCCGTCGTTCCGGCCGATCCTGGCCGACGCCATGGCGGGCATGCCGCCGGCGCCGTATTACGCCAATCTCGACTTCTGACCGGCGGTGCCCTCAAGGCGGCGCTGGTGGCGCGTGCCGGTGGCGAGGGCTTCGACAGCATCGGCATCGCCGACCCCGACGCCATTGCCGGCGCCGGCGAGCGCCTCGCCGCCTGGCTCGCCGCCGGTCGCCACGGCGGGATGGACTGGATGATGGCGACCGCGAACCGCCGCCCGGCGCCGCGCCTGCTGTGGCCGGAGGTGAATTCGGTCATCATGCTCGGGCTGAACTACGGCCCGACGGCACACCGCGGCGCCGGCCGGGCGCAACCGGATCGCGGCGCCATCTCGACCTACGCCCAGGGCGACGACTATCACGACGTCATCAAGGGCGCGCTGAAGCGGCTGGCGCAGTGGCTAGTTGCGCGCGGCGGCGGCGACGTCAAGGTGTTCGTCGACACCGCGCCGGTTATGGAAAAACCGCTGGCCGCCGCCGCCGGGCTGGGCTGGCAGGGCAAGCACACCAATCTGGTGTCGCGCGAGTTCGGCTCCTGGCTGTTCCTGGGCGCGATCTTCACCACCCTGGCGCTGCCGGTCGACCAGCCCGAGCACGGCCATTGCGGGTCCTGTCGCGCCTGCCTCGACGCCTGCCCGACCGCGGCGTTCCCGGCGCCCTACCAGCTCGATGCCCGGCGTTGCGTCTCCTATCTCACCATCGAGAACAAGGGGCCGATCCCGCCGGAATTCCGGGCTTTGATCGGTAACCGCATCTATGGCTGCGACGACTGTCTTGCCGCCTGTCCGTGGAACAAGTTTGCGGTGGCCGGCCGCGCGCTCAGGCTCGCCGCCCGCGAGGCGCTGATCGCGCCACCGCTCGCCGAGCTCGCCAGCCTCGATGATGCAGCGTTCCGGGCGCTGTTCGCCAAAAGTCCGATCAAGCGCATCGGGCGGGACCGCTTCGTGCGCAACGTGCTGATCGCGATCGGCAATTCCGGCGATCCGGCGCTGGCGGCAACGGCTGAGGCGTTGCTCGGCGATGCGGCACCGGCGGTGCGCGGCATGGCGGCGTGGGCACTCGGCCGGCTCGACACCGCCGCGGCGGTGGCGATGGCGCCGGAGCGGCTGGCGCGCGAGTCCGACGACGATGTCCGCGCCGAGTGGTGTGCGGTGTTGGAGGGGTAAGAGATGTCGACGCTGGTGGTGATCGGGCTTGGCTATTCGGCGACCCGCATCGTTCAGGAGGTGTCCGGCCGGTTCGACCACGTCGTGGTCACGGTGCGCGACCCGGTCCGCGCCGAGGCGCTGACGCTGGGCGGCCCGGAGGCCCGCCTCGCCGTGTCGATCGAGGCGATCGCCTTCGACGGCACCCGAAGGGTGCCCCGCCTCGCCGCGGCCCTGCGGGCCGCCGACGCGGTCCTGGTTTCGGCGCCACCACGGGAGGACAGCGCCGATCCCCTGCTGGCCTGCCACCGCGCGGACCTCGCCGCCGCGGGCAGGCTCGGCTGGGTCGGCTACCTCTCCACCGTCGGGGTCTATGGCGATGCCGGCGGCGGCTGGGTCGACGAGGCCTCGGCGTGCTGGCCGGTGTCCCGGCGCTCGGGCGCGCGCCTCGCGGTCGAGCAGGCCTGGACGGCGTTCGGTGCCGAGCGCGGCGTGCCGGTGATGCTGATGCGGCTGTCGGGCATTTACGGCCCCGGCCAGAACGCACTGGTGCAGATGAAGGCCGGCACCGCCAAGCGCATCGTCAAGCCGGGCCAGGTGTTCAACCGCATCCATGTCGACGACATCGCCGGCGCGGTGGCGTGGAGCCTCGCCAAGCCGGGGATCTCAGGTCCGCTCAACGTCACCGATTGCGAGCCCTCGCCGCCTGAGGACGTCATCGCCTATGCCGCGGAGCTGTTGGGCGTCGCGCCGCCGCCGGAGCAAAGCTGGGATGAGGTGGCGGCGACGCTGTCGCCGATGGCGCGCTCGTTCTGGGGCGAATCGAAGCGGGTCTCCAACCGCCGCCTGCGCGAGGACCTCGGCTACCGCCTGCGCTATCCCGACTACCGCGCCGGCCTCACGGCGCTGCGCGCGGGGATGTGAACCGGAGCCGCCAAGCCCTCATCGCTGAGGAGCCCTGCGAAGCAGGCGTCACGACGGGCGAGGGCGGCTTCCAATCGGCTCGGGACAACGCGCTCCGCGCTTCCTCACCAAAGGCGGCGGCAAACCCAAGCTACCCGCCATAGCGGTGCAGGCCGGCGCCGTGCCGCTTCAGCCACAGCCGCGCGGCGGCGTGCTCCGGGCACAGCTTGGCCACCAAGTCCCAGAACCTGCGCGAATGGTCGAGATGGACGAGGTGGGCGACCTCGTGGGCGGCGAGGTAGTCGATCACCGCGGGCGGCGCCATCACGATCCGCCACGAGAACGACAGCCGGCCGGACGACGAGCACGACCCCCAGCGCGAGCGGGCATCGCGGATGGTGATGCGGGCGATGCGCCGGCCGACCGTCGCGGCGTGCCGGGCGCTGGCGGTGGTCAGCTCGGCGCGCGCCAGCCGCACCAGATGGTCGCGCACCCGCCGCCCGACGTGCGGGGCCTCGCCCGCCACCATCAGCCGTGGCGCGCCATCGGCGCCGGGCTCGACCCACACCGTGCCGCGGGCATCGGGCCGATGCTCGATCAGGTGCGGCACGCCGCGCACCGGCACGCTGGCGCCGGCGACGAACTCGATCTGCGGCGGCAGCCGGCGCAGCCGCGCCATCAGCCAGGCGGCGTGACGCTCGGCGAACGCGGTGGCCTCGGCCAGCGAGCCGCGCTTGGGCACGGTCAGCACCGCGTCACGCTCGGCGGTTCGCAGCCGCAGCGTGTAGCGGCGCGCCCGCACCGAGCGCTTCACCGCAACCGTCACCTGGGTGCCGTCAAAGCGCAGAAGGAGGGTGGCGGCCTCAGCCATTGAGGACGGGCGATTCGTCATCGTCGCCGATCATGCCAGAAACCCTGCGGCAAGCGGAACGGCTTGGCCGCACCTCATACGGCTCGCAGAGGGGCAAGCGTGACCGGCGCCAGCGTCTCCGGCGAAAACCGGTGATCGGACGGGGGTTTACCGGCAAAGAGCTATTTCGGAAACCGGATGACAATTCTCCGCCTTGACCGGCCGAAAACGCTATCGGGACCCGCCGCCGGCAGGTCGTCCCGCCGGCGGTGGAGGATCAGACGATGGCGATGGGCTGCTTTTCGGCCAGCCGGGCCGCCTGGGCGATCCATTTGTCGCGCACGGCCCGGCCCTTGTAGCTGGGCAGCTTGGCGTCGAGTGCCTTGATGTCGGCTTCGGTGAAGCGGGCGATCTGCCAGAAATGCCAGATTCCGGCCTCGTTGAGCATATGGGCCAGTCGCGGCCCGACGCCGGAGATCAAGGTCAGGTCGTCGGCGGTGCCGTGCGGTGCCGCCAGGAAGGCCGAGGTGGGGTCCGGCGCGGCGTCGCTGCCGGGGGCGGGCGCGTTGGCGGCGAGCGCCTCGATCAGCCGCTCGGACGCCGATTTCCGCTGCGGGGTGGCTGCCGGCCTGGCGGGATTTTTGGCGGGATCTTTCGTGCCGTGGCGGCGGATGAAGGCGGCCAGCCGCGGCGCGATCTCCTCGCGGAAGCGCGAGCCGTTGAAGACGCCGTAGTGGCCGACGCCCGGCTGCACATAGTGCAGGCGCTTGTCGTCGGGCAATGAACTGGCGAGGCGGTGCGCCGCCTCGGTCTGGCCGCCGCCGGTGATGTCGTCCTTTTCGCCCTCGATGGTGGCCAGCGCGACGTTGCGGATCCGGCTCGGGTCGACCAGCACGCCGCGGTGGGTCATGGTGCCGGTCGGCAGCGCGTGCTTGATGAACACTGTCTCGACGGTCTGGAGGTAGAACTCCGCAGTGAGGTCCATCACCGCCAGGTATTCGTCGTAGAATTCCTTGTGCTTGGTGGCGTTGTCGCCGTCGCCGCGCACCATGTGCATGAACAGCTTGCGGTGGGCATCGACGTGGCGATCGAGGTTCATGGTCATGAACCCGGTGATCTGCAGGAAGCCAGGATAGACGTCGCGCATGAAACCGGCGTGCGGGAACGGCACCTGGGTGGTGACGTGGCGCTTGAACCAGCCGATGTCCTTGTCGTGGGCGAGCTTGTTGACCGCGGTGGGGTTGGAGCGGGTATCGATCGGTCCGCCCATCAGCGTCATCGACAGCGGGCTGTCGGGGTCGTCGTCCGCCTCCATTCGGGCGACCGCGGCAAATACCGGCACCGAGGGCTGGCACACCGCCATGACGTGGGTGTCACCGCCCAGCCAGTGCAGCATGTCGATGACGTAGTCGATATAATCGTCGAGGTCGAACCGCCCGGCCGCCAGCGGCACCACCCGGGCGTCCTCCCAGTCGGTGATGTAGATGTCGTGGTTCGGCAGCAGCGTCTCCACCGTGCCGCGCAGCAATGTGGCGTAGTGGCCGGACATCGGCGCCACCAGCAGGATCTTCGGGTCGGCGGGGCGGTCCTCGGGCACCGCGCGCTCGAAGTGCAGCAGCCGGCAGAACGAGCGCTCCCACACCGGTTGGGGGTGGACCGCGACCTCCTGGCCGTCCACCACCGTGGTGTTGAGGCCCCATTCGGGCTTGCCGTAACGGCGTGTCACCCGCTCGAACATTTCGCACGAGGCGGCGATGGTTTTGCCGACCGGGGTGTGCGCCAGGGGGTTGAACGGGTTTTGGAAATAAAGACGGGCGACGTCTGCCGCCGCCCGGTAGGGCGACAGGGCGGCGTGGGTCATCTCGAACAAATGGTAGTACGGCACGGCGACCTTCCCTCCGTTTCGGGCCGATCGGTGCGTTGTCCCCGTACCGTTCCGGCCGGTGTGTGACACCCCCGGAACTGGCGGTTCCGGCTTGCTGCGATGCAACGGCGTTTGGCGGGTCGAGGTTGCGGAACGGTATAATATTATTCCGCGGAGGCCGGAACCGACCAAGCTGCGCACTCTAGCCAATTCGTTGCGGGAGAGACAATCCGCCTTTCGGCGATTATCCGTTTCATTCGCCGGCGGAAATCAGCGACCCTTGGTCGCGGGCGGCATCCAGCAGCCGCAGGAAGGCCCATGCTGCGGCTGCGAACAGCACCGCGTTGAGCGCGAGCGCCTGCACCATCAGGTCGGCGCGGAACACCTGGTCGATCAGCAGCGCCCGCATGCCTTCGAACACATAAGTCGGCGGCAGTAGCCAGGCGACGTGCTGCAGCACCATAGGCAGCACCGCAACCGGGTAGTAGACGCAGGATAGCGGCAGGAGCAGGAACATGACGGTCCAGGCCAGCCCCTCGGCGCCGAGGCCGTTGCGCAGCACCAGGCCCGACACCACCAGCCCGACCGACCAGCTGGTCAGGATCAGGTTGACGAAGAACGCCGCCAGCGCCAGCCCCATGCCGTAAAGATTGAAGTCGAAGAAGGCGATCGCCATCACCGTCACCGGCACCATGCCGATGGCGAGACGTACGACGCTCATGATCATCAAGGCGGCGACGAACTCGAACGCGCGCAGCGGGCTCATCAGCAAATTGCCCATGTTGCGCGCCCACATCTCCTCCAGGAACGACACCGAGAAGCCGAGCTGGCCGCGCATCAGAATGTCCCACAGCAGCACCGCGCCGAGGAAGGTGCCGCCGGCGCGGGCGAAGAAGCTGGCATTGTCGGCGACATAGAGCTGGATGAAGCCCCAGGTGAACAGCTGCACCGCCGGCCAGTAGACCAGCTCCAGCAGGCGCGGCCACGACGAGCGCAGCAGGTACCAATAGCGCAGCACCATGGCGCCGATGCGCCGGGTGGCGGAGCCGGGCGCAGCACTCATGCCTCGCCCCCCGCCGCCGCCTGGACGCCGCGACCCCGGGCGACGTCGAGGAACACCTCTTCGAGGTTGGTCCGGCTGTAGCGGGCGAGCAGGCCGGCCGGGGTGTCGTCGTCGACGATGCGGCCCTGCTTCATCATGATCACGCGGTCGCACAGCCGCTCGACCTCGGCCATGTTGTGGGAGGCGAGCAGGATGGTGGCGCCGCGCGCGCGCCGGTAGTCCTCCAGCCGGGTGCGGATCCAGTCGGCGGTGTCGGGGTCGAGCGAGGCGGTCGGCTCGTCGAGCAGCAGCACCTCGGGGTGGTTGATCAGGGCCTTGGCCAGCGCCACGCGGGTCTTTTGCCCGGCCGACAGCTTGCCGCACGGGCGGTCGAGCAGGCCGGCGAGGTCGAGGTCGGCGGCGAGCGCGGCGATGCGGCCGTCGACCTCGGCGACGCCGTAGAGGTTGGCGAACACCGACAGGTTCTGCCGCACCGTCAGCCGGTGCGGCATGTCGACGTACGGGCTCTCGAAATTCATCCGGTGCAGCACCTTATATCGCTCGTGCCCCATATCGGCGCCGAGCACGGCGATGCGGCCTTGGGTCGGCCGCACCAGTCCCATGGTCATGGCGATGGTGGTGGTCTTGCCGGCACCGTTGCCGCCGAGCAGCCCGGTCACCGAGCCGGCGGCCAGGGCGAAGCTGATGCCGTCGACCGCCACCGTGGCGCGGTAGCGCTTGAACAGCTCGATTGCTTGGATGGCGGGCGCTGACATCGATAAACCGGCGAGGCGGGGCGGGGACGGCGGCACCGGATGCGCCGGCCGCCGCGAATTTGGTCTATATGACTTGGCCTATATGAGAAGAACCGGGCGGCGGCGGCAAGCGGGGGCTGGCGCCCGGTTGCGCTTCCTTCCTGCCCGGACCGTGATGCCATGCCCAAACTTCTCGCCAGCACCCAACGAATGGAACGGCGCAGCCTCCGGCTCGACACGCTGCTGATGTTGCGCTGGCTGGCGGTGGCCGGCCAGGCCATCGTCATCGTCGTGGTCTATCACGGCTTCGGCTATCCGCTGCCGGTCGGCTGGGCGCTGGCCGCGGTCGGCATCTCGATCTGGCTCAACGTCGCGCTGCGGCTGAAGTACCCCAACGCCCACCGGCTCTCCAACACCGAAGCGGCCACCATCCTCGCCTTCGACATCGTCCAGCTCGCGCTGCTGCTCTATCTCAGCGGCGGGCTGGAGAACCCGTTCGCGCTGTTGTTCCTGGCGCCGGTGCTGATCTCGGCCAGCGCCCTGCCGCCCTCGACCACGGTCTATCTCGGCCTGCTGGCGCTGGTGTGCGCGCTGGTGGTGGCGGCGGTGCACCAGCCGCTGCCGTGGGCGGCCGACAGCCCGCTCAGGCTGCCGCCGCTCTATCAGGCCGGGGTGTGGCTGGCGATCTTCCTCGCCATGTCGTTCGTCGGGGTCTACGCGTGGCAGGTGGCGGAGGAGACCCGCCAGCTCACCGATGCCCTGACCGCGGCCGAACTGGTGCTGGCGCGCGAGCAGCACCTGTCGGCGCTGGATGGTCTTGCCGCCGCGGCGGCGCACGAGCTCGGCACCCCGCTCGCCACCATCGCCACGGTGGCCAAGGAGCTGGAACGCGAGCTGCCCGCGGAAGGCCCGCACGCCGACGACCTCCGGCTGCTGCGCGAGCAGAGCAACCGCTGCCGCGAAATCCTCAAGAAGCTGACCTCGCTGGGCTCGGACGAGGCGCCGTTCGACCGCATGCCGATTTCGATGCTGCTGGAAGAGGTCGCCGCCCCCCATCGCCTGCTCGGCGTCGCCGTGCGCATCGAGCGGCCGGCCGACCGCTCCACCGAACCGATCCTGCAGCGCAACCCCGGCCTGCTCTACGGCCTCGGCAACATCATCGAGAACGCGGTCGACTACGCCGAGCGCGAGGTGGTGGTGTCGATTCGCTGGACCCCGCGCGACGTGGTGGTGACCGTGGTCGACGACGGGCCGGGCTTCGCCCCGGTCCTGCTCGGCAAGCTCGGCGAGCCCTACATCACCGCCAGCTCGCAGGAGCGCAAGAAGGCGGCGGCGGGCGACGAATCCGGCCTCGGCCTGGGTTTCTTCATCGCCAAGACCCTGCTGGAGCGCTCCGGCGGCATGCTCACCATCGCCAATCGGGTGCCGCCGGAACATGGCGCCATCGTGCGGATTGGCTGGTTGCGCTCGTCGCTGGAGGTTGAGCCTGCGACCGCGGCCTTGCCGAGTTGAACGAAGGATATATCTTAAGTTTATGCCTCGATATGAGGAGCGATTGAGCATGACCGAAGCGATTCCCGGCGATTTGGCCGAGGACACCCAGCCCGACGAAAAGTCGCTGCTCATTGTCGACGACGACAAGGCATTCCTGCAGCGTCTGGCGCGGGCGATGGAGGCGCGGGGATTTACGGTCTCGATCGCCGAATCGGTGGCCGACGGGCTCGCCTTTCTCGATCATGGCGCCCCGGCGTTCGCGGTGGTCGACATGCGGCTTGGCGACGGCAACGGCCTCGATGTCATCGCCAAGCTGAAGGAAAAGCGGCCGGATGCCCACGCCATCGTGCTCACCGGCTATGGCAACATCGCCACCGCGGTGAACGCGGTGAAGGCCGGCGCCATCGACTATCTGGCCAAGCCCGCCGACGCCGATGACGTCGCCGCCGCCCTGCTCGCCACCTCGAGCCGCAAACCCGAGCCGCCGGAGAACCCGATGTCGGCCGACCGGGTGCGGTGGGAGCACATCCAGCGCGTCTACGAGCTGTGCAGCCGCAACGTCTCGGAGACGGCGCGGCGCCTCAACATGCACCGCCGCACCCTGCAGCGCATCCTCGCCAAGCGCGCGCCGCGCTGAGGACCTGCCGAGCCGGTCATTCGCTGAGCCCGACCAGCGGGTCGATGGCGGCGTGGAGCCGGAGCGCGGCGGCGCGGGCGAACCTGAGCGTCAGTGCTTTGCGGGTCGGGCCGGGCAGGCGGTGCTCCGGCGCGGCGCGAATCAGCTCGGCGCCGTGGCCGTCGGCGATGATCAGGCCGACGTCGTCGGGCAGGATGTCGGTCGGAAACGCGGGGTCGACCGCGAACAGCAGGCGGTCGCAGTGCAGCCGGTAGTCCGGCCATTTGTGGTCGGCACGGAAGTCGGCGACGCACGACTTGATCTCGACGATCCACACCTCGCCGTTTGACGAGAGGGCGACCAGATCGGCGCGCCGGCCGGAGGCCAGCTTCAGCTCCGACACCAGCGAAAAGCCGAGCTGGACCAGCAGGCGCCCGCTGCCGCGGGCGATCAGGGCGGCCCGCACCGACTGGCGGCCGTCGAGCGCGACCGCGCTATCGGCAGAAACCAGCGCGCTGTCGCCGGCCGCGGCGAGGTGGCACTCGACCAGGGCGGGTGGGCGCCGCACCAGCGCAGGGCTCATCGTCTGTTCCAATCTCTTCCGGCCGTCCATCACCCCCGCCGCACCACGCCCGATACCGCGCTTGCGCCGGCCTGCCGGCCGTAGCCGGCGAACACTTGGCTCACCCGCGCCATTTCGTCGTCGTCCAGCAGGACCGGCGCGCCGAGGCTGGCGGCGATGGCGTATTGTTCGGCCAGCTGCTCGATTTCCGCCATCAGGTTCAGCGCCGCATCCGCAGTCCTGCCGAGGGTCACCGCACCGTGATTGGCGAGCAGGCAGGCGGTGCGGCCGGCGAGTGCTGCCATCATCGCCGCCGCCAGCTCGGCCGAGGCGACGGTGGCGTAGCAGGCACAGCGCACCGAATCGCCGCCGGCGGCGGCGACCATGTAGTGGAAGGCCGGGATGTCGCGGCGCAGGCACGCCAGCGCGCTGGCATGGGTCGGGTGGGCGTGGACCACGCCGCCGGCCTCGGGCCGCGCGCGATAGATCTCGGCGTGCAGCCGCCACTCGGTGGAGGGCAGCAGATCGCCCCAGTAGCCGCCGTCAAGGTCGGCCCGGACGATCATTTCCGCCGTCATGTTGGCGTAGGGCACGCCGGACGGCGTCACCAGGAACATGTCACCGGTCAGCCGGGCGGAGACGTTGCCCGAGCTGCCGCGGCTGAGGCCGGCGGCGACCATCGCCATCGCCGCTGCCACCACCTGTTGTCGCAGCGCCGGCTCGCGGTCCAATTCGGTCAGCCCTTCGGTCTGGCGCGCTCGGGAAACAGCCGCAACAACCCCTGTTCTGTCGCCGGCGCGATGCCGCGCTCGGTGATCAGCCCGGTGACGAGCCGGGCCGGGGTGACATCGAAGCCGGGGTTGGCGACCTTTGAGCCGTCCGGGGTGAGCTGCACCGTGGCGATGGCGCCATCCTTGGTGCGGCCGGCGATGTGGGTCACCTCGGCGCCCGAACGTTCCTCGATCGGGATGTCGCGGCCGTCCGTCAGCGTCCAGTCGATGGTCGAGGACGGCAGCGCGACGTAGAACGGCACGCCGCAGTCGTTCGCCGCCAGCGCCTTCAGATAGGTGCCGATCTTGTTGCAGACGTCGCCGGTGCGGGTGGTGCGGTCGGTGCCGACGATGGCGAGGTCGACCATGCCGTGCTGCATGAAGTGGCCGCCGGCATTGTCGGCGATCACGGTGTGCGGCACGCCGGCGCGGCCCAGCTCCCAGGCGGTGAGGAAGGCGCCCTGGTTGCGCGGCCGCGTCTCGTCGACGAAGACGTGGAGCGGGATGCCGGCCGCGAAGGCCTGGTAGATCGGCGCGGTGGCGGTGCCCCAGTCGACGGTGGCGAGCCAGCCGGCGTTGCAGTGGGTGAGGATGTTGACGACCTGCCCCGGCTTGCGGCCGGCGATCTCCTTGATCAGCTCGGCGCCGAACCGGCCGATCGCGGCGTTGATGGCGACGTCCTCCTCGGCCAGGGCGTCGGCCTCGGCGAACGCCGTGGCCACCCGGACCTCCGGCGGCAGCGCGCACACCGCGTCGACCACCCGGCCCAGCGCCCACCGCAGGTTCACCGCGGTCGGCCGCGTCTCGATCAGCCGGCGGTGGGCGCGCTCAAGGCCGAGGTCGGTCGCGTCCTCGGTGAGGCCGAGCGCGAGGCCGTAGGCGGCGGCGGCGCCGATCAGCGGTGCGCCGCGCACCTGCATGGTGCGGATTGCCACCGCTGCGTCATCCAGCGTGCGCAGCGTCAGGGTTTCGAAAGCGTGGGGCAGCCGGGTCTGGTCGATGATCCCGATTCCACCCGATTGGTTGCGCCAGATGGTGCGCCAGGGTTTGCCGTCGATCTGCATGGCGCGAACCATAACCGTGTCGGCCGATTCTCTCCAGCCGGCCGCGTCCGGTCCGGACGCATTGACGGGGGCACCGCCAGGGTATCGAGTGGCGGCGCCGCGATTACCTTTGCGGCGAAGTGGATTTCGCGCCGGAAGCCGGGCACGATGGCGCCGACAGAACCAAGATTCGCCCGACTTGCATGGTCTCCCCCACCGGCAGGAACGGCAGCTCGCAGAACGGGGCCGCGCCATGCGACGCTGGCAGACGCGCTTTCGAGCGTGGTTCCGCCACACGCAGGCCCCCTTTGGACCGAACGGTGACCCGGTGACGCTCGATTACGAAGCCGAATACAACACCCGCGCCAGCGTTCCGGAGCACTCCGACCTTGTCGCCGAGTGGGAACGCGACGCCAGCGTCCATCGCTCGACCCACCGCCTGGCGCAGATCGGCCTGAAATACGGCCCCTCGCCGCGGCAGACGCTCGATCTGTTCCGGCCCGACCTCGATTCGGTCGGTGCGGCCATCCTGTTCATCCACGGCGGCGACTGGCAGTCGCTGAGCCCTTCATTGTTCAGCCACCTCACCCGCGGCGCCAACGAGCGCGGCCTGACCTTTGCGCTCGCCGGCTACGACCTCTGCCCGGAGGTGACCATCCTCAACATCATCGGCCAGGTTCGCGCCGCCGCGATCGCGCTGCACCGGCGGATCGGCCGCGCGGTGGTCGCGGTCGGCCACGGCGCCGGCGGCCACCTCGCCGCCTGCCTGGTCGCCACCGACTGGTCGACCATCGACCCCTCGCTGCCGACCGATCTGGTGCCGACTGGCCTTGCCATCTCCGGCCTGTTCGACTTGAAGCCGCTGGTGTCGACCAGCCTCAACGCCAAGCTCGGGCTCGACGACAGCGAAGCCCACCGGCTGTCGCCGCTGAACTGGCAGATCGCCGCCGGCCGCACCTTCGACGCCTGGGTCGGCGAGAATGACACCGCCGAGTTCCAGCGCCAGGCCCGCGACGTCGCCGCCGCCTGGGCCGAGCGTGAGGTCGACGCCCGCATGGTGGTGGTGCCCGGCGCCAACCACTTCAACATCCTGGCACCGCTGGCCGACCCCAACAGCACCATCACCCACCGGCTGGTCGAGCTCGCCCGCGGCAGCAAGATGTCGCGGCCGTCGAGCTGAACGATAGCGGCCAGGGCTTGCCGCCAGCGCGTTGCCCCTTCTGCCAAAAATCATGCCGTTTGGGAGGATTTCATGGGAATTCTGTCGGAAATTGGCGCGGTGATCGGCTTGGGCCGCAAGGCCGAGGCGATCGATCGCGCGGCGCTGAAGGCCGGGCTCGCCAACGGCACGGTGGCGTTGGTGGATGTCCGCGAGGCGGGCGAGTTTGCCTCCGGCCACGTGCCCGGCGCCACCAACATGCCGATGTCGGCGTTCAAGGTCGACCAGCTGCCGAACGACGGCCGCAAGGTGGTGGTGATGTGCCACACCGGGGCGCGGGCGCGCATGGCGGCGGTGCGGGCGGCGGACCGCGGCCGCCCCGGCGTTGCGGTCTACAACGGCAGCATGGTCGACTGGACCAGAGCCGGCGAGACCGTCGAGAAATAGGCCGGCGCGTCAGCCCGCCGTCTTGCCTGGGAACCGGCAGAGGTCGGCCACCGGGCAGTGGCCGCAGTCCGGCTTCAGCGCCTTGCAGACGTAGCGGCCGTGCAGGATCAGCCAGTGGTGGGCGTGGCGCTTGAACGCGTCCGGCACCACCCGCTCCAGCTCATCCTCCACCGCCAGCGGCGTCTTGCCCGGCGCAAGGCCGAGCCGGTTGGCGACCCGGAACATATGGGTGTCGACCGCCATGGTCGGCTCGCCGAACGCGGTGTTCAGCACCACGTTGGCGGTCTTGCGGCCGACCCCCGGCAGCGCTTCCAGCGCGGCGCGCTCGCGCGGCACCTCGCCGCCATGATCGGCGATCAGCCGCTCTGACAGCGCGACGACGTTCCTGGCCTTGTTGCGGTAGAGCCCGATGGTCTTGATGGCCTCGCGCAGCCGCTCCTCGCCCAGCGCCACCATCTTGGCCGGGGTGTCGGCGATAGCGAACAGCGGCTTGGTCGCCTTGTTGACCCCGGCGTCGGTGGACTGCGCCGACAGCACCACCGCCACCAGCAGGGTGAACGGGTTGACATAGACGAGCTCGCTGGTCGGCGACGGGTTGGCCGCCTCGAAGCGGCGGAACAGTTGGACGATTTCGTCCGGCGTCAGGCGCGCCACCGCGGCGCCGAGCCGGGCCGCCGTGGCGTTGGCCTTGGCGCGGCCGCGCGCCGTCGCGGCGGTCTCGTGTGGCGGCGCCTCGGCCTCGTCGCCGGTGGCGGAACGGGGCGGATCGAACATGGGTTTGCGCGGCATGGCAGGGTCCGGACCGGAACGCTTCCTATATCCGGCTTGGCGGTGCGAGACCACGGCCGCGGACGCGGCGAAATCGGGTGGCGCGGTTGGCGCATTCGGTCACACTGCTGGCGCAGCGTTCCCGGAGGCTGGCTATGCTCGACCGCGCCACCTTAACACCTGATGCCGGCCCGAACCTTGGCTCAAGCCTTGATGCGCAGGCCGATTGGTGCGCCGACTATGAGGTGGTGCGGCGGGCGATCGCCTTCATCACCGAGGCGTGGCGCAGCCAGCCCGAGGCCGAGGCCATCGCCACCGCCGCCGGCGTCGACATTCGCACCCTCAACGCGCTGTTCCGGCGCTGGGCCGGGCTGACGCCGAAGGGGTTTTTGCAGGCGGTGACGCTCGACCACGCCAAACGGGTGCTGGCGGGAAGCGGCAACGTGCTCGACGCTGCGTTCGAGCTTGGCCTGTCCGGCCCCGGCCGGCTGCACGATCTGTTCGTCACCCATGAGGCGATGTCGCCCGGCGAATGGCAGCGCGGCGGCGCCGGCGCGGTGGTGCGGTTCGGCTTCCACCCCTCCCCGTTCGGCACCGCCCTGGTGATGGCGACCGCGCGCGGCCTCGCCGGTCTCGCCTTCGCCGACCCCGGCGGCGAGGCGGCGGCGCTGGCTGACATGCGGGCGCGGTGGCCGGCGGCACAGTTCGAGGATTGTCGCGACGCCACCGCGCCGCTGGTCCGGCGCATCTTTGACCCAACGGCATGGCAGCCTGAGGTGCCGCTGCGGGTGGTGCTGATCGGCAGCGACTTCGAGATCAGAGTGTGGGAGACACTGCTGAAGATCCCGTTCGGCCGGGCGGCGAGCTATGCGGCCCTGGCGCACGACATCGGCCGGCCCACAGCGGCGCGGGCGGTCGGCGCGGCGGTCGGCCGCAACCCGATCGCGTTCGTGGTGCCCTGCCACCGCGTGGTCGGCAGCGGCGGCGCCCTCACCGGCTACCACTGGGGGCTGACGCGCAAGCGCGCCATGCTGGGCTGGGAGGCGGGGTGGCGCGCCGCAGCGGCCTAGAGCATTTTTCGCACAAGTGGGATCCGGTTGTGCGAAAGAAAATGCGAAATAACAAAGACCTAAAGCATCCGACCTGATGCAGTCAGGTCGGATGACGCTCTAGCGGCATCACGTCGCCAGGCGGCCGGGGGCGGAGGATTTCGCCCGCGGCTGCTCGGCCGGCGCGGGATGGTGATGGGCGCCCGCCTTCGCTCCCGCCGGCAGCTGCAGCACCGTCACCTTCTG
This sequence comes from Blastochloris viridis, assembly GCF_001402875.1. Lineage (NCBI taxonomy): Bacteria > Pseudomonadati > Pseudomonadota > Alphaproteobacteria > Hyphomicrobiales > Blastochloridaceae > Blastochloris > Blastochloris viridis. Next base: position 3,652,863 of record NZ_CP012946.1, on the reverse strand, counting down.
GCCGGGCCGCAGCGTCGTCAGCAGCACGATGCGCCCGTCCGGGAATTCCAGCGCGTCGCGGTGGGCGTAGACGCTGTCGGTCTCGAGCTGGCGGAAGCGCGCGAGCCGGGCGTGGATTTTCCTGCGCGGCATCAGCCAGAACGAGGAGACGCACTCGACGTCGGTCTCGAACCGAAGCTCGGTTCCCGGCAACAGGCAAACGGCGACCTCCGGCTCGGCCGGCGCAGCAAAGCCGCGGGTCACCGAATTCTCGAACTTCCGGGAGACCAGCGTTTCGCCGACTTTGGCCGGCCGGGAGGTCACATGGTGAAGACTGTAATCGCACATCAACGTTCTCCGTCGAAGACAGCGAAGAGCGCCGGTTCGCGACCCGGCCGAATGAGGGTGGCGCCCGGGCCCCTCGGCCACTCGCGTCAACCGGTTTCCGGGATCACGACGTGATCACCCGGAAACCGAATCAGAACGGGATTTTCGACGACCGGCACACCAATGCCGGCGCGATCAGTCGGAAGCCATCGCACCGGCCAGAGCCGGCGGGCGCTGCCCGGCCTCCTCCGTCGGCGCAGTTGCGGGTTCGGCGTCCTCGTCGGCGGGGTGGTGATGGTCGGCCTCGCCGGACACCCCGGCCGGAAGCTGCAGCACGGTGGCGCGCTGGCCCTGGCACAAATGGGTGACCAGCACCGTCTCGCCGTTGGGGAATTCCAGCGCGTCGTGATGGAGATAGGGGTTCTCCAGATTCACCTGACGGAAGCGGGCGAGGTTGGCGCCGACGGTCTTGTTGGACAGCATTCCGTACGCGAACTCGCACTCCACGTTCTTCTCGAACCCAAGTTCGGTGCCCGGCAGCAGGCACACCGCAACGTTCGGCTCGTCCGGCGAGGTGAAGCCCCGCGTGATCGAGTTGGGGAACGTCGTCGAGACCAGCGTTTCGCCGACCTTGGCCGGCCGGGACGCCACATGATGAAGACTGTAGTCGCACATGTGAGGCTTCCTCTGGTTACGAACAGCCGAAAGAGTCAGGTGCCGCGGAGGAACCCACGGCGGCCGATTCCACGATGACGGTTGCTGAAGCGTCCGGGCTGCGCCGGGCGCCCCGTTACCGATGGGTCGAAAATGTCCGAGCCAGAGCGGATGTTCCGGAGGGCAAGGCCCTGCGGCAACGTCGCGCGGTGGCAAAACCGGGACGATCGCGGCAGCTGTCGGAATTTCGGGAAGGTCAGCGTGGCCTTGGCCGCGGCTCGGCCGTCACGTCAGAGCACCGTCCGCACCGCGCGCGCCGGGTGCGACAGGCGCTGGGCGCGAACGGCAATGCAAGGCCTCGAAGGCTCACAGCGGCCGTCCGGTTCAATCGGATCGGCGGAGGCTCGAATAGTCAGCCCGGCGCCGGTCCTAAATGAACATCGGGTGGCCGGAGTCGTCGGCAGGCTCCGCCAGCAGCCGGATATTCTCGAGCGGCATTTGGTGGGCGTCGCGACTGCGGGATCGGGCGGCCTCGCTCAAAGTCGGCAGCCGCACCACGGTGGCGCGCTGGCCCTCGCACAGCTGCGTGAGCAACAGCAGCTGGGTGCCGCCGAACTCCAGCGCATCGTGGTGGATGCAGGGGTTGTCGATCACCACTTGGCGAAGGCGGGCCAGCCGGTGCCCGGTCGGCGCAGCGCCGGCCGAGGGCTCGCAGGCCACCGGCTCGGTGAAGCGGATCTCGCTGCCCGGCGGCAGCCCCACCGCCACCGAGGGATCGTCGGCCGCGGCAAAGCCGCGGAGGTCGTGACGGCCGAACGTGGTCAGCACCAGTTCGTCGCCCGGTTCGGCCAGCCGGGTCTTGATGTGACGGTCGATCTCGCCCATGCGCCGCATCCTCCCTCGTTTTTCTGCCGGACCACCGTTGCGCCCGCGAGACCAAGCGGTCCGGGGCGGTTCAGGTCACGTCATGGCTGGACAATGCGGTGAGGGAGCGGAGGTTCCGCCGGGCGCCGTCAGGCCGGGCCGACGTCGGCACCCATCACCTTGCGCAACGCCAGCGGGATGCGGGTGGCGCGCTCGCCGGCGACGAAGGCGACCTTGACCTCAGCCGCCACCAGGACCTCGCCGTCGCGCCGCACGCTCTGGGCCAGGGTGAGCGAGGCCCCGCGCACTTCGGCCGGGTGGGTGTGGACCTCCAGAATGTCGTCGATTCGCGCCGGGCGGCGGAAGTCGAGGTCCATGTGGCGGACCACGAAGGCGAAGCCGGCGCCGACCTCCTTCACCGCCTCCTCGAACAGCGCGCCCTGCTCGACGCCGAGCAGGCGCAGATAATCGGAACGGCTGCGCTCCATGTAGCGCAGGAAGTTGGCGTGATAGACGAAGCCGGAGAAATCGGTGTCCTCGTAATAGACCCGCACCGCCAGCACGTGGCCGCCGGGTACCAGACGGCCGGCAAGGTCCGGCCAGGATCGGCCCTGCGGGCCGGCAGTGTCGTTCACGTCAGTCATGTTCGCTCGTCGCCCCCATCGATGAAGAATGCCGCGTCGGCGCTGTTGTCGCCGGGCGCGCGCGATGCCGGCACCGCAGATGAATTCATTTGTAACTTTCGGTGTGCGGCCGTCGGCGCGATCAGGTCTTGCCCTCACCCGATATGACAGCGGCATAACGTCATCGTAAACCTCGCTCTAATCATTTCAGCGCCATGGCTGACGTAACGTTCACGCCAGGAACAAGCCATGCTCGCGAAACTCGGGTTGCGGACCCGAATCCTCGGCGCGGTCGCGCTCTTTCTCGTGCCGCTCGCCTATGTCACGTGGTCGCTGCTGTCGCTTCAGCTCGCCGAGATCCGCACCGCGGAACGCGAGCGGGTCGGCAACCGCTATCTGATGGCGATCGCCGACGTTAACACCGCGCTCGCCGAGCGCACCCGCGCCTGGGATTTCGGCATGCCGACCAGCAGCGATCTCGCCGCTGCGGCGGCCAAACTCAAGGCGGCCGAGGCCGAGTTCGGCGCCGGCTATGGAACCGGGGCGGAAAACGCCCGCGCCGCCGAGCTGCTCGAGGCGATGGCCGCCGCCAAGCGTCTCGACCGCGGCAAGGTGCTGGCGGTGACCGAATCCCTCACCAGGCTCCGCCAGGCGGTGCTCGATCAGTCCGGTCTGATCCTCGACCCCAAGCTCGATACCTACCATATGATGGATCTGGCCGGTCAGGTGATGCCGGCATTGTCCGAGTCGGTGCGCAACCTCGGCAATCGCGGCCGGCGCTTCTCGTCCGCCAACGTGTCGGACGAATCGCGGGTCGAACTGTTGATCGCCGGCGGCGCCTTCGATCTGGTCCGCCAGCGTTTTGGCGGCGTGGTCGCGCGCGTGCTGGAGAACGTCACCCGGCCGGACGTCCACGCTCGCATGGTGGCCGCGCGCGACCACGCGGTGCCGGCGGTCGATCGGCTGGGCGAGGCGGTGCGCCGCACCGCGCTCGGCGATCCGGTCGGCAGCTTCGCGCTGCACGACCTTGAGGTCGCGGCCGCGACTGCGCTCACCGCGTTCATCGCCACCGCCAGCGCCGACCTCGACCTTCTGATCGCCGACCGCATTGCCGACAACCGGGCGCAGAGCCTGACCTTGTTGCTGATCGCCGCTGGCACCTTCTGCTGCGCGGTGGCGGCGATCTACGCGCTGCTGTCACATGGGGTGTTCAATCCGCTCGACCGCATGACCGTCGCGCTGACCCGTCTGGCGGACGGCGACGTCACCGTCACGGTCGATCCCGCCAGCGGCGGCGAGGTCGGCCGCATGGCCGCTGCCGTGCTGACGCTGCGCGGCTCGATCGAGGAGCGTCAGCGGCTGGAGGCCGAACGCGCCGCCACCCGCGCCGGGATCGAGCGCACCGAGCGCCGCCGCCAGAGCCTTACCGAGGATTTCGACCGCGCCAGCGGCGCCGTGCTCGGCGCGGTGTCCGCGGTGGTGACCGACCTGCGTGCGGCGGCGCGCCACGTCCGCGACGAGATCGAGCTGGCCGGCGTCCGCTCCGGTTCGGTGGTCGAGGCCGCCGGCCGTGCCGCCACCGCGGTGGAAACCGCCCGCCGCTCCAGCACCGACCTCGACAGCGCCAGCGCCGACATCGCCGCGCGCGCCGACGCTGAGGCCAAGATCGCCGAGCGCGCCTTGGTCGCAACCGAACGGGTCGAGGCGGCGATCGAACGGCTCGGCGGCATCGCCGCCGGTATCGACCAGGTGGTGGCGACAATCGCCGCCATCGCCTCTCAGACCAACCTGCTCGCGCTCAACGCCACCATCGAGGCGGCGCGCGCCGGCGATTCCGGTGCCGGCTTCGCGGTGGTCGCCGCCGAGGTCAAGGGCCTCGCCCGCGAGACCTCCCGCGCCACCGACGACGTCGGCGAGCAGATCAAGGCGGTGCAGCAGGCGGTCGACGACGCCACCGCGCTGACGCGCGAGCTCGGCGGCACCATCCGCGACCTCCACGTCTCCTCCCAGGCCATCCAGCAGGAAACCGCGCAGCAGATCGCGCTGGCGGCGAGCATCGTCGAGGCGATGGGCACCGCCGAAACCGGCGCCTCCACCGTCACCCGCGACATCGCCGACGTGCAGCACGCGGTGGCGTCCACCGACGCGGTGGTGGCCAAGCTGACCGCGACCGCCGAGACGCTCGACCGCGAGTTCGAGCAGCTCCGGGAGCGTACCGAGACGTTCCTGCATGGCGTCCGCGCCGCCGACGCGGCGTGACACCAAATCCGGTCGATCGCGCTGGGCTTTCGTCGCCGGCGTTGGCTCCAGATGTTCGAGACGGCGGCTGAGCCCGCCGTCTCACCCTGCGGCCCGTGATGAGGCCCGGCACGGGCGTTCTCACCCGTCCCCCTCGTCCTGGAACAGCTGGAACTGCGGCGTCTCGCGCACCGGCTCGGCGAGGCCGAGGTGGCGGAAGGCCTGGGCGGTGAGGAGCCGCCCGCGCGGTGTGCGCTGCACGAAGCCCTGCTGGATCAGATAGGGCTCGATGATTTCCTCGATGGCGTCGCGCGGCTCCGACAGCGCCGCGGCGATGGTCTCGATCCCCACCGGGCCGCCGCCGAAATTGTGCGCGATCATCGACAGATAGCGGCGGTCCATGGCGTCCAGCCCGGCGGCGTCGACTTCCAGCGCCACCAGGGCGCGGTCGGCCACGGTGCGGTCGATCGCCCCGGACTTGTCGACCAGCGCGAAATCGCGCACCCGCCGCAGCAGCCGGCCGGCGATGCGCGGGGTGCCGCGGGCTCGTCGGGCGATCTCGTTGGCGCCCTCCGGCGTCACGCCGATGCCGAACACCCGGGCGCCGCGGCTGACGATGAATTCCAGCTCGGCGACGGTGTAGAAATTGAGCCGCACCGGAATGCCGAAGCGGTCGCGCAGCGGCGTGGTGAGGAGGCCGGCGCGGGTGGTGGCGCCGACCAGCGTGAACTTGGCGAGGTCGATGCGCACCGAGCGCGCCGCCGGCCCCTCGCCGATGATCAGGTCGAGCTGAAAATCCTCCATGGCGGGGTAGAGGATCTCCTCCACCGCCGGGTTGAGGCGATGGATTTCGTCGATGAACAGCACGTCGCGCTCCTCCAGATTGGTGAGGAGGGCGGCCAGGTCGCCGGCTTTGGCGATCACCGGGCCGGAGGTGGCGCGAAAGCCGACATTGAGCTCCTTGGCGACGATCTGGGCCAGCGTGGTTTTGCCGAGGCCGGGGGGCCCGACGAACAGCACGTGGTCGAGCGCTTCCTTGCGCTGGCGCGCCGCCTCGATGAACACTTCGAGGTTGGCGCGGGCCTGGGCCTGGCCGACGAAATCGGCCAGGCGCTGCGGCCTGAGCGTGGCGTCGGGCGTATCGTCCTCGCGCTTGTCGGGCTGCACCAGGCGGCGGGGGGGCGTGGTCACGGCAGTCCCTCTTGCGGTCGCGGGGTCCGGTCGGCAGCCCGGTTATACCCCGGCGGGGTCGGCAGGCCAGCCCGCAGGCCCGCTGGCGCTGCGGCGGTCGCCGCGACGCTCGCACGCGCGCGCGAAGTTCGCTATAGACCCCGCCAATGACCGTGCTCGTCAAGATCTGTGGGCTCTCGACCTTTGCGACGCTGGATGCGGCGCTGGAGGCGGGCGCCGACATGGTGGGGCTGGTGTTCTTCGCCAAGAGCCCGCGCCATCTGTCGCTGGCGGCTGCGGCCGAGCTTGCCGCCCATGCCCGTGGCCGGGCGCGGGTGGTGGCGCTGACCGTGGACGCCGACGACGCGGCGCTGGCCGGCATCGTGGACGCCGTTGCGCCCGACGTTCTTCAGCTCCATGGCCGCGAGAGCCCGGAGCGGGTGGCGGAGGTACGCGCAAGGTTCGGCCGGCCGGTGATCAAGGCGGTTGCGATCGGCGGTCGCGACGACCTTGGCGCGGTGGCGGGCTATGCCGCGGTCGCCGACATGCTGCTGTTCGATGCCAAGCCCGCGCCGACCGCAGCCCTGCCCGGCGGCAACGGCCTTGCCTTCGACCATCGTCTGGTGGCCGGTCTTGACCCCGGCGTGCCCGTCATGCTGTCTGGCGGCCTCGATCCCGCAACCGTGGCGCAGGCGATTGACTTGGTCAGGCCGGCCGCGGTTGACGTTTCCTCGGGGGTCGAGCGCGCTCCGGGCGACAAGGACCCGGCCATGATCCGCGCCTTCATCGCGGCGGCGCGGGCCGCTTGACGCGGCATTGCCCGCGATCCTTTGAAGGAGCCGCCGCAGTGACGGTGCATCAACCCAATTCCTTCCGCACCGGACCCGACGAGCGCGGCCGGTTCGGCGATTTCGGCGGCCGCTTCGTCGCCGAGACCCTGATGCCGCTGATCCTCGACCTGGAAGCCGCCTATGCCGCGGCCAAGGCCGACCCGGCCTACCGGCAGGAGATGGACGGCTACCTCAGCCATTATGTCGGCCGGCCCAGCCCGCTCTATTTCGCCGAGCGGCTGACCGACCATTTCGGCGGCGCCAAAATCTACCTCAAGCGCGAGGAGCTGAACCACACCGGTTCCCACAAGGTGAACAACGTTCTCGGCCAGATCCTGCTCGCCCGCCGCATGGGCAAGAAGCGCATCATCGCCGAAACCGGCGCCGGCCAGCACGGCGTCGCCACTGCCACCCTGTGCGCCCGCTTCGGCCTCGAATGCGTGGTCTATATGGGCGCGGTCGACGTCGAGCGTCAAAAGCCCAACGTATTCCGCATGAAGCTGCTCGGCGCCACGGTAGTGCCGGTGCAATCCGGCAGCAAGACGCTGAAGGATGCCATGAACGAGGCGCTTCGCGACTGGGTCACCAACGTCGCGACCACGTTCTACTGCATCGGCACGGTGGCCGGCCCCCACCCCTACCCGATGATGGTTCGCGACTTCCAATCCATCATCGGCCGCGAAACCCGCGAGCAGATGCTGGCGACCGAGGGCCGTCTGCCCGATTCGCTGGTGGCCTGCATCGGCGGCGGCTCCAACGCCATGGGGCTGTTCCACCCCTTCCTCGACGATCCCGCCGTCGAGATCTTCGGGGTCGAGGCGGCCGGCCACGGCATTTCCAGCGGCCTCCACGCCGCCTCGCTGTCCGGCGGCAAGCCCGGCGTGCTGCACGGCAACCGCACCTTTTTGTTGATGAGCGAGGACGGCCAGATCGACGAGGCCCACTCGATCTCGGCCGGCCTCGATTATCCCGGCATCGGGCCGGAGCACGCCTTCCTGCACGAGACCGGCCGGGTGAGCTATCTCTCGGCGACCGACGAGGAAGCGCTCGCGGCATTCCAGCTGTTGTCCAAGCTCGAGGGCATCATCCCGGCGCTGGAGCCGGCCCATGCCTTGGCCAAGGTCGCCGAGCTGGCGCCGGCGCGGCCGAAGGACCATCTGATGGTGGTCAGCCTCTCCGGCCGCGGCGACAAGGATGTGCCGCAGGTGTCCGAGATGCTGGAGAGCCGGCTGTGATGACCGGGGCCGACCACGCCCGCGGCGCCCGTCCCCGTTGCGGGGCAGGGTTGGCGGTGTTGCCGCCGGTTAGCCGCACCCTTGCCCCCCTCCCGGCGCCTTTCGCGCCGCCCTCCCCCGCCGCGGGAGAGGAAACCGGCAGAGCAATCGCATGACCGCCCGCCTCGACGCCAAGTTTGCCGCGCTCGCCCAGCAGGGCCGCGCCGGGCTTGTGACCTTCCTCACCGCCGGCGACCCCGACCCCGGCACCACGCTCGAGCTGCTGACGGGCCTGCCGGCGGCAGGCGCCGACGTCATCGAGCTCGGCATGCCGTTCTCCGACCCGATGGCCGACGGCCCGGCCATCCAGTGGTCGTCGCTGCGGGCGCTGAAGGCGGGCCAGACCCTGGCGAAGACGCTCGATCTGGTGCGCGCCTTCCGGGCCGGCGACGACACCACGCCGCTGGTGCTGATGGGCTACTACAACCCGATCTACGTCTATGGTGTCGCGCGATTCCTGGCAGATGCCAAGGCCGCCGGGGTCGACGGCCTGATCGTGGTCGATCTGCCGCCGGAGGAGGACGACGAATTGTGCCTGCCGGCGCTGGATGCCGGCATCGCCTTCATCCGCCTCGCCACCCCGACCACCGACGATCAGCGCCTGCCCAAGGTGCTCGCGAACACCGCCGGCTTCGTCTATTACGTCTCGATCACCGGCGTCACCGGCACCGCGACCCCCGACTTCGACAAGGTCGGCGCTGCCGTCGCCCGGCTGAAGCGCCACACGCGGCTGCCGGTCGCGGTCGGCTTCGGCGTCAAGACCGCCGCCCACGCCGGCGCGGTGGCGCGCGGCGCCGACGCGGTGGTGGTCGGCTCGGCGCTGGTGGAGACGGTGCGCACCTCGCTCGACGCCGAGGGGCTCGCCACCGACAAGACGGTGCCGGCGGTGCTCGGCCTCGTCCGCGAGCTCGCCGCCGGCGTGCGCGGCGCCGTTCGCGCCGCCTAGCGGCCCGGCCGCCGCACCTCGGCGCCAGGACCGGTTCGGCGCGGGCGGACACGACCAATGCGACCCGATCGGACGACGTGATGTTTCGTTCGCGGAGCATCGTGCAGAAAACAGGTTAGTTTCGGAGCAACAAAAATGCCCGTCGAATCCGGCATGAGAGGACCAGCCATGAACTGGATTTCGAATACGCTGCGTCCGAAGATCCGCACGCTGTTCAAGACCGAGACGCCGGAGAACCTGTGGATCAAGTGTCCCGAAACCGGGCAGATGGTGTTCCACCGCGATCTCGAGGCCAACCAGTACGTTGTGCCCGGCTCGAACTACCACATGCGCATGGGCGCGACGCTGCGGCTGAAGTCGGTGTTCGACAACGCCACCTGGTACGACATCTCGCTGCCGGAAGCGCCGGTCGATCCGCTCAAGTTCCGTGACGAAAAGCGCTACATCGACCGTCTCAAGGACGCCCGCACCAAGACCAGCATGCAGGACGCCGTCAAGCTCGGCTTCGGCAAGCTGGAGGGCCTGCCGGTGGTGATCGGCGTGCAGGACTTCTCCTTCATGGGCGGCTCGCTCGGCATGGCGGCCGGCGAAGCCATCGTCAAAGGGCTGGAGACCGCGCTCGAAAAGAGCACGCCCTTCATCCTGTTCGCCGCCTCCGGTGGCGCCCGCATGCAGGAGGGCATCCTGTCCCTAATGCAGATGCCGCGAACCACGGTGGCGGTGCAGCGCCTGCGCGAGGCGAAGAAGCCCTACATCGTGGTGCTGACCAACCCGACCACCGGCGGCGTCACCGCGTCCTACGCCATGCTCGGCGACATCCACATCGCCGAGCCCGGCGCGCTGATCGGCTTCGCCGGCCCGCGCGTGATCGAGCAGACCATCCGCGAGAAGTTGCCGGAAGGGTTCCAGCGCGCCGAATATCTGCGCGCCCACGGCATGATCGACCTCGTGGTGCACCGCCACGACATGCGTTCGACGCTGGCGCGGCTGTGCCACCTGCTGACCAAGACGCCGCTGCCGGCGGTCGAAACCGTGGCGGCGGCGGCGGAGACGGCGCCGCCGCCCGAGCCGGTCGCCGCCGCGGCGCCCGAGCCGGCCCCGGTAGAGACGCCCGCGAGCTGAACGCGCCCGCGCTGACCCCGACAGGGCGCCGCCCGGAGGACGCCGTGACCGCCGTTGACGCCGTGCTGGCGCGGCTTGCTGCGCTCCACCCCAAGACCATCGACCTGTCGCTCGAGCGCATCGCCCGGCTGCTGGCGCGGCTGGGCGATCCGCAGCTCAAGCTGCCGCCGGTGATCCACGTCGCCGGCACCAACGGCAAGGGCTCGACCGTCGCCTTTCTGCGGGCGATGCTGGAAGCGGCCGGCCGCCGCGTCCACGTCTACACCTCGCCCCACCTCGTCCGCTTCAACGAGCGCTTCCGCATCGGCCGCGTCAGCGGCGGCCGGCTGGTCACCGACGACGAACTGGTCGCGGTGCTCACCGACATCGAGCGCGTCAATGCCGGCGAGCCGATCACCGTGTTCGAGGTCACCACGGTGGCGGGGCTGGCGCTGTTCGCGCAGCATCCCGCCGACGTCACTTTGCTCGAGGTCGGCATGGGCGGGCGGTTCGACGCCACCAACGTGATCGAGCGGCCGGCCGCCACGGTCATCACCCCGATCTCGTTCGACCACATGGATTTTCTCGGCACCACCCTGGCGGCGATCGCCGGCGAGAAGGCCGGTATTCTCAAGCGCCGGGTGCCGGCGGTGTCGGCGCGCCAGCCGCCTGAGGCGCTCGCGGTGATCGAGCGCCAGGCAGCGCGCCTCGCCGCGCCGCTCGCCGTCTCCGGCGAGCAGTGGCACGCCCATGAGGAGGGTGGCCGGATGGTCTATCAGGATGACGACGGCCTGCTCGACCTGCCGCGGCCGCGGCTGGTCGGCCGCCACCAGATCGAGAACGCCGGCGCCGCCATCGCCGCGCTGCGGACGGCCGGGTTCGTGCTGCCGACCTCGGCCTATGAGGCCGGCGTCGCCGGCGCCGACTGGCCGGCGCGGCTGCAGCGATTGGGCAGCGGCCGGCTGATCCGGCTGTTGCCGCAGGGCGCCGAGCTGTGGCTGGACGGCGGCCACAATGCCGGCGGGGCCGAGGTCGCCGCCGCGGCGCTGGCCGACCTGGAAGAGCGGGCGCCGAAGCCGCTGGCGCTGGTGTGCGGCATGCTCGACACCAAGGAGCCGCTGCCGTTCCTCCAGCATTTCGCCGGGCTGTCGCGCCGTCTGGTGGCGGTGCCGGTGCCGGGCAGCGACCGCGGCCGCCCGGCGGCGGCGCTGGCCGAGACCGCCCGTGCGCTGGGTTTCACCGCCGATGTCGCCGGCGACGTCGAGGCGGCGCTGGCCCGGCTCGCTGGCGAGTTCGCGGTGCCGCCGCGGCTGCTGGTGACCGGCTCGCTCTATCTGGCCGGCGACGTGCTGGCGCGCGACGGCACCCTGCCGAGCTGACGGCTGTGCGGTTCGCGCGCACGCCCTCTTGCCCCCGGCCGCGCTTCCTCGCTAATGTCTGCCCGACGCGGGCGTAGTTCAGTGGTAGAACATCAGCTTCCCAAGCTGAGTGTCGTGGGTTCGATTCCCATCGCCCGCTCCAACGCCCAATCCAGCAAACTCGAAGAAACGCTGTCGGTGCGTGGCGGCGTGGCGCCGAAGGCTTGCGTTCACCGCCAAGCCGGGAATAGCCGCAGGGCGCTGGCGTAGTTCGCCGGGCCGACGGCGTTGGGTTTTCGCCTCGGCGGGTAGCGTTTCGGTGGCGGGGCGGCCGGCCGGAACAGGTTCACCAGCAGCGCGAACGGTCCGGCCGACAGCGCCTGCGCCGAATATGCGCGCGCGCGAGCGGACCGCGCCGCCTCGGCGCGGTCGCGCCTGGCCGCCGCCGATTCGCTCGGCCGCGGCCGCCGCGTCGGTGATACCTCGGCACGCCGCACCTTGGCGCTGGAGGCTTCGGGGTTCGATTCGGCCGCCGGCGGCTCGGCCAGGCGCCGCGCCTGGCCGAAATCGGCGCGGGCGAGGTCGAGTTGGCCCTTGGCATGATAGACGTTGCCGCGGTTGTGGAAGGCGTTGGCAGCGGCCGAGTTGAGCCGGATTGCCTCGTCATAGTCGGCGATGGCCTGATCGAGCCGACCCTGGCGGGTGAAGGCGTTGCCGCGGTTGAACAGGGCGGGGGCGAACGCGCGGTCGAGCCGAAGGGCGGCGTCGTAGTCGGCGATGGCGCGGTCGAGCTGGCCGCTGGCCTTGTAGGTGATGCCGCGATTGTTGAACGCTGCGGCGTGGCTTGGATGGAGCCGGATCGCCTGGTCGAAGTCGGCGATCGCCTTGGCGAATTCGCCCCTGGCGCGCAAGGCCAGCCCGCGATTGTTGAAGGCGTCGGCGAAGCTCGGGTCGAGTTCGATCGCCGCGCTGTAATCGGCGATGGCGCGGTCGGCGCTGCCTTTGCCCCAATAGGCGAGCCCGCGATTGTAGAGCGTCTGGGCGGAAGTGGGATCGAGCTGGATGGCCTCGTCATAGGCCGCAATGGCGCGGTCGAACTGGCCGGCATCGAGCTGGACGTTACCGCGGCCGGTGATCGCGGCCACCGCCTCGGGCCGTGCCGTCGCGGCGTCGAGGCTGGCGGTGCGGATTTTCCCCGGCGAGCTGTTGGCGGCGCCGGGCGGCACGGTGCCGCTCGGCCGCTCCTGGCGGGTGCGAGCGGCCGTGGTGTTGGCCACCACCGGTCCGGCGTCGTGGCGCAGGACGGCAGAACCGCGGCCGGTCGAATCGCCGCGGCGCGAGGCAAGGCCGGCCGGCAGCACCTTCGCGCACGCCAGCACCGTCGTCTCGTCCGATCGCAGCCGGCAGACGTCGAACTCGTTGGCCGCGTTCCAGATCAGGCCGACTGCCGCGACAAAAACTCCGGATGCCGCCCACACAAGCCAACGCGACGCCATGACGCCATCCTCGCCGCCCCGTCCGCCCGCGATGGCATGGCCGGCGGTTTCACCATACCGCATCCATGCCACAAATTGTCGCTGCGGCAACCTGACCCTGCAATACGCAACTAAGAGGACAGGATGCGGCGTTCGACAAGAGCCATGACAACCGTAGTCGCCACGATATCGTTCCGGCACGCCGCGGTCGGCAATTGCGGCCGGCGCTGCGACGGATGGACGGCACCCTGGCGTCTGGCCATAATCGGGCCATGACCCAGGCAGGCGACGTCCCTGGTCGGTCGGCAGCCAGGCCGGCATGGCGGTGGGCGATGGTCGCGAGCGCGGCCGTTGCGGCGTTCGGCGTCGGCCTCGGCGCCGGGCTGTTGTGGACGACTCAGGGCGGCGCGGTGTTCTACGAGCTGGTAACGGCCGGGTTGTCGGCCTGTTTCTGAACGGGTGGCCTGATGCGCAGAACCGTTGTGTTCGTCGTGCTGGCGGCGGTCGGCATTCTCGCTGGGGCCGGCGTCGGCCTGTGGCTGATGAACGGCGAGCGCGGCAGCTCGGCGTCGGCCTCCGCTGTCGGCGGGCCGTTCCGCCTCACCGCCCACGACGGCCGCACCGTCACCGAGGGCGATTTCAGGGGCATGCCGATCCTGGTGTTCTTCGGCTTCACCCATTGTCCCGACATCTGCCCGACCACGCTGTTCGAGGTGTCGGAGATGATGGGGCGGCTCGGCGCCGACGCCAGCCGGACCCAGGCCCTGTTCGTCACCGTCGATCCGGAGCGCGATACGTCCGAGGTGCTGGCGAGCTATCTCGGCTCCTTCCACCCCCGCATTCTCGGCCTCCGCGGCGATGCGGCGGCGACGGCGGACATCGTTCGCGCCTTCCGCGTTTATGCCAAGAAGGTGCCGCTCGCGAGCGGCGACTACACCATGGACCACACCGCGGTGGTCTACCTCATGGACAAGGACGGCCGCTTCGTCGCGCCGTTCAACCTCAAGCGGCCGCCGGAGGCGGCGGCTGCCGAGTTCAGGCGCTATTTCTGACGCTGGCGCTGCGGTCGCCGCACCGAGGTGCGGCCGAAGCCGTGCTCGGTCTTCTCCCAGCCGAACGGGTTGACCGCCAGCTGCCACAGCGCCCGCCACGCCGCGGCCGACAGCAGCAGCCAATAGAGCGGCTGGAACGCGAACACCCAGCCGATTCCGATCAGCCCTCGCCGCGTCAGGCCGGCCAGCGCCAGCGTCGCCGAGCCGACATAGCCCGCCACCAGCGTGGCGGTGGTGAGACCCGCCAGCACCAGCTCGAGCGCGCCGTGCTGCGCCCGCAGCCCGCCGGCGAGCTGCGCCACGAACAGCAGGGCGAATAGCGGGTGCACCAGCGCCGACAGCACGGTGCCGCCGACCGTGAGCTGGAAACTGGCGAAGCCGAGCCAGCCGAGTTCGCCGACCAGCCGACGCGGCTGGCGCATGTGGACCAGGTAGGTCTGCATCCAGCCCTTGAACCAGCGGGTGCGCTGCCTCAGCCAGGCCGGCAGCCGGCTCGGCGCCTCCTCCCAGGTGGTGGAGGCGATCAGGCCGGTGCGCCAGCCGAACCGGGCCAGCCGGATGCCGAGGTCGGCGTCCTCGGTGACGTTGAAGGCATCCCAGCCGCCGACCCGGCGCAGCGTGGCCAGCCGGAAGTGATTCGAGGTGCCGCCGAGCGGCACCGGCAGGCGTTGGGCCACCAGCATCGGCAGCAGCACGTCGAACTGCCCGGCATATTCGCCGGCGAACAGCCGGGTCAGCCAGCCGTCGCGCGCGTTCTCGATCGCCAGCCGGGCCTGGACGCAGGCGAGGTCGGGGCCGCCGGCGGCAAAGGCGGCGGCCGCCTTCCGCAACTGGTCGGGCTCCGGCCGGTCCTCGGCGTCGAAGATCGCCAGCAGCGCGCCGCGCGCGAGGGGCAGCGCGGCGTTGAGCGCCTTCGGCTTGGTGCGCGGGCCCGCGGCGGGGGCCTCCACCAGCCGGACATGGCGGGGCAGGCCGGCGGCGAGCACGGCGGAGCGCGTTTCGGCATCGTCGGGCTCGATCACGATCAGGATGTCGAGCTTCTCGCGCGGATAGTCGAGCGCGTCGAGCGCGCGCAGCAACCCGGCCACCATGCCGGCCTCGCGGTAGAGCGGTATCAGGATGGAATAGACCGGCAAGGCGCGCTCGGACGCCGGCGGCGGGCCGCGCGGCAGATCGGGAGAAAACAGCGCCAGGCAACGCAGCGCGATCCAGCCCAGGAATACGAGCGACAGCGCGACGTGCGCTGCCACCGCGGCGATGTCTGCGGCGATCAGCACGGCGAGCGCCGCCACGCCGCCGGCGACCGCCACCGGCCGGTAATGTTGCGCGCGCCGGGTTGCGGCCGACATGTCCGGCGCCCGCCGCAGCAGGCCGAACGCGGCGACGTCGCCGAGGCGGGGGCGGGCGCGCCGGGTGACATAGGCCTCGAAGCGGTCAGGCGTGGTGAGCACGAGGTTGCCCGTCCCGCTGGCCCGGGCATGCACCAGCCGCACCAACTCCCGGATCATCACGCCGCGCGGCGCGATGGCGATGCGAAGGCCGGCGGCGGTGCGCGCCACCGCGCCCACGCCGCTCGCAACGGCTTCGAGCCGCGGCGGCGGCAGATCGCCATCGCCAACATCGCCGCCATCGTCCGCCAGCTCGGCGAACGGCAGGCCGAGCCACGCCGCCAGCCGCCGGGCGTAGGCGTCGCGGTCGATCAGCCCGGCGGCGATGACGACCTCATCACCGCCGACGGCGATGAGGTCGGCCCGCTGCGCGGCGGCGACCAGGCATTCGAGCGGCAGACGATCGATCAGCGGCAGCAGCTCGACCGGCAGGCCGGCGCCGTCGTCAGCCCGCGGCCCGCGAATATCCGACGAGAATTTGGCCGACACGCTGCCCCGCCCGCTTGCGCCTGGGAGCATGGTCTGCAACCGTGCCGGCCGTGAAAACTGCGGACAAACGCGGAGCGTGTGAGCTGAACTCAATGCGACGACTGCGGGTATTCGCCACCGTGCTGGCGCTGCTGGGACTGGCGGCGCCGCTGTTGCCCGCCCAGGCGGCCGGGCCGGGCGATGGCGTGCGGGTGCCGAGCTTCTGGGATCCCAAGCGGCGGCCCGAGCGGCCGGACCTCGGCCGCCTCGGCCTGATCCGCTTCCTCACCGAGGAGGATTACCCGCCGTTCAACTTCAAGGGCGCCGACAACAACCCGACCGGCTTCAATGTCGACCTCGCCCGCGCCATCTGCGAGGAGCTGAAGGTCGCCTGCACCGTCCAGGTGCGCCGGTTCGACACCCTGCTCGACGCGCTGAACGAGAACCGCGGCGACGCCGTGGTCGCCTCGCTCGCCATCACCCCGCAGACTCGCGCCAAGGCCGATTTCACCGACCGCTATTACCGCACCCCGGCCCGCTTCGTCGCCCGCACCGACCTCGACCTCGTCGACCTCAAGCCGGAAACCGTGATCGGCCGCTCGGTGGCGGTGGTCGCCGGCACCGCGCACGAGGCCTATCTGCGCGCCTTCTTCACCGAGACCAGCCTCAAGCCGTTTCCGAGCCTGGAGGCTGCCGAGGAGGCGCTGAAGGCCAAGCAGGTCGACCTCCTGTTCGGCGACGGCATCCAGCTGGCGTTCTGGCTCAACGGCACCACCTCGGCCAATTGCTGCGCCTTCCGCGGCGGCGTCTTCTACGAAAGCCGCTATTTCGGCGAGGGCGTCGGCATCGCGGTGCGCAAGGGCAACGAGCCGCTTCGTCGCGCGTTCGATTGGGCGCTGCAGAAGCTGTGGGAGAAGGGCGTCTATACCGACCTCTATTTGCGCTATTTCCCGATCGGCTTTTTCTGACGCTTGACGCTGGCGGGGTCGCCGCCCGTTGACCCCCGGCGCCGCGCGGGATTTATGTCCGCGCGACCATCAGGGACATGCCATGACCACCGAAACCGCCGCCGCCCTCAGGGCGCTCGCCGAATCCTCCACCGCCTGGCCGTTCGAGGAGGCGCGGAAAGTGGTCGAGCGGCTGAAACGGCTGCCCAAGGACGAAGTGCTGTTCGAGACCGGCTATGGCCCGTCCGGCCTGCCGCACATCGGCACCTTCGGCGAGGTCGCCCGCACCACCATGGTGCGCCATGCCTTCCGCATCCTCACCGAAGACCGCGTCAAGACTCGCCTGATCGCGTTTTCCGACGACATGGACGGCCTGCGCAAGGTGCCGGACAACATCCCCAACAAGGAGCTGGTCGGCGCCAATCTCGGCAAGCCGCTGACCAAGGTGCCGGACCCGTTCGGCACCCATTCCTCGTTCGGCGCCCACAACAATGCCCGCCTGCGCGCCTTCCTCGACGCCTTCAGCTTCGACTACGACTTCGTCTCGGCCACCGACTGCTACACCTCCGGACGGTTCGACCAGACGCTGCTGACGGTGCTGGAGCGGTTCGATCAGGTGATGGCGATCATGCTGCCCTCGCTCCGCCAGGAGCGGGCGCAGAGCTATTCGCCGTTCCTGCCGATCTGCCCGCGCACCAAGGTGGTGCTGCAGGTGCCGATCGTCGCGCGCGACGTGAACGCCGGCACCATCTCCTACGACGACCCCGAAACGGCTGAGCGCGTCACCCTCCCGGTCACGGGGGGCCACTGCAAGCTGCAGTGGAAGCCGGACTGGGCGATGCGCTGGACCGCGTTCGGCATCGACTACGAGATGGCCGGCAAGGACCTGATCGACTCGGTCAAGCTGTCGGGCGAGATCTGCCGGGCGCTGGGTGGCACGCCGCCGGAGGGCTTCAATTACGAGCTGTTCCTCGACGAGAAGGGCCAGAAGATCTCCAAATCCAAGGGCAACGGCCTCACCATCGACGAGTGGCTGGCCTATGCCAGCCCCGAGAGCCTGTCGCTCTACATGTTCCAGCAGCCCAAGGCGGCAAAGCGGCTCTATTTCGACGTCATTCCCAAAACCGTCGACGACTATCTGACCTACCTCGAGAAGTATCCCGGCCAGGACGGCAGGACGCAGCTGTCGAACCCGGTGTGGCACATCCATTCCGGCGCGCCGCCGAACAGCGAGGTGCCGATCTCGTTCTCGATGCTGCTCAACCTCGCCTCGGTGTCGCACGCCGAGGACAAGGCGGTGCTGTGGGGCTTCATCCAGCGCTACGCGCCGGGCTCCTCGCCCGCGACCCATCCCAAGCTCGACCAGCTGGTCGGCTATGCGGTGCGCTACTACCACGACTTCGTCAAGCCGGCGAAGCGGTTCGCGGTGGCGGACGAGGTCGAGCGCGGCGCGCTCGAGGCGCTGCGCGCGGCGCTGGCGGCGCTGGCGCCGGACACCGCGGCCGAGGACATCCAGGTCAAGGTCTACGACATCGGCCGGGCGATCCCGCGCTACCACGACCTGAAAGCCAAGGGCGCGACGCCGGAGCGCCCCGGCGTGTCGCAGGAATGGTTCGGCGCGATCTACCGCCTGCTGCTCGGCCAGGAGCGCGGGCCGCGGTTCGGCTCGTTCGTGGCGATCTACGGCGTGCCTGAGACGGTGGCGCTGATCGACAAGGCGCTGGCGGGCGAACTCGCCAGCGCTGCCTGATCGGTCGGGCGGATCACGCCGCGGCGGCGCGGCGGAGGCCGACGCTCTTGACCAGAGCGTAGACCGCCGGGATCACCACCAGCGTCAGCACGGTGGACGACACCATGCCGCCGATCATCGGCACGGCGATGCGCTGCATCACCTCCGATCCGGTGCCGCTGCTCCACAGGATCGGCAACAGGCCGGCGATGATGGCGACCACCGTCATCATCTTCGGCCGCACCCGCTCGACCGCGCCGAGCATGACCGCCCGGTGCAACTCGGCGCGGCCGAACGTCCGGCCCTCGGCGCAGCACCTCGCGCGGACCTCGGCCATGGCGTGGTCGAGATAGATCAGCATCACCACCCCGGTTTCGGCGGCAACGCCCGCCAGCGCGATGAAGCCGACCGCCACCGCGACCGAGAAATTGAAGCCGAGCCACCACATCAGCCACAGCCCGCCGACCAGCGCGAACGGCAGCGAGGCCATCACGATCAGGGTCTCGGTCAGCCGGCGGAAGTTGAGATACAGCAACAGGAAGATCGCCAGCAGCGTCACCGGCACCACCACCTTGAGACGCGCCGCGGCGCGCTCGAGATACTCGTACTGGCCGCTCCACACAGCAAATGTGCCGGGCGGGAACGTCACTTCGCCGGCGACCGCGCGCTTGGCGTCGGCGACAAAGGAGCCGAGGTCGCGCTCGCGCAGGTCGACGAAGATATAGAGCGCGAGCTGGCCGTTCTCGGTGCGGATGGTGGTGGCGCCGCGCGTGCGCTCGAGCTTCGCCACCTCGCCGAGCGGCACCGCGCCGCCGCCATTCGGCAGCGCCACCAGCACCTCGCGGGCGATCGCCTCGGGGTCGGAGCGCAGGTCGCGCGGATAGCGCACGGTGACGCCGTAGCGCTCGCGGCCCTCGACGGTGGTGGTGACGGTCTGTCCGCCCAGCGCGCCCGCCACCACCTCCTGCACCGCGGCGATGGTGAGGCCGTAGCGCGCCAGCGCGGCGCGGTCCGGCACCACGTCGAGGTAGTAGCCGCCGATGACGCGCTCGGCGTAGGCGCTGGTGGTGCCGGGCACGCGTTTCACCGCCGCCTCGACTTGCCGCGCCACCTGCTCCATCTCGGCGAGGTCACGGCCGAGAATCTTGATGCCGACCGGGGTGCGGATGCCGGTCGACAGCATGTCGATGCGGGCCTTGATCGGCATGGTCCAGGAGTTGGAGACGCCCGGGAACTGCAGCGCCCGGTCCATCTCGGCGATCAGGCCATCGACGGTGAGGCCCGCACGCCACTCGGGCCGCGGCTTCAGGTTGATGATGGTCTCGAACATCTCCAACGGCGCCGGATCGGTCGCGCTATTGGCGCGGCCGGCCTTGCCGAACACCGAGGCGACCTCCGGAAACGACTTGATGATGCGGTTCTGGGTCTGCAGCAGCTCGGCCGCCGTGGTGACCGACAGCCCCGGCAGCGTGGTCGGCATGTAGAACAGCGTGCCCTCGTCCAGCGTCGGCATGAACTCCGTTCCGATCCGGCTGGCCGGCCACCAGCTTGCACCGAGCACGGCGAGCGCCAGCACGATGGTGACGACCTTGGCGTTCAGCACCGCGCCGATGATCGGCCGGTAGAGCAAGATCAGCGCGCGGTTGATGGGATTGTTCTGCTCCGGAATGATGCGGCCGCGGACGAAAAGCACCATCAACGCCGGCACCAGCGTCACCGACAGCAGCGCCGCCGCCGCCATCGCAAACGTCTTGGTGAAGGCGAGCGGGTGGAACATCCGGCCTTCCTGCGCCTCCAGCGCGAAGATCGGCAGGAACGACACGGTGATGACGAGCAGGCTGAAGAACAGCGCCGGGCCGACCTCAGCTGCCGCCTCGATCAGCACCTCGAGCCGCGGCTTGTCCTTCGGCGCGCGCTCCAGGTGCTTGTGGGCGTTCTCGATCATCACGATGGCGGCATCGACCATGGCGCCGATGGCGATGGCGATGCCCCCTAAGCTCATGATGTTGGAGCCGAGCCCGAGCGCCTTCATCAAGGCGAACGCGATCAGGATGCCGACCGGCAGCATGATGATCGCCACCAGCGCGCTGCGGACGTGGAGGAGAAACACCACGCACACCGCGGCGACGATCAGGCTTTCCTCGATCAGCGTCGATTTCAGCGTGGCGATGGCGCGCTCGATCAGCTCGGAGCGGTCGTAGACCGCCACGATGTCGACCCCCGCCGGCAGGCTCGTTGCGAATGCTGCGAGCGTCGCCTTGACGCTGGCGATGACGTCGAGGGCGTTGGCGCCGAAGCGCTGCAGCACCACGCCGCTTGCGACCTCGCCCTCGCCGTTGAGCTCGGCGATGCCGCGCCGCTCGTCCGGGCCGATCTCGATGCGGGCGACGTCGCGCAGCAGCACCGGGGTGCCGGCCTCGGCCTTCAGCACCACCTGTTCGAGGTCGGCCACGCCGGTGAGGTAGCCGCGGCCGCGCACCATGAACTCGAACTCGGCAAGCTCGACGGTGCGGCCGCCGACGTCGGTGTTGGAGGCGCGGATCGCCTCGCGCACCTGGGCGAGCGAAATGCCGAGCGCGCGCAGCCGGCGCGGGTCGACCACCACGTTGTACTGCTTGACGAAGCCGCCGACGGAGGCGACCTCGGCCACGCCGTCCGCTTTGGCCGCGGCGTAGCGGACGTGCCAATCCTGGAGCGAGCGCAGCTCGGCCAGCGTCAAATCCTTGGCGAGCAGCGCGTACTGGTAGACCCAGCCGACGCCGGTGGCGTCCGGCCCCAGCGTCGGCGTCACCCCGGCCGGCAGCCGCGCGGCGGCGGCGTTGAGGGATTCCAGCACCCGCGAGCGCGCCCAATAGATGTCGGTGCCGTCGGCGAAGATGACGTAGACAAACGACACGCCGAAGAACGAAAAGCCGCGCACCACCTTCGACTTCGGCACCGTCAGCATGGCGGTGGTGAGCGGGTAGGTGACCTGATCCTCCACCACCTGCGGTGCCTGGCCGGGAACGTCGGTCAGCACGATCACCTGGGTGTCGGACAGGTCGGGCAACGCGTCGAGCGGCAGGTGGCGCAGCGAATAGCTTCCGGCCGCGACCGCCATGGCGGTGGCGATCAGGATCAGCACCAAGTTGCGCGCCGACCACGCGATCAGGCGGGCGATCATCGCGCATCCCCCGCGGTGAGCCCGCGCAGCGCGCTGGTCAGGTTGCTCTCGGCGTCGATCAGGAAGGTCGCCTTCACCACCAGCCAGTCGCCGTCGTCGATGCCGTCACGGATTTCGACATAGCCGTTGCCGCGGCGCCCCAGCACCACGCTTTTGGGCTCGAACCGGCCCTCGCCGCGGTCGACGATCACGGTCTGGCGGGTGCCGGAATCGATCACCGCGCTGTCCGGCACCGTCAGCACCGCCTCGCCGGTGCCGCTGTCGATCTCGACCTCGGCGTACATGTCCGGCTTCAGGACGAGGTCGGGATTGTCGAGCTCGATGCGCACCCGCGCGGTGCGGGTCTCCTTGTTGATCTGCGGATAGATCAGCGCGACTTTGCCGGTGAAGGCGTGGTCCGGGTCGCCGCGCGGCCGCACCCGCGCGGTCTGGCCGAGCGCCACCGCCGGCAGGTCGGTTTCGGACATGTCGGCCAGCACCCACACCTTGGCGAGGTCGGCAAGGCGGAACAACACCTCGCCGGCCGGGGCCTTCATGCCCTCGACCGCGCTCCGCGTCAGCACCACGCCGTCGCGCGGCGCCGGCCAGTCGAGACTGAGCGCGACC
The DNA here is from genome assembly GCF_001402875.1 of Blastochloris viridis. NCBI lineage: Bacteria > Pseudomonadati > Pseudomonadota > Alphaproteobacteria > Hyphomicrobiales > Blastochloridaceae > Blastochloris > Blastochloris viridis. The sequence continues at coordinate 3,630,671 of NZ_CP012946.1, read as the reverse complement.
TGCCGGGTGCGCTCGAGCGCGGCGATGTAGCTTGCCGGCACCGCGAGGTTTTCCAGCCGCTGGCGGGCGCCCTTCGCTCCCGTCGGGCCGTAGGCGGCGGCGCTGCCCGCTAGCACCGAGGCGTACTGAGCGGCGTCGGTGGCAAGCGCGGGGCCGTAGACCCGCATCAGCGGCTGGCCCTGGCGCACGGTGTCGCCGGTGGTGACGTTGGCGACGCTCTCGATCCAGGCATCGAAGCGCAGTGACACCACGCTCGCGCGCCGCTCGTCGACGGCAACGACGCCCGCCGCCCGCACAACGCGGCCGAGCCGGCGCCGCTCGGCCGGCGCCGACTGCACCCCCAGCTTCTGGATCTTCGCCGCGGTGAGGCGGACCGAGCCGTCGTCAGCCTCGCCGTCGTAGACGGGGACGTAGTCCATCCCCATCTGGTCCTTCTTCGGCACCTTCGAGGTGTCCGGCAGCCCCATCGGGTTGCGGTAGTAGAGGATTTTTCGCGGGCCGCCGGCCACGGCGGCAGCCGGAGGATCGTCGAACGAGACGTCCTCGCCGGCCCGCACCGGCAGATAGGCGCGGTGGTCGTCGGTGTGCTGCGGCGCGGCGGCGTAGCGCGGCTGGTCGGGGTGGCGCCAATACAGCACGGGCCCGCTCGCCGGCTGGGACGTGGCGGGCTGGGAGGGCGCCGCGCCGCGCTGACCGACAAGGTAGCCTCCCCCCGCCGCGGCGATCGCGGCGAGGGTGGCGACGACGATGGCCTGCCTCATGGCAGGGCCTTGACGATCAGCCGGCTCTGCAAGGTGCCGTCCTCGCCCTGCAGCTTGGCGGCGACCGAGAGCTGCCAGCGCCCGGCCATGGTGAGGTCGGTCCTGAAGCGGTAGACGCCTGGCTCGGTGGCCGGCAGCGGCTCCAGCGGCGCGGTCATCCCCGCCATGTTGTCCGGCGCCATGTCGAGCCGTTTGGAGAAGATCACGGCGTCCGGCACCGGCTTGCCGGTCGGCTTGTGCACCACGCGCAGCGCGACGATGGCCTCGCCGGTCTTGAGCTGAGGCTCGACCAGCTGGAACTCATAGTCCTTGATGTCGGCGCGGGCGGCGGTGGCGAACGAAACCGAGGCGAGCGCCAGGGCGAGCGCGGTGGCGCGCCCGAAATTTGAGGCGAACATGGAAATCTCCGAGATGTGAGGAAACGTCATCCGTGCCCGCGGCCGCTCGGCACGCGGGACGGCTCGCGGCCAAGTGGCCGCGCAACGCGTCGCTCAGGCTCGGGGAATCTTCGGCAGCGGCGAGGGGATGTGGCCGTCGCCGGCGCGCTCCAGCACAAGCCGCAGCACCGTGCCGGCGGTGACCGGCGCACCGATGCCGGCCGCGCCGGTCGGCAGCGCGGGCACGGTGACAATGCAGCACGCCATCAGCGGGCAGGCCGGCATTCGATGGCCCGCCGGCGGCGCGGCATTGCCGCCGCCGTCATCGCCCGCCATCGCCATCGCCGCACCGTGGCACGGCGCAGCGTCGGGTGCGGCAAGGTCGGCCGTGGCGAGGTCGGCGCTGGCGGCTGGCGTCAGGCTGTCAAGGCCGGTCGCGATCCGGCTTGCCGCCATCGGCGACGGCACCATCGCGCCCGCGATCAGCGCGATCGCGAGGCAAAACGTCAGGATCTGGTGCAGCCATCGCGCCATCGAGTTGCTTCTGCCACAGGCCGGCGCGGTCACGCCATTGGAGCGGTTCCGGATCAGCCTATACCAACGGCCCCGGATGCTGACGCATGGGGCCGTTGAAGTTCGCAGATTTTCGTTCCCGAAATCAATGATTTCACGAAAATCTGCGATCGGAACCAACGGCGGCGGCCGCCGGTATTACCGGAGCCGATTTGTCGCACCGAACCCGCCGCGGCTGCCAATCACGTCGTCGTCAGCGGCCCGGCGGTGGCGAAGGTCACGCGCTGCGGGCGAACAGCTCGTTGAAGGAATAGCCGGCGCCGCGCACGGTGCGGATCGGGTCGGGCTCGCGGCCGCGGTTGATCGACTTGCGCAGGCGGCCGACGTGGACGTCCACCGTGCGCTCGTCGATATAGACGTCGTGGCCCCACACCCCGTCGAGCAGCTGCTCGCGGGTGAAGACGCGGCCGGGCGACTGCATCAGGAATTCGAGCAGGCGGAACTCGGTCGGGCCCAGGTGGATCTCGCGGCCGGCGCGGTGGACGCGGCGGGTTTCGCGGTCGAGCTCGAGGTCGCCGAACCGGAGCAGCATGGCGACGTGCTCGGGCTTGGCGCGGCGCAGCAGCGCGCGGATGCGCGCGAGCAGTTCCGGCACCGAGAACGGCTTGGCGACATAATCGTCGGCTCCGGTGGCGAGCCCGCGCACCCGCTCCGATTCCTCGCCGCGGGCGGTCAGCATGATCACCGGCAGCCGCTGGGTTTCCGGCCGCGCCCGCAGGCGCCGGCACAGCTCGATGCCGGACAGGCCCGGCAGCATCCAGTCGAGCAACACCAGGTCGGGCAGGCGCTCGCGCAGCCGGGTCTCGGCCTCGTCGCCGCGGCCGACGGCGTCGACGTCGTAGCCCTCGGCTTCGAGGTTGTAGCGCAGGAGGAGGGTCAGGGGCTCCTCATCCTCGACGATGAGAATCTTGGTGCTCATCGCGCGCGGTCCGGTGGTGGTGTGTTCGAAGCTCACGAGTCTGCCGCCGCGTGCAAGGGGGAGATGGCAGTGGTGTCGATCTTCGGGCGCTCGCCCGGCAGCGCTTCACCGGTGACGAGGTAGTAGGCGGTCTCGGCGATGTTGGTGGCGTGGTCGCCGATGCGCTCGATGTTCTTGGCGCAGAACAACAGGTGGGTGCAGAAGGTGATGTTGCGCGGGTCTTCCATCATGTAGGTCAGAAGCTCGCGGAACAGCGAGGTGTAGAGGGCGTCGACCTCGTCGTCGCGCTTCCACACCTCCAGCGACAGCTCGACGCTGCGCTGGGCGTAGGCGTCCAGCACGTCCTTCAGCTGCGCCAGCACCAGGGTCGACAAATTGACGGCGCCGAACACCACCTTGAGCGGCGGGTATTCGCCGTTCATCGCCACCACGCGCTTGGCGATGTTCTTGGCGAGGTCGCCGATGCGCTCGATGTCGCTGGCGAGCCGCATCGCGGCGACAATCTCGCGCAGGTCCGAGGCCACCGGCTGACGCTTGGTGATGGTGAGCACCGCCTTGTCCTCGACCTCGCGCTGCAGCAGGTCGAGCCGGCGGTCGGCGACGATGGCGGTCTGGGCCAGGATGAGATCGCGCTTGAGCAGAGCCTGCATCGCCTCGCTCAGCATCTTTTCGGCGAGCCCGCCCATCTCGGCGATGCGCTGGCGCAGCTCGACCAGATCGGTGTCGTATGAGCGCACGGTATGTTCCGTCATGAATTCCTCCGCGCGGTTCAACCGAACCGGCCGGTGATGTAGTCGAGGGTGCGGCGGTCCTTGGGGTTGGTGAAGATGACGTCGGTATGGCCGTCCTCGACCAGCACGCCGAGATGGAAGAAGGCCGTCCGCTGCGACACCCGCGCCGCCTGCTGCATGGAGTGGGTGACGATGATGATGGTGTAGTTCTCGCGCAGCTCGTCGATCAATTCCTCGATCTTGGCGGTTGCGATCGGGTCGAGCGCCGAGCACGGCTCGTCCATCAAGATCACCTCCGGCGACACCGCGATGGCGCGGGCGATGCACAGGCGCTGCTGCTGGCCGCCGGACAGCCCGGTGCCGGGGTCGTCGAGCCGGTCCTTGACCTCCTCGAACAGCCCGGCCTTCTGCAGGCTGGAGATCACGACCTCCTCAAGGTCGGCCTTGCTGCGGGCGAGGCCGTGGATGCGCGGGCCGTAGGCGACGTTCTCGAACACCGATTTCGGGAACGGGTTGGGCTTTTGGAACACCATGCCGACCTGGGCGCGCAGCTGCACCACGTCGAGCGAGGAATCGTAGATGTCCTGGCCGTCGATGGTGATGTGGCCGGCGACGCGGCAGTTGGCGATGGTGTCGTTCATCCGGTTGATGCAGCGCAGGAAGGTCGATTTGCCGCAGCCGGACGGGCCGATGAAGGAGGTCACCGCGCGGGCGGCGATCTCGATCGACACCTCCTTCAGCGCTTGCTTGTCGCCGTAATAGACGTTCACGCCCTTGGCGACGACCTTGGCCGGGCGGTCGAGATGAGGCTGCGCCGTTCCGGAAGCGGCCGTTTCAAAGTTCGGCATCGTGGTCATCAATATACTCCGAAAGGATTCATGCTGCTGTCCGGCATGCCGCCTGTCACCAGCGGCGCTCGAAGCGCTTGCGCAGCACGATGGCGAAAGCGTTCATGCAGATCAGGAACGCCAGCAGCAGGATGATCGCGGCGGCGGTCTTCTGCTGGAAGGCGAGTTCGGGGAAGTCGGCCCACATGAAGATCTGGACCGGCAGCAAGGTGGCGGCGTCGGTGAAGCCCTTGGGCAGGTCGACCACGAACGCCACCATGCCGATCATCAGCAGCGGCGCGGTTTCGCCGAGGGCGTGAGCCATGCCGAGGATGGTGCCGGTCAGGATGCCCGGCATCGCCAGCGGCAGCACGTGGTGAAACACCGCCTGCTGGTGCGAGGCGCCGACCCCGAGCGCGGCCTCCTTGATCGAGGGCGGCACCGCGCGGATGGCGGCGCGCGAGGCGATGATGATGATCGGCAGCGTCATCAGCGCCAGCACCAGGCCGCCGACCAGCGGGGCCGAGCGCGGCATGTCGAAGAAGTTGAGAAACACCGCAAGGCCGAGCAGGCCATAGATGATCGAGGGCACCGCGGCGAGATTGTTGATGTTGACCTCGACCAGCTCGGTGAAGCGGTTTTTAGGCGCGAACTCCTCCAGGTACACCGCGGCGGCGACGCCGACCGGGAACGCCAGCCCCAGCGTGACCGCCAGCGTCAGGATGGAGCCGACGATCGCGACCCAGACGCCGGCCATCTCCGGCTCGCGGCTGGCGCCGCCGGTGAAGAACTCGCGCGAGATGCGCTGCTCGATCATGCCGCGTTCCTTGAGGAGTTCGAGGAACACGATCTCGCGGTCGCCGATGCGGCGGCTGGCCTCCGGCACCGCGAAGCGCATGATCTGCCATTCGCCGGGACCGGCGACGGCGTCCGAGGTCAGGGGCACGATCACCTGGCCCTCGGCCGTGGCGCTGGACAGCGCGGTGAGCTTGATCACGCCGCCATGGATGCGGACGAAATAGCTCGGGATCGAGCGCTCCAGCGCTTCGCGCTCGTCGGCGGCGGCGGCGCGGGCCTCCAGCGCCTCGGCACGGGTGCGCAGTTCGGCGGCGTCGTGGCGGGTGGAATCGAGCGCGCGGCTCTCGGTCTGGATGCGCGCCTCGTTGGCGGGCGAAGTCGGGCGGCTGCGCAGCTGGGCGATGTCGCGCTCCAGATGCACCACCACGCGCTCCTTGCCGGCGAGGTCGGCCCGCGCCCGATCGGCCGCCGCGCGCAGCTCGGCCTTCACCTCGGTCACCACCGCCTCGAAATTGTTGATGGTGGAGGACAGCTGCACCGTGCCGGTGGTGCCGGAGACGCCGATCTCGCCGAGGCCGGGCCGCGTCTCGACCGGGGTCATCAGGCCCTTGAAGAACATGTCGGCGACGTCGTCGACCGGCACGAACACCCGATGGCGGGTGCCGATCCAGTCCGGATTGTCCAGCACCTGCTGGCGCAGCAGCACCGGGGCGCCGGTCGACAGCACCGACTGCAGCGCGCGGCGGTCCGGCCGGCCGGTCACGCCCGGGAACTCGGCATAGAGCGCCTCGCGCACCAGCGCGTCGTAGTCGGCATTGCCGATCGCGCGCGGATCGCGGCTGCCGTCCGGGTCGATCTTGTCCTTGCGAAGATCGACCTCCAGCGCGGCGTAGTTCTGGAAGAACGCCGGCACGCCCTGCATGAAGATGGTGGCGAGGAACACCGCCAGGAAGGTGACGGCGAACAGGATCGCCGTCAGTCCGTAGGCCTTGAAGCGGGCCTCGGCGCGGTAGCGCTTCTTCAGGCGGGCCTTGGCAGCCGCGGTCTGGTGGACCTCGGGGGTGATGGTTGGAGTGCCCGTCCCGGGCAGCGCGACGTCACTCATATTGTTCCCGATAACGGTTGACCACGCGCAGCGCGATCATGTTGAGGACGAGGGTGATGAGGAACAAGGCGAGGCCGAGCGCGAACGCCGCCAGCGTCTTGGGACTGTCGAACTCCTGGTCGCCGGTCAGAAGCGTGCCGATCTGAACAGTGACGGTGGTGACCGCTTCCAGCGGGTTGAGCGTGAGGTTGGCGGCAAGGCCGGCGGCCATGATCACGATCATGGTCTCGCCGATGGCGCGGCTCACCGCCAGGATCAGCGAGGACACGATGCCCGGCAGCGCCGCCGGCAGCACCACCTTGCGGATGGTCTCCGACTTGGTCGCGCCCATCGCCAGCGAGCCGTCGCGCAGCGTCTGCGGCACCGCGTTGATGACGTCGTCTGACAGCGAGGACACGAACGGCACGATCATGATGCCCATCACCACGCCGGCGGCCAGCGCGCTTTCCGACGACACGTCGAGCGTGAGCTGGGTGCCGGCGTCGCGGATGGCGGGCGCCACCGTCAGCGCCGCGAAGAAGCCGTAGACCACGGTCGGAATGCCGGCCAGCACCTCCAGCACCGGCTTGCCGACGGCACGCACCGATTTGGAGGCGTAGTCGGACAGGTAGATCGCCGACAGAAGACCGATCGGCGCTGCCACCGCGATGGCGATCGCGGTGATCAGCAGGGTGCCGGCCAGCAGCGGCAGGAAGCCGAACGCCGCCTCGCCGCCGACCTGGTCGGCGCGGAACGCCATCTGCTGCGGCGTCCAGGACAGGCCGAACAGAAAGTCGATCGGCGAGACGTAGGTGAAGAAGCGCAGCGACTCCGCGATCAGCGAGAACACGATGCCGATGGTGATGAGAACGGCGAAGATGGCGCAGGCGACCAGGAACACCTTGACCGCGCCCTCGACCCGGTGGCGGGCGCGGAATGGCGGCGCGATCTTGCGCCAGCCATAGGCGAAGCCGACCGCCAGCACGATGGCGAGCAGCACCGCCAGCATCGCCGTGGAGCCGGCGTGGAGGCTGGCATAGCTCTGCGCCGCCTCCGCGCGCAGCGCGTCCTGGATGCCGGGGACGCCGCCCTCGACCATGGCGCGGACGTCGCGCCACATGCCCTCGAGCTGGGCCGGCCCCAGCCCGCCGATGCGGTCGGAGAACCGGTCGAAGATGATGATGCGTTCGATCCGCGGAACGATCAGCGTCCACAGCACGACCAGCATAAAGCCGGGCCCGGCGCAGACCAGCGCCAGCCAGCCGCCGTGATAGGTGGGCAGCGAATGGAGTTTCGAGAACTCGCCATTCACCACGCCGAGCGCTCGGTTGCGGCCGAGGACGATGCAGGCCAAGGCCAGCGCGAACACGCTCACGAACATCCAGAAGATCATCGACAAGTCCGCCGGGCTAGTGGATGAAACCGGGTGCCCAGTGCCGCGAGGCGTCCGGGCGTCCGGTGAATTTCACCCACAGACTCAAAAGCTTGTGGGCCGATTTGTCCCGACGTCTGCGAATTCAGCCGCCGGGATCGAACCACCAGAGCATCGGCCGGACCAATGCGGCCGGCCGGGTGCTCCAAGGTTGGGTTGTCGCGCTGTCGTCCGCAAAGCTGTTGCCACCGTTGCAGAACACGCTCTCGACCGGGTCTGCTCACCGCATCCGGCCAGCCGGCCCGCCCGTGTCGTACCAACGGCAGCGGCAGCCGGCCGTGGGTTCCGATCGCAGATTCGTCGGCGCCGTCAGGCGCCCCGCATCCGGCGCGGGGCCGGATGCGGCACGCGACAGGGGCCTGCGCTCGCGGATACGGTTTCCGGCCGATCAGGCCTTCGAACCGCGTGCTGACGCAAGCCCCGCTTTCGTCACAGGCCGGCGAGGCCGGTGCCGGCGCGGGCGGCCTTGGCGACGGCGTCGCGGTCCGCCTTCGGCAGCGGCACCAGGCCCTTCTTCTCCAGGTAGCCGTCTTCGCCGAACGCGGCCTCGGAGACGTACTCGTTGAGGAAGTCCTGCAGCCCCGGGATCACGCCGAGGTGCTCCTTCTTGACGTAGATGTAGAGCGAGCGCGACAGCGGGTATTGGGCCGAGGCGATGTTGTCGACGCTATCCTCGACGCCGTTGATCTTGGAGCCTTGGATCTTGTCCTGGTTCTCCTCAAGGAACGAATAGCCGAACACGCCGAAGGCATTCGGGTTGGAGTCGAGCTTCTGGACGATGATGTTGTCGTTCTCACCGGCTTCGATATAGGCGCCGTCGGCGCGAATCTGCATGCACTGCTTGGCTTCGATCTTGATGCCGAGACGCTTCTGCACCGACTTGCAGCCGCCTTCCATCGCCATTTCGTTGAAGGCGTCGCGGGTGCCGGAAGTCGGGGGCGGGCCGAGCACCTCGATCTTCTGGTTCGGCAGGTTCGCCGCGACGTCCGACCACTTTTCGTTCGGGTTCTTCACCAGCTTGCCGTCCGGCCCCGGAATTTCGGCGGCGAGGGCGAGGTAGAGCTGCTCGAGGGTGACGTCGATCTCACGCGCCTTCTTGGAGTTGGCGAGCACGATGCCGTCGAAGCCGACCTTCACCTCGATCGGGGTGATGCCGTTCTGCTTGCAGGTGTCGAATTCGGACTTGGTGATGCGGCGCGAGGCGTTCGACGCATCCGGGGTGTTGGCGCCGACGCCGGCGCAGAACAGCTTCATGCCGCCGCCGGTGCCGGTCGACTCCACGATCGGCGCCTTGCCGGACTTCTGGCCGAAGCGCTCGGCGACCGCGGTGGTGAACGGGAAGACGGTCGAGGAGCCGACCACCTGGATGCGGTCGCGAGCTTCGGCCGTGCCGGACACGAGGGCGCCGGCCGCCACGAGCGCGAGCGCGCTGGCGAAAGTCGTGAGCTTCACGGTAGATCTCCTTGCGTTGCGAGCCGACCACGATGACCGCCTCCGGGCGGCGGGCAGGGCTCTTCTGGCGCGGACAGTGCTACAGGTCCGCTCCCACGCTTGTATGACCCTCTCGTGAAGCCTATGTGACAGTCGATCGTATTGATAAGGCTTTGGTTTCAGCCGCTTAACGGGCTATGTGCCAAATCGAGCCGGATAACGAAGGCGGTGCCGCGGCCGACGTCGCTGGTAATCGCCATGCGTCCGCGGTGGCGGTTGACGATGTGCTTGACGATGGCGAGCCCGAGCCCGGTACCGCCCTGCTCGCGGCTGCGCGGCACGTCGATCCGGTAAAACCGCTCGGTGAGGCGGGGCAGATGCTCCGGGGCGATGCCGGGGCCGTAGTCGATCACCGACACCACCGCCTCGCGGGTGCCGTCCTCGCGCGCGCTCGCGGCGCAGACGATCTCGATGCCCTTGTCGCTGCCGCCGTATTTCAGCGCGTTCTCGACCAGGTTCTCGAACACCCGGATCAGCTCGTCGCGGTCGCCCTGCACCGGCAGGCTCGGCGCCTGCTCGATGAGGCGGAGCGCGACGCCGCGCTCCTCGGCGAGCGGGCCGAGCGCGTCGATCACCTCGCGCACGACATGGACGAGATCGACCCGCCGTTCCGGGCGGATGTGAAGGTTGAGCTCGATCCGCGACAGCGACAGAAGATCGTCGATCAGGCGTGACATCCGCTTGGCCTGCTCGGCCATGATGCCGAGGAAGCGCTCGCGCGCGGCGACGTCGTTGCGGGCCGGCCCCTGCAGGGTTTCGATGAAGCCGGACAGCGAGGCCAGCGGGGTGCGCAGCTCGTGGCTGGCATTGGCGACGAAATCGGCCCGCATCTGCTCCAGCCGGCGCTGCTGGGTCAGGTCGCGCAGCATCACCAGCACCACGTCGGGCGAACTGGCCGCCGCCGCGGCCTCGGGCGCGGGTTCGGAAAACCGCACCGGGGCGACGTGGGCCTCGAACCAGCGGTCGACCGGAATGCGGGCCTGGAACTCGACGCGCCGGGCCGGGCCGCCGCCGGCCACCGCGCGCACCGCTTCCAGCACCTCGGGAATGCGCAGCGTGAACGACAGCGGCTCGCCGAGCTGCGGCGGGCCGGCGGCCGCCTCGATCCGGGCATTGGCGGCCAGCACGATGGCGCGGCGGTCGACCAGCAGTGCCGCGTCCGGCAGCGCCGCCACCAGTCGGGCGAGGCGGTCGTCGGGCACCGGCGGCTGGGTCTGGCTCGACGCCACGGAAAGGTCCCGCCGCCGTGCCCGCCCGGGCAGCAGCGCCGCGGCCGCCACCACGCCGAAGCCGGCGATGGCGACGACGGGATCGAGCCCGCCCGCCACCACGCCGATACCCCCGGCCAGGGCTGCGGCGAGCAGGACCCGGCGCGCCGCCGCCAGCCGGCCGGCGAAGCCGGCGCGGGCCGAATCGTCGGCGCCGTCGGATCGTTCGAGGGAACTCATGGTCGTGTGTCCGCTTTCGTGCATAGCCCCAATGGCGTCGGCGCGCCATGTCTGCCACGGCAACCGGCGACGCGGCCGCTCCGGTCGCGCTATCCTGGTTGCAGATTCTGGTCGCAGATCCTGGTCGCCCGATTCCAGCGGTGCGGCGAGGCGGCATGTCTGCCACGGCCACACCACGACACGATGTCAGCGGCCACGCTGGTTCGGGAGGATGAGAAATGCGGTTCGGCCTTAACCGGGCGGGGGATGCCAAATCCCGCCGCCGCGGGCGGTGTTTCATTTGGCCAGGGCGCCCGGCGGATCGGGCCGGCGGGGCGTGGATGCGGTTTGCGGCCGAACGGGCGCGGGCCGGCCTTGCTGCTGCCGTGCTCGCCGGCGTTCCGGTCGCAGCGCCGGCGGCGGAAACCCTGCCGGTGCCGAGCGTCGATTTCACCGCCGAGGGCAGCTTCGCCAGCGGCGGCAAGATGACGGTGCGCCACCACGGCGGCGTGCTGCGCCTGGATATGACCATGCCGGGGGTGGCGGCGCCGGTGACCGGCTATTTCGACCTCGCCGCCAAGAAGGCGCTGATGGTGGTGGCGACCGCGGCGGGGCCGATGGCGATGGAGGTCAACCTCGCCGAGCAGGCCGGCTTCGGGGTGACGGTCGGCCAGGGCGAGCGCGCGGGGCAGGACACGGTGGCGGGCGAGCCGTGCGCGATCTGGCGGATCGAGAGCGGCCGCGCCGGCGAGCCGGCAGAAGCGTGCATCACCGGCGATGGCATCGCGCTGCGCACCGACGCCACGGTCGGCGGCCGCCGCCAGACGGTGTTCGAGATCGCCAGCCTCAGCCGCGCCGCCCAGGACCCGGCCGTATTCCGGCTGCCGAGCAACCTGCCGATGATGCGGTTGCCGCTGCCGCCCGGCGGTGGCAAGGGCCCGGCGCGGCCGGCGCCGTAATCGCGGCGGAATGGTCCGGGGGCTGCCTTAAGCCGCGGGCGGCAGGTGGTCCGGCCGCGGCTCTGCCTTGCAGGCCAGCGGCGGCGCGGCCGGCTTGGCCGCCGGCGCGGCGGGGCGAAACCGCACCGCGTCGCGCAGGCCGGCAAAGCCGCCCAGCCACAGCTCCCGCCCGGCCAGCAGCAGCACCGACAGCGTGAACGGAATCAGGTAGTAAAACACCCGGAACAGCAGCAGCGTCGCCAGCATCTCCTCCCGGTCGAACACCGGCACGCCCCAGTTGCCGCTGGTCAGCGCCACCAGTATGGCGGCGTCGAACACGCCGATGCCGCCGGGGGCGTGGCTGGCGAAGCCGAGCAGCGTCGCGGCCACGAACACCACCGCGATGGTGATGAAGCCGGCGTCCGGCGTTGCCGGCGTCAGCACGTACATCGCCAGCGCGCAGCAGCTGAGGTCGACCACGCCGATCACGATCTGCAGCAGGGTCGGCCCCCGCGACGGCAGCGTGACGTACCAGTCGCCGCGGCCATAGACCCGCGGCTTGCGGCCGATCCAGATCACGTAGGTCACCAGCGCGCAGAGCGCGGTGATGGCGATGATGCGGTTCGCCGCCGGCGGCAACTGGTCGACCGCGGAGGCCGCCTCCGGGTGGATGGCGATGCCGATGCCGAGCACGGTGATGTTGCCGAGCCAGAACGTCAGGCCGGCAACGAAGGCGAGGCGGGCGACGTCGAGGACGGTCAGGCCCCAGGCCGAATAGATGCGGTAGCGGATGGTGCCGCCGGTGAACACCGTGGCACCGACATTGTGCCCGATCGAATAGCTGGTGAAGCCGGCGAGCGCGGCGGTGGAATAGGGCACATGGCCCTTGCCGATCGTGCGCAGGGCGAACCAGTCGTAGAACGTCAGCGTGAAGTAGCCGAGCGCGACGAACAGCCCGGCCAGCAGCAGCGACGACACCGACTTTTCGGTGAACGCAGCGCCGACGCGGGAAAGGTCGATGCCGTGCAGCATCTTCCACAGCACGTAGAAGGCGATGCCGATGATCAGGATCGACAGCACGATCCCGATACGATGCCAGCCGATGCGGACGCGGAGGAAATGGCCGACGCGACTCAAGAAACCTCTGGCCATGCGCTCTCCCCGCCGCAGTCAACTCGTTGCGGCCGAACCTTCCCTGCCCGGGTAGCAGAACCGCGGCGGGCAGAGAACACCAATCTCGTGGAGCCCGTCGCGGTCGCCGGAACGACCATCGTCGAGCTATATGTCGCGGCCAGCGGCAAGGTCACGTACCGGACATCCTGTTGCGCCGCTCTCTTGCGTCGCGGCCCATCCGCATCTAAGGCAGCCCGATTAACGATGCGAGAACCGGGACCGCGCGGCACCGCCGTCGGGTGGCGCTCGCCGGCCGGCGCCGCAATCAGCGGTCGGCCCCGTGCGGATTTTCACGTCGCGCTCGGCGGTCTTTGAGAAAATCCGCGCCGCAACCGGCCCTCGCCGATCTCGGCGTGGCGCTTCATGCCCATGGATAGGCCCGTGGGAGTCCTGTATCAACCCGTTATCGACCCGTCCGTTTTCGATACGGACGCCAGCCCGAGGGGACTTCGATGCAGCCGAGCCGCGCAGGCGCGGCCTGCGGCATCCTGCCTGGCCACCGCATCGCCGCGCTGGTCGAGGCCGGCTGCCTTGGCGCCGACGACACGATCATGCCGGACCAGATCCAGCCCGCCAGTCTCGACCTCAGGTTTGGCCGGCGGGCGTGGCGGGTGCGAGCGAGCTTCCTGCCCGGCCGCGAGGTGGCGGTGCGCCAGCGGCTTGGCGCGCTGGCGCTGCACGAGATCGACCTCGGCCCCGGCGCGGTGCTGGAGACCGGCTGCGTCTATCTGGTCGAGCTGGCCGAACGGCTGGCGCTGCCGGCGGAGGTCGCTGCCGCCGCCAACCCCAAGAGCTCGACCGGTCGGCTCGACGTCTTCACCCGCGTCATCGCCGACGGCATGCGCGCGTTCGACCAGATCGCGGCGGGCTATGCCGGCCCGCTCTACCTCGAGGTCTCCCCGCGCACCTTCCCGATTCTGGTGCGGCCGGGCTCGCGGCTGTCGCAGCTGCGCTTTAGGGTCGGCCATGCGGTGCTGGACGAGGCCGAACTGGCACAGCTCCAGGCCGAACAGCGCCTGGTCGACACCCCGGACCCCGATCTCGGTTCCGGCGGCATCGCGGTGTCGATCGATCTTGCGCCGCGCGACGGCATCGTCGGCTATCGCGCCAAGCGCCACACCGGCCTCGTCGACGTCGACCGCCGCGCCGCCTGCGACGTGCTCGACTATTGGGAGCCGATCCGCCGGGTCGGCCGGCTCGGGCTCGTGCTCGACCCCGACGAGTTCTACATTCTCGCCTCCAAGGAAGCGGTGCAGGTGCCGCCCGCCTTCGCCGCCGAGATGGTGCCGTTCGACCCGCTGGTCGGCGAGTTCCGCGTCCACTACGCCGGCTTCTTCGACCCCGGCTTCGGCTGGGCGGCGGCCGGCGGCGCCGGGGCCCGCGCGGTGCTGGAGGTGCGCTCGCGCGAGGTGCCGTTCATCCTGGAGGACGGCCAGATCGTCGGCCGGCTGATCTATGAGCGGCTCACCGAGCCGCCAAAGACGCTCTATGGCAGCGACCTCGGCTCCAACTACCAGGCCCAGGGCCTCAAACTTTCGAAGCATTTCCGGCAGGATGGCTGCGAGGCTTCCGGCTGATCGCCTGGCGATCCCGCCGCCGGCATCACCGTCGCCGGGCGCGGCGGGCGCTGGTGGCGAGCGCCAGCAGCGAGCGCAGGCAGATCGGCTCTGCCAGCTGCGCCTGCTTGCGGGCGTCGGCGGCGGCGCTGCCCAGATCGATCACCGCGGTGGCGAGACCCTCGGCGGTCCAGGCGTTCAGCGCCTGCTCGATCAGCGGCTTGCGGCGGAAATGGATCGGCGGTCGGGTGTTGTCCAGCACGGTGCGGACGCCGACCCCGCCCTCGACCGCGATCCGCCAGCGATGCAGCTGGATCGCGGTGCGGATCGCCGCCGCCAGCAGGCTCTGCGGCGAGGTGCCGGCCTTGAACAGCCGCAGCGCGGCGCCGTCGGCGGTCTCGGCATCGCCGGCAAAGGCGGTGTCGATCGCCTCGTCGAGGCCGGCCGCCGAGGCGTCGCCGACGATGGCCTCGACGTCCTCCACCCTCACCCGGTCGTGGCCGTGGGCGTAGAGCGCCAGCTTGCGGACCTCGCCGCGCGAGGCGAGGCGGTCGCCGCCCAGCTGCGACAGCAGCAGGTCGCGGGCATCGCGGTCGATGGCGAGGTTGGCCGCGCGCAGTTCCTCATCGATCAGCCGGTCGAGATCGCGCCCGGCGTCGGCGTAGCAGGCGATGGCGAGGCCGTGCGGCGAGCGCTCGACCAGCTCGCGCAAGCCCTGGCCGCGCTTGAGGTCGCCGGCCTCCAGGATGACGACGCAGTCGCGCGGCGGCTCCTTGAGCAACGGCTCGACCGCGCCGGTGATGGTGCGTGAGCCGACCCGGACCCGGATGACGCGGCGGCCGCCGAACATGGCGATGGTGTAGGCCTCGTCGGCGAGGCGCGGCGGATCGGCAGCGACGGCGTCGCCGTCGAGCCGCACCAGCGCGAACGGATCGGTGGTGCCGGCAAGGCCGGCCGCGGCGGCGGTGGCCGCCCGCTCGGCAACCAGCCCGGCATCCGGGCCGAACAGCAACATCACCGGCCGTGCCGGATCGATGCGGCCCACCGCCGCGTCCGCATCGCCGGGTTTGACCGCGACCATCGCGCCTCGAATGGAAAACGACGGCGGACCTGCGGTCCTGCCATCGGCACTCAGCTTTGGGTGGCGAAATAGCTGGCCAGCCGCCCGAGGATTCGCTCGGCGATCAGCTTGGCCGCGCGGTTCTCGGCGTCGCGCTTGGCGCGGTCGCGGGCAAACACCTGCGAACCGCGCTCGATCGAGGCCTGGCCGGAGGTCAGCTCCCGCAGCACCACCTTGTCGGCGGCGGTATCGCGCAGCTCGTAGGTGGCGGTGAGGGTGACGATCTCGACGGTGGCGCGGCCGGTCACCGGGTCGATGGTCATCGACTGGGTGTTCTCGTTCAGCTGGACGTCGACCCGGTAGGGCGCGCCGGCCGGGTTGCCGGCGCCGCCGGCCAGCTCGAAGATCAGGGCGTTGCGGACTTCCAGGCCCACCCGGCCCTCGATGACCCGCACCTCGACGTTCGCCAGCTGGTGCTGCACGCCGGTGCCCGGCGTGCGTTCGGCGTAGAGCGGCGTGAAGCAGCCGCCCATGGCCAGGCTCAGGCCGAGCGCGGCCAGCACGGCGCGGCGCGGGCGCCGCCGGCGGGGGGACGAGTCTCGGTCAGGCAACGACATTGACGATCCTCTGCGGCACCACGATCACTTTCTTCGGCGGCTTGCCGTCCAGCGCCCGCTGCACCGCGTCCAGCCCCAGCACCGCCGCCTCGACCTCGGCATTGCCGGCCGCGCGCGGCACGGTGATGTCGGCACGCTTCCTGCCGTTCACCTGCACCGGAAGCGTGATGGTATCACGGGCGAGCAGCGAGGGCTCGACCTTGGGCCACGGCGCCACCGCGACGAGGTCGGCCTGGCCGAGCACCGTCCAGCATTCCTCCGCCAGATGCGGCATCATCGGGGCGAACACCCGGACCAGGATCTCGGCGGCTTCGCGCGCCGCTGCCCGGACATCGGCCGCGTGGCACGAGGTCTCGTCGAGATCGCCAATGGCGCCGGTGAGGCCGTTGGCGAGCTCATAGACCCGCGCCACCGCGCGGTTGAAGCGCAGCTTCTCGATGTCGTTCTCGATCTCGGCCAGCGCGCCGTGGGCGAGGCGGCGGATATCCAGCGCAGGCCCAGAGGCCTCGACAGGCGCCGGGGTGCCGGCCGGGGCCGCCAGTTCGGCGAGGTCGCCGACCAGCCGCCACAGCCGCTGAACGAAGCGCGCCGCACCCTCGACGCCGGAATCGGTCCACTGGATGTCGCGCTCCGGCGGGGTGTCCGACAGCATGAACCAGCGCGCGGTGTCGGCGCCGAAGCTGGCGATGATGGTGTCGGGGTCGACCACGTTCTTCTTCGACTTCGACATCGATTCGACCGCGCCGATGGTCACCGGCTCGCCCGTCTTCACATGGATGGCCGCGCCGTCCTTGATCGCGACCTCCTCGGGGAACAGCCAGCGGCCGTCCGCGCCCTTGTAGGTCTCGTGCGTCACCATGCCTTGGGTGAACAGGCCGGCGAACGGCTCGGTTGTGCCGAGGTGGCCGGTGAGCTTCATCGCCCGGGCGAAGAAGCGCGAATAGAGCAGGTGCAAAATCGCGTGCTCGACGCCGCCGATATACTGGTCGACCGGCAGCCAGCGGTCGACCACCTCGCGCTTGGTGGGTGTGGTCGCCCGCGGCGAGGTGAAGCGCGCAAAATACCAGGACGAGTCGACGAAGGTGTCCATGGTGTCGGTTTCGCGCCGCGCCGGCTTGCCGCAGCTCGGGCAGGGAACGTGCCGCCAGGTCGGGTGGCGGTCGAGCGGGTTGCCCGGCACGTCGAAGGTGACGTCGTCGGGCAGCTTCACCGGGAGATCTGCGTCGGGCACCGGCACCACGCCGCACGTCTCGCAATGGATCACCGGGATCGGGCAGCCCCAGTAGCGCTGGCGCGAGATGCCCCAGTCGCGCAGGCGGAAATTGACCTGGCGCTGGCCGACCGGGCGGCCGGAGCGATTTTCGCCCTCCAGGCGACGGGCGACTTCCTCTTTCGCTTGATCGACCGTCAGCCCGTCGAGGAAGCGGGAGTTGATCAGCCGGCCGTCGGCGTCGTGGGCCTCGGTGCCCACGGTATAGGTGGCGGCATCCGCCCCCTCCGGCAGCACCACCGGCGTCACCGGCAGGCCATAGGCGCGGGCGAAGTCGAGGTCGCGCTGGTCGTGGGCCGGGCAGCCGAAGATGGCGCCGGTGCCGTAATCCATCAAAATGAAGTTGGCGACATAGACCGGCAGCAACCAGTCGGGGTCGAAGGGATGGCGGGCGCGGAGGCCGGTGTCGAAGCCCTTCTTCTCGATGGTGGCCAGCGCCGCGGCGCTGGTGCCGACCCGGCGGCACTCCTCGGCGAACGCCGCCAGCTCGGGATTGCCCGCCGCCGCCGCTTTCGCCAACGGGTGGTCGGGCGACAGCGCAAGGAAGCTGGCGCCGAACAGGGTGTCGGCGCGGGTGGTGAACACCTCAAGCTCGGTCTGATCGGCCGGGGCGCCCTCGGCCAGCGCGAAGCGCACCAGCATGCCCTCGGAGCGGCCGATCCAGTTCTTCTGCATCAGCCGGACCTTCTCCGGCCAGCGCTCCAGGCCATCGAGGGCCGACAGCAGGTCCTCGGAGAAGGCGGTGATCCTGAAGAACCACTGGGTCAGCTCGCGCTGCTCGACCAAGGCGCCGGAGCGCCAGCCGCGGCCCTCGATCACCTGCTCGTTGGCGAGCACGGTGCAGTCGACCGGGTCCCAGTTGACTTTCGCACTCTTGCGCTCGACCAGCCCGGCCTTCAGGAAATCCAGGAACAGCGTCTGCTGCTGGTGGTAGTATTCCACGTCGCAGGTTGCGAACTCGCGGTCCCAGTCCAGCGACAGGCCCATGCTCTTCAGCTGGGCCTTCATGGTGGCGATGTTGGCGTAGGTCCAGGTGGCGGGGTGGGTATTGTGCTGCATCGCCGCGTTCTCGGCCGGCATGCCGAAGGCATCCCAGCCCATCGGGTGCAGCACGGCAAAGCCCCTGGCGCGCTTGTAGCGGGCCACCACGTCGCCCATGGTGTAGTTGCGCACGTGCCCCATATGGATGCGCCCCGACGGATAGGGGAACATCTCCAGCACGTAATAGCTCGGCCGCGGATCGGTTTCGTCGAGTTTGAAGATGCCGCGCTCATCCCACGCGGCGCGCCATTTCGGCTCGACGTCGCGGGCGTTGTAGCGCTCGGGTGTTTTTGTCATCGTGGATGTCGGATCGTCTGGCCGGTCAACGCTGAACTGCCCCGTAGCTGTGGCGCGAGGCGGAACCGCCCGGACTAGGACACGATCGCCCGGCGAGGTCAACGGCCTCACCCTGATTTCGCCGGGCCCGGCAGCGGGGCGGATCGGGCCGGGTTGCTGGCGCTGCCGGAGCCCGCGGCCGAACTGCCGCTTGCCGAACGCTATCGAAACATCCGATAGGCAGTGACCCGTAACAGAGCCGCCGAAAATGTCCGCCACCACCTCCGCCTTCGCCGCCAACCTCGCTTTTGTCCGCGCCGAGATCGCCAAGGCTGCCCGCGCCGCCGGCCGCGATCCGGCCGCCGTCACGCTGGTGGCGGTGTCGAAGACGTTCGAGGCCGAGGACATCTTGCCGGTGATCGAGGCCGGCCAGCGTGTGTTCGGCGAGAACCGCGTCCAGGAGGCCAAGGGAAAATGGCCGGCGCTGAAGGCCGCCTTTCCGGACGTCGAACTTCACCTGATCGGCCCGCTACAGACCAACAAGGTCAAGGACGCGCTCGGGCTGTTCGACGTCATCCACTCGCTCGACCGTCCCTCGCTGGCGGCCGAGCTGGCGAGGGGATTTGCCAAGCTGGAGGGCCGGCCGCCGCGGCTGTTCATCCAGGTCAATACCGGTGCCGAGCCGCAGAAGGCCGGGGTGCTGCCGCAGGAGGCCGACGCCTTTATCGCGCAATGCCGATCCGAGTTCGGCCTTTCGGTCGAGGGGCTGATGTGCATCCCGCCGGCGGACGAGGCGCCGGCGCCGCATTTCGCGCTGTTGGCGAAGATCGCCGCCCGCAACGGCCTTGCCGAGCGGTCGATGGGCATGAGTGCGGATTTCGCCTCCGCCATCGCCTTCGGTGCCACCTTCGTCCGGGTCGGCTCGGCGATCTTCGGCCACCGCGGCTGATCGGGCCCCGACTCGCCTCCGCGCCGGGCTTTTCGGCGGCGAGCCTTATCGGCCGCGATCCGCCGGGAAGCGGGCGGGCGAAAACCCGATTACTTGCACTCCTGCGCCACGCGATCCAGCGCCTGGGCAAGCCCCGACAGCGAGTAGCGGTCGGTCGATTCGTTGCCGCGGCGCGAGGTGCCCTTGATGGCGAGGTCCTTGCCGCGGCGCATGGTGTCGATCAGGCGCTGTTCCTCCGCCGGGTTCTTGATCCAGACGTTTTCGTCTTTGCTGGTCATGGCGAAGACGACGTTGCCGATCTGCATCGAGGCGTCGCCATCCCGGAGCGGAAAGCCCATTGTCGCCGAAACCTCGTTGCGCACGCCCTCGCCCGGCCGGTGGCTGATGAACATGAAGCCAGGGTCGCGCTTGAGCGAGGCCGGCTGGCGGTCCTTGGGCTGCGACAGGGCGTAGCAAATCTTGGTCTTCGGAGTCTGGCTGACATAGGCGGCCCAGTCGCCGAATTTGCCGAGCAGTTCGGGAGCGGCGACCGGCGCCGCCGCCGCCGGCTTGGTCGGCTTTGCCTGCGCCAGCTGGATGTTGGATTGAGCGGATGTCGGCTGAGCGGGTGCCTCCGCGGCGAATCCGACACCGAACGCGACCATCAGCGCAGCCCCGACCACATTCCTTCCCATCTTCGTCCCGCCCTCTCAGTTGTCCGCTTGAGCTTCGCACGAAGCCGAGCGGCGGCGAAGCCTCGCCGACCGGCCGAGCCGCCGCTTATCGACCGACGGGGCCAAAAAAAAGGCGCAAATGCCGCTCAGGCGCGAATTCCTATGGATGGCGACCAGCCGCGGCGCGCCGCGGCTGTCCGGAAAGGACCGCTCGCCGCGGAATTTTGCTCGCCGCGCGGTATTTCATGCCACGGCGGTGCAACGCGATGGATCGAACCGGTCGCTCCAACGCTTGGACTTTGTTCGGAACTTCTGGACTATGATTGCGATACCCGAGCCTGACTGGGCCGGAGCGTGAGGAGTCGGCGTGACGTTGCAGGACGAATGGGCCGATCTGATCGCGGCGGTGGCCGAACGGCGTGACCGGTCGGCCTTTACCCGGCTGTTCGATCACTTCGCCCCCCGCATCAATGGCTATCTGCTGCGACTCGGGGCCGATTCGGCCCTCGCCGACGAACTGACCCAGGAGGTGATGGTCACGCTGTGGCGCAAGGCCGAGCAGTTCGACCGCTCGAAGTCCTCGGTCGGCACCTGGCTTTACCGCATCGCTCGAAACCGCCGGATCGACATGCTGCGGCGCGACCGCTCCGAGCCGCTCGACACCGACGAGGCCGAACTGGTGCCTTCCGACGACACCGCGGCGGACGACGCGCTCGATTCGATGCAGCGCGAGGACCGCGTCCGCGCCGCGATGAAGACGCTGCCGCCCGAGCAGCTGGCTTTGATTCGGCTCGCGTTCTTTGAGAACCTGTCGCACAGCGATATCGCCGACAAGCTGCGCCTGCCGCTCGGCACGGTGAAATCGCGCATCCGTCTCGCCTTCACCCGGCTGCGCCGCCAACTCGAGGCGGGTGGAGTCGACGCCGCCGTTTGACCACCTGTTCACCTGCTCAGGCCGGCAGCCCCCAGCGCTGCCCCTGCGCAAAGGCCAGCGCGTCGGCGAGGCGGTCGCTGCCCCAGAACAGCTCGCCATCGGCCGCGGTGAAGCTCGGTGCGCCGAAGATGCCGCGCTGTTCGGCCGCTGCCGTCGCCGCCCGCAAGCTCGCCTTGACCTCATCGCTCGCCGCGCGCGCCAGCACCGCCTCGGCGTCGTGGCAAAGAGCGGTCAGCAGCCGCGCCATCACGCTGCGGTCAGCGATGTCCGCGCCACCGACGAATTCGGCGCGGAACACCGCCCGGGAGAAGGCCGGGCGGTCGGTGTCGGCGAGCGCGGTGGCGACCCGCGCCGCCAGAAGGCCGTTGGCCGGAAACGGGTCGGGCCGAACGATGGCAGGGTAGCCGAGCCGGGCAGCGAGGCGCGCCAGATCGCGCCACATATGGCGGCCCTTGGCGGGATAGAGGTTGAATGGCGAGGTGGTGTAGCCCTGGCCGGCGAAGATCGGCCCGAGCAGGAATGGCCGCCAGGTCACCTCGACCCCGGCCACTGCCGCAGCGTCGTCCACCGCCTCCGCCGCCAGGAAGGAATAGGTCGAGGCAAAGTCGTACCAAAACGTCAGCGTCGGCATCGCGCCTCATCCCTTCATTGTTTCTTGGCGGAGACCGTGCCCCGCAAGTTGCGGCCGGCGCCGGGCTTCCGGCTGCCGCGCCGCCACGCTACGCTGTGTTGCCGTGGCGGCGAAAGCCGGCTGTTGGCATTCGCTTCGCCTGCGACAGGAGGGTTCCATGATCGCCATCCGCGCTCTGCGCGCGCCGCTGTTTGCCGTGCTGCTCGCGTTCGGTGTCGCCGGTTGCGGCGTCAACACCATTCCCTCCGCCGAGGAGGAGGCCAAGGCGACCTGGAGCGAGGTGCTGAACCAGTACCAGCGCAGGTCCGATCTGGTGCCAAACCTGGTCGAGACCGTGCGCGGCTTCGCCAAGCAGGAGCGCGAGGTGCTCGAAGCGGTGGTCAATGCCCGCGCCAAAGCGACCTCGGTCCAGCTGTCGCCGGACGTTTTGACCAACCCGGAAGCGTTCAAGCGCTTCCAGGACGCCCAGACCCAGCTCTCCGGCGCGCTCGGCCGGCTGATCGCGGTGTCGGAAGCCTACCCGGACCTGAAATCCAATCAGAACTACCTCGCACTGCAGTCGCAGCTCGAGGGCACCGAGAATCGCATCGCGGTGGCGCGGCGCGACTACATCGAGGCGGTGCGCCGCTACAACACCGAGCTCAAGACCTTCCCCGGCGTGCTGTGGGCCTCGACCCTCTACCGCGCCTACCAGCCGATGGCGACCTTCACCATCTCCGAGGAGCAGATGAAGGTGCCGCAGGTGAAGTTCAATTGAGCCGGCGGCGGGTGACGCAGGTTGGCGCGCTGGCGACGGCGCGGTTTGCCGTCGCCAGCTGGCTCCTGTCGTTCGTGCTCACTCTAGCGCTCGCCGGGCCGGTGGTGGCCGAGACCTCGCCGGTCTTTCCGGCGCTGACCGGCCGGGTGGTCGACGACGCCGGCATCATCGACCCCGCCCGCCACGCCGCCATTACCAAACAGCTGGCCGACTATGAGGCCAAGACCACCGATCAGATCGTGGTGGTGACGCTCAAGTCGCTGCAGGGCACCACCATCGAGGAGTTCGGCTACCGCCTCGGGCGGTCCTGGCAGATCGGCCAGGCCGGCAAGAACAACGGCGCGCTGCTGATCGTGGCGCCGAACGAGCGCAAGGTGCGCATCGAGGTCGGCTATGGCCTTGAAGGGACACTGACCGACGCGATCGCGCGGGTGATCATCGACACCGCCATCTTGCCGAAGTTCCGCACCAAGGATTTCGCTGGCGGCATCGCCGCCGGGGTCGACGCCATCATCGATGTGCTGACCCATGACGATTCGGAGTGGAAGGCGCGTGCGGTCGCGCCGCCGCCGGAGCCCGATTGGGTTGGGCTCGTCATCGTCGGCGCGATCATCGTGATCATCGTGATCGTGTTCATTCTGAGCGCCCACGGCGGCGGGCCGCCTGCTCGAGGCCGCAGCCGCGACTTCGTGGTCGGCTCGGGGGCGTCCTCGGGCGGGTCGTGGTCCGGCGGCTCGGGCGGCGGCTTTTCCGGCGGTGGCGGCTCGTTTGGCGGCGGCGGCTCGTCGGGGGACTGGTAATGATCGATGACAGCGTCCGAACCCGCATCATGGCGGCCATCGCCGCCGCGGAATCGCAAACGTCCGGCGAAATCGTCTGCTTGATCGCCCGCCGCGCCAGCGACTGGCGGATGTGGCCGCTGGCCTATGCCGCCGCGGCGGCGCTGGCGGTGCCTTTGCCCGCGCTTTTCGCCACGACGTGGTCGGCGGCGATGATCTACGCGGTGCAGCTCACCGTGTTTGCCATCGTCGCGGCCGCTGGCCTGGTGCCGGCGGTGCGGCTCGCCTTGGTGCCGAGATCGATCAGGCGGTCGCGGGCGCACCGCGCCGCCGTCGAGCAGTTCGTCGCCCGCGGCTTGACCGGGACGAAGGGACGTACCGGCGTCTTGATCTACGTCGCGCTGGCCGAGCGTTCGGCTCAGGTCATCGCCGACCGCGGCATCTACGAAAAGGTCGGTCCCGAGGTGTGGCGGACCGCGGTCGACACGCTGACCGCGGCGATCAAACGAGGCGAGCCGGCGAGCGGGTTCGAGTCCGCCATCGCCGCGGTCGGCGAGGTGCTGGCAGCGCATTTTCCGCGTGTCCGCACCGACGTCGACGAGCTGCCGAATCGGCTGATCGAGATCTGAACCCAACGGCGGTCGATCGCTATTGCTGCCGCGGCGGCGGCAGCACGCGCCGCACCAGCGGCATCACCACCAGCCACAGCCGATAGGCGACTTCGAGCACAGCCGCGCCGGCGCGGGTGGCCGCGAGCCGGCCGAGACGGCGGAACTTCGGCAGCGCCAGCCACAGCGAGGCGAAGGCGGCGCCGCCATCGGCCAGCGTGCCGTCAGCGCGTCGGACATGGAAACGGCCATCCGCCTCGGCCCGGGTCAGGTCGGCGGCGACCAGTGCGTCGCTCGACCCTGAGATGTCGGTCCAAACGATCGAATCGGCGCCGTCGCAGCCGCGATAGTGCGCAATCTCGCGGGCACACACCGGGCAGGAGCCATCATAATAGACCGTGGTGGCGGGAGCGGAACTCAAAGCGGCATGTGTCATCTCAAACCCGAAAAGCCGTCGCCGGCGGTACCGGTATGGGGGATACGCCGGTCGCGGTGGGTGGATCATGCGACGCCGGCCGCCTCACGCGGAGTTGTCTCTGGGCCGCAATGAAAACGCGATTTGGGCCGACCAGCCGGCGAGACCGATCTCTGACGTCAGCCGGCGAAATCGGCACCGGCACGGCACCGCTGGTCGCCCAACGCGGCACCGGACATCGCGTCCAGGTGGCTTAAAGTCCTCCAAATTGGGGAGGTGAATGAGCGCATAGGTTGCAATACTGTCAGGATGGTCAAATCGAGTTGTCACACACGGAAAGATTGCGTGAGGACGCGTCGCCCAAAATGGCACGTTATTCTACCGAACGCAGTGTGAGGGCGCCGGCACAACCTGAGTGCAGAAGGCCAATACTGTAAATTCTAACAGTGGCCTGTCATTCCGACATCGTGAAATGTCCTGGTCCACGAACTTCCACCGTGATCCAGGTTCACGGTCGAAACAGGGGCACGCCGATGGACCGCTCAGACGTGACGCAGATCATTCTCGAGGCCTATGATAGCCGCTGGCGGGGAGACCTTGAAGCCGCGCTGGCCTGTTTCCATCCCGAGGTGAGGATCTCCTCCCTTGGCGATCCTGAAGTGGTGCCGTTCGCCGGCCGCTACAACGGGCTCGACGGCTTGAAAGTGTATCTCGACCGGCTCGGCGCGTGGGCGCAGCCGGTGGGCCCCACCCTGCAGGACCTGATCGTTGACGGCACCCGCGCCGTGGTGCGCTGGACCATGCCGGTGCGAAGCGGGCGGGCCACGGAGCCGGCCAAGCTGCAGTTCATCGATGTCGTCAGCCTCGATCACGATCTGATCGTCGCGGTCGACCAGTTCCTCGACACCGCCGCTGCCGCCAGGCTGTTTCAGGACGGCGGCGAGGGCGGCGGGACCAGGGCGGTGGCCTGAACACCGTCCGATCTGGACAATGCTCATCGGTGGCCGCCGATAGGCTCGGATCGCGGCGGGACAGAACGTGATCGGCGGCACCGGGCTTCACTCGAAATCCGGCCGATCCGGCCGGCGTTTCGTCGCCCGGAATCCCTACGGCCTGCATCGGTCGCGCGCAAAGGTTGGCGGCGAACCAGCGTGCGAACCCGGCTCGAAGCGCACCGGTGCCGGGCGCAACCGGTACTGCCTGCACGGGCGCGGGGATGGCGCCCTTCGCAAAAGCCGTTCCCATCGCCGCACAAATTGGATTAAGCAGGCGGCCGGGCCGGGCGGCGGCCCGCTTCGCAACACGCCCGTGCCGTCGGTCGGGCCATGCGGCCGCCTTGCGGTGCTGCCTTGCGGCCGCGTCCGCCACCCTGCCTTGGTCCTGCAAGTTCGGCGTTCTTCCCGCAATGAACATTCTGTCGATCCAATCCCACGTCGCGTTCGGTCACGTCGGCAACGCCTCGGCGGTGTTTCCGCTGCAGCGCCTCGGTGTCGAGGTGTGGCCGATCCACACCGTCCAGTTCTCCAACCACACCGGGTATGGCGCCTGGACCGGCCAGGTATTCGACGGCGCCGCCATCCGCCAGATCGTCAGTGGCATCGCCGACCGCGGCGTGTTGCCGACCTGCGATGGCGTGCTGTCCGGATACATGGGCGGCGCCGACATCGGCGAAGCGATCCTTGACGCCGTCGAGCGGGTGCGCGCCGCCAACCCGGCCGCGCAGTATTGCTGCGATCCGGTGATCGGCGACGTCGGCCGCGGCATCTTCGTACGGCCGGGCATTCCCGAGTTCATGCGCGAGCGGGCGGTGCCGGCTGCCGACGTGGTGACGCCCAATCAGTTCGAGCTCGATTTTCTCGCCGGGGGTGCGGTTTCAACGCTGGGATCGGCACTGAAGGCTGCCGACACCGTCCACCGGCTCGGCCCCAAGGTGATCTTGGTCACCAGCCTGGTTACCGATGACACGCCGAGCGATGCCATCGACCTTCTGGTGTCGGACGCCGCCGGCAAATGGCGGGTGCGTACGCCGCGGCTCGGCCTGTCGGTCAATGGCGCCGGCGATGCCATCGCCGCGCTGTTCTTCTATCATTGGAAGCGCACCGGCTCGGCCCGTGACGCGCTGGTGCTGGCGGCGTCCTCGACCTTCGGCCTGCTCAAGCGCACCGATGATGCCGGCTCGCGCGAGATCCTCACCGTCGCCGCTCAGGACGAGTTCGTCGCGCCGAGCCGGGTGTTCACCGCCGAACCGGTCTCCGGCGCGGCGGGATGACCGGCGGGCGGGCGTGAAAGGCGCGACGATGCCATGAGCCTGCCGGCGATCCGTCACATCGACGCGACCGATTTCGACGTCGGCGCCCCGCAATGGCCGCTGGCGGTGGAGCGCCGGGCCGACATCGACCGCAATTTCGCCGAGCGGAAGCGAGCGCAGCCGAAACTGTGGAACGGCCGGGTGCTGCTGTTCCGCGACGTTGCCTGTCACGGCGGCACCCTCGCCGGCCGGGCGTTCGAGACCGATTTCGCCAGCTTTCTGTGGTGGCGCGGCACCGGCTTTCCCGACGACGCCGTCCGCAACGTGTTCGGCATGGCCGCGGTGCGGGGCCGCGACGGTGGCTTTCTGCTCGGCGTGATGGCCGACCACACCGCGGCGGCCGGACAGGTCTATTTTCCCGCTGGAACGCCCGATCCCGGCGACGTGCGGGGCGGCCGGGTCGACCTCGCCGGTTCGGTGGTGCGGGAGTTGCGCGAGGAGACCGGGCTCGATGCCGTGGCGTTTCGCGCCGAGCCGGGCTGGACCGCGGTGTTCGCCGGCCCGCGCATCGCCGTGATCAAGGTGTTTGCGGCCGATCAGACCTGCGCGGCGCTGCTGGCCCGGGTGCGCGCCGGGATCGGCGCCGACCCCGAGGCCGAGCTGGCGGATGTCATCGCCGTGTATCGCCGCGCCGATATTCCCGCTGCCGCGCCGGTCTTCATGCGGGCTTACCTAACGGCGTCGCTGTCCGATTGACGGCGTCTCAGCGCACGCCGAGGCTTTGACGCACCACCGGGTGGGCCATGGTGGCCTCGATGCCGGCATTGACCACCAGGTCGACCTCGTCCCGCTCGAGCTTGAGCCGGGTCGGCACCGCGTTGAGAATGGCGGCGCGGTCGCCGAGTTGGCTGAAGGCGATCTCGGCGATGTCGAACGTGACGTCGGCGCAGCGCCAGCCCGGCCCGGCGCCGAGCTTTTGGGCCTCGGCGGCGGAAAGGCCGCAGCGCCATTTGCGCGTCGCCGCCTCCCACTGGCTCATGGTGAGGCGGAAGGCGTCGAACGACGAACTGGCGGCGGCGTCGATGGCGGTGTCGGTGACGGCGCCGAACAGCTCCCGCCCCGACGGTCCCTCCAGCTTGCGCCCCCAGTCGCCGCTCGGCCCGCGGCCGGCATTGACCACGACGAACAGCACGCGGCGCAGCTTGACCGCGCGCTCCGGCGTCAGCGGCGCGTAGGGCTTGTCGACGATCTCGCGGGTGATGACGATGCCGGTCAGGCCGAAATTGTCGACCAAGCCGCCGTCGGCCAGCTTGACGTAGCGGAGCTGGCCGGGGTCGCGATAGCGGGTCAGGGCCTGGGCAAAAGCGCGGACCTGGCTTCCGGCGGTCGAGCTTTTCAGCACCCGGTTGACCCAGCTCGGCAGCGGCGCCTCGCAGGAGTTGGGGAATGATTCCAGCACGATCGGCGCGAACGCCACCGGCACCGCCGCCGACGCGGCCACCGCGTGCGACAGCGGATAGGTGGTGATGTCGCTGCACAGCGCCGTGAAGGTCGACGGCGAGAAGTGGAACGGCGTCCGGTTGTAGAGATCGGAGGCGTTGATCCACACCAGCGGCCGGTTCGGCCGGTAAAGATCGGCGATGGTGGCGCCGTGGAACAGCTGGCGATCGAGCCAGGCCGGCAGGCGGGTGGAGTCGTTGACGCCGCCTTCCAGGCCCCGCACCAGGTTGGCGACGCTGATCTGGGTGTCGAGGCTTTCCTCGGCGTTCCGCTCCAGGAACTTCTCGCGGAAGTCGGTCAGGGCGTCGCGGCCCTTGAGGCCGAAATAGGCGGCGGCAACCGAGCCGCCCGACACGCCCGACACGAACACCACGCGGTCGAGGTTGCTGCGGCCGCCTTTGCCCGGCATGCGGTCGAGTGCTGTGAGCACACCGTGGGCGAACGCCGCCGCGCGGGTGCCGCCGCCGGAAAACGACAACGCAACCGCGACGTCGCCGGAAATCACCGCCGAATCGGCCGCGTCCAGCCGCGGCGACTCCGCGGTGATCGGCCGGTTGGCCGGCAGGTTGAAGACGGTTCCGCAGCCGGCAGCCACGGCGCCGAGCAGCGCGACCACGGCGAGTCGGCGGCGTGTCATTGCTGTTGTCTCACAGATGGAAGGCCCAGGCGGCCGATACGATCGAACGACGTGAGCAGGGGTTACGTCCCGCCGGCGAGGTCGCGACGACGAACCGGGCCTTCGCCTTGCGGAACCGGGTAGCCGAAGCGGCGCTTGGTGGCGTTCATCAGCGCGATCGCTTCGTAGCTGCGGGCGGCTTGGCAGGCGGCCACCGCCGGCCGGAGCTCGTTGATCACCTTATCATAGACCGGCTTGTTGACGTGGCCGGTGCGAAGGTCGTTGTCCATCACCGACTTGTAAGCAGAAAGCTCGGCGCCGCAAGGCTCACCGAACGGGATGTCGAGGGTCGCGACGCTCGCGTTCGGATTGACCGGCGCGGCGGGCGCGGGCGCGGTGGCGGTCTCCAGTGTGTTGCAGGCGGCAAGGGCGAGAGCGGCGATCAGGGGAACGGCACGTACCAGGGACATCGTAGGCCTCTTCGGAAACCATGGTCGTGATCTCGTCATAGCAGCGAGATTGTGGCCTTGAAATAACCATACGAAGGCGGCATGAGAGAGACACCGGGATTCGTGGCGACTGTGGCTGCGAGGCCTCGCGTGCGCGCAACCTTCGTTCCGGGGTCGACCTTGTACGGTTTCGACCCTCATTTGAAGGTTCTGGCCCATTTCGCCCGGTTTCAGACCCGACAGCCCTAGTCACGCGGGCGCGTCTCGACCGTTCCCGCCGCCGCGGCCGCGCCCACACCGGGCTCGCACTGCCGCGCCTGTGGGCTCGCCGGAGTCGCCCGGTCCATTCGTTTCCGGTGGACGGCTCCATGTTGGTGTCCTCTCGCGTCGCGACCTAGCGCCGGAACGGTGCATTGCGGACGACGCAAAGAAAGCAACCCCTTGACCGAATTCTCAACGCTCGGCCTCGCTGCGCCCATCCTGCGCGCCCTCGCCGAGGCGAACCACACCCATCCGACCCCGATCCAGCTCCAGGCGGTTCCGCCGGTTCTCGCGGGCCGTGACCTGGTCGGCATCGCCCAGACCGGCACCGGCAAGACCGCGGCGTTCGCGCTGCCGATCCTCAACCGCCTCGCCACCCACCCCGGCCCGGCCCGGCCCGACAAGGGCACGGTGCGCGCGCTGATCCTGGCGCCGACCCGCGAACTCGCCGGCCAGATTCTCGACTCGGTGAAAATCTATGGCCGCCACCTGCGTCTGAAGACGGCGCTGGCCATCGGCGGCGTGTCGATCAATCCGCAGATCAAGGCGCTGGCCCACGGCGTCGACGTGTTGGTGGCGACGCCCGGCCGGCTGATGGACCTCCATAACCAGCGGGCGGTCCGGCTCGACCGGGTCGAGGTCCTGGTGCTGGACGAGGCCGACCAGATGCTCGACATGGGCTTCATCCAGACCGTGCGCAGAATCGTCGGGCTGCTTCCGGCCCACCGCCAGAGCCTGTTGTTCTCGGCCACGATGCCGAAGGAGATCGAGTCGCTGGCGGCGAAAATGATGCGCGAGCCGGTGCAGGTGGCGGTGAACCCGGTAGCCAAGACCGCCGACCGCATCGATCAACGCGTGCTGTTCGTCGACAAGGCCGCCAAGACGGCGGCGCTGGTCGACGTGCTGAGCCTGGAGTCGGTCGACCGCGCCCTGGTGTTCGCCCGCACCAAGCATGGCGCCGACAGAATCGTGCGTGCTCTTGACAAAGCCGGCTTGCCGGCGGCTGCAATCCACGGCAACAAGTCGCAGAATCAGCGCGAGCGCGTGCTGGCCGCTTTTCGCAGCGGCAGCGTGCGGACGCTGGTGGCGACCGATATCGCCGCGCGCGGCATCGACGTCGCGGGTATCAGCCATGTGGTGAATTTCGACTTGCCGAACGTGCCGGAGAGCTACGTCCATCGTATCGGCCGAACCGCCCGCGCTGGCGCCGCGGGGGTGGCGATCTCGCTGTGCGATGCCGAGGAGCGGCCGTATCTGAAGGCGATCGAGAACCTGATCCGCTGCTCGATCCCCACGGTCGACAAGCGGGGCGAGGTGGTGGCCCGGGCCGAGCCGTTCAGGCGCGATGCCGCGGCAGCCGCCGACGCATCGGCGCCGACCCGGACGAAGCCGGTCCGCAGCCGGTCGAAGCGCCGGCCGGGGTCGGCGGAGGGACGGCAGGCTGGTGGCGTGGCGGTCGCGCCGGCGAAGACCGAGCAACGTCCGGCCGGCAAGGCGGGACGCGAGCGTGTGGCAGCGCCGTCAGCGCCGGCGGCGGCGGCTCCGCGCGCCGGGCGGCCGGCGCAGCAGGGGGCGCCGACCCGCGGCAAGTCGCGCTCGGCCAGCCGGGAGCCGGCGAGCGAGGCCGGGTTTGCGTCGATGGCGTTCATGCGGCCGGTCCGGCGGCCGCGTCCGGACGAGCGCGCGTCGGCGGGGCGCCCGACGCGTTGAGGTGTCACGCGGGTCCCCGGCGCTGCGAGCCGGGGACCTGCCTTTTGGAGTTAAAGGATGTCAAAAGAAGAACTGCTCGAATTCGACGGCGTCGTCACCGAGGTGTTGCCGGACGGCAATTTCCGGGTGCGCCTCGACAACGATCACGAAATCCTCGCCTACGCGGCCGGCAAGATGCGCAAGCACCGCATCCGCACTATCGCGGGCGACCGCGTGGTGGTCGAGATGTCGCCCTACGACTTGGAGCGTGGCCGCATCAACTTCCGCCACAAGGCCGAGAGCTCCGGCCCGATCGGCTCCGGTCAGCGCCGGCCGCAGTTCCGGCGGCGCTGACCCGGCGCCCCCGCGCCGGTGCGGTCATCCCGCCTGACGTACCAGCGCCTCGATCCGGGTGACGGCAGCTGCCGGATCCTCGCGCAGGCGGTCCAGCCTGCCGTGCAGCGCCCTGATTTCCAACTTGGCCGTCAGCTTGACCCGCCGCCGCGAGCGTCGGCGGCGCGAGGTCGAGCAGGATGACGCGGTTGGGTCGATCGGCGCCAGCGCGGGTGCGCTGGGCGTCGCCCCGCCATCACCACGCCAAAGCTGAAGATGAACGGCCCATCCGCCGCGCCATGGCGATGCGGCGCGATGGCGCGGTTGATTTTGGGATCACGAACGGATCATCGGAAAAACGTCCGCGCCGGAAACCGCATCAATCCGTCGCGCTGGCGTCCGGGATGCCGACCTCGGATGGCTCGACGATGTAGCGGCTGGAGCAGAACTCGCACGTCACCGTGATCTTGCCGTCCTCAACCATGTGCTGGCGGTCATCGAGCGAAAAGCGGTTCAGCATGTCGCGGATGGTCTCGACCGAGCAGCGGCAGAAATTGGTGACCGGCCGGGGCGCGAACACCCGCACGCCGCGCTCATTGAACAACCGCCACAACAGCCGCTCCGACGACAATGCCGGGTCGACCAGTTCGTGATCCTCCACGGTGGCGGCCAGGGTGCGCGCTTCGACCCAGGCGTCGTCTTCCGCGACCGTGCCCGGTTCGATGCCGGCCGGGGCGTCGCCGGGATCGAGGTCGGCACGCGCCATGCGTTCGGGGTCGGCCGGCATGAACTGCACCATCAGCCCGCCGGCGCGCCAACTGCGCTTGGTGCCGTCCGCGGTCGCCGTCATCTCTTCGGCGACCGCCAGGCGGACGAAGGTCGGGATCTGCTCCGACTGGGCGAAATACTGGTGGGCCGCCGCCTCCAGCCCCTGGCCGGCAAGTTCGACCACGCCTTGGTAGCGGCTCATGTCCGGCCCCTGGTCGATGGTCATGGCGAGGTGGCCCCGCCCGATCATCGCTGCCGGCCGAGTGTCGGTCGCCGCCGCCACCAGCTCCGCGTCGAACCTCGCGCACGCCCGGATCTTGTCCGGGGTCTCGAAATCGACCACCAGCATCCGCACCGGGCCATCGGTCTGGGTCTGCAGGATGAAGCGGCCGTCGAACTTCAGCGCAGTCCCCAGCAGCACGCCGAGCGCCACCGCTTCGCCGAGCACCCGCGAGACCGGCTCGGGATAGCCGTGGCCGGCAATCACCGCGTCGACCGCCGGGCCGAGCGTGACGATCCGGCCGCGCACGTCGAGCGTGTCGACCTGGAACGGGGTGATGCGGTCTTGTTCGGCGACGGGGTCGGGAAGGCGCCCGGGGACCTCTGCGGTCATGCCGCGGGCTCCGCGTGCAGGCACCACGCCAGAATGCTCTTCTGGGCGTGCAGCCGGTTTTCCGCCTCGTCGAAGACCGCCGACTGCGGCCCGTCCATCACCTCGTCGGTGACCTCCTCGCCGCGGTGGGCGGGCAGGCAGTGCAGGAAGATGGCGTCGGGCGCGGCGAGCGACATCAACCGGCCATTGACCTGGTAGGGCTGCAATAGATTGTGGCGGTGCTCGGCCTCGCGGTCGCCCATCGACACCCAGGTGTCGGTGATGACGCAGTCGGCGCCGCGCGCTGCGGCGTCGGGATCGTGGCCGAAGGTGACGCGGGCGCCGGTGCGCTGGACGAACTCCCTCACCGCCGGGCGCGGCCCGAGCTCGGGGGGCGTGGCGACGCGCAGCGAGAACTGGAAGCGCTCGGCAGCCTGCACCCACGACGCCAGCACATTGTTGGCGTCGCCGGTCCAGGCCACTGTGCGGTCGCGGATCGGCCCCCTGCGCTCCTCGAAGGTCATGACGTCGGCCATCACCTGACAGGGATGGGACAGGCGGGTCAGCCCGTTGATCACCGGAACGGTGGCGTAGCGCGCCAGCTCGGTCACCGCGTCGTGATCGAGGATGCGGATCATGATGGCGTCGACGTAGCGCGACAGCACCCGCGCGGTGTCGGCGATGCTCTCGCCGCGGCCGAGCTGCATCTCGCTGCCGGTGAGCATGATGGTCTCGCCGCCGAGCTGGCGCATGGCGACGTCGAAGGATACGCGGGTGCGGGTCGAGGGCTTGTCGAAGATCATCGCCAGCACCCGGCCCTCCAGCGGCCGGTCGGATCGCACGCCGGCGACGCGTGCCTGCTTCATCTCGGCGCCATGGTTGAGGATGCGCCGCAGCTCGCCGGCGGAGAGCTGGTCGAGGTCGAGGAAATGCCGGGGGCCGCCGGCGCCGTTGCTGGTCATGCCGCCGCTCCCGTCTTCGGATCGGAGGTCCGCGCCGCCGACAGTTGTGCGCAGGTGCGGTCGATCGCCTCGACCGCGGTTGCGATGTCCGCCTCGCCGATGGTCAAGGGCGGCAGCAGCCGCACCACGTTGTCGCCGGCGCCGACGGTGAGCAAAAGATTCTCGCGCAGCGCCGCCTGCAATTGGGTGCTGGGGATCAACGCCTTGAGGCCGAGCAGCAATCCCTCGCCGCGCACCTCGGCGATGATGTCGGGGTGGCGGTCCTTGAGTTCGGCCAGCCGCTGCTTGAGCAGCAGCGCGGTGTGCCGCACCTGGTCCATGAAGCCTGGCTCCAGCACGATGTCGAGCACAGCGTTGCCGACGGCCATCGCCAGCGGGTTGCCGCCGAAGGTCGAGCCGTGGGTGCCGGCGGTCATGCCGCGCGCCGCCGCGGTGGTGGCAAGGCACGCTCCCATCGGAAAGCCGCCGCCGATGCCCTTGGCAATCGCCATGATGTCGGGGGTGATGCCGGCCCACTCATGGGCAAACAGCCGCCCGGTGCGGCCGACGCCGGTCTGAACCTCGTCGAGCACCAGCAGCAGCCCGGCGTCGTCGCACAGCTTGCGCAACGCGCGCAGCATCTCCGGCGCAAACGGCCGAACCCCACCCTCGCCCTGGACCGGCTCGAGCAGGATGCCGGCGGTGGCCGGCCCGATCGCGCCGCGCACGACGTCGAGGTCGCCGAACGGCACCTGGTCGAAGCCGTCGACCGGCGGGCCGAAGCCCTCAAGATATTTCGCCTGGCCGCCGGCGGCGATGGTGGCGAGCGTGCGGCCGTGGAAGGCGCCCTCGAAGGTGATCAGGCGGTAACGCTCCGGCTGCCCGCCGGCGGCGTGGTACTTGCGCGCCATCTTGATCGAGCACTCGAGCGCCTCGGCGCCGGAATTGGTGAAGAATACCGTATCGGCGAAGGTGGCCTCGACCAGGCGCGCGCCGAGGCGCTCGCCCTCCGGGATGCGGTAGAGGTTGGAGACATGCCACAGCCGGGCCGCCTGCTCGGTGAGAGCGGCGACGAGGTGGGGATGGGCGTGGCCGAGCGAAATGACTGCGACGCCGCCGCCGAAATCGAGAAAGCGTCGGCCGTCCTCGGCGGTCAGCCAAGCACCCTCGCCGCGCACGAAGGCGAGGTCGGCACGGGCGTAGGTCGGCAACAGGACGGAAGGGCTTTTGCTAGGCACAGTCTTGGCGGTCACGGGACGCCTCTCCGACAGGCTCGCTAGACCGGGGTCACAACCGGCGCGATGCGGAACGGGCTAAAAGAGGGCAGCAAACGAAACGTGCCGCCCCGCGGGGCGGCACATTCACAGTGAATAGTACCCCCCGGTAAGCCTGTGTCAACATGGCCACACCAGTCGAGATTGTTACGACAGCGCCGGCCGTTTGTTGGGGAAAATGACTCGCGAGTCCGGCGGACTCTTGTCGGCGAGTCAGCACCTATTGTAGCCTTCTTTCGGTCCGGCACGACATCTCGGTGCGACGGCCAGTTCCCCTTTGAGTGATGCGGCGCGTTTCGCCGAGCTTTTGTTGGCTCGGCACGGGGAGCGATTCGGCCCGCAGGATGTGTCGGACCCAGGACGAGAGGCTGACGACGATGTCGTGGAACGAAGAGCGGATCGAACTCCTGAAGAAGCTGTGGGCGGATGGCCTTTCGGCCAGCCAGATCGCAGCGGAACTGGGCGGCATCACGCGCAACGCCGTGATCGGCAAAGTACATCGGCTCGGCCTATCCGGCCGGGCGAAAACACCTTCGGCGGCCGTGCCGCGCTCGCGCAAGCAGCGCACCCAGACGCCCCCGCGGCAAGGCGGGTTCGTCCACGGCAATGTCGTGCTGGCGCCCCGGGTCGCGCCGGAGGAGATGCCGGAGGTCGAGCCGGAATGCGCGGTCGAACCGGTGGAAAACGTGGTGCCGATCGGCCAGCGCTGCACCATTCTCGACCTCACCGAGGCCACCTGCCGGTGGCCGCTTGGCGAGCCGGGCCGCGCCGACTTCTCCTATTGCGGCGGCCGGGCGACGCCTGGCCTGCCCTATTGCAGCTTCCACGCCCGGATCGCGTACCAGCCGGTGGTCGACCGTCGGCGCGACCGCCGCGTGGTCGGCGGCTGACGCGCCAGCCGGCGGCATCACCGGACGGCCGGCGCGCCGGAGCGTCCGACCCAACGGGGGGTACGGTTCTCGGCCGCTCTGGCCGCCGAGCCGCAGTCCCACCGTCGAAAACCGCAGTTTCGCGACACGCATTCTCGTCGGGACGATGTTCTGGACTGCCATCCGACCTGACGGCGTCAGGTCGGATGGCAGTCCAGGTTTTGACGTTTCGCTCCCAACGCCGGTGTCCGCTGTTGCGAGCGCATGCGTTGAATCAAAGGCTTGAAGCGACCTGGTACCCGAGGTGCTGACGGCTGACCGTTCTCGGCCTCATGGTGAGGAGGCTGCGAAGCGACCGTCTCGAACCATGGGGCAGGCCTCAGCTCGAAAGTCCGCCTTCGAGACCCGCTGTCGCGGGCTCCTCAGAGCTTGTGAATCTTTTCGATTCCGCCGCCCGTTCCACCGCGCGGCGTGCCGGCGCTCCGGCCTGTCGCAGCCCTTGAGCCTTCAGTAAACCCGCGCGGCAAGCCGGCGGACGCGGTGCTGCCGGCGCTGAATGATCTGGTTCAGGATCGTCGCGATCTCGAACACGGCAAAGTTCTTCGGGACGTTCCGGTCGATATTGGCTTTGAAGGACGCCAGCGACGCCAGCATCGTCTGCACGGCGCCGACGATATCCTTCTCGAAGCTCTTCACCGCCAACCCGACCTGCATCTCCAGGATCCAATCGACGTTGGGGCGCTCCTGCGGCATCGTGCTCTTGTTGCATTCGACGATGACCGGGCAGCCGACGTGGATGGCTTCGCTGACGCTGCCGGGGCCCGGCTTGCCGATCAGGAAATCCGCCAGCCGCATGTAATCGGCAACGTTGGCAACGAAGCCGACGGCGTGGCAGCCCGCCCGGCCCTGCAGGCTGTCGTAGAGCTTTTTGTTGTTGCCGCACATCACGATGGTCTGAAGCTTGAGCTTGGCCGCCTCGAACTGCTCGAGGATGCTCAACGACACGCTCAATGACCCGTTGCCGCCGAACATGATGATCGCGGTGGGTAGGCTTGGCCGAAGGCCGAGGTGCTCGCGGGTCAATTGCCACTTCGCAGCGTCCTTGTAGAAGGATTTGCGAAGGATCATGCCGGAAACCTCATAGATATTCTGCGCCCGGTAGAACCCGCTGGTCTTGGCCTGTTCGAGCGCGCGCTGCGTGCCGCAGACCACGACTTGGTCCTGATCCTCCATCCAGAAGTGCGGCGGGCAGTCGACCATGTCGGTCATGACGGTGACGAACGGCGTGTTCGGGTGGACCGCCTTCAGCGCCCGAAACATCACGCCGTTGAAATTGGGGATCACCGAGACGACGAGGTCGGGCGCCTCGGCGTCGGGCCGGCACCAATAGCGCTTGAGGATCCCTTCGATCTTCGGCGCGTTCAGCTCGATGTAGGTTTGCAGGATGGGCAGGATCGCGCCGAGCCCGAACGTGACGCCGCGTTTGAGCGCGACGTTGTAGATGTCCTGGGTCTGGAACGGCCGGAAACTCAGGCGCGGCGCCAGTGGCACCAGATATTTGTGCAGCGGGCGGGACAGCTTTTCGGTGATCTGGTGAACCGGGTCGGCCGGCTCGAGGAGTTTCTGCAGGTTGACCGGCTTGATGCACCAGGTCGGATAACGCTCCTCCAGAACTTCCTTCAGCGCGTTCATCGCGCTGCGGTGGCCGCCACCGGCGTCGAAATAGACGATCTCGAGGACTGCACTCGGCTGTCTCATGGTGAATGATCTAATGGCTCGAAGCGGTGAGATCCAGCGACGCCGACAGCGAAAAGCGTAGCACGTCCGCTTCGGCTGCGCAGTCCGCCGTCACGCCCGCAGCCGGCTTGCGCGCCGCACGCCGCTTGCCGCGGCCGGCCGGCTGCTGTAGCCCGCGCAAATCATGGCCCGCTCCGATGATTCCGCCCCGCCGCGCGCCTGGCAGCGCATGCTGTCCGGCCGCCGGCTTGATTTGCTCGACCCCTCCCCGCTCGACGTCGAGATCGAGGACATCGCCCACGGCCTGGCCCGGGTGGCGCGCTGGAACGGCCAGACCCGCGGCCCCCACATTTTTTCGGTGGCCCAGCACGTGCTGCTGGTCGAGGCGATCTCGCGGCGGCTCGCGCCCAACCTCGACCGCTCGTGGCGGCTGGCGGTGCTGCTGCACGACGCGCCGGAATACGTCATCGGCGACATGATCTCGCCGTTCAAGGCGGTGATGGGCGGCGCCTACAAGACGGTGGAGGCGCGATTGCAGGCCGCCATCCACATCCGGTTCGGGCTGCCGCCGGCATCGCCGGCGGAGCTGCACCGGCTGACCAAGGCCGCCGACCGCGGCGCCGCCTATCTGGAGGCGACGCGGCTCGCCGGCTTCTCCGATGACGAGGCGCGCAAGTTCTTCGGTGCGCCGCCGGACCTGCCCGCCGCCTCCGCCGAGCGCCTGCTGGCGCCGTGGACCGCGGGCGAGGCGGCGCGAAAATTCCTCACCCGCTTTCGCGCCCTGGCCGGGGATTGACCCCGGCCTGCGGGCGCGTCGGCACCCGGACGACCGGCAGGCTCCGTCGCAAAAGCTTGTTCGAAAACAAGATTTTTGCCGAGGCGACGATGCCGCGACGGCGGGCCGGCCGCAACGCCCGTCACACCGCCGAGTGCACCCATTGCACCAGCTTGGCCTTCGGCGCGGCGCCGACCTGGCGCGAGGCCAGCTCGCCGTTCTTGAACAGCATCAGGGTCGGGATCGACATCACGCCGTATTTCGCGGCAGTCGCCGGGTTTTCGTCGACGTTCAGCTTGACGATCTTAATCTTTCCGGCCATTTCCGCGGCAATTTCGTCGAGAACCGGCGCGATCATCCGGCACGGTCCGCACCATTCCGCCCAGAAATCGACGAGAACAGCATCGCTCGACTTCAGAACATCCTGGTCGAAGCTGGCATCAGTTACCTTGGAGACAGCCATGGCCGGTCCTTTCCATTGGAAGGCGGGGTCGTTGATTACGTAAAACTAGGGATCGGTCGGGAGAGCGTCAAGGCAGGGCGGGTGCGGAGGTGAGCCGCGCCAACGCCTCGTCGAGCAGCGCGTCCGGCACCGGCATCACCCGCGGGCCGCAGGTGAACACCAGCCAGCACGCCACCGGCCGGCCTGGAAACAGCTCGGCGAGCAGGGCGCGATAGAGCGCGAGCTGGCGCCGATAAGCACCCGGAACGTCCGCGGCTGTGGTTGGAACCGCGGTGTCTGTCTTGAAGTCGGCGATCAGCACCGCATCCTCGCCCACCCAGACCCGGTCGATGCGGCCGGACACCGGCACCGGCGTCAGGCCGGCCGAGCCGATGGTGCCGGCGAGCGGCACCTCGGCTCGGCTGCCGGGGCCGAACAGCCGCGCCAGGGCCGGGTCGGCGATCAGCGCCAGCGTGTCCTCGACCACGCCGGTGCAGCCGGCGGGCTCGAGGCCGAACCGGGCCGTCAGCGCTTCGGCCACCGCCGGGCGCTCGGCGGGCGGCAGATCGGGCAGCACTTCGAGCAAACGGTGGACCAGCCGGCCGCGCGCCACTGCGGCGGGGTCGGCCGGCGGGCCGGTGCGCGAGGGCTTGAGCGGCGCCGGCCGGGCGATGGCGCTGTCCACCGGGCGGTCGAGCCAGGCCGGTCGCTCCGGCGGCGGCGCCGGGGCCGGGGCGCCGCCTGCCGCCGCCGCCACCTCCGGCCAGCGGCTCCAGCGCCACACCGTGCCGTCCCAGCCGTCGGCCGGCTCCTCGGCCGCCTCGGCCTTGAGCGCGCCCTCGACCAGCCTGTACCAGCAGCCGTCCGGCTCGGCGGTCTTGCCGCGGGCGCCGGCGATCACCAGCACGTCGGCGGCGCGGGTCAGCGCGACGTAGAGCAGGCGGCGATATTCGGCCGCGGCCTCGGCCCGCACGCCGTCGCGGGCGGCGGCGGCCGCCGCCGGCTCGCCGGCCCGGGACGGCACCCAGACCCGCGGCTGCGGGGCGCCGTGGGCGGCGCCGGGCCGGGCGAGCGGCAGCAGGCGTAGATCCTTGGCGCCCTCGGGCCGGGCGACGGTGTCGGCCAGGATCACCACCGGCGCTTCGAGGCCCTTGGCGCCGTGCACCGTCATCACCCGCACCGCGCTCGCCCCCACCTCCATGTCGCGCTTGACCTCGGCGCCGGCGGCGCGCACCCGGTGGAGAAAGCCGGTCAGCGCCGGCAGGCCGGCGCCCTCGTCGGCGAGCGCCAGCGCCAGGAACTCGTCGAGCGGGTCGGCCGCCTCCGGCCCGAGCCGCGCCAGCATCGCCCGCCGCCCGCCGTCGCGGCCGAGCACCCGCGAATAGAGGTCGAACGGGCGCAGCGCCCGGCCCTCGGTCCGCCATTGGGCGAGGCGGGCGGCGGCGGCCTGCGCCTTCGGCTCGGTGGCGTGATCGAGTGCCGCGGCGAGCGTGCCGGTGCGCGGCGCCGCAATCGCCATCAGCTCGTCGTCGCTGAAGCCGAACAGCGGGCTTTTCAGCAGGCAGGCCAACGCGAGGTCGTCGTGCGGGCACAAGATGGCGTCGCCGAGTGCGATCAGGTCCATCACCGCGATGTGCTCGGCCAGCACCAGCCGGTCGGCGCCGGCGACCTCGAGGCCGCACGCCTTCAGCGCCTTCAGCATCGCCTCGAACAGCGCGCCGCGCCGGCGCACCAGGATCAGCACGTCGCCGGCGCCGATCGGGCTGCCGTCGGCCTTGCGGCGGCCGCCGCGGGTCCAGGCCGCCACGCTCGCGGCGATGCGGTGGGCCAGCCGCACATTGGGGCTGGCGGCGGTGGCGGCGTCGAGCGGCAGGTCCCACGGCTCGCGGCTTTCCGAGGCCGCGTCGGGCTCGATCAGCGGCCACAGCTCCACCACCCCCGGCGCGCCGGCCCGCACCGACTGGTGGGCCAGGGCGGCGTCATCGACCACCTGGAGCCCGGCGCGGGCGGCGTCCTGGGCGAACACGCGGTCGACGGCGTCCAGCACCGGCTGGCACGAGCGGAACGACACCTCGAGCCGCACGCTCGACCAGGCGTAGTCGCCGTCCTCGGCGGCGTCCTTGAAGTGCGTCTGCATCTCGCCGAACATCGCCGGCGCCGCGCCCTGGAAGCCGAAGATCGACTGCTTGGCGTCGCCCACCGCGAACACCGTGCGCGGCCGCTCGCGCGCTCCTTTGCCGGCAAAGAATTCGGCGGTCAGCGCCGACACGATCGCCCATTGGGCCGCCGAGGTGTCCTGCGCCTCGTCGACCAGCACATGGTCGATGCCGCGGTCGAGCTTGTAGAGCACCCACGCGGCGCCGATGTCTTCGAGCAGGGTCCGGGTGTTCGCCACCAGGTCGTCGAAGTCGAGCAAGGCGCGCCGCGCCTTCATCGCCTCGTAGCGGCCGATCACGGCGTCGGCGAGCACCAGCAGCGCGGCGCTGCGCTCGGCGGCGGCGGCGGCCCGGCGGGGTTCGATCAGCGCCGCCAGCCGGTCGCGCTCGGCGCGGAGCGCCAGGGCGAGGGCGGGGTGATCGTCGCGGATGCGCTTGGAGGGGAACTGCTTGTCGCTGCGCGGCTCCTCCTTGTCGGTCAGGAATACCTTGAGACAGGCGTCGAGCGCCTGGGCATCGTCCGTGGCCGCGGCGGCAGCCAATAAATAGCCGGCAAACTTCTTATCGTTGGCGCCGCTGCCGGCGGCGAACTCCGCCGCAACCGCCGGCCATTCGCTGCGCGGCAGATGGGGGCTCGCCAGCATGTCGGCCTCGATGGCGGCGCGGGTTTCGCCAGGGCGCAGCCCGAGGCACTCGGCGACCTGGCCGGCCGCCGCCTCGACGCCGCCCGCCGCCGCGATCCAGCCGGCGATGGCGTGGCGGTCCTGCACCGCCTCGGCGAACGCCTCGGTGAGCCCGTTGTCGGAGGCCGCTGCAATCGCGGTCTCCAGCGCCCGGCCGAGCGGCGATGACGGATCGTTGGCCGCCTCGACCATCACGCGGGCACGGGCGCCGGCCAGCAGCTCGTCGGCGAGGCGGTCGTCGAGCACCGAGAACCCGGCCGGCACGCCGGCCTCGAACGGGAACTGGTGCAGCACGCGGTCGCAGAACGCATGGATGGTCTGGACCTTCAGGCCGCCCGGCGTCTCCAGCGCCTCGGCGAACAGCCGCCGCGCCCGCGCCCGGCGCTGCGGGGTCGGGCTGTCGCCGTCGATCTCGGCCAAGGCGCGGTCGAGCTCGACGTCCGTCGCGGTGGCGAACGCCGCCAGC
The DNA here is from genome assembly GCF_001402875.1 of Blastochloris viridis. Lineage (NCBI taxonomy): Bacteria > Pseudomonadati > Pseudomonadota > Alphaproteobacteria > Hyphomicrobiales > Blastochloridaceae > Blastochloris > Blastochloris viridis. Next base: position 3,588,795 of record NZ_CP012946.1, on the reverse strand, counting down.
GCCGCGAGCACGCGGTTGGCCATGTTGGCGGCGGCGGCCTTGGTGAAGGTCAGGCACAGCACCTTGTCGGGCGGGGTGCCGCGCAGCAGCAGCCGCACCACCCGCCGCGCCAGGACGTGGGTCTTGCCGGAGCCGGCATTGGCGTCGACCCAGGCCGAGCGGGCGGGGTCGGAGGCGGCGGCCTGGTCGAGCCGGGTCTTGTCGGGAATGCTGAAGGCGCTCATGCCTCGCCCTCCTCGCCGGCGCCGCCGGTCGCCGACCATTCGGCGACGCGGGCGAGATGGTCGTAGTCGCCGTGGCGGCCCGTAAATTCGGACCGCACCAACGACTGATAACCTTGCGTGGGCTCGCCGAAGCGCGCCACCAGCCGCGCCAGGCCGGCCAGCGCGGCGGGAGCGAGGTCGGCCACCGCCCCGGCCTTGGGCTTCACCGGCTTCCACTCGCCCGGCGGCTCGCCGCCCGAGACGCGGACATAAACCAGGCCGTCGATGGCGGTGCCGGCCGGCACATCCTTGAAGCCGCCCAGCGTCACCATCGCCGCCTCCAGCGGCAGTTGCGGCGCAAGCCCGCTCTCGACCTGGGGGCTGGAGGGCGGCTGGCCGGTCTTGTAGTCGATCACCACCGCGCCGTCCGGCGTCAGGTCGATGCGGTCGGCGCGGCCGGTCAGCAGGAAGCCGGTGCCCGGCACCGTGATCTTCCCCCCCAGCTCGACCAGGCTCTGCACCGGGCCGGCGCTGCGGCGCTCGGTCTCCACCGCCACCAGCCAGCGCGCGACGCGCTGAAAGCGCGGCCACCACACCGCGACGAGATCGGGAAAGCCGTCGAGGCGGGCGAACGCGGCGCGGCCGCAGCCGAGCAGCCGTGGCAGGGCGTCAGGCGGCAGCCGCTCGGGATAGACCTTGAGGAACTCCGCCAGCGCCTCGTGCACGATGGTGCCGCGGGCGGGCGCGGCGACGTCGGCGTCGAGCGGCTCGAGCGGGCTGAGGCGCAGCACGTGGCGGGCGTAGATGGTGTAGGGGTCGCGAATCCAGTCCTCGACCTCGGTGACGCTGAGCTGCGTCGGCCTGAGGTCCAGCGGCGGCGCCGGCATCGGCCGCGGCGCTGGCACGGCGGGCGGGGCGGCGTCGACCAGCCGGGCGGTGGCGAGGATGCGCTCGCCGCGCGCGCCGACCTCGTGCCAGGCCGCGCCCGACACCGCGGCGAGCCGTTGCAGGAAGCGCGCCGGCACGGTCGGCGCGCCGCCGGCCTTGCGCGCCCGCGTCAGCACCACCTCCGGCGCGCCGAAGCACTGCGCGAAATCGTGCGCCGATAGCCCGATGCGGCGCTCCGGCAGGTCGAGCCCCAGCGCGCGGCGCATCGGCCGGCTGAGCCAGGGGTCGTTCGAGGTGTCGGGCGGCCAGCGGCCCTCGTCGAGGCCCGACACCACCACCCGGTCGAGCGGCACCAGCCGCGCCTCAAGGGGGCCGAGGATTCGCACCCGCGCCGCCTCGTCGAACGCGGTGCGCACCGCGACGCCGCGCATCAGCGCCGGCACCGCCTCGGCGTAGTCGGCCAGCGACATCGCCGCGGCGTCGGCCGCCGCCTCGGCCAGCTCGTCGAACCATGTCATCAACGCGTCGCCGTCGGCGCCGGCGAGGCCGGAGCCGTCCGGATGGCGTGCCGCCGCCTCGACCGCGTCGCGGTGGGCGGCGAGCAGCGCCGCGAACGGCTGCGCCCGGCCACCCAGCGCCAGCACTGGGCCAAGGCCGGTCTCCAGCCGCGCCACCAGGTCGAAGGCAAGCGCGAAGTCGGAGTCCAACAGCGTGCGGCGCGGGTCGCGGCGATATAAGGTGGTGCGGGCGTCCTGCACCTCGCGCAGCGCCAGGGTGAGGCCGCCGGTGCCGGCCTTGGGGCGCGGCCCGCGCAGCACGGCGAGTTCCAGCGCGGCGCGCCGCGCCGCAAGCTTGGCTTCGGTAAGGCCGAAGCGGGCGTCGGGCTGGTTCAGCAGCACCGCCAGCGGCACCGGCGCCAGCGCCGCGGCTGCGGCGTCGGCCAGCGCGCGGGCGAGCAGGCCGGCGCCGGAGTCGGCCAGCGGCACGCCGGCGGAATCGTCGACCCGGATGTTCCAGCGCGTCAGGTCGGCCGCCACCCGGCGGGCCAGGGCGCGGTCGGGCGTCACCAAAGCGGCGGTGCGGCCGGGCTCCTCCACCACCTCGCGCAGCGCCACCGCGACCGCCAGCGCCTCCTCCTGCGGTTCGGCGGCGACCACCAGCGCCACCCGCGCCAGCGCGGCGGCAGGGTCGAGATCGGGATCGGGCGTCGCCCACTGGTCGGTGGTGGCGGCCGGGCGCAGCGCCCGCGACAGCAGTCGTTCGCGCCCGCCCGCGGCGGACGTCGCCAGCGGCTCGACCTCCTCGCGCCCAATGCCGATCGCCGCCAGCAATTGCTGAAGGCCGAACTGGGGATGGGTCGGAATCGGCTCGCCGTCGGCGCCGGGGTCGAGCGCGCGCCACGACGCCTCGTCGAGGTCGCAGTCGAGGCCGGGCAGCACCACTGCGCCGCTGGGGTGGCGGGCGATGGCGGCGATCAGCGCGCGCGTCGCCGGAAGCGAGCCGGTCGAGCCGGCCACGATCACCGGACCGCCGTTCCCCGCCGCCAGCCGCTCGGTCTCGGCCCTGGCGAGCAGGTCGCGCCGCACCGCGGGGTCGAGCCTGCCGCGCTCATTAAGGATCGCCGGCCACAGCTCGGTCGCGACCGCCTTCAGGAAGCGGATCGAGATTTGCCAGTAGCGGTCGAGCTCGTCCGGCACCAAGCCGTCGAGCCCCGACCACGGCACCCGCCCGGTCGCCATGCGGTCCATCAGCTGCGCCAGCTCATCGGCCAGCGCCAGCGCCGCCGCCGGCGCGGTGGCAAGGCCGGCGGCGTCGCCGAGCTTGAGCGCCGGGCTGCCGGCAAAGCCGGCGACCAGCTGCGCCAGCAGCAGCCGGCGGCTCAGCTTCGGGATCGCCGGTGGCAGGTCGAGGCCGCCGGCAAGGTCGAACTCGTCCTCGTCGACCTCGCCCAGCGCGACGAGGCGCGGCAGCAAGGTGGCGTTGCCGCCGTGGGCCTTGAGGAACGCCGCCTCGATCAGGCGGCGGGCGCGCTGGGTCGGCAGGTAGAGCGTGGCGCGGGCGAGCGACAGCGGGTCGGCCGGGTCGGGAAAGCCGCGCACCACCTCGCCGGCCAAAAGCGCGGCGACGAAGGTGTCGAGAAACGGCGCGCCGGCGGGAATGGTGAAGACGCGCGGCGCCATCACGATGCCGCGTGCGGCTGCGCGGCGATCGCGGCCTCGGCCAGCGCGATGGCGGGCGGGGTGCCGACGTGGAGCCACAGGCCATCGAGCCGCTGGCCGTGCAGCCGCCCGGCCGCCTGCGCCCGGTCGAACATGCGGGTGAGCTTGAACGGTCCGGCCGGCGCGCCCTCGAACAGCGTCGCCGTCATCACAGCACCGCCGGCATACACCAACGGCGCGGTCGGCGCCGCGCCGCGGCGCTTCAGCCGGCCGTCGGGCTCAAGGAAGAAATCGCCGGCGCCGTCGAAGCCGATGGCGGCCGCGCGGTCGGCCAGCAACAGCCGCGCGTCCATGGCCTCCGGGTCGAAATTGGCCGCCAGCGCCTTGAGATTGAGGCCGGGCCGGTCGAGCCAGAAGCTGTCGGCGTTGAGGACCAGGAACGTGTCGCCGAGCTGCGGCAGCGCCTTGACCACGCCGCCGCCGGAATCGAGCAGGCCGTCGCGTTCGTCGGAGACGATCACCGTCGGCCGGCTGCGGCGCTCGAGATGGGCGATAAGCTGGTCGGCGAGGTGGTGGACGTTGACCACCGCGCGTTCGATGCCGGCCTCGGCCAGCGTGTCGAGCACGCGGTCGATCAGGGCGCGGCCGGCGACCTCGATCAGCGGCTTGGGCATCGACAGCGTCAGCGGCCGCATGCGCAGGCCGAGGCCGGCGGCCAGCACCATCGCCGTGGTCGGCAGCAAGGTCGCCATCGCCTCACTCCGCCTGCGGGATCGACGGCGGCAGATCGGCGGCGGGCCGATAGTCGAGCGGCACGTGGGCGGCGTACCACTTGGCCAGCGGCGCCAGGCCGGGATGGGCGAGGCTGCGCTTGAGATAGCGCGCCACCCGCGGCAGGTGGGTGAGGTATTGCGGCTTGCCGTCGCGCGCGTTGAGGCGGGCGAAGATGCCGAGGATCTTGGTGTTGCGCTGGGCGCCGAGCGTGGCGTAGGCGCGGGCGAACTGGGCGACGTCGAAGCCCGCGTCCAGCCCGCGGCGCAGCGTGACGTAGTGCTTGAGGATCGCCAGCTCGGTGTCTTCCGGCACATCGACGCGGGCGTCCTGCGTCAGCGACACCACGTCGTAGGCCGGCGGCCCCATCACCGCGTCCTGGAAGTCGATCAGGCCGAGCTGCGCCACGCCGCTGCGCTGGTCGAGCCAGATCAGGTTGGGGGAATGAACGTCGCGCAGCACCCAGGTCCGCGGCCCGGCCGTCACCGGGGCCAGCGCCTCGCGCCACAGCGCCACGAAGTCGCCGCGCGCGCCGGGCGGCAGCATCACGCCGTGGAACGGCAGGTACCAGTCGAGCAGCAGCTCGGCCTCGATCAGGAAGGCGTCGATGTCGTAGCGCGGCAGCACGTGGTCGACGCCCGGCGCCACCGCCAGCCGGTCCGGCAGCGACAGCGAGTGCAGCGCCGCGAGCAGCTCGGCGGCGGTGCGATAGCGCTCCAGGATCGGCTCCGCCGGGTCGCCCGCCACCACCTTGCCGTCGCCGAGATCCTCCAGGACCAGGAGCCCGAGCGCCAGGTCGGCGGCGAGCACCTCCGGCGCCGACAGCCCGTGCTCGCGCAAGCCCCGCGCCAGGGCGAGAAACGGCGTGACGGTCTCGGCGAGGTGGGCGATGCGGCTGTAGGGCAGGCCGGCCCGCACCGGCGGGCCGTCGGGGCGGGCCGGCGCGTCCATCAGCACGGCGCGGCGTCCGGGCTCGACCAGCCGCTCGTAGCGGCGGCTGGAGGCGTCGCCGGCGAGCGGCCGGCGCTGGGCCTCGCCCCAGCCGGCGCCGTCGAGGAAGGCGCGGATGTCGCGCATGCGCTTGAGCCGCGGCGCAAACGCCGCCAGCCCGGTGAGCCGGGCGCGGCGCGCCTCGGCGCCGAGGTCGGGCGCGAGGTTCAGCACGATCTCCAGCCGGTCGGCGGCGAGCAGGCTGCCGGCGCGGTCGGGCCATTCCACCAGCGCCAGCGCGTCCTCGGCCGCTTCGTCCCAGCCGATCTCCTCCAGCTCGTCGGGGCTGCGCACGCGGTAGAAGTCGGCGTGGACCACCGCGAACGGCTCGATCTCGTAGGTCTGCAGCAGGGTGTAGGTCGGGCTCGGCACCTCGAGCCCGTCGTCGCCGGCGAGGGTGCGGATGATCGCGCGCGCCAGCGTCGACTTGCCGGCGCCGAGGTCGCCGGCCAGCGTCACCAGGTCGCCGGCCTGCAGCCCGAGGCACAGATCGCGTGCCAGCCGTGCCGTCGCCTGCTCGTCCGGCAGCACCACGTTCCAGACCAGTTCGGTGAGCGCTGCGGTCATCCGCCGCTACTCCGCGGCCATCACGTGTGTCATGGGAAACCGCACCACCACGGTGGTGCCGCGGCCGGGCTGGGTCTCGATCGCGACCTCGCCGCCGTGCAGCGCCACCAGCGAGCGCACGATCGACAGGCCGAGCCCGGCGCCGCGGTGCTGGGTGCCGCCGGGCGAATAGCTCTCGAAGCGCTCGAACACCTTGTCCTTCAGCTCGGCGGGAATGCCCGGCCCCTGGTCGGTGACGCGGAACACCACCGCGCCGGCCTCGGCGCGGGCGGCGAGCGTGATGATGCCGCCTTGCGGGGAGAAGCTGACGGCGTTGGAGAGCAGGTTGAACAGCACCTGCCGGACGCGCTTGGCGTCGGCGATGAAGGTGCCGATGCCGGGCGCGACGTCGAGCACCAGCTTGAGCCCGGCCTCGGCGAGGCGATCCTGCACGCCGTCGCTGGCGGCGCGCATGGTCTCGCGCAGGTCGATCTCGAACGGCTCGATGGTCATCGCGCCGGCGTCGATGGTGGCCAGATCCAGAATGTCGTCGATGATGGCGAGCAGCGCCGCGCTGGAGCCGGTGATGTGGCCGACATAGTCGCGCTGCTTGGCGTTGAGCGGGCCGATGGCGGGGTCGCCGAGCAGTTGGGCGAAGCCGATGATGTTGGTGAGCGGCGAGCGCAGCTCGTAGGAGACGTGGTGGATGAAGCGCGTCTTCAGCCCGTCGGCCTCCTCGAGCGCCTCGTTCTTCTCGGTCAGCACCCGCTCGACCGACACCGAGTCGGTCACGTCGCGGAAGGTGACCAGGGTCGAGCCGTCGGGCAGCTTGGCGGCGCTGGCGTCGAGCACGCTGCCGTCGGCCCGCTCGATGCGGCGCGCCACCGGCTCGTGCCGGCCGCCGATGGCGGTGACGGTGGCGTGCAGCACCGACCAGGCGTCGTTGGCGCACATCGCCTGGCACCAGGTGCCGACCACCTCGACGTGGGGCTGACTCGCCAGCGCATCCGGCGACAGCCGCCACAGCCGCACGAACGACGGATTGTGCAGCTTGAGCCGGCCGTCGGAGCCGAACACCGCCACCGCCTCGGCCAGGTTGTCGAGGGTTTCGCGGTGCAGGCCGGACAGCTGGTTGATGCGGCTTTCGAGGTCGATGCGCTCGGTGATGTCGTCGAACAGGTAGGTCAGGCCGCCGTCGGGATTGGGATTGGTCACCACCCGCAGCATCTGCCCGCCCGGCAGGTGCCAGGAATGCTCCTGCGGCTCGATGGCGCGGTAGGCGCCGAGGAAGCCGTCGCGCCATTTGCGGAAGTCGGCCTGCTCGGGCAGCTTGCGCTCGGCGCGCAGCCGGTCGAGCACGTCGGGGTCGGACGGCTTGTCGTCGAGGAAGGCGGGGTCGAACTCGAACAGTCGCTGGTAGGCGGCATTGTAGAACACCAGCCGCTTGTTGGCGTCGAAGATGGCGACCCCGGTGGCCAGGCTGTCGAGGATGCGGCGGTGGGCGGCGATGGTCTGCTGCAGGCCGACCCGCACCTGCTCGGCCTCGGTGGCATCGAGCGCGATGCCGGCGCAGATGCCGTTGGCGTCGGTGATCTCGACCACGTCGAGCTGGCGGCGCTCGCCGGCGACGATGGCGGCGACGCGCTTTTCGAACCGGCCGTGGGCGTCGCGGGCCTGGGCGGCGGTGATGCGGTCGCCGCGGTCGAGCAGTTCGGTGCCGCGGTCGATCGACTCCTCGGTGGTCTTGGCGTCGACGGCGTGGGCGTAGGCGGCATTGGCCCAGCTCAGGCGGCCGGTGGCGTCGCGCACCCACATCGGCACCGGCAGGCTTTCCACCAGCGTGCGCAGGATGGCGGCATCGCGCTCGGCCCGGCGCAGCCGGTCAGCCAGCTCGGCGGCTTCGCCGCGGGCGCCGGTGGCCTCGCGCAGCCGCAGCACGGCGTGGCCGCCGATGGCGCGGCCGTCGGCCTCGATGTGGCGGCCGTCGCGGGTGGCGAGCGCCATCGCGAACGCCTCGCCGCGCTCGCGCAGCCGCTCGACCGCCGCTTCGAGATCGCGCGCCCGCTCGACATCGAGCCAGATGCCGAACGCCAGCACGCGGAACGGCTGGGTGGCGCCGACCACGCCGATATCGCCGCCGATCTCCGGTTCGCCGCCGCTCCACACCACGGTGATCTGGCGGTCGAGCTGCAGCAGGGTGCGGATGCGGTCGGTCTCCGCTCGCAGCGTGGCGATCTGGCTGCGCGCCGCCGCCCGATCGCGGCTAGCCCGGCGCGCCACGCGCAGCAGCTGGGCCGCCGACAGGATGGCGAACAGCGTCACCCCGGAGGTGAACGCCATGGTGAGGATCTGGTGTGGCCCGAGCAGCGTGACCAGTTCGGCGGCATTGACCAGCATCGGCTCGGCCTTGGCGCCGGTGGACATCACACCGGTCGGGATCAGGGCGGCGGAGCCGGCGACCGTTTCGAGCAGGCGATGCCGGCACCACGCCGCGGTCCGACTCCGCTCTGCCATTCTCGATCACCCTCCAAGGGTCGCGGCCCGCCGAACGGGCTCGCCGCGCCACGTCTCGAATCGAAGGCCACTGTAACCCCGAGGGCAGAGGTCGCAGAAGGGGAAAATGGCTGTCGCATCGCCTCCCGCCGCCGTTCGGCTGGCCGAAGCCGGCGTCAGCTCGCGGGTGCCGGGGATCCCGAGGTGCGGTGTTCGGCCGGCCGCATCCCCAACAGCATAAGGCCGGGTCGAAACCCGGCCTTATATCGTCTCGACGTCACGCCAACGCCGCTGCGGCAGGCCGCCGGCTCACAGCCCGTCGAACAGCGCGGTCGACAGATAGCGCTCGGCAAACGAGGGCAGGATCACCACGATGGTCTTGCCGGCGAACTCCGGGCGGGCGCCGACTTCGAGCGCGGCGGCGATCGCCGCGCCCGAGGAGATGCCGACCGGGATGCCCTCGTAGCGCGCCAGCGCGCGGGCGGTGTCGAACGCGGTCTGGTTGCCGACCGTGACCACCTCGTCGATGACGCTGCGGTCGAGTACGTCGGGCACGAAGCCGGCGCCGATGCCCTGGATCTTGTGCGGGCCGGGCTGGCCGCCCGACAGCACCGGCGAATCCTCCGGCTCGACGGCGATGACACGAAGTCCCGGCTTCCTCGGCTTCAGCACCTGGCCGATGCCGGTGATGGTGCCGCCGGTGCCGACGCCGGCCACCACCACGTCGACCGCGCCTTGGGTGTCGTTCCAGATTTCCTCGGCGGTGGTGGCGCGGTGGATGGCGGGGTTCGCCGGGTTCTTGAACTGCTGCGGGATCACCGCGTTCGGCAGGTCCTTGACCAACTCCTCGGCCTTGGCGACCGCGCCTTTCATCCCCTTGGCGGCTTCGGTGAGCACCAGCTCGGCGCCAAGCAGCGCCAGCATCTTGCGGCGCTCGATCGACATCGATTCCGGCATCACCAGGATCAGCCGGTAGCCGCGGGCGGCGGCGACGAACGCCAAGGCGATGCCGGTGTTGCCGGAGGTCGGCTCGACCAGCACGGTGTCCGGCTTGAGCACGCCCTGCGCCTCGAGCGCGTCGATCAGCGACACGCCGATGCGGTCCTTGACGGACGAGATCGGGTTGAAGAACTCAAGCTTGGCCAGAATGTTGGCGTTGACGCCCTTGAGCTGGGGCAGCCGGTTCAGCTTGACCAGCGGGGTGTCGCCGATGGTGTCGGTGATGGAGTCGTAGACCCGGCCGCGGCCGGGCACGCGGGCAGGCTGGAAGTGGTGGGCGGGCTGGGCCATCGGGTTCTCCTGAAATCGCGTCATATGCCGTGACGCAATATACGCATGAAATACGGAATTTAATTAGTAACCATTTTGTGAATGTATTTTACGCAGCGGCAGCCGGCGTTGGCTCCGACCGCAATCCCGATCATACGGTTTCCGGCTGATCGGCTCGGAATGGCCGTTGGTCGAGGGGCGCGTCTTTTCCCTCTCCCCTTGTGGGAGAGGGTGGCAAGGATGAGCGAAGCGAAATCCGAGCCGGGTGAGGGGTATGTCAGCCTTCTGCGCGCAGGCCCCCTCACCCGCCTCGCGATCTTTACGATCGCTCGGCACCCTCTCCCGCAAGGGGAGAGGGAAGGAAGAGCCGAGCTGATCAAACGGAAATCGTATCAGATCGCGAAATCTTCGCCGCTGGTGTCGCGGCCGAGCCCGGCGGCCTCGGCCTGCCGGCACAGCTCCTCCAGCGTCATCGCCTCGAGCCGGGCGCGGGCGTCGGTCGCCGCCTCCGCCAGCGCCGGCATCACGATGCGCGCCATCAGCGGCGAGCCGGGCAGCTGTTCGGGCTCGTCGAGCTCGGCGGCGGCCAGCACGTCGGCCAGCCGGATGCGCCGGCGCTCGCGCGCCAGGGTGTAGCCGCCGCGCGGGCCGCGCGCGCCGGCCAGGAAGCCGTCGCGCACCAGCGTCTGCAGCAATGGCTCGAGGGCGCGCGCCGGCAGGCCGAGCCGCGCGGCGATCGCCTTGCCGGGCACCGCGGCGCCGCGGGCATGGAGCGCGACGTCGAGGATGGCGGCGACGGCGAGGTGGGAGCGGCGGGACAACAGGCGCATCGGGAAAATCGGGGGGCGAACGGTGGACATTCGGGCGCGCCAGCATGCCACAACCACGACGGCGCGAAAGGCGCGGCGCCGTGGCATTACCGAACCGAACCGGCGCTTGTCCGGGACGACGGCGCGAGCACGGCGCCGTGGCGCGCAGCGCGCGGCTTCTGTTTAGCCTGACCCGGACGACAGCCCGGTCGAGCCGAAGCCGCCGGCGCCGCGGACGGTGGCGTCGAGGTCGGCGACCGCGACCGGCTTGGCCTGCACCACCGCCGCCACCACCAGCTGGGCGATGCGCTCTCCGCGGGCGATGGTGACCGGCTCGCCGCCGTGGTTGATCAGGATCACCGCCACCTCGCCGCGATAATCGGCATCGATGGTGCCGGGCGCGTTGAGCACGGTGACGCCACGCTTCAGCGCAAGGCCGGAGCGCGGTCGCACCTGGCCCTCGAACCCGGCCGGAATCGCCATCTCAAGGCCAGTCGGCACCGCGGCGCGGGCGCCGGGCTGAAGCGTCAGCGGCTGGCCGGCCGGCAGCGCCGCCACCAGATCGAGACCGGCGGCGCCTTGGGTGGCGTAGGCCGGCAGCGGCAGGCCCTCGGCGTGCGGCAGGCGGCGGATCGGCAGCTCGATCATGGCTCGCCCCGTGCCAGCCGCTTGGCGATGCGGGCGACCAGGCAGGTCGCCACCTCGTCCTTGGACAGCTCCGGCCAGCTCTCGACGCCGGAGGTCGAGATCAGGTGGATGCGGTTGCGGTCGCCGCCCATCACTCCGGTTTCAGGCGAGACGTCGTTGGCGACGATCAGGTCGCAGCCCTTTCGAGCCAGCTTGGCCTTGGCATGGTCGATGACGTGACAGGTCTCGGCGGCAAAGCCGACCACCACCGCCGGCCGGCGGGGGCCGCGCGCGATGGTGGCAAGGATGTCGGGGTTCTCGACCAGCACCAGAGCGGGCGGACCCTCGCCGGTCTTCTTGATCTTGTGATCGGCGTCGCGCGCCACCCGCCAGTCGGCGACGGCGGCGGCGAACACCGCGGCGTCCGCCGGCAGCGCCGCTTCGCACGCTTTCAGCATGTCGCGGGCGGTCTCGACGCGCACCACCTCGACGCCGGCGGGATCGGGAAGCCGCACCGGCCCCGACACCAGCGTGACGCGGGCGCCGAGCGCGGCGGCGGCGGCGGCGATGGCGTGGCCCTGCTTGCCGGAGGAATGGTTGGCGATGTAGCGCACCGGGTCGATCGGCTCCCGCGTCGGGCCGGAGGTGACCAGGATGTGCCGGCCCTTGAGCGGCCCGGGCGCGGGGATGAGCCGAGCCATCACCGCCTCCACGATCTCCGCCGGCTCGACCATGCGGCCAAGCCCCGATTCGCCGCGCTCGGCCATCGCCCCCGCGGCCGGCCCCAGCACCACAACGCCGCGGGCCTGAAGCGTCGCCACATTGGCCTGTGTTGCCGGGTGCGCCCACATCGTCGGGTTCATCGCCGGCACGATGACGATGGGCTTGTCGGTGGCGAGCAGCGCGGTCGAGGCGAGGTCATTGGCGAGACCCAGCGCCATCTTGGCGATCAGGTCGGCGGTGGCGGGGGCCACCACCACGAGGTCGCAGTCGCGCGCCAGCTTGATGTGGCCGACGTCGTGCTCGTCGGTGAGGTCGAACAGCTCAAAGAACACCCGCTCGGCCGACAGCGTGCCGACGGTGAGTGGGGTGACGAACTCCGCGCCCGCCTTGGTGAGCAGGCAGCGGACGAGCACGCCGCGCTCGCGCAGGCGCCGGATCGCCTCCAGCACCTTGTAGGCGGAGATGCCGCCGCCGATGACGAGCAGGACGCGCTTGGCGGGGGACACGGACGAGGGCATGGGTTCACTCGGACCAGGGGTCGATGACGTCGAGGCCGACATCCTCGAAGTCTCTCACATTGCGCGTCACCACCGCCATGGCATTGGCGCGCGCAATGGCGGCGATGCCGGCGTCGAACGGCGCAATCGGGCGGCCGCGCTTCTGCCGTGTCGCCGAAATGTCGGCGTAATGCACCGCCGCGACGGAATCGAAGGGCAGGATGCGATGGCGAAACCTGTCCGTGAACATGATGCCGGCGCGTGCCGCGAGCGCATCGCGCCTTGCACCATTCGGCATCTTGGCGATTCCGAACAAGATTTCGCTCTGGGTGAAGGTGGTGATGAAGAGATCACCGCGGCTGACGGCGTTGACCCAACTGGAAACCTTTTCTGCCGGTGCCGGCCGCATCAGCTCGGAAACCACGTTGGTGTCGAGCACGAACATCACTCGAAGGTGGGCGGCTCGCGCCCCATCTCGCGCGGCGGCAGCTCCAGCTCGACGCCGCCGAGCGGCGCAAACAGCGCGTGGATGGCGTCAGCGAGCCCGGTCTTCGGCTCGGCCGGCTGAGCGAGCGCCTGCGCCAGCAGCTGCCGGGCCTCCTCCTCCATCGAGTGGCCGCGCTCGGCTGCCCGCCGCCGCAGCCGCGCCTTCACCCCGGCGTCGAGGCCGCGGATGGTCAGGCTCACGGTGCCTTGCGGCTTTCGGCGAGGCGAATCTGGCTTGGACGGCGCGGCTGATTTCGGCATGCGGACAGTATAGGCAGTGCCGGCACTGCCATCAATGCAATCACCACAGCTTGACCAGCAGCGCCGCCAGGAGGGCCGCGATGATCCAGGCCGCCGCGGCGATCTGGCGGTTGCCGCGGCCCTCGGCCCGGCCGATCGCCTCCACCGTCTCCGGCGCCAGCACGAAGCCGGCGCGGGTGAGTTCGTCGACCCGGCGGACCAGCACCGCGGAGCGGCCGAGCAGCTCCGGCACCGCGCCGATGAAGCGGCCGACGCCGACGGCGCCGTCGGTGACGTCCTCGGCCCGGCCGATCGGGCCGAGATTGCGGGCGATCCACTCGCGCACCACCGGCGCCGCCGCCGTCCACATGTCGAACTTGGGGTCGAGCGCGCGGGCGACGCCCTCCACCACCACCATGCTCTTTTGCAGCAGCAGCAGCTCGGGCCGGGCGCGCATGCCGAACAGCGAGGTGATCTCGAACATCAGCGTCAGCAGCTTCGCCATCGAGATCTGGTCGTTGGAGCGGCCGTGGATCGGCTCACCGATGGCGCGGATGGCCTGGGTGAACGACTCCACCGGGTGGATGTCGGGCACGTAGCCGACCTCGAAATGCACCTCGGCGACGCGGCGGTAGTTGCGCACGATGAACCCATGCAGCACCTCGGCCAAAAAGCGCCGCTCGGTGTCGCCGAGCCGGCCCATGATGCCGAAATCGACCGCGACGATGCGGCCTTGATCGTCGACGAACAGGTTGCCGGGGTGCATGTCGCCGTGGAAGAAGCCATCGCGCATGGCGTGGCGCAGGAAGCTCTGCATCAGCGCGCAGCTCACCGCGGCGACGTCGCGGCCGGCCGCAATCAGCGCGTCGCGGTCCGACAGCTTGATGCCGTCGATCCACTCCAGCGTCAGCACGGCGCGGGCGGTGCGGTCCCAATCGACCTCCGGCACCCGGAAGTCATGGTCGTCCTTGGTGTTCTCCGCCATCTCCGAGGCCGCGGCGGCCTCCAGGCGGAAATCCATCTCCAGCGTCACCGAGCGCGCCAGCGTCTCGACCGCTGCCACCAGCCGCAGCCGCTCGCCCTCCGCGCTCAGCTGTTCGGCGAGGCGGGCGATGAAGAAGAAATCGCCGAGGTCGCGCTTGAAATGGCGCTCGATGCCAGGGCGTAGCACCTTCACCGCCACGTCGCGGCGGCTGCCGTCCTCCCGCACCACGCTGGCGCGGTGGACCTGGGCGATCGAGGCGGCGGCGACCGGCGGGCCGAACTCGGCGAACAGCGCCTCGACCGGGGCGCCGAGCGCATCGGCGATCACCGCGCGCGCCTCGTCCATGCCGAACGGCGCCATCTTGTCCTGCAGGCTCTCCAGGTCGCGGGCGAGCTGTTTGCCGACGATGTCCGGCCGCGTCGCCAGAAACTGGCCGAACTTGACCCAGGACGGCCCCAGCCGCGTCAGCGCCGCCGACAGCCGGACCCCGGCCGCGCCGGCGTTGCGACGCTCCAGCAGGCGGATGGCGGACACCGCGAAGCGCGCCAGCGGCGGCAGCGACGACGGGTCGATGATGGCGAAGACACCTTCGCGGGCGCAGACGAAGCCGGCGCGGGCGAGGCGGGCAAGATGGCCGAGGGCACGCAGCACGAGAGACAGGCTTTCAAGAACAAGGCGATCCCCGCGATCACGGCAGATCAGTGGGGACCCAGTCGAGCCGGTGCCCCGCGAACGGGACCGCCGGCGTGCGAGCGGTGGAGCGCCCGGCAGGGCGCCGGTTCCGTCAGACCTTCCAGCCCGAATGCAGCGCCACCACGCCGCCGGTCATCGGCATCGCCGTCACCCGGGAGAAGCCGGCCTCCGCGATCATGTCGGCGAACACGGTGCGGTTGGGGAAGCGGCGGATCGATTCCACCAGGTACTGGTAGGGCTCCGCTTCGCCCACCACCATCTTGCCGATGCGCGGGATGAGGTGGAACGAATAGAAATCGTAGATCTTGTCGAGGCCGGGCACGTCGACATTGGAGAATTCCAGGCACAGGAAGCGGCCGCCCGGCTTCAGCACCCGGTAGGCCTCCGCCAAGGCGCGGTCGATGCGCGGCACGTTGCGGATGGCGAACGCGATGGTGTAGCCGTCGAACTGGTTCGATTCGAACGGCAATTCCTCGGCGTTGCAGACCTGGAAGGTCAGGCGGTCGCTGAGGCCCCGTTCGAAGGCGCGCTCCTCGCCGACCTTCAGCATCTCCGGGTTGATGTCGCAGACGATGGAGCTGACGCCGGCACCGGCCCCCTCCACCACCCGGAACGAGATGTCGCCGGTGCCGCCGCCGACGTCGACCAGCCGGAACGGCCGGCCGGTCTTGGGTGCGGCGAGGGTGTTGACCATGGCGTCCTTCCACAGCCGGTGCAGGCCGGCGGACATCAGGTCGTTCATCAGGTCGTAGCGGCGCGCCACGGTGGCGAACACGGTGTCCACCAGCGCCTGCTTCTCGGCGAGCGGAACCTCGCGAAATCCGAAATGGGTCGCCTCCGTATCTCGAAGCGCGTCGCCGGCCATGTCGTCCACCTTACTCTTCGTTCGCCTGGGAGCGCCCACCGGTCCGCTGACCGGGATGGTCACTCCAGGTTTTTGGTTTATCGCATGTTCTCCGCAAAACCGGGTCCCGCGGATGCGGAAAATGCGCTGGTTCGAGGTCTCGTGCTGCCCTGTTCGCGGCGCGTGGACCATAGCCCAGCGGGCGCGCGCGCGCTATCTCATAGCGACTCCAGCCGGCTTTGGCCGGCGGCCGCGGTCAGGTTTCCGAAAATCCCTGGTTTGACAAGGATTTGATGGCGATTTGCCCCACGCGCCCACCGCTGCGGGCGCGCAAAGAGGCCGGCCGCACCATGTTTCGGTCGGTCGACCCTCCGGCGGCCGGCCGCAGCGGCCGGGTCGGCTCGCCTGGTCCCACCGCCGCGCCGCGGCGTCATACATGCTCCGGAGCGTCGCGCCGGCGATTCCGGACGAATCTCTGCCGAAACCCCCTGATCGGACGGGGAATTTTCGGCGACTCGACGACGAAACGCCGGCCTGATCGGCGACAATCCGGATCAGGCCGATGAGCGATGGTGTCATGCCCGAACTTCCCGAAGTCGAAACCGTGCGTCGTGGCCTGCAGCCGGCGATGGAGGGCGCGGTGTTCGAGACCATCGTGCTGCGCCGGGCCGATTTGCGCGTGCCGTTTCCGGCCCGGTTCGCCGAGCGCCTGGCCGGCCGGCGCATCCTCGCGCTCGGCCGCCGCGCCAAATACCTGCTCGCCGACCTCGATTCCGCCGAGGTGCTGGTGATGCACCTCGGCATGTCCGGCTCGTTTCGCGTCGAGGCGGCGCCGGTCGGGGCGTTCCACCATCCGCGCGGCCGCGATCCGGTCCACGACCATGTGGTGTTCGACCTCTCCACCGGCGCGCGCATCACCTACAACGACCCCCGCCGGTTCGGGCTGATGGCGCTGGTGCCGCGGGTCGGGCTGGCCGACCACCCGTTCTTCGCCGGCCTCGGGCCGGAGCCGCTCGGCAACACCTTCTGCGCCGAGCTGCTGGCGGCCGTCGCGCGCGGCCGGGTGACCAGCCTCAAGGCGCTGCTGCTCGACCAGCACGCCGTCGCCGGGCTCGGCAACATCTATGTGTGCGAGGCGCTGCACCGCGCCGGCCTGTCGCCGTTCAACGCCGCCATGACGCTGGCCGACGCCGCGGGGCAGCCGGCCGCAGGCGCGGCGCGGCTGGTCGAGGCGGTGCGGCAGGTGTTGGAGGAGGCGATCGCCGCCGGCGGCTCATCGATCTCCGACCACGCCCGCCCGGACGGCGGCCTCGGCTATTTCCAGCACGCCTTCCGGGTCTATGACCGCGAGGGCCAGCCCTGCCCGACGCCCGGCTGCCGCGGCGTGGTGCGGCGGGTGGTGCAGAACGGGCGCTCGACGTTCTTCTGCCCGGTGTGCCAGCGGTAGGGCCGGCAGCTCGGCTGCTGCGCTGGCAGGCCTGCTGCTGAAGCGGCGCTTTGCTCCACCGTCCGACCAACGAACGAGACGTGGTGCCGTTGCGCCCGCACCGGCATTCGTTAACCTCGCCGCCCACACCCCGGGAGGACTGCATGAGTTATGAGACGCTGATCGTCGAGACCCACGGCCGGGTCGGCCTGATCACCCTGAACCGGCCGCAGGCGCTGAATGCGCTGTGCGATCAGCTCACCAGCGAGCTCGATCAGGCGCTGGCGGCGTTCGACGCCGACCCCGCGATCGGCTGCATGGTCATCACCGGCTCGGCCAAGGCGTTCGCCGCCGGCGCCGACATCAAGGAGATGCAGCACCGGCAGTTTCCGCAGACCTATCTCGACGAGTTTCTCAACTGGGGCGCAATCGCCAGGAAGCGCAAGCCGGTGGTGGCGGCGGTGGCCGGCTACGCCCTCGGCGGCGGCTGCGAGATCGCCATGATGTGCGACATCATCATCGCCGCCGACACCGCCAAGTTCGGCCAGCCCGAGATCAAGCTCGGCGTCATTCCCGGCGCCGGCGGCACCCAGCGCCTGACCCGCCTGGTCGGCCGCGCCAAGGCGATGGACCTTTGCCTCACCGGCCGCATGATGGACGCCGCGGAGGCCGAGCGGGCCGGGCTGGTGTCGCGGGTGGTGCCGGCGGCCGAACTCCTCACCGTGGCGCTCGACGTCGCCGCCACCATCGCGGCCATGCCGCTGCCGGCGGTGCTGGCGGCCAAGGAGTGCGTCAAGCGCGCCGACGAGGTCGCGCTCGAAGAGGGGCTGTTGTTCGAGCGGCGCGCGTTCCATTCGATGTTCGCCACCTTCGACCAGAAGGAAGGCATGGCCGCCTTCGCCGACAAGCGCGCGCCGAAGTTCGAGAACAGGTGATTCGGCGGTCGGTGGCGGCGGCGTCCGGCCGGCGCAGCGAACACCGCGTTGCCGAAAGCCCGACGAGCCGGACCCGGCATTTTCGGCGGGCGGGGTGGTTGCCGAGCGGCGGCGCGGCCTGTAGAGGGAATGCCAACGCTTGAGCGGGGCCGGGCGCGCGGTGCGCACCCCGATTCCGCGCCGCGCCGGACATCCGCAGCAATCGGAGCGGGATTTTCGGCGATCGGACTGCGGCTTCCGGCTCAACCGCCGGGGTCGGTGCTGCCGCGGGGGGCGTGCCCACTGCACGGCGTGTGCCGAACGCCGTGTTCGGACCGGTGGCGTTGATACGGCCGGGGGCATCCGTTATGGTGCGTCCGCATCGGCACCCGTAGCTCAGCTGGATAGAGCGTTGCCCTCCGAAGGCAAAGGTCACAGGTTCGAATCCTGTCGGGTGCGCCATTAAAATCAATCACTTAGCGAAATTTCACCGTTTCAGATTTAGGGATTGAAACGGTTTTCGCCCCCGCCAACGGGCGCCGTGAGGCTCGGTCTCCACCACGTCTGCCAAACCATGGCTCGGAGAAGAGAGCGAGGGCGCGACGGAAGGCGGGCTCGCTCCATGCTGCACAAGGACGGGATCGAGTGCCATTTGGGCACTTGTGGGCGGCGGTTGGAAGCGTCGGCACGGCACAGACGATCGGCGGCGCGGTCCACCGATAAGAGCCGTCATGCCCAGCGCGAACAGACCGGCAAGACGCAGTTGGAATACGCGCTTCGGCTTGCATCAAGCGCGTTTGGCAGCTGCCGTGCGGGCCAGCGTTGCCACGAAACCGACCAGCGCGACAACGGTCAGCGGCCCGCTCCAGGCACGGCCGTCGGACCACGCCAGCAGGTCGCTGGCGATGCGCAGCAGAACCGAGGCGTGCAGCACGGCGAGCGGTGCGTAGAGGAGCGGCCGATAGGCCAGGCGCACCCGCGCCACCGCCGGCAGGATGATCAAGGCGTGGCCGAACACCATCGAGAGAACGAAGCCGACCAGCACGGCGTGCAGCACGGCGTCATAGCCGAAGGTGGCGGTGGCCGGCGGCGCGGCGAGCAGGAGCACGCCGGCAATACCGAGCCACGCATAGCCGGCGGCCATGCAAACCGCCATGAAGCGGGTCTGGCCGGACCTCCGCAACGTGATGCGCACCACGTCGTGGCGCACCAGCCAAGCGGTCATCGCGACCAAGGCAAGGCCGATCATCGCGGCGCCGCCGCGGTCCAATATGCCGTACGCCGCGCCGGCCAAGAGCAGCACAACGGCAGCGCCGAACAGAACCACACTGCCGCTCTTCGGCGCGGTCAGCCGGCTGAGTTCGAGCCGCTCGCCGGCAATGGTCAGGATCAGGAAGGCGAGCCACCAGCCGGTGACGTCCGGCACGCTGTGGCCGCCAAGCCACAGCAGGTTGCCGACCAGCCAGGACAGCGCGCCGAGCGATAGCGTCGCCATGAACAGCGCCGGCTGCCGCGTGGTGATGAACAGCGTTGCCGCCGAAAGCACCGCGGCGGCGAGCACATAGGCGAGCGCGCCCACCGCAGGCGGCAAGCCGGCCAAAAGGCACAAGCTGCCGAGCGCCGCCAGCGCGGGCGCTGCATATGCCGCGTCGCGCCCGAGCGCCACCGCGCGCTCCAGGCTGATCACCGTGCCGAACAGCCCGCACACCAGCAGCGGGCCGTGCAGGTCGGCAACACTGCCGCCATGCGGCAGCGCCCAGCCGGACCGCCACAGCCCGCCGTAAAGCCCGGTGAGCATCGCCAGCGCGCCGAGCCCGAGCAGCACGATGCGAAACGGGATCCGGCCCGCTGCGCCGGTCACGCCAGCCGTCTCACGCGGTGCGCTCGATGCGGACGCGCCAGACATCGGGGCCATCCTCCAGGTAAGTCCAGGCGAACTGATCGGGGTGCGACAGATCGAGATAGCCGCGCAGCGGCTGGGGGTCGTGGTCGTTGACAACGGTCAGCACCGCGCCGGGCGCCAACTCCTGCAGGGTGCGCACGAGGGTGTTGCGGCAGGTGCCCGGCGGCAGGGTACGGACATCGATGGTTGCGGACGTCGCGGTGGTCATCAGGCTCAGTTCCTCGGTGGGCGGCCCAACAGCGTCAGGCCGTGATCGGTGATGCGGTCCGGGCTCCAGGCCGGCTCCCACACCAGAGCGACAGTGACGGGGGCGTCCATGAAGCGCCGGCGCAGCGCCGAGCGGGCGTCCTCGACGATCATGTCTCCGAGCGGGCACGCCTGGGCGGTGAGGGTGAGGTCGACCTCGATGCCGGCGGTGGTGCGGGCGGCGCGGTAGACCAGGCCGAGATCGACCACGCTGAGCCCGATCTCCGGGTCGATGACGGCACAAAGGCAGTCGAGAACCTCGGGATCGAGCGCAGCGGGCGGGGGATACGGTGCGGGGGAAGGCGGCTGAGACACGGCGGACCTCGCTGAAGAGGTCGCCACCATGACGAAGCGGGATGCGCCGCTCTTTGTCGGGGCGCAAACTCGGCGACGATTGCGCCGCCCGGCCGCACCGGGGTTGTCCGGGGACAACGAGCGATCAAGGCCGGCGGCCCAAAACCACCGCGGATCAATACGCTTCGCCGTGGAGGACCGATGGACGTTCAACCCTGGCACGCCGTGGCCGCCGTGATGGACCGCGCGCCGGCAACGATCCGGGTGTTCCTGGATCACCGCATGCACTGCGTCGGATGTCCGATCGCCCGCTTCCACAGTGTCGAGGAGGCCTGCCGCGAGCATGGGCTCGCGCTGGCGCGGATCCTCGCTGCGTTCGATGCCGCCGCTCGCGTCGACGAGCCTTCGTGACGAATCCTGACGCGCCGCTCAGCCGGTTCCCTCGGCCAGCAGCATCAACTGGTGGGGCTGGCGCAGCGTGATCTTCTGGCGGGCGCTTTCGACCAGGCCGCGCGCCTCCCAGGCGCTGAGGATACGGCTCACGGTGTGGAGCGTGGTGCCCGTCATCTCGGCGACGTCCTGCCGGGAGATTGGAAAATCGATCGTCACCCCGGTCTCGACCTTGCGACCGGCCTGCTGGGCGAGGCGCAGCAGCGCGTGCGCGATGCGGCGCTCGACCTCCAGCGTCGCCATTTCGACGACGCGGGTGTGCATGTCCTGCAGCCGCGCGCCGACCGTCTGCAGCGTGTTGTTGGCAAGTTCGGGATGCGCCGCCGCCAGCCGCGGCCAGGCCGCAGACGGCCATTGCAAAGCGATGCTGTCCGCCACCGCCACCGCCGTGCCGGGATAGACGGTGCGGCCGATCGCCATGGCGACGCCGAACACCTCGCCGGGCACAACGAAGCGCACCACCACCTGTTGGCCGTCCGGTGTGAGCTTGAACACCCGCAAATGCCCGTGCAGCAGCACGAAGAACGCTCGGGCCTCGGCGTCCTGGTGGAACACCGTCACACCCTTGGGATAGCGGACCGACTGGGCCTCGCTCAGCAGCGCGTCGAGTTCCTCGGGCTTGAGGCCGGAGAACAGCGGGAGGTTGGCGATCAACGTCCGGTCAAGGCTCGCCATCATTGGCTCCGGTCAACCGACCTTCCGTCAAATAGATTCCTGAGTGCGCATGATGCTCCGCCAATTTCAGGAGGCGGTATGTTGTCCGGCTACAGTTAGCCGATTTGGCTCGGCGTTGGCAGGTGGTGGACCGCCGCTCATATTCGCGGATTTCCGGGTGGCCGCTTGGCGAACCTTCTTGCCAAACGCCACATGCTGACGCGCGGTCATCATGTGGCGATGCCTTGCGCCAAATGTGTGCGGGTGAGTCGGTCGGCCTGTCCGCGACGGCGACGCGAACGTTGTTTACGGCGAGGGCTGCCCGGTTTTTGGTCCAAGCTTCGGGCAGTCATTGGACGGCGTCCTCCGGCACCTCCCGGCCCTCGGCGCTCATGCGCTGGTGATGTCTGCAATGAGGCAGGCCGCCGCCATGCGGCCTGACAGGGTCGCCATCGGCACGCCCGCGCCGGGGTGGGTTGAGCCCCCCGCCAGATAAAGGCCGGGCAGCGTGGTTCGTACGCTGGGACGCTGGAACGGCGCCCGCCAGCCATGCGTCGCTTGGCCATAAAGCGCTCCGCCGGTTGCCGGAAACCTGCGATGAAAGTCGGCTGGCGTCGACACGACCATCTCTTCGGTGTGCCATTTCACCATCAGGCCACACGAGCCAAGGAGCGAAAACGTGCGCTTCGCGTAGTCTTCAATCTCGGCCGGTGTAAGCGTCTGCTCGTCGCCGCGTGCCACCACATTGAGCTGGTGGAACAGCCGTTCTCGCGGGAGCGCTTGGCCGCCCGGCGTGCGGTGATCCTGATCGGGTCGGCCTGCGCCGGTGAGGCCATCGTCGTTCCGATCCTGCGCGCATAGATAGACGGTCGGCTCACGGGGCAGCCGGCCGGCGACAATGTTGGCAAATTCGGCGCGATAGTCGCGCGAAAAGAAGAAATTGTGGCGGATCAGCGGGAAACCGTCAGATTCCGCGAGCATCGAAAAGGTGATCGCCGAGAAGGATCGCTTGGCCACCGGCCGGCGCGGCACCACCCGCGCCGGCTTCGGGCCAAACAGGCCTGAGGCAACCGCCGCAACATCGCCATTGACGATGACCGCGGCCGCCGGCACCACCTCGCCGCTGGCGAGCACGACGCCGGCCACCCGGCCGCCCTCGACCAGCAGCCGATCGACATGTGCGCCAAAGCGGAATGTGGCGCCCCGCGCGCTGGCCAGCGCCGCCAGCGCCTGGGCGATGCGGCGCATGCCACCGTCAACCAGCCACACCCCCTGCTGCTCGACATGGGCGATCAGCATCAGGGTTGCCGGCGCGGCGAACGGCGTCGAGCCGCAATAGGTCGCGTAGCGGCCGAACATCTGGCGCAGGCGCGTGTCGCGGAAACGGCGGTCGAGCTCACGCCACAGCGTGGTGAAGGGCTTGATCCGCAGCCCTTCGAGGCCGTGGCGGCGGATCAATGCCAGCGAGCTTGGGTGAACCGCCCGGATGAAGGGCTGCTCGACCAATCGGTAGATCGCCCGCGCTTCGGCGCGGAAGCGCTCGAACGCCCGCGCCTCCGCGGCCCCGGCGAAATCGCCGATCGCCTCTGCTGTGCGCGCGGGATCGGCAAACAGATCGAGCCGCGCGCCCCCCGGCCAGGCGTGGCGGGCCAGGATCTCCACCGGCTGCATCGGGATGTGGGCGGCCAGATCCTCGCCGACCGCGGCGAACAACTCCTCGAACACCCAGCGCATGGTGAACACGGTCGGCCCGACGTCGAAGGCCACCCCTCCGACCGAGGCCGGCTTGAGCTTGCCACCTGGCTCGCTGTCACGCTCGATCGCAATCACCTCGAAACCGCTTGCCGCCAGTTCCAGCGCCGCTGCGAGGCCACCTGCGCCGGTGCCGACGATTACGATGCGTTTGCGTAGGCCGCCAGAGTGTCTCAGGAGGTTCATCGAGCCAGTCCATGGGCTGCGCCACTGCCGCGCGGTCGACCGCGCTGCCCCACTCCGAAGCGAGGCTCGCTCAACCGGCATGCACTCGGTCCAGCAACACCCGGATTGGCATTGCCAATGCGCACTCCACGGCCATACTTGTTAGAGTGCTCCGAAGATTTCCTTTTTTGATAATCTATCCGAGAGATCCTTTCAACGCATGCTTTATGACGCTCTGAAATCTCTGCATATTCTTGGTGCCGTGGTTCTGCTCGGTCGCGTCACTATCACCGCATTCTGGAAAGCATTTGCGGACCGGTCCAGCGATCCGCGGCAAGCCGGTGCGGACGACCGTGCCCGCTCACCACGTCAACCGGGTCTTCGGCGCTCCGGCACCGGGCCGGCTCTGGGCCCTGGACGTCACCTAACGTCAGAACGTGGTCCAACCGGGCCCGGCTCCGCGTCTTTGGATGGCGGCGGACCGAAGCGTGACCGCTACCGGCGGCGACCTGCCTAAAATGTGCGCACCCTGCCCGGAAACTGCCCGCGGCGGCGGCGCCGCGCCGGGTGCAGCCCGATACGGGCAGGGTTTTTTTCTGGCACGAAATCTGCTCTAACGACGTCATAACGCATCTAGGGTTCCGGCCGCTGCCGCGGCGCTGGTCCGAGAGATGCACTCCCGCCCCGCAAGGGGCGGAGCCACGGCGGGATAAAAGCCCGGGAGATCCACCGCGAGAAGCTTCGGATTCTCAAGGCGAGGTCTCTGCCCGTGCACCCGCTCGATGGGCCTCCCGATTCGGATCTCCTCGCGAACGATGCGTGAGATCCAATCGCGAGGGTTCAATGACCGTCTCATTCAAGCGACTTTGCGGCCTCGTCCTGGGGCTGGCCGCTGCGACCGCCATCGCCTGTTCGCCCGCGGCCGCCGCCGAAAAGACCAGCTTCAAGATCGCCTGGTCGATCTATGCCGGCTGGATGCCGTGGGGCTACGCCGCCGATACCGGCCTGATGAAGAAATGGGCCGACAAGTTCGGCATCAATGTCGAGATCGTGCAGATCAACGACTACGTCGAGTCCATCAACCAGTACACCGCCGGCGGCTTCGACGGCTGCGTCATGACCAACATGGACGCGCTGACCATTCCCGCCGCCGGTGGCGTCGACTCCACCGCGCTCATCGTCGGCGACTTCTCCAACGGCAATGACGGCATCGTGCTGAAGACCGGCAAGAGCGTCGCCGACCTCAAGGGCGAGAAGATCAACCTGGTCGAGCTGTCGGTGTCGCACTACCTGCTGGCGCGCGCGCTCGACAGCGTGAAGCTGACGGAGAAGGACGTCGCCGTCGTCAACACCTCCGACGCCGACATCGTCTCGGTGTTCACCTCCTCGTCCGACTCCACCGCGGTGGTGACCTGGAACCCGCAGCTCGCCGAGGTCGCCGCGGTCAAGGGCGCGACAAAGGTGTTCGACTCCTCGAACATCCCCGGCGAGATCATCGACCTCATGGTCGTCAACACCGCAACGCTGAAGGACAACCCCGCGCTCGGCAAGGCGCTGGTCGGCGCCTGGTACGAGATGATGGAGAAGATGGCGGCCGGCGACGAGGCGATGCTGACCCATATGGCGAAGGCCTCGGGCACCGATCTGGCCGGCTACAAGGCCCAGCTCGCCACCACCCGCATGTTCTTCAAGCCCGCCGAGGCGGCCGAGTTCGTCACCTCGCCGCAGTTGGCGAAGACCATGGAGCTGGTGCGCAGCTTCTCGTTCGAGCACGGCCTGCTCGGCGAGGGCGCCAAGACCAAGGATGCGGTCGGCATCGCCGTCCCCAGCGGCGAGTTCCTCGGCGACAAGGCGAACGTCAAGCTGCGCTTCGACGCCGACGCCATGAAGCTCGCCGCCGACGGCAAGCTCTGACCCGCGGCGCAAACCGCGGCGCCGGTGTTGCGAAACCACCATCCTCGCTCGGACGCCAAGGTCCGACGACGATGCCGTCGCAAACACGCTCTGCTTCAGGAGAGCTCACGACATGGGCCTTCGCATCATCAACCGGCGCCCCGGCCGGGGCAGCGCACTGTTCTGGGGCGCGCTGCCCTTCCTCGCCGTGCTGGCGTTGTACCTGGTGTTTTCGACCCTCCGGCTGGCCGAGAACCCCAACGACAAGCTGCTGCCGGCGCTTTCCACCATCGCCGACACCGTCGGCCGTCTCGCCTTCAGCTTTGATCAGCGCACCGGGCAGATCCTGCTGTGGGCGGACAGCGCCGCGAGCCTCAGCCGCCTCGGCTACGGCCTCGCGGTGTCCGCCGCCATCGGCCTCGTCGTCGGCATCGGCAGCGGCCTGGTGCCCTTCATCCGGGCCGGGCTGGCGCCGTCCATCGCCGTGGTCTCGCTGATCCCGCCGATGGCGCTGCTGCCGATCCTGTTCATCTCGTTCGGCCTCGGCGAGCTGTCGAAAGTGGTGCTGATCGTCGTCGGCGTCGCGCCGTTCCTGGTCCGCGACCTCGCCATGCGGGTCGAGGCAATTCCGGCCGAGCTGATCATCAAGGCGCAGACGCTCGGCGCCTCGACCTGGCAGATCGTCACCCGCCTGGTGCTGCCGACCATGCTGCCGAAGTTGATCGACGCGCTGCGGCTGTCGCTCGGGCCGGCATGGCTGTTCCTGATCTCGGCGGAGGCGATCGCCGCGCAGGACGGGTTGGGCTACCGCATCTTCCTGGTGCGGCGTTATCTCGCCATGGACGTCATCCTGCCCTACGTCGCCTGGATCACGCTGCTGGCCTTCCTGATGGACTGGGGCTTGCGCACGCTGAACCGGCGCATCTCGCCCTGGCTGACGCGGGGGGCGGCATGAGCACCGTGCGGGTACGCGATGTGTGGATGCAGTACGGCGACCAGGTGGTGCTGGAGCGCATCAATCTCGACATTCCGTCCGGCGAGTTCTGCGCGCTGGTCGGGCCGTCGGGCTGCGGCAAGACCACCTTCCTCCGCCTGCTGCTGGCGATGGAGCAGCCCTCGCGCGGCGCCATCACCGTCGACGGCAAGCCGTTGCCGCGCGAGCCGCGGCCCGACCGCGGCGTGGTGTTCCAGCGCTATTCGGTGTTCCCCCATCTCACCGTGGAGGGGAACGTGGTGCTGGGCCTCGAATTCGCCCGCGCGCCGCTGACCGGGCGGCTGTTCGGCGCCAGCAAGCGCCGGGCGCTGGAGGAGGTCGCCGACGTCATCGACCGCGTCGGGCTCGGCGCGGCGCGGGCGAAATATCCAGGCGAGCTGTCCGGCGGCATGCAGCAGCGGCTCTCGATCGCCCAGGCGCTGGTGCGCAAGCCGCGCATCCTCTTGATGGACGAGCCGTTCGGCGCGCTCGATCCCGGCACCAAGAACCAGATGTACGCGCTGGTGCGCGAGCTGTGGCGGGCCGAGCGCATGACCGTGTTCATGGTCACCCACGACCTGAAGGAAGGCTTCTCGCTGGCAACGCGGGTGCTGGCCTTCGACAAGGTGCGGCACGACCCGCAGGCGCCGGAAGCCTATGGTGCCACGGTGAAATTCGACCTCCCGCTCGACGACAAGGCCGAACGCGCCGAGATCGTCGGAAAACTGCCCGCCCTCGCAGCGTCGGTCGACGAAGAGGGCGCCACCCGGGGACGACCCTGGGCCAGGCTCTTCGATTTTGCCGGGACGACCCGGCGCAAGCGGAGAGATTCGCATGACCGAACTTCTGTATGAGGACGTGCTGCCCGGCGGCAGCCACTGGTCCTTCACCGTCCGGCGCGGCACCGTTCTGCGCCTGATCGACCGTGACGGCGGCGCCAATGTCGGGATGCTGTTCTACAATCCCGCCAACCTGTTGGAGCGCTACAACGCGCCCGACACGCTGAAATGCCAGCACACCTTCAAGCTCACGAGCGGCAACTGCCTCTACTCCGACATGGGCCGGGTGTTCTGCTCGATCATCGCCGATAGCGTCGGCTGGCACGACACCGTGTGCGGCAACACCACCCGCGCCATGGTGGCGGCGCGCTGGGGCACCAAGACCTATCAGGCCTGCCGCAACGACTGGCAGTTGAACGGCCACGACAGCTTTCTGGTCGAGGGCGGCAAATACGGTCTGGGCCGCCGCGACCTCGCCGCCAACGTCAACTGGTTCTCGAAGGTGGCGGTCGCCGACGACGGCGCCATGACGTTCGACGCCGCCAACTCGAACGCCGGCGATCACGTCGATCTCCGCTTCGAGATGGACACCCTGGTGCTGCTGCACACCTGCCCGCACCCGCTGAACCCTGCGGCAGCCTACCCGCGCGCGGCGGTGCGCTATCAGTTCCGCCGTGCCCAGCCGATGACGGACGACGACGTCTGCCTCAATGCCTGCCCGGAAAACCGCCGGGGCCTTGAGAACAACCGTCTTTACCACCTGTTCGGCTGAGAGGGCCCGCAACATGCTGAAGGAAAGCACGCTGGCCGTCGCCGCCGCGCTCCATCGCGCCGTCGTTCCCGCCGGCGACTACTGGCTGCACGAGGTCAAGACCGGCCAGACGTTCCGCATCGTCGACGTCGACGGCAACCAGGCCGCCGACACGCTGTTCTACAACGCCGGAGATCCGTTCGAGCGCTATTCGGCGACCGACACCATCCGCGCCCAGGCCAATGTCTATCTCGGCGTCGGCTCCAAGCTGCTGTCGACCGACGGCAACGTGATGGCGACCATCACCGCCGATACAGTCGGCCGCCACGACACGCTGGGCGGCGCCTGCGCCACGGAATCCAACACCGTGCGCTACGCGCTCGAAAAGAAGACCATGCACGCCTGCCGCGATTCCTACCTGCTGGCGCTGGCCGAACATGACCACTTCGGCCTGACCAAGCGCGACATCGGCCACAACATCAACTTCTTCATGAATGTGCCGATCACCGAAGATGGCGGCCTCACCTTCGCCGACGGTGTGTCGGGGCCGGGCAAGTACGTCGAGATGGTGGCGGCGATGGACCTGCTGGTGCTGATCTCCAACTGCCCCCAGCTCAACAATCCCTGCAACGCCTACAATCCGACGCCGATCGAACTGCTGATCTGGGGCGAGGGAGCCTGACGCATGTTTGCCAAGGTTCTGATCGCCAATCGCGGCGCCATCGCCTGCCGCGTCATCCGCACGCTGCGGCGCATGGGCATTGCCTCCGTCGCGGTCTATTCGGAAGCCGACCGCCATTCACTGCACGTCGCGGCGGCCGACGAGGCGGTGTGCATCGGCCCCGCGCCCGCCGCGCAGAGCTATCTGCGGGCGGACGTCATACTCGAAGCCGCATTGCGCACCAAGGCGCAGGCGATCCACCCCGGCTACGGCTTCCTGTCGGAGAATCCCGAGTTCGCCGAGGCCTGCGCCGCGCTCGGCATCGCCTTCATCGGCCCGCGGCCCGAGCACATGCGGGCGTTTGGCCTCAAGCACACCGCGCGCCAGCTCGCCCAGGCGGCGGGCGTGCCGCTGGCGCCGGGCTCCGATCTTCTCGCCGACGTCGATCACGCCAAGGCCGAGGCCGGCCGCATCGGCTACCCGGTGATGCTGAAGAGCACCGCCGGCGGCGGCGGCATCGGCCTCACGCTGTGCCGCAGCGAGGACGAGCTCGAACCGCTGTTCGAGCGCGTCCAGCGCCTCGCCCGCAACAACTTCAACAATGCCGGGCTGTTTGTCGAAAAGTTCGTCGAGCGCGGCCGCCACATCGAGGTGCAGATCTTCGGCGACGGCCAGGGCGAGGTGGTGGCGCTCGGCGAGCGCGACTGCTCGGCCCAGCGCCGCAATCAGAAGGTCATCGAAGAAACCCCGGCGCCGGGCATCGGCGATGAGCTGCGCCGCGCGCTGTTCGACACCGCCGAACGGCTCGGCCGCACGGTGAACTATGCCAATGCCGGCACGGTGGAGTTTCTCTACGACACTGACAGCGGCGCGTTCCACTTCCTCGAAGTCAACACCCGGCTCCAGGTCGAGCACGGCGTCACCGAGCAGGCGACCGGCATCGACCTCGTCGAGTGGATGATCCGCCAGGCCGCCGGCGAGCCGCTGCCGCTCGGCGCGGTACCGCCCGCGCGCGGCGCCGCGATCCAGGTCCGGCTCTACGCCGAGGATCCGGCGCGCGAGTTCCGGCCGTCGTCCGGACTGCTCACCCACCTGCGCTGGCCGGACGGCGCCCGCATCGAAACCTGGGTCGAGCCCGGCATCGAGGTGTCGCCCTACTACGACCCGATGATCGCCAAGATCATCGTCACCGGATCCGACCGTGACGACGCGGTTGAAAGGCTCGGCGCCGCGCTGGCGGCGACCGAGGTGGGCGGCATCGAGACCAATCTCGATTATCTGCGCGCGGTGGTGGCGGGCGATGAGTTCGCCGGCGGCCACATCACGACGCGCTCGCTCGCGGCGTTTGCGTTCCGGCCGCGAACGATCGAGGTGATCGCCGCCGGCACCCAGACCACGGTGCAGGACTATCCCGGCCGCGTCGGCTATTGGGACGTCGGCGTGCCGCCGTCCGGGCCGATGGACCATCTGTCGTTCCGCCTCGCCAACCGTGCCGTCGGCAACGACGCCGGCGCGGCCGCGCTCGAGATCACCATGTCCGGGCCGACGCTGCGGTTCAACGCGCCCGCGCTGATCTGCCTTGCCGGCGCCGACATGGATGCGCAGCTCGACGGCGTGGCGCTGCCATTGCTGCGCCCGGTCGAGGTCGGCGCCGGGCAGGTGCTGCGGCTCGGCGCCGCCACCGGCGCCGGCTGCCGGGCCTATCTCGCCGTGCGCGGCGGCCTCGACGTGCCGGATTATCTCGGCGCGAAGGCCACCTTCACGCTCGGCGGGTTCGGCGGCCCGGCCGGCCGGGCGCTGACGGCCGGCGACGTGCTGCATCTTGGCGATGCGAGCGAGACCGCGCCCTGCGCGGTGCCGGCGTCGCTGGTGCCGCCGCTCACCCGCGACTGGGACATCGGCGTGCTGTACGGCCCGCACGGCGCGCCGGACTTCTTCACCGAGGACGACATCGCGACGTTGTTCGCCGCGTCGTGGGAGGTTCACTACAACTCCAGCCGCACCGGCGTGCGCCTGATCGGCCCGCGGCCGACCTGGGCGCGCAGCGACGGCGGCGAGGCCGGCCTGCACCCCAGCAATATCCACGACAACGCCTATGCCATCGGCACCATCGACTTCACTGGCGACATGCCGGTGATCCTGGGGCCCGACGGGCCGAGCCTCGGCGGCTTCGTTTGCCCGGCCACCATCGTCAAGGCCGAGCTGTGGAAGATCGGCCAGCTCCGGCCGGGCGACCGCGTGCGCTTTTGCCGCCTGACGCCGGCCGAGGCCGCGGCGCTGGAGGCGAGGCAGGAGGCCGAGATCGCCAGCTTCGCGCCGGTGCCGTTCGATCCGCTTTGGCTCGCGGCCGATTGCGGGCCGGACGACGCCGTCGTCGGCGAGATCGCGGCGGCGGACGAGCGCCCGCGTGTGGTCTACCGCCGCGCCGGCGACAAATATCTGCTGGTCGAATACGGCCCGCTGGTGCTCGATCTCGAGCTGAGGTTCCGTGTCCACGCGCTGATGACGGCACTCCAGGCGGTGTCGCCGGCCGGCATCGTCGAGATGACGCCGGGCATCCGCTCGCTGCAGATCCATTACGACAGCCGCGCGCTGCCGCTGCCCCAACTGCTCGAGATCCTGCGCCGCACCGAGGCGTCGCTGCCCGCCACCTGCGACATCGAGGTGCCGACCCGCATCGTTCACCTGCCGCTGTCGTGGGACGATGAGGCGACCCAGCTCGCCATTCGCAAATACATGCAGTCGGTGCGGGCGGACGCGCCGTGGTGTCCGAGCAATATCGAGTTCATTCGCCGCATCAACGGCCTTGCCAGCATCGACGACGTCAAGCGCATCGTGTTCGAGGCGAGCTATCTGGTACTCGGCCTCGGCGACGTCTATCTCGGCGCGCCGGTGGCGACGCCGATCGACCCGCGCCACCGCCTCGTCACCACCAAGTACAATCCGGCGCGCACCTGGACGCCGGAGAACGCGGTCGGGATCGGCGGCGCCTATCTGTGCGTCTACGGCATGGAGGGACCGGGCGGCTATCAGTTCGTCGGCCGCACCTGCCAGATGTGGAACAGCTTCAAGGCGACCGACGCCTTCGAGCCCGGCAAGCCGTGGCTGCTGCGCTTCTTCGACCAGATCCGCTTCGTCGAGGTCAGCGCGGCGGAGCTGCTCGCCTTCCGCGCCGATTTCCCGCGCGGCAAGGCACGGCTCAAGATCGAGCACGGCACCTTCCGCCTCGCCGATTATCGCCGCTTCCTGGCCGACAACCGCGACGGGATCGACGCCGTCAAGCGGCGCCAGCAGCAGGCGTTCGACCAGGAGCGCGTCCGCTGGGAGGCCGCGGGACAGAGCGGCTATGACGCCGAACTGCCGGATATCGTCGATGACGGCGGCGACGATCCGCTGCCGCCCGGCGGCGTTCCGGCGGCATCGCCGGTGCCCGGCAGCGTGTGGAAGATCGCGGTGACGCCCGGCCAGAGCGTCGAGGCCGGCGACATCTTGGTGGTGGTGGAGAGCATGAAGATGGAAATCACCGTGGCGGCGCCGATTTCCGGCGTGGTGGCGGAGCTGCGGTGCGCGGAGGCGCGGGCGGTGGCGCTGGGCCAGACCCTGGCCGTGGTGGTGCCGGCGGAGGCGCGCTGATGCTGTCGCTCGACATCGCCTTTCTGAAGCACGGCTATGAAACCGGCACGCTCAAGCCTGAAGCCGTGCTCGATATGGTCTATGACCGCATTGCCGCGCGCGGCGAGCGGCCGGTGTGGATCACGCTGGTGCCGAAAGCGGCGGCGCTGGCGCAGCTTGCCGCGGCGCCGCGCGGCCCGCTGTGGGGCATTCCGTTTGCGGTGAAGGACAATATCGACGCCGCCGGTTTGCCGACCACCGCGGCCTGCCCCGCCTTCGCCTATACCCCTCGGCGGTCGGCCGGCGTGGTGGAGCGGCTGCAGGCCGCCGGCGCGATCCTGATCGGCAAGACCAACATGGACCAGTTCGCCACCGGGCTGGTCGGCACCCGCAGCCCGTACGGCATCTGCGCGTCGGTGTTCAGTGCCGACCACATTTCCGGCGGCTCGTCGTCCGGCTCGGGCGTCGCGGTCGGCGCCGGGCTGGTCGCGTTCGCGCTCGGCACCGACACCGCCGGCTCGGGCCGGGTGCCGGCGGCGTTCAACAACGTGGTGGGGCTGAAGCCGACCCGCGGCCTTATCAGCACGCGCGGCGTGGTGCCGGCCTGCCGCAGTCTCGATTGCGTCTCGGTGTTCGCCGGCACGGTGGCCGACGCGCTCGCGGTGTTGGAGGCCGCCGCCAGCTATGACGCAGAGGATGCGTTCTCGCGCCGGCCGCAGCCGGCCGCGCCGCTGCCCGAGCGCGTCCGCTTCGGCGTGCCGGCGGCGCTCGAATTCTTCGGCGACGATGCCGCCGCCGCGTTGTTCAAGGCCAGCGTCGAACGGCTCACGGCACTGGGCGGCGAGGCGGTCGTGTTCGACTTTCAGCCGTTCCGCGACGCCGCCTCGCTGCTCTATGCCGGGCCGTGGGTGGCCGAGCGGCTCGCCGCGATCGGCGATTTCGCGCGGCAGCAGCCCGAGGCGGTGAACGAGGTGGTGCGCGACATCATTCTCGGCGGCGGTGGCCATTCCGCCGTCGATGCGTTCAAGGCGCAATACCGGCTCGCCGAGCTCGTCCGCGCCGCCGAGGCCGAATGGGCGAAGATGGACGTCATGGTGCTGCCCACCGCACCCACGATCTATCGCATCGACGAGGTGCTGGCCGACCCGGTGCGGCTCAACAGCAATCTCGGCACCTACACCAATTTCGTCAATCTGATGGATCTGGCCGCCATCGCCATCCCGGCCGGCTTCCGGCCGGACGGCCTGCCGTTCGGGGTGACGCTGGTCGCGCGGGCGTTTCAGGACGGCGCGCTGGCGGTGCTGGCCGACGCCCTCCACCGCGCGCTGCCCGGCGCCTGCATCGGCGCGAGCGATGTTGCGCTCGCCGCGACGCCGCCTGCGCGCATCCAGACCTCCGCCGATTGCGTCCGGCTCGCCGTGGTCGGCGCGCACCTCACCGGCCAGCCGCTGCACGGCCAGCTCACCCAGCGCAACGCGCGCCTCGTTTCAACCACCCGCACCGCGCCCGGCTACAGCCTTTATGCATTGAAGGGCACCCAGCCGGCCAAGCCCGGCCTGGTGTGCGACGGCGCGGGAGCCGGCGGCATCGAGGTCGAGGTCTACGAGATGGACTTGGCCGGCTTTGGCAGCTTCGTCGCGCTGGTGCCGTCGCCGCTCTGCATCGGCACGGTGACGCTGGCCGACGGCAGCGAGGTCAAGGGCTTCCTGTGCGAGGGCCGGGCGACGGCGGACGCGCTCGACATCACCGGCTTTGGCGGCTGGCGGAGCTGGCTGGCCTCGCGGCCGGGCGAGCGACCGCTTTAGAGAATTCTCCGCAACAGCAGGTCGCGGTCGTGCGGACGAGAACTGATGAAATCAAATCCGGTCGGGGCGATGGGGTAAAGGAGGCGTCATGGCTTGGCTCGCGCTGTTTCTCGCCGGCCTGCTCGAAATCGTCTTTGCGTTTTCGATGAAGCTGTCGGAGGGGTTCACCCGGCCCGGTCCGACCGCGATCACGGTGGTGAGCCTGATCGGCAGCCTGATGCTGCTGTCGGTGGCGATGAAGGCGCTGCCGCTCGGCACCGCCTACGCGGTGTGGACCGGGATCGGCGCGGCCGGCGCCTTCGCCGTCGGCATCGTGTTCCTCGGCGAGCCGATGACGGCGCTGCGGATGCTGGCGGCCGCGCTCATCGTGTCCGGCATCGTGCTGATGAAGCTGGCGGCGGAATAGCGCGGTCGATCCGGGGTTTCGGTCTCGTTGTCGGCGGATGTCGTCTCAGCCGTTGACGCGCCCGAACGGGTCGGCCGCCACCGGCACCACGTCGACGGCGACGGTAAGCGCGTGGTCGCCGGTGGCGACGATGACGCCATCGACCGGCGCGGCATCGGCATAGTCGCGCCCCACCGCCAGCACGATGTGGTCGAGCCCGGCCAGCATGGCGTTGGTGGGGTCGAGCCCGACCCAGCCGACCGCCGGGCCGCACCACAGCGACACCCAGGCGTGGGTGGCGTCGGCGCCCTCCAGCCGCGGCTGGCCCGGCGGCGGCGTGGTGCGCAGAAAGCCGCTGACATAGCCGGCGGCAAGGCCGAGCCCGCGCAGGCCAGCGATCATGATCTCGCTGAAGTCCTGGCACACCCCGCGCCGCAGCGCGAACGCGGTCGCGGCCGGCGTGGTGACGTCGGTGGCGCCGGGCGCGTAGGCGAAATCGGCCTTGATCCGGCACGCCAGCTCCAGTCCGGCCGCCACGATCGGCCGACCGCGCGGGAAACTCTCGGCGGCATAAGCGGTGATCTTTGGCACCATCGGCACCCGCCGGCTGGCGAACAGATGGTGGGCGGGGGCGTGCGGCGTGAGGTCGGCCGAGGCCCAGGCGAGCTCGCGCACCGTCTCCCACGGCAACGTCGCCTCCGGCGCCGGGATCGCCGGCGGCGCGACGGCGATGCGCGCATGGGTGCGCAGCACCAGGGCGTCGTGACGGGTGTGCAGCGCAATGCGGGTGAGGCCGTTGCCGAAGAAGTCGCGCATGTCGGCGCGCTCGGCCGGCGCCGGCACCACATTGAGCACCGTCGACAGCACCCGCTGACCGGGCCGGTCGACCGGCGTCAGCCGCAGCAGGTGGCTGGCGGTGGCGACCGGTGCCGCATAGCGATAGGTCGTCACCTGCCGCACGTCGTAGATCATGACGACGGGTCTGCCTGGTCGCGATGGGTGAACCAGCGATCGGAAATCGCGTCCGACAGCGCCATCAGCGCCTGTTCGGCCCGAACCATGTCGAGGTCGCCGATGTGGGCGGCGTCGAGCGCGGTGACGTCGGCGGCAAGCCGCAGCAGCCGCCGCTCGGGCGGCGAGGCGGTCTCCTGCACCAGCCGCGCGGTGAGCACCGCCATGTGCTCGCGCATGTGCTCGATCTGGAACATCACCGAGCGCGGGTTGGAGGGGTCGAGCACCACGGTGTCGAGCACCGGCGCGCGCGCCGCCACCATCACGTAGCGCATGCGGTAGGTGATCTGGCTGTCGGCCAGATCGAGCAGAACGTCGAGCGCCTCCTCCGGCGCGGTGGCGAGGCCGAACTGGCGCGCGAAACGACAGGTGACGAGGGCGCGCTCGATGCGCCGCCCCAGCTCCAGGAAGCGCCAGCCGGTGAGCTGGTTCATGTTCTCCTGGGCGAGGCCGGCGAACGAGGCGGTCAGGCGCAGCGCCTGGTTGATGCGCGCCAGCACGGTGGCGCCGGTGCCGTCGCTCGCGACCGTTCGCGCCAGCAGGAACTCAAGGTCGGTCAGCGTCCGCCAGGCGTCGGGCGAAAAGCGATCGCGGATGACCGAGGCCGCCCGCCGTGCCGTCGACGCCTGCGTCAGGATCGAGCCCACGGTGTCGTGGTGATTCAGCGCCCGCGCCGCAAGGCGGATCGGGTCCATCGCGCCCGGCGGGGTATCGACCACCTTCCACACCCGCAGCAGGTCCTCGATCAGCCGGGTGGTGGCGGCACCGCGGCGCTCGCGCTCGGCGGCGCGGGCGGTGAGCAGCCGGGTCAGGCGCAGCGTTGCCTCGGCGCGCTCGATGTAGCGGCCGAGCCAGAACAGATTGTCGGCGACCCGGCTCGGCAGCGGCCCGACATTGCGCCGGATCGGCACGTGGCCCGGCGCCGGCAGCAACGACACCGGGGCCACCGCCACCTCGGACGGAACCCAGACGTCGGCGGCGCGGCCGCCGCGCTGCATCGACACCGCGCGGGCGTCGCCGTGGTCGGCGATGCGGCACAGCCCGCCCGGCATCACCGTCCAGCCGTCCTTGGTGCGGGCGAGATAGACCCTGAGCACGAACGGCCGCGGCTCCAGCCGGCCGTCACACCACACCGGCGTGGTGGAGAGCTTGGCCGCCTCGTGGGCGACGAGGTCGACGCCGCGCTGGCGGATCATGTCGACCAGGGCGGCGCGGTCCTTGGCGTCGAGGTCGGCGGCGACCACCGGCCCGTTGTGCAGCGGCGGCGGCAGCGGGTATTCGAACGCCGGCGCGATGACGAAGGCGCTGAGGTCGGCGATCACCGCCTCGCGCTCCAGCGGCTGGCCGCACCACCAGGTGGCGACGTTCGGGATCTTGAGCGAGGCGCCGGTGAGATGGCGCGCCAGCGCCGGCACGAAGCTGAGCAGCGCGCGGGTCTCCAGCACGCCCGAGCCCAGCGCGTTGGCGAGCGTAACGTTGCCGGCGCGCACCGCCTGCACCAGGCCCGGCACGCCGAGCCGCGAGGCCGGGTTGAGCTCCAGCGGGTCGGCCCAGTCGGAATCGAGCCGGCGCCACAGCACGTCGGTGCGCTCCAGCCCCTCGATGGTGCGGATGTGGACGGCATCGCCGCGCACGGTGAGGTCGGCGCCCTCGACCAGCACGAAACCGAGATAGCGGGCGAGGTAGGCGTGTTCGAAATAGGTCTCGTTGAGCGGGCCGGGCGAGAGCAGGCACACCCGGCCGTCCGGATTGCGGCACAGCGCGGTCAGGTCGGCGCGCAGCGACTGGAAGAAGCCGGCGAGGCGCATCACCTGCAGGCGCTCGAACAGCTCCGGCAGCGCCCGCCCCATGGTGATGCGGTTTTCCAGCGCGTAGCCGGCACCGGATGGCGCCTGGGTGCGGTCGTCCAGCACCCACCAGCGGCCGTCCGGGCCGCGGCCGATGTCGGCGGCATAGACCGACAGGCCGGCGCCCTCGCCCGGCGCGGTGCCGGCCGGCAGGGCGCCGACCAAGGGGCGCAGGAACTCGCGGCTGCCCGTCACCACCGCGGCCGGCAGCCTGCCCTCGGCCACCAGCCGGGCCGGGCCGTAGATGTCGGCGAGCAGTTTCTCCAACAGGCTGGCGCGCTGGGTGAGGCCCGACACCAGCGTGCGCCATTCCGCCGGGTCGATCACCAGCGGCAGGTGCGACAGCGGCCACGGCCGCTCGACCCCGGCGGCGTCATCATAGAGCCGGTAGAACACGCCGGAGTCGGCGAGGTAGCGGTCGGCGGTCTGGAAGCGGCGGCCGAGCTCGGCCGGCCCCAGCGCGGCAAGGCCGTCGAGCACCGGCCGCCAGTGCTCGCGCACGGCGCCGCCGTCGTCGATCATCTCGTCGCGCACGCCGGGCAGCGGCCGATAGCCCTCGATCAGCGCCGCGCGGTCGCGGTCGGCGTCGGACGATACCCGGCTGCTGGACGCGCTGTTCACGGCGTTGGCCGCCTGAGGTCGAGGGTGGTGGGAAACCGGACGCCCGGCGTCTCGTCGACGCGGGTGACCTTCATGTCGAAGCCGAACGACGCCTCGGCGGGACCGACGGTGCCGGAGATCGGCGCGGCCGAGCGGTAGTGCGGCGTCGCACACAACGGAATATGGCCCTCGCCGCACAGCAGGCCGGAGGTGGGGTCGAGCCCGATCCAGCCGGCGCCGGGCAGAAAGACCTCGGCCCAGGCGTGGAGCGCGGCGAAGTCGTGATCGGTGCCGGACGGGCCGTCGAGCGATTGCAGGTCCGGCCGGAGCTGAACGAGGTAACCCGACACGAAGCGGGCGGCGAGGCCGAGCCGGCGCAGCAGCTGAACCAGCAGCCAGGCGGTGTCGCGGCAGGAGCCGGCTGTGAGCTCCAGCGTCTGGTCGGGCGTCTGCACGCCCGGCTCCATCCGGATGACGTAGCCAATGTCGCGTTGCAGGCGGGCGTTGAGGTCGACCACGAAATCGACGGTGTTGATCGGCCCGTTCGCCACCTCGGCGAGATAGGCCTCGAAGGTGTGGCCGTCCGCCTCGCATTCGAGATAGGGCGCCAGATCGCGCGCGGTCTCGGCCGGATAGGCGAACGGGAAGCGATCGGCCCACGGCTCGACAAAGAAGTCGAACGGGTTGACCGTCGACAGCTCGACGAGGAGATCGACGGTGATCGCGAACTCGGTGGTCATGTCCGGGAAGACGAAGCGCGCCACCCAGTTGCCGAACGGATCCTGCTGCCAGTTCACGAAATGGCGCTCGGGCACCACCTTCAGCGAATAGGACGGGATACGGGTGCGGCAGAGCGGCGCCGGTCTCAACCGGATCAACTGCGGGCCGAGGGAAACGGGACGGTCGTAAACGTAATGGGTGACGTGATGAAGTGCCGCGAGGATCGCCATCCGGTGAGGGTAAAGGTCAAGTCCCTGCGCGGTCAAAGCTTTGTTGCGGGCGTCGGCGCATTGGCGGTGCAGGATGTCGTTGCGACTGCACTGGGTCGCCCGATTGCGGGGATACGCCGCGATTGCGCCGGCGCGAGCGGGCGCCCTGCGATCGGTCGAAAACCGATCAGTGGCGCGAGAACAGGTCGCGCAGCCGGCACAGGCTGGTGGTGATGTCGAACCGCGGATCGGCAAGCGCCTCGCCGGCGATCAACCGCGACAGCGCGGTGGCCGGATCGGTCTCGCCGGTCAGCAGCACCTCGGCGCCGCGCTTTTTCATGTGACGGACGAAGCCGTCGCCGGCGCTGCCCGCGACGATGATGCCGACGCCATCCAGCGGATGCGGCGCGCCGTCCTCAAGGAAGTGGAACATCTGCTCTTTCGCCAATTCGACCCGCCGCGGCTCCGGCAACGGGGCGCCAGGGCGATGGTCCGACAGGTCGAACAGCAGCCAGCACCGCGCCTGCCCGGCATGGCCGCTGACGGCGTTCCAGTCTTTGGTGGCGACGGCGATCTTCATGGCATGGTTTCCGCGACCGATGGCGTCACGCGGGCGGGCGCCTGTCAAGAGGCCAGGCCCGAAACGGTCCCGCGGGTGGCCGCACCCGGGGACCTGCGGGCATCGCACCGCGTCACCGGGCGGGGGCGATGGCGGCGGCGTTTCATACGGTTTCCGGACGATCCCGTCGTAGCCCCGGAAACAACCTCGCCAAAAAGGCCCTGGATCGAACCGGGATTTTTCCGCGGCCGGACGACGAAACGCCGACCTGATCGGCCGGACGTCGTCTCACGCTCGGTAGATTCCAGACAAACCCGCGCTTGTTCAACTCGCGGTCGCGCCAACCGAAACAATCGCCACACATTGAAATCGTGAACTCGAAGTCGCGCGAATATTTCGCGCAGGACTACGTTGCATTCGATTTGTCTTGAGGGGTAATTGTCACATTTTGCCAAATTGCGGTCTCGCTGGCGCCACTATGACAGTTATGTCACGAGTTAATCTATATAGATTCGAATGAATCTATTGTCAGATTCGGGCGGCCAGAGCGCGTTAACCGGCTATTAACCACGTTACCGGAAAGTTTTACTGCCCACCAAAAGTGATTGTGCGTAACCGGAGCGGGTGCTCCGGCCGATCCAGCGGGCTTCGCCGAAGTCCGCATCCGCAAAGGAGCGCACCGGAAATGCAACTTAAAATCGGTCAAAAACTTGCCGTCAGCGCCGCCCTCGGCATGGCGCTGGTGGTTTCGCTCATCGTCCTGTCGCGCGTTGCGCTGGAGGATATCGACGAGACGACCGACACGCTCGATCGCGCCGGCCACGTCGTCACCAAGCTGGTCGACGTCAAGCTGGCGCTGCGGGATACTCGCGCCCTGTTCTACCAAGCCATTTCCACTCCCTCCGCCAACGCGATCAACGACGCCATCGCTGCGGCCGACCGAATCGGCGCGCCGCTGTCGGAGCAGATCGCGCAGCTCGCGGCGCAAGCCGCCCTCGCCGCCAACCGCGAACGGCTGGCCCGCGCCAAGCCGCTGGTGGAGTCCTATCTCGCCGGCTGGCGCGAGGGCGTCGTCGCCCGCCGCGACATGATCGAAGCGCGCGCCAGACTGATCGCGCTGGTCGCCAGCTGGCGCAGCGAATTCGCCCGGCTTGAGGCCGTCGCCGCCCGGCTCGGACCGGACGCCGCGGCGGCGGCGGCGCGCGTCGACGGTCACGTCGCCGATGCCCGTGCCGGGATCTGGCGGTTCTTCGCCACCGAGGACGCCGAGCTGAAAAGCCAGGTCGACCGCGGCATCGACGCCGCCGTGCATGACCTGCGCGCGCTGGAGGCCAAGGATGCGCCGCAGATCGCGGCCGCCGCCGCCACGCTGGCCAAATTGGCCGAGCAGCACCGCGCCCTGTTTGAAACCAGCCGAGCCGCCATCGCCAAGCAGGCCACCACCATCGCCACCATCGCGCCGATGCGGGTGGAGGTCACGCGGCTGGTCGACGAGTCGCTCGAGGCCGCGAGCAAGCTGGAGGCCAAGCTCAACGCCGACGTTCACAGCGCGGTCGCCGGCGCGGCGCGCAGCGGCCTCGCCATCGGCGCGCTGACGGCGCTGGTGATGGCCGGCGCAGCGGTGTTTGGCTTCGCCGGCGTCGGCCGGCCGATTCGCCGCATCGCCGGCGTGCTCGATCAGCTCGCGGAGGGAGACAAGACCGTCGACATCCCCTTCACCACTCGCGGCGACGAGGTCGGCGACACCGCCCGCGCCGCCCAGGTGTTCAAGGACAATCT
The DNA here is from genome assembly GCF_001402875.1 of Blastochloris viridis. NCBI lineage: Bacteria > Pseudomonadati > Pseudomonadota > Alphaproteobacteria > Hyphomicrobiales > Blastochloridaceae > Blastochloris > Blastochloris viridis. The sequence goes on along the minus strand of NZ_CP012946.1, from coordinate 3,548,184 downwards.
GATCCGGATGGACCAGATGACCGCCGAACAGCGCGAGGCGGAGGCGCGGGCGGAGGCCGAAAAGAGGGCGGCGATGCACCAGCTCGCGGTGTCGTTCGAGGGCGCGGTCGGCGGCATCATCGAGGCGGTGTCGAGCGCGGCGAGCCAGCTGCAGGGCGCGGCGCAGACCATGTCGGCCGCCGCCGACCAGACCAACCGGCAATCCACCGCGGTCGCCTCAGCCTCGGAGGAAGCATCCTCCAACGTCCAGACCGTGGCATCCGCAGCCGAGGAGCTGTCGGCGTCGGTGTCGGAGATCGGCCGGCGGGTCAACGAATCCGCCCGCATCGCCGCCGAAGCGGCCAAGGACGCCGACGAAACGGCGAGCAAAGTCGGCCGGCTATCGCAGGCGGCGCAGAAGATCGGCGATATCGTCGGGCTGATCTCGACCATCGCCGGCCAAACCAACCTTCTCGCCCTCAACGCCACCATCGAGGCGGCACGGGCGGGCGATGCCGGCCGCGGCTTCGCGGTGGTGGCCTCGGAGGTGAAAAGCTTGGCCGACCAGACCGCCAAGGCGACGGCGGAAATCTCGGCGCAGATCGAGGAAATCCAGTCTTCGACCGCCGATTCCGCCCACGCCATCGGCCAGATCACCGAGATCATTCGCCGGATGAACGAGATCGCCACCACCATCGCCTCCGCGGTGGAGGAACAGGGTGCGGCGACGACGGAAATCGCCCGAAACGTGCAGCAGGCCTCGGCCGGCACCGCCGAGGTGTCGAGCAACATCGTCGGGGTGACGCGGGCGGCGGCCGATTCCTCGGCGGCCTCCACCCAGGTGCTGGCGGCGGCCGGCGACCTCGCCATCCAGTCCGGCGTGCTCAAGGCCGAAGTCGGCAAATTCCTGGCGACCGTGCGGGTGTCGTGATCACGATGCCGCCACCGGCAGCCGCCGGACATCCCTCGCCAACACCGGATGTTCGGCGGCGACATCACCGACCTCCGGCCGGCAAGGCCGGAGGTGTTCAGGCGCGGCAGGCCACCACCACCGCAAACTGACTGTCGGGCTTGACCGCGGTGAGCGCCATCTGCTGCGGCGGCACGTAGCCGTTGAGCCGGCGGTTCTTCAGCGCATAGACCACCTGGCCGCGGATCGCGGCGATCCGGCGCTTGCAGATCCGTGCCAGCTTCTCCTCCATTTCGGAAATCGTGAAATGGCGGGTGTGGTAGCGGAACAGGTCGGCATTGATATCGAACGGCAGCGTGGTCTCGATCGGGAACGACAGCAGGATCGGCCCGCGCACCGCCGCATCCACCGTGGCGAGGTAGCCGTCGCAATCCTCAACGTGCTCGATCGATTCGAAGCACACCGCAAAATCGAGCGCCCGCTCGGTCAACGCGAACGGAAAATAGGCCTGGCGGAACACCACGCGGTGGCCGCCATAGGCGGTCTCGGCCAGCGTCACCGCGTCGGCCGAGCCGTCGACGCCGACCATGCGGCAGCCGGCGAGGTCGGCGAGGATGCGCGAGCCGTAGCCATTGCCGCAGAACAGGTCGATGCCGGTGGTGCGGTGTGCCGGCGCCAGTGCATCGCGCAGCCACAGCGCGGCGAACTCGTAGCGGCTGCGGTGATCCTCGCGGATCTCGCCGAGATTGGGCGAGGTCTGCCGCTCGCCGCTGCCCAGCGAAAAATCGCGCTGGGCCGGCGGCTCGGTGAGGTCGCGGACGAAGAGATCGCCGAGCGCGGCGCGCGGGCCGGGCGCGGCCGGGGCGATCGCCAACGCGCGCCACAGGTCGGCCTCGGCGTCGGCGACCCGCTCCTGCGCCGCCTTGGCGACCGCGCGCAGCATCAGGCCCTCGCTGTCGAGTGGTGCGGCCTCAAGCGTGCGGTCGAGGGCGGCAACGGCCGCCGCGAAGTCCCCGGCCTCAATCGATTGCAGGACCGGCTGCCACCTGGATTCGCTCATGCCACGACCTTGTCGATCGACGAAAAACCCCAATCGGCGTTGAGCGCCCGCCGCAGCCGGTTCGGCCGCACCGCTGCCAGCACCGCCGCCGGGCCCGCGCCGCGAACCGCGCTCCAGAACGCCGGATTGCACCAGGCGCCATCCTGCGGCAGCGCATCGCCAAACCCGCCGTCGGCCGGCGCGGTATCGCCGAAGCGATAGAGCGGCGGCGCCAGCCACAGCGCCGCCTTGCCGAAATACTCCGCCTCCACCAGACCGCTCGAATTGAGCGCGCACACCACGTCGATCTCGGGCTGGGCAATGAGGTGGTAGAAATTGGCGTTGGTCCACTGCACCGCCTGCAGCCGGCGCAGGGTGATGCCGGTGTCGGACTGGGCCGGGTCATAGGGATGCGGCTTGAACAGCACCATCGAGGAATCGGCGCAGAGTTCGAGCAGCCGGCCCGCATGGTCGGCGAGGCTGCGGTTCCTGCCGGTCGCGGTGTCGATGGCGGCGCGGTCATCGCCGACCTGGCCGAGCACCAGCGCGGCACCGGGCCGCAGCGGCAGCGGTGGCCGCATCCACGCCGCCTTGCTGCGGATCAGGCCGGCCTGCAGCGCGATCGCCTCGCGCGCCACCGCGTGCTGCGCCAGCAGCGCGTGGATATCGGCCCGGTTGGTGCGCAATGCGAACACCACGTCGTCGAGGAAGCGCACCGGGTGCAGGATGACGTCGACCACCGCAATGCCGGCGCGGCTCAGGATGCGCAGCAGATGGTCGGGGATCTCGTAGCCGACCACCAGGTCGGCGTCGAACAGATCGAGAAGCTCGCGCTCGATGGCGTCCGGCAGCATCGGCCGGCGCAGCAGCTCCACCCAACCGGCGCGGTCCAGCGGCAGGCCGAGCGCGTCATAGATCGCCGGCATGTCGACGTTGCCGTGGCTGCGGCGAAGCGCCGGATCCCACGACACCGTGGCGACGTCCCAGCCGGCGAGGCGGGCGGCAGTGCCGGCGATGCCGTCGAGCCAGCGCACATTCTTCCAGGTCGCGCTCTCCCACCGCTGGCCGAGCCGGAACGGCCGGAAGATGTCGCCGGTCACAATCAGTTTCGACGCCGCCACGGGCCTTCCTTTCGCCAGTGATAGGGTTTCCGGACGATCCCGTCGTGACCCCGGACACCACCTCGCCGCACAATCCTGGATCGGAACCGGATTGTTCGGCGACCGGACTGCGAAACGCCGGCCGATCAGCCGGATTTCGGATGAACGAGCGACCATCGCCGCGGCGACGTCGTCGGAAATCGCCCTCGAGCGGGCGTCCCGGCCGCGCGATCAGCCGGGCCGAAGCGCCAGCGGCGGGGCCGGGTCGGCCGCCGCGGCGGGCAGCCCGAGCGCCAGCGGCGCGAGCGGGGCGCTGGCGGCATCCTCGGCCAGCGCCAGCACCCGGTTGCCGCCGAGCGGCGTCACCAGCACGGTGATCACGCCAACGCGCTGGCTCAGCTGCGGCAGCAGAATCGTGAGCTTGCCGTTCGCGGTGGCCTGGAAATAGCCCGACACCAGCTCCAGCTCGGCGCCGGACAGGCGCTCATCGCACAGCCGCATGACGTCGAAGCTCTCCATGGCGTCACGAACGGAGGCGCCCTGCTGCATGGTGACACCGCGCAACAGCCCCTGGGTCGCCAGCCGGCCGACCGTCACCGCGACCCGCTGCAGCCCGAGCTCGGCGGTGAAGGGAATGTGGATGCGGATGTCGCCGTGGCCGGTGCGCAGGCACGGCGTCTCGGTCGGCACCGTGCGCTGGCGGCCGATCAGCGTCACCTCGACCTTGCCGCAGGGCACGTCGGCGAACACGTCGGTGGGCAGGCTGCCGACGCCGAACAGGGTGTAGATGAAGCCCTGGCTCGGCGACAGCGCGGTGAAGCTGCCGGCCGGCCACACCGGCGGCGCCGACATCCGGCACGCCTCCGACACCGACTTGGCCAGCGTGACGCTGGCGGCGTGGGCCGGGTCGGCCAGCCGCACCACGGTGCGCGAGCCAAGATTGACGTCATGGCCGGCGGTGCCGAGCAGCAGCAGCTCGTCATCGGTCGGCAGCAGCAGCAGGCGGCCGAGCATCGCCACCGCCGCCGCCGCCAGCGCCGCCTGATCGGTGAACGGGTCGAAGCCGGTTTCCAGCCGTTGCTTCAGCTGGCGGACGAAATGCAGCGCGCCGGTCTGCACCGCGTTGGACAGCTCGACCTGGGCGGGGTCGCGATGGTCGGGCTCGCGCACCGCCTCGCCGTCGCGGTAGCTCCGCACGCTGCCGGCCTGGGCACAGCACAGCTGCTCCAGCACCGCGACGTTGGACAGCAGCATGCGCTTGACGTGGGGCGAAACCACCAGGTCGGAAATCAGCGCCTCCGCATGGTCGGCGCCGAGATCGTCGACCTCCTCGTCGCGGGTCAGGAGATAGAGGCCGTGCAGCCGCGGCCCCGGCCCGGCGAGCGTGAGGGCGCGACGGATCCCCTTCTGCACCGAGGCGCTGTAGCCAAGATCGACCAGCACCAGGTCGGTGCAGGTGTCGTAGTCGGGAATCGCCCGGCGCAAATGCTGGGTCAGGCCGCGACGCATCGCGCCGGCAAGCTGTTCGACCGCCGGCCGCCCGAGCAGAGCGGGCAAATTCGTGCCGAGGACCTGGCCGGGTACGATGCCGCCCGGCGCCTTGCGAAAGAACGTCTTCAGCGCCGGCGAATCGACGCCGAGTATTTCGACGGTGGTGGCGTGGTCGATGTCATCGACCGGCTCGAACAGCGGCTCGAAGCCGCCGTCGCCGTCGACGCCGGCCAGGATCGCCGAGCGCCGGTTGACCTCGATATAGCCGGCCGGGCGCTGACGGAGCTCCGACCAGAGCCGGCAGGGCAGGTAGCCGTCGCGGGCGACGAACGCCACCGCGACCTTGCGGCCGGGCTCGCGTTCCAGCTTAGCGACGCGATCGGCGACGAAGCGGTCGAACGCGGCCATCACCGGGCCGACCACGGTGACGCCCAGCGCGGTGCCGTCGGTCGGGTGGGTGAGATCGCGGGCGACCACCCGCCGCAGCGTGCGCAGCCCGCCGTCGAGGCGCGAGCCGGTCATGGCCGCGGTGGCGAGCAGCGACACCGTGGTTTCTTCGCGCTGGAGCACGCCGGCGAAATAGTTCGAGGCCTGGGGATGAAAGCGGGTGTCGATGCCGAGCCGGCGCGGCGCGGCGATATCGGCCACCGGATTGTCGCCGATATGGGTTAGGCGGCTGGGCGCCAGTCTCTCCTTGGCCACAATGACCTCGAACAGCCGGGCACTCTTGGCGGTGGCGTGGTCGCAGGAGGTGTAGAGGAAATCCCACATCAGGCCGGGGCGGACATGGCGCAGCAGGCGGCCGAGCCGCTCGCCCGACCAATAGGTGTCGGACACAAAGCCGGTGCGCCGGCCAGCGGCGCGAGCCTGGTCATAGAGCCGGGCGATGTCGGTGTCGGCGAAGCACAGGTCGAGTTCGGCGCGGAACTCCGCCTCGGCGAGGTCCTCCACGCTCACCCCGCCGAGCCCGAACAGCCGGCGCGGAAAGCGGTGGTAGATCTGCTCGATGGTGACCTCGCCGCCGTGACCGCCGGCGAGGTCCTTTTTGCGGGCATTCGATTCCGCAAGGCGGCGGTGCTGAACGAAGGCCTCGACCACGCCGGGACGGCTGACATCGACGCCGGCGAGGCGGCAGGCGCGTTCGAACACGCCGTCCGGCGTGGTGCAGCGCCGCAGCACAAAGGTGTCGAAAACGTCGAATGAAACGGCCTCGCCGGACGAACCGGCGTCGCGCGCCGGTCCCCGCGCAGTCTCGTCCCGCATGAATCGCCCCAGGTTTGTCTCAAATTGAACGCCTGCGGTGGCGAATTCAGGCGCGCAAACGCCCCGCCGGCCCATTTCGGCGAGGGGACGACCAAGCTTCGGCCGGCTCGGCCGGAGTCCGTATCAGACCGAGGGACGCTCCAGGCCGCGTTTCTTGAGCAGCGCCGCGGTGGTCGGCAGCCGGCCGCGAAACCGGGTGTAGGCCTCGGCCGGGTCACGGCGGTTGCCGGCGGCATAGACGAAGCGCTCCAGCCGCGCCGCCGTCGCCGGATCGAACACGTTGCCGCTCTCTTCGAACGCGGCGAAGGCGTCGGCGTCCAGCACCTCGCTCCACAGGTAGCTGTAATAGCCGGCCGAATAGCCATCGCCGGTGAAGACGTGGGTGAAGTGCGGCGTGCGGTGCCGCATCGTGATCTCGGCCGGCATGCCGATGCGGGCAAGCTCGGCCGCCTCGAATGCCAAGGGGTCGAGTCCGGCGGTGTCGGTCAGCTCGTGCAGGGCGAGGTCGACCAAGGCGGAGGCGACGTATTCCACCGTCGAGAAACCCTGGTTGAAGGTGCGCGAGGCCTTGATGCGCTCGATCATCGCCGCCGGCATCGGCGCATCGGTGGCAACGTGGCGGGCGAACGCCGACAGCACCTCCGGCTGCGACAGCCAGTGCTCAAACAGCTGCGAGGGCAGCTCGACGAAGTCGGTGGCGACGTCGGTGCCGGCGAGACTGGCATAGATGACGTCCGACAACAGGCCGTGCAAGGCGTGGCCGAACTCGTGGAACAGGGTGCGGGCGTCGTCGAACGAGAGCAGCGCCGGCTCGCCCTTGGCGAAGTTCATCACGTTGACGATGATCGGCCGAACATCGCCGGCCAGTTTTTGCTGGGTGCGGAAGCTCGACATCCAGGCGCCCGAGCGCTTGGACGGCCGGCCGTAATAATCGCCCAGGAACAGTCCGACGTGGCGGCCGTCCTTGGTGACCTCCCACGCCCTGACGTCGGGGTGATAGACCGGCGCCTCGGCGCGCTCGGCGAAGGTAAGGCCGAACAGGCGGGAGGCGGTGTCGAACGCGGCGGCGATCACGCGGTCGAGCGCCAGATAGGGCTTGGTCGCCGCCTCATCGAGGTCGAAGCGGGCCTTGCGCAGCTTCTCGGCGTAATGCCGCCAGTCCCACGCCGCTATGGTGCCGTTGAAGCCCTCGGCTTCGGCGAGCCTTTGCAGATCGTCGCGCTCGCGCTGGGCGCGGGCCTTGGCCGGTGCCCACACCTCCTCCAGCAGCGCGCGCACCGCTTGCGGCGTCCTGGCCATGGTGTCGTCGAGCTTGAAGGCGGCGAAGGTGGGGTAGCCGAGCAGGCGGGCGCGCTCGAGCCGCAGCGCCACCATCTCGGCGATCAGGGCGCGGTTGTCGGTGGCACCGCCCGATTGGCCACGGTGGGTCCACGCCTCGAAGGCGAGGCGGCGCAGGTCGCGGCGGGCCGAGAAGGTGAGGAACGGCTCGATCGAGGAGCGCTGCAGCGTGATCAAGGCCGCGCCGGGCCGGCCACGCTCCTCGCCAGCGCGCAGCGCCGCCTCGATCACGAACTCCGGCAGGCCGGCGCGGTCGTCCTCCGTCTTCAGCTCCAGCGTCCACGACGCCTCGTCGGCCAACACGTTCTGGGCAAACCAGGTGCCCAAGGTCGCCAACCGCTCGACGATGGCGTTCATCCGCGCCTTGGCCTCAGGCGCGAGGCGGGCGCCGGCACGGATGAAGGCAAGGCGGGTGCGCTGCAACAGGCGCTTCGCCTCGGCATCGAGGCGGTCCCGGTCCGCCTCCAGCGCGTCGATGCGCGCAAACAGCCGGGCGTCGGTGAAGATCGCGGCGTGGTGGGCGGCGAGCCTGGGCGCGATGTCGCGCTCGATCGCCTGCAGCGCGTCGCTGGTGTCGGCGGCAGCGAGGTTGAAGAACACGTTGGCGACGCGATCGAGCTGGCGGCCGCTGTTCTCCAGGCCGAGCAGCGTGGTCTCGAACCGCGGCGGGGCCGTATCCTCGACCAGCGCCGCGATCTCGGCGCGGTGCGCGGCGAGCGCGGCGTCGAACGCCGGCAGGAAATGCTCCGGGCGGATCTCGGCGAACGGCGGCAGGCCGAACGGCGTGGTCCAGTCGGCAACAAGGGGATTGGCGGCGGGCGAGGGGTCGGACAATGCGGTCTCCATCACGGTCATGATGGAGAGTTGGGCGCCGAGGCCGCCGCCGGCAAGCCCGCGCCGCCGAAATGCGCGACTGCGGCCAGTTGCGCGAGCTTGCAGCCACCGCCGATGCGACGGCGCCGAGCGGCCAGCGTTGGGTGTTCGAGCCCTTCCACTTTTGCGGAAAGGCTCCAGGGCGAACGCTCCAGATACGCGAATGGCCGGGACGAACCCGGCCAAACGAGGAGAACCCCAAAACTGAGAACGGCCACGGCTAAGACGAGTGCGCGTACATCCGGCGTCACCCGGCTCTAGCGTGGCCGTACGGTCAACGTCGCAAGTGTTTGCGCCGCCGACGAACGGAATATGGAGCGCCAATACGTCACCTGCAAGACCGCGAGATGTCGTTTTGACGACAGCGAGGCGGAATCGGCGCGATTTCGTCTCGGCCCAGGCGCGGGTGAGCCCTTATGGCGCACAGGTGCAGCTGGCGTCATGGGCGGCGAGGATGCCGTCGAGCGTGGCGGCGAACGCCCGCGACACCCGGCTGGCGCCGGCCTCGGCCACCGTCAGCCACGCCTCGACCTCGATAGCCGACAACGCCGCGGCCGCCGCCGGATCCGGTCGGCTGTCGGGCGACAGCGCCGCCCGCGCCGCGGCCAGCGTCGCAAGCGGCGAGGCCGCCTCGGGCGCATCCGCCGCCACCAGCCCGGCGTCGACGGCGGCACGGCGGGCGCGGGCGGCGAGATCGCCGGCGGCGTCGCCCTCGGCCACGCGCGCCTTGGCGGCCTGGGTGCGAATCAGCGCCAGCCGGTTCTCCACCGGGGTGAACGCCTTGCGATAGGCGTTCACCACCACGCTCGCCCCGGTGCACAGCGTCGGGACGGCGCGCTGGTTCATGTAGTGGTCAAGCTCCAGGATGATGCGCTCGGCGGTATAGTCCAGCGGACTGCGCGACAGCTCGGGATCGCCGCCGCGCCGGCCGGCGATGGCCGCCGCCAGCCGGGCCGGATCGCCCGCCGCGCCGCGGATGGCCTCGCGCGGCGGCAGGAAGCGCAGGCCCTGCGGCAGGGCGGGATCGCCCTTTCGCATCTCCGCCAGCGCCGCTCGCATCTCGGCCAGCGCTCCCGCCCGCACCTCGAGCAGCGCGGCGCGGTAGGCCCCCGGGCAGTCGCGGATGGTCCAGGCGAATTCCGTGGCCGCCGGCGGCTGGCCCTCGGCCCTGGCGTCGACCAGCGCGCGGCCGGCGGCGGCGACGCCGGCCGGAACCTCGGCCGACCGCACCGTCAGCGCCAGCGTGGTGCGCGCACCCGGCGCCAGCGTGGCAATCTCGGCCAGCGCCACCGTGCCGTCGAGCCGCCAGCCCGGGCCGGGCTCGATGCGGGCGCCCTCGACCCGAACCACCACCTTGACGCGGGCCTGCGGCGCGGTGCCGCGATTGGCGACGGCAATGCGCAGCGGGCGCGGCGCGCCGGGCACCATCGCCTTGTCCGGCGCCGGGCGGGCGCTGGTGACCTCGATCGCCAGCGGCGGCGCGGCCGGCGCGGCGGCCGGCTCAGGCGCCGTCAGATCGGCGGGCGGCGCGGTCGGCAGCGACGGCAGGCCGACGGCGCGGTCGATCAGCCGATCGACGTCGCGGTATTCGGGCGGCGCGGCGACGGCAGCCGAGGCGAAACCCGCAAACGCCGCAGCGAGCAAGAGACGGAACAGCATGGCAATGCACGAACCGGAAAGGGAATCGGGACCGCCGGGCGGCCGGGTCGGCCACGCAACGATTGCGCCGGCCGGCGCATTGGGCAAGCCCAAGTTTTAGGGACACGCCGCGGCGACGCAGCTTTTGCTGCCAGCTGCCGCTGGGGGACCTCAGGGCGTATCGGTGCCGGCCGGGGTGCCCGCAGCCGCACCGGCCGCGCCCGCGGCGGTTGCGGCGGTTGCGGTGGGCGCCGCCACCGGCTCGACCTGCTGCACCGCGCGCTCGAGGAGCGGCGCGGCGGCACCGGAGCGGCGAATCAGGCTCTCGGCGTCGGGCACCACCGAGGGGCTGTCCCACGGCCCGCGGATCACAAACGGCAGCTCGAAGCCGTTGCCGGTGGTCTTCACCAGCGCCGCCACCCCCTTGAGATCGAGCATGCGCTCGCCGATCGAGGCGGCGCCGACCACGGAGATGCGCACCAAGGGCCCTTCCATGACGACGTCCTCGCAGGTGGCGCGGCCATCGATCACCTGCAACTGCACCGCCAGCCGGTCGAACGCGGTGCGGCCGCCGCGCAAATCGCCGGTGCCCACCAGCGGCCGCTTCTCGATGCGGCGAAGAATCTGCTCGACATTGACCCCGGTCAGCGCGCCGGCGGTGGCATTGACCTTGACCTCGCCGGTCAGGCTGCGGGCGACCGCCGCGGCGCTGGCGCCGTGGCCCTCCAGGCCCATCACCATCACGCCGCGGCCTTCGAACCGGCGGGTCCCGAACACGTCCTGGCCGAAGCGGTCGAGGTCGACGTCGTGGGCGACGGCATCGACGCGCAGCTCGGCGCCGTCGGCCGCCTGCGTCAGCGCCAGCGTGCCGCGCAGCACGCCGGCGAACGCCTCGGCCTCGCCGAGCGTCAGCGACAGCCGGCCGCCGCGGACGACCACCGCGCCGGCAGTTCGTCCAAACGTAACCGATCCGATGGCGATGCTGCCGGCGGAGAGGCGGAGGTCAGCGTCGAGCGCGGTCAGGGCGGAAATGTCGAACCGCTCGCTGGCCCAGCGCCCCGCCTGCAGCACGGGCAGCTGGACGACGTAGGGATCGAGGTTCAGCACCGGCGCGGCCAGCGTGCCCTGGACGGTCGGTCGGCCGTTCTCGACCCGCACCGTCAGCCCGCCCTCGGCCCGGTTGCCGTCGAGCTCCAGGCTGGCGCGGCGCAGGGCGAACTGCCCGCCCGACACCGTGACGTGCCCGGCCAGGGAGAAGCGGCCAAGGCCGCCGCGCACCGCCGGCTCGAAATCGTACCAGGTCAGCGCGTTGCGCAGCGAGGTGCCGTCCACCGCCAGCGCGCCGTCGAGCTGAAGGTTGCGGCCAGCCAAAGCATGGCCGTTGAACGCCAGCTCCGCCGCCGCCGTCGTCAGCCGCAGCCGCAGCGGGGCGCGGGCGCCGCGGGCGAGCGCGACCGTGTCGCCGAGCGACAGTACCGCCTCGACCGCCTCGCCCCTGAGGCGGAAGGTGCCGGACAGCTTCAGCGTCGAGGAGTCCTGCACGACGTCGGCGGTCACCTCGTCGAGCTGTTCGATCGGGCCGTGGGGGCCGACGATGCTGACGCGGCCGTCGACGAGGCGGATGTCCGGGGTGTCGTCATCCCTGCCGGCGGATACCGCCATGCCGTCGGTGACGGTCAGCACCACCTGCGCGCGCTCCAGCTTGAGGTCGCCGATTTCGACCTTGCCGAACAGCAGCGGCAGCACGTTGAGCGTGGCGGTGACGGTCGGCGCCATCACCCTGGCCGGGCCGGTGTCGCCGAAGGCCACGTCCTCAAGCACCGCGACCGGGCGGGGCCAGGCCAGGATCTTGAGGTTGCCCACCGTAAAGGAGTTCGTGCCGTCCTTGCTGAGCGCCGCGAGCACCGCGTCGTGGACATCCTGGTTCGATACCACCATGCGCAGCCCGATCGCGCCGGCCAACAGCACGCCGGCGAACCCGACCAGCGCAAAGCCAAGACGTTTGGTGAAGGATCGGGCGCTCACGGAAAACCACGGCGGTGATGGAACGCACCCCCAGGTGCCGGGCTGGAACCTTGGCGAGCCTCTGTGACGCTTTCAAGGCCCCACGGCGGAGCGTTTATGGCCGGCATTCCGAAAGGTCATGCCGCGCCCGGCGACGGCTTGCGCCGAGCCGCGCCAAACGGCGGGGGCGCCGGGCCGACCGGACAAAACCCGGCCGTTGCGGCCGGGCCTGGGATCATACGGTTGCCGGCTCGGGCGGCCGGACGCGCATCATTCCGCGGCGGCGCCCTGGGCCTCGGCCGCCTCCTGCGCCTCGGCGGCTTCCTCGGCGGCGTCGACCGTCTTCAGCGCCTCGGGGTGCGGCATCGAGATGATGTTGTAGCCGGAGTCGACGAAGTGGATTTCGCCGGTGGTTCCGGTCGAAAGGTCCGACAGCAGGTAGAGCGCGGCGCCGCCGACCTCATCGATCGACACGGTGCGGCGCAGCGGGGCGTGGCGCTTTTGGTAGTTGAACATCAGCCGGGCGTCGGAGATGCCCGAGCCGGCCAGCGTGCGCACCGGGCCGGCCGATACGGCGTTGACGCGGATGCCGCGCGGGCCGAAATCGGCGGCGAGGTAGCGCACCGAGGCCTCCAGCGCCGCCTTGGCGACGCCCATCACGTTGTAATTGGGCATCACGCGGGTCGAGCCGCCATAGGTCAGGGTGACGATCGAGCCGCCGGCCGGCATCAGCTGGGCAGCGCGCCGGACGATCTCGGTGAACGAGAAGCACGAGATCACCATGGTGCGCACGAAGTTGTCGCGCGTGGTGTCGGCGTAGCGGCCCTTCAGCTCGCCCTTGTCGGAGAAGGCGATGGCGTGGACCAGGAAATCGAGGCTGCCCCAGGCCGCCGAGATTTCGCCGAACATCTGGTCGACGCTGGCGGCATCCTCGACATCGCACGGCACCACGAAGTCCGAGCCGACGCTGGCGGCCAGCGGCTTGACCCGCTTGCCGAGCGCCTCGCCCTGATAGGTGAAGGCGAGCTGAGCTCCGTGCGCGGCGAGGGTTTTGGCGATCCCCCAGGCGATGGAATGGTTGTTGGCCACGCCCATCACCAAACCGCGTTTGCCGTGCAGGAGCCCGTTCATGCCCACGATTCCCATGTGCTGTCCTTCCATCCCGCGCGGTCCAATGACCCGTGATGTCGCGCGCCTGCGACATCCGCGTGACGGATGGTTGGTTTGGCGGCCGTACCCACCGATTTTTCGGCGGCTATCGAACCCATAGCGGTTACACTCAGCCGCTCCGGACGGCATCAGCCGCCGCGCCGGAGCCCGAGACCCTTCGTCACATTGCCGGCAATCACCGGATCGTCCGGGCTTCAGATCGCGCCGAAACCGCGGGCATTGAAATTCAACTTTCGACGACCGCTGGCGCGATCACAATAGGACATACGGTCTGGCCGGCCTGCGGTCAGGCATCCAGTCGCTTCAGAATGACGCAGGAATTGGTTCCGCCGAAGCCGAAGCCGTTGGAGAGCACGCAGCCGAGCTGGGCATTGTCGATGCGCTTGCGCACGATCGGCATGTCGGCGAAGGCCGGATCGATCTCCTCGATATTGGCGCTCTCGCAGATGAAGCCGTTGTTCATCATCAAAAGTGAATAGATCGCCTCGTGGACGCCGGTGGCGCCCTGCGAGTGGCCGGTGAGCGACTTGGTCGCCGAGATCGGCGGACAGCCGTCGGCGCCGAACACCGCGCGGATCGCCTCCATCTCCTTGAGATCGCCGATCGGCGTCGAGGTGGCGTGCGGGTTGATGTAGTCGACCTTGCAGTTGATCTGGTCCATCGCCAGCCGCATCGCCCGCTCGGCGCCCTCGCCGGACGGCGCCACCATGTCGGCGCCATCGGAGGTTGCGGAGTAGCCGGCGACCTCGCCGTAGATGCGGGCGCCGCGCGCCTTGGCGTGCTCCAGCTCCTCCAGCACCAGCACGCCGGCGCCGCCGGCGATGACGAAGCCGTCGCGGTTGACGTCATAGGCGCGGGAGGCGACCTGCGGCCGGTCGTTGTACTTCGACGACATCGCACCCATGGCGTCGAACAGCACCGACAGCGTCCAGTCGAGATCCTCGCAGCCGCCGGCGAACATGATGTCCTGGTTGCCCCACTTGATCTGCTCGAAGGCGTTGCCGATGCAGATGTTGGTGGTCGCGCAGGCGGCCGAGATCGAGTAGCTCATGCCCTTGATCTTGAACCAGGTGGCGAGCGTGGCCGAGGCGGTCGACGACATCGCCTTGGGCACCGCGAACGGGCCGATCCGCTTCGGCCCCTTGGTGCGGGCGATGTCGGCGGCCTCGACGATGGTCTTGGTCGAGGTGCCGCCGGAGCCCATGATGATGCCGGTGCGCGCGTTGGAGACCTCGTTCTCCTCGAGCCCGGCGTCGCGGATCGCCTGGTCCATCGCGACGTGGTTCCAGGCGGTGCCGCCGCCGTGGAAGCGCATGGCGCGGCGGTCGACCACATCCTCGGCGTTCAGGGTGGGGGCGCCGTGGACCTGCGAGCGGAAACCGAGCTTGGCGTAGTCGTCGGCGAACACCACGCCGGACTTCGCCTCGCGCAGCGAGGCGGTAACCTCCTGCACATTGTTGCCGATCGAGGACACGATCCCCATTCCGGTGACGACGACCCGTCTCATTGGAGCCTCTTAAAGCGCTCATGGAGCGGCGCCGGGGGCGTCGCCGCCGCCAGTGGGATCAAACAGCCTGCGGAGCGGACTCGCCGGCCCGGAACAACCCGACCTTCAAATCCTTGGCGCGATAGATCACGGTGCCGTCCGCCGCCAGCCAGCCGTCGGCGATGCCGAGCACCAGCTTGGTGCGCATGACCCGCTTGAAATCGACGCCGTACACCACCTTCTTCACGGTCGGCAGCACTTGGCCGGCGAACTTCAGCTCGCCCAGCCCGAGCGCGCGGCCCTGCCCCGGCGAGCCCAGCCAGCCGAGGAAGAACCCGACCATCTGCCACAGCGCGTCGAGGCCGAGGCAGCCCGGCATCACCGGATCGCCCTTGAAGTGGCAGGGAAAGAACCACAGGTCCGGCTTCACATCGAGCTCGGCGCGAACCATGCCCTTGCCGTACTCGCCGCCATGCTCGGAGATCTCGACGATACGGTCGAACATCAGCATCGGCGGCAACGGCAGCTGCGCATTGCCGGGTCCAAACAAATCCCCACGCCCGCAGGCGATCAGATCTTCGTAGTCGTAGCTCGACTGCCGCACCGTCGACGATTCCTGCAACGCGTTACCCCCGGTTTCTTCCGCAGACTTTGCTGCCATCGGTCGCTCCCAGACGCGCTCTCCTAACACACGAAAATGCCGCCATCCAAGCCGTCAAACGACGCGAAAGGCGTTATGCGTCCGCAAACTGGTCTCATTCGTGAAAGCGCTTGTTGCAAGCTAGTTGCAAGATGCCCTCGTCATCCCTATGATGATGACGCGGACATTACCGCTCTTCGATGGCATCCTACGCTGTCCGGCCCCCGCGTTCAGCCGTTAAGGTGCGCGGGCGGATGGCGAAAGGACGTCAAACGGGATGCGGGGAACGAAAGACAAGCTCGGCCCAGCAGGTTTCAAGGGGCTTGAATCACCTGCGGGCGCGCCGAATCCACCAGTGGACGGGGGATGGGCGGAGCGCCTGCTTGGACCAATGGACGACCGACCCAAGATGAACGAGCTGCCTCGCTTCAATCGCTCAATCGACGCGACGCCGACCGGTGCCGAGATGCTGCCGGTGGCGCGGCTGCGCGATCCGTCGCTGCATCACGCGCGAACCGGCTGTCCGTTCCACGACGTTCGCCAGATGCTGAAGGAAGCCGGCCTGCGGCCGACCCGCCAGCGGCTGGCGCTGGGCTGGCTGCTGTTCGCCAAGGGCGACCGCCACATTTCGGCGGAGATCCTGCACGAGGAGGCCCAGCGCGCCCGCTTCCCGGTGTCGCTCGCCACCGTCTACAACACGCTGCACCAGTTCACCGAAGTCGGCCTGCTCCGCGAGCTGGCGCTCGACGGCTCCCGCGCCTTCTTCGACACCAACGTCCACGACCACCACCACTTCTTTCTTGAGGGGGAGAACGAGCTGCTCGACATCCCCCTGTCGGCGGTGAACATGGACAAGACGCCCGAGCCGCCGCCGGGCTACGAGGTGGCGCGGGTCGACGTGGTGGTGCGGGTCCGGCGCAAGAGCACCAGCTGACCGCCACCGTTGGCGACATCGCCGACCGGCAGACGTGCTTTTTCGCGCCCGCGCGGCCAGCCTTACGCCAGGGTTCCGGGTGCTTCGGTGTGCGGCTATCGTCGCGCGGCAACGCAGATGCCGCGGCCAGGCGACGGTGCGGACCTTCGATCAGTCGATCACTTCGTTGGGGTAGACGCCCCACAGCCGGTCCTGCTGGATCCAGCCGTCGAACCCCTCGCCGGCAAGGCGGCACCAGCCGGCGCGGCAGGCGCGCACGAGACCGAGCACGCCCGGCTGCAGGTGGGCGGTGACGCCGGCCTCGGCCGAACGGTCGGCGCGCAGCGCGAGGGAGATGTCCTTCGACCACGGCGCGATCACCGCGGTACGCCGGCCCGACAGCAGCGAGTGGTAGACCCAGCCCTCCTGGCCGTCGACGTCGCGGATCCGCCGCCAGGTCTCGAACTCGGCGGTGATCTCGACCGGCAGGCTGGGCTTGGTGAACACCCAGACCACCTCGTGCTCGCGGGAGGGGCCGCCGCGCACGTTGACGCGGTCCGCCTTCAGGCTGACGAAGCGCGGGATCGGCAGGCCGGAATAGGTGCCGCGGTTGATCTCCTCGGCCGGGCGCGCCGGTGGCGAGGCTTTGGTCGCGACCATTCCGGCCGCGGCAACGGCCACAGCCCCGATCAGCACCACTCCGACCCAACGCATCAATGGACGATCCCTACCGCGTGCAGAGCGTCGGTATTCGCTCCACTTTCGATCGATGCATGCCGGTCCTCGGCCCCGCCTGCCTTGAGTTTCCGAACCCGTCTGGTAGAGAGGAATCCCCGTCCGCCGATGACGACAGTCGGCTCGGCCGGTTAAAATTGTATTTATCGGGTTTCGGGGTCCCCACATGCCGGCCAAGACAAAGCCCCTGGTCATCGTCACGCGCGCGCTGCCCGCGGCGGTCGAGACGCGCCTGCGCGAATTGTTCGACGCCCGCCTCAACGACGACGACCATCCGATGTCGCAGGCCGAGCTGGCCGCGGCGGTGGCGAGCGCCGACGTGCTGGTGCCCACGGTGACCGACCGGATCGACACCGCCGTGCTGTCGCACGCCGGGCCGAACCTGAAGCTGATCGCCAGCTTCGGCACCGGCGTCGACCACATCGACGTGCAGGTGGCGATGTCGCGCGGCATCACCGTGACCAACACCCCCGGCGTCCTCACCGACGACACCGCCGACATGACCATGGCGCTGATCCTCGCGGTGCCGCGCCGCTTGGTCGAAGGGCTGGAGGTGCTGCAGCACGGCGAATGGCCGGGCTGGGCGCCGACCTGGATGCTCGGGCGGCGCATCGCCGGCAAGCGGCTCGGCATCGTCGGCATGGGCCGGATCGGCTCGGCGGTGGCGCGCCGCGCCCGCGCCTTCGGCATGCAGATCCACTACCACAACCGCCGCCGGCTGCCGGCGGTGGTCGAGCAATCACTGGAGGCGACCTACTGGGAAAGCCTCGACCAGATGCTGGCGCGGGTCGACATCGTCTCGGTCAACTGCCCGCATACCCCGGCGACCTACCACCTGCTGTCGGCGCGGCGGCTGAAGCTGCTGAAGAAGGACGCCTACATCGTCAACACCGCCCGCGGCGGGGTGGTCGACGAGGCGGCGCTGATCCGCATGGTCGAGGCCGGCGAACTCGCTGGCGCCGGGCTCGACGTGTTCGAGAACGAGCCGGCGCTGAACCCCAAGCTGATCAAGCTCGCCCGCGCCGGCCGCATTGTCATCCTGCCGCACATGGGCTCGGCGACGCTGGAAGGCCGCATCGACATGGGCGAGAAGGTCATCGTCAACATCAAGACCTTCATCGACGGCCACCGGCCGCCCGACCGCGTGCTGCTCAGCATGCTATGAAGAAGACGCTGGCCGACATCGCGCCGCGCACCGCGACGCTCTATCCGCCACCTCTCGACGCCATCACCGCCGGCCGCACCAAATACGCCCTCGGCAACGCCTTCGGGCTCGACCAGTTCGGCGTCAACCTCACCGAGCTTGCCCCCGGCGCCGCCTCCGCGCTCCGGCATTGGCACGCGGCCGAGGACGAGTTCGTGTTCGTGCTGGCCGGCGAGATCACGCTGGTCGACGACGCCGGGGCGCAGGTGCTGCAGGCGGGCGAGTTCGTCGGCTTCAAGGCCGGGGTGGCGAACGCCCACCACTTCGTCAACCGCACCGCCGCGACGGCGCGCTATCTCGAGGTCGGCACGCGGGCGCCGCACAGCGACACCGTCCACTATCCCGACCACGACCTGCTCGCCGCGCCCGGCCCCGACGGTCGGCGCCGGCTTCTCCACAATGACGGCACGCCATACTGAGCGCGGCGGCGATTTGATGCGCGCGCGTTAACGTCCTGTCACCAGTTTCAGGGTCCAGATGGCGCCGCGCGGCGCTTGCTCCGCCGTGCCCGGCGGCCTAGGGTCCGCCACCCCATCACGATCAGGAGCGCGGCGTGGACGCAAAAGAAATTTCCAAGCTCGACCGCTATTTGAAGCGCCTTTTCAACAATGCCGGCGTCAAGGTACGTGCGCGACCCCAGAAGAAGGACTCGGCCGAGCTCTATATCGGCGACGAATTCGTCGGCGTGCTGTTCCGCGACGATGAGGACGGCGACCTGTCCTACAATCTGCAGATTGCCATTCTTGATTCGGACCTCGATTGACCGACGGTCAGAATCGGTGGCGGCAGCCATCGACACCAACGGCCCGCCCTGGCGTCCGCGTTGCGGGTGTCAGGGCAACCTGACCCTGCCGCCCGAATTTGCGGCGCACGAATTCCGGCGACCGGAGCTTGGCGGCGATCTGGCCGGGGCTCGGCCGGTTCTGGCCGGGATCTGGCGGCCACCGCGCCGGCGTCCGGTTTCCGGCCGACCCGCGGCCTTGCGTCGCCGCCGGATCGTCAACGCCGCCGGCGTCGGGCGGCAACGCCCTGCGCCAGAATTCCGGCAGCGGTTGCCGTTGGCGGTCCACCGCTGTGGACTTTCTTCGCCAACGATCTGGACACCCACGGTTTGCTCTGTTACCTAGCCGCCCACTCGCGGGGAGCAAACTCCTCGCTGGGGCGCATAGCTCAGTTGGTAGAGCAGCTGACTCTTAATCAGCGGGTCCAAGGTTCGAGCCCTTGTGCGCCCACCATCCATTCCCTGACATTTTCCGGCAGACCTAGCGACATCGCCTTCGGGCGAGCCGTCGGCGGGATTGCAGCGGTTTGGCGGCGCGCCGGCGGATACGGTTTCCGATCCCGTCGTGACCGCGGAAACGACCTCGCCGCACCCTCCCCGATCAAAGACGATTCGCTGCCGGCACCGCGCCGCAGCCGGCGCCACGGCTGGCCGCGGCGATGGGGAAATGCCACTTTAGCGCTATCATCGCTGCGACGCCCGCCTTGGTTATGCGGGGCCGGGCGGCGGCGGCGGCGCGCGCGGTGTGGCGCACGCTGGCAAGCATAAAGGTTTCGGTGCGAGGCTGGTCCCTCGCCGGGCTTGCGTCATCGTTCCGGGCGGCGCGCCGACCGCAGATCGCGAGGGAGGAAGCCGAGGTGAGTGCGGAAACCAAGTCCGGGACCGGACCGGGCACGCGCCTGATCGGCTGGGTCGGCTGGGCCGGGCTCGACGCGCTCGGCCGGCTGGTGCTGTTGACCGGCAGCACCGTGGTGTTCTCGCGCTATCTGGCGCCGAGCGATTTCGGCATCACCGCGCTGGTGCTGACGGTGGTGGCGGTCGCCGCGGTGTTCGTCGGCATGCCGTTCGAGGAGGCGCTGGCGCAGCGCCGGGTGCTGCGCAAGGCCGCGCTCGAGGCGGCGCTGGCGGCGTCGTGGCTGGTCGGCCTGGTGTTGCTCGCGCTGTCGATTGCCGGCGGATGGCTGCTCGCGGAGGCCTATGGCGAGCCGGACATGCGGCTGCTGCTGCCGGTGGCGATGCTGACGATCTTCTTCAGCGGCCATTCCGACATCGTCACCGCGCTGGCCCGCCGCCACCGCCGCTTCAACGAGGTCGCCATCGCCACGCTGGTCGGCAACCTGATCGGCGTCGCGACGTCGATCCTGATGGTGGTGCTCGGCTTCGGCCTGTGGTCGCTGATCGCGCAGCGCGTCGTCATCGCCGCGGCGCGGGCGGTGGTGCTGCAACTGCGGCTCGGCATCGTCGTCGTACCACGATGGTCGTCGTCGCAGCTGAAAAGCCTCGGCCGCTTCGCCGGGCTGACCTTCTTCGACCGGCTGGTCGACAACGTCACCTTCCTGGTCTTCAACAACGTCGTCGGCGCCATCTACGGCGTCACCGTGCTCGGCTACGTCAACATGTCGATGCGGTTCATCGAGCCGATTCGCGGCGCCATCGCCGCGACCGGGCATAATCTAGCATTCTTCTTCTTCGCGTCCGCCCAGCGCGACATCGCCGAGCTGAAGCGCCGCGCCGAGACGGTGGTGTCCCAGGCCGCGCTGGTCAGCACCCCGGTGTTCATCGGCATGGCGGCGGTGCTGCCGGTGCTGCTGCCGATCGTCGCCGGGCCTGGCTGGGACGAGGCGGTCGACATCGCGGTGTGCCTGGCGCTCGGCAGCGCCATCGTGATCCCGGCCCGCCTGATCTACACCGCGCTGTCGGCCATCGCCCGCCCGGAATACAGCGTCGTCGCCAATGTTGCCGCGTTCGCCGCCACCGTGGCCGTCCTGGTCGGGGCGAGCGGGCTGGGGCCGATCAGTGTCGGGCTGTCGCGCATCGCCGGCGATGCGACGCAGGTGGCGGTGGCGATCGGGCTGCGGCCGCGCCACCTGGTCTGGTCGCGGACCGGGCGGCTGATGGCACTGCTGCCAGCGTGGCTGCTGGCCGGCGCAATGGGACTCGCGGTGTGGGCCGCCGCCACCGCGCTGCCGGCACTGAACGCCGCCCTCACCCTCGCTTTGCTGGTGCTGCTCGGGGTGGCGATCTATCTCCTGTTGCTCGCCGTGTTTGCACGGCCGGCACTCCGCAGCCTGATCGCGCTGGTCCGCGCCCGCCGCGCCAACCCGACCGAGGTCCGCCCATGAGGTGTTCGCCCGCTGCCGACGCCATCCTCGTCACCGGCGCTGCCGGTTTTATCGGCTCGGCGGTGGTCGCCGGCCTCGCCGCGACAGGGCGGCCGGTGCGCGCCGGCGTTCGCGGCGCGCGGATACCGCGCGTGCTGCCGCCGTCGGCAACGCCGACACCCTGCGATCTCGACGCCGCCGCCGCGGTGCGCGCCGCCGTCGCGGGCGTCGGCCTCGTCGTTCATGCCGCGGTGGGGGCGCCGGCCAAGATGGCGGCGCAGTGCGCCACCCTGCTCGACGCCATGACCGCCGCGGGCACCACCGCCCTGATCTATCTGAGCTCGGTCGCGGTCTATGGCGGCCGCACCGGCGCCATCGACGAGACCACGCCGCCGGCGCCGCTCGACGCCTACGGCGCCGCCAAGGCCGGTTGCGAGCGGCTGGTCCGCGCCTGGGCCGACGCCGAGCCGCACCGCCGGGCGCTGATCCTGCGCCCCGGCATCGTCTACGGCACCGGCAGCCGGTTCTGGATCGACAAGCTCGCCGAGCGGATCGCCGTCGGGGCGTGGGGGCGGTTCGACGCCGCGCAAGGCCGCGCCGCGCTGGTGCACGTCGACGACGTCGTGGCGCTGATCGGCGTCGCGGCGGAACGGCTGACCGCCGCCGAGACCGACCCCAGGCTGCGTTGCGCCACCCTCAACGTGGTGGGCCCGGACACGCCGCGCTGGAACGGGTATTTCGCCGCGCTGGCGGCCAGGATCGGCACGCCGGAGCTGCGCCGAATCGGCCGGGGCGAGCTTTGGCTAAGACAGGCGGGGCTGATGGCGAAGATCTGGCGCCGGCTCGGGCTGCCCGGCGGGCGACGCCTGGCGCTGGCGCCGCTGCCCGGCGAGATCGCGCTGTTCGCCCGCGATGCCAGCTATGCCACCGCGGCGGCGACCGACCTGCTCGGGTTTACCGCGACCATCGGGCTCGCCGAAGGGTTGGCGCGCACGGCGGTGCCGCATCCCGCCGGCTGAGCCGAAATCAGGCCGATCGGGCCGGCGTCGCGTCGTCCGCGGGCGGCAAAACCCCGTCCGAACAAGACCTTTTCGGCCGTGTTCGGGATCGTGATGCGATCATCCCCGCGCCGTCTCAGCCGGCCGCCGCATAACGATCCGAACCCCACGCCGCGGTCGATCGGACCGCGGGCGCCAGCGCAACGTGCGGGCGGGCGCCGCGGACGGTCAGGATACGATCCAGGAGGCATAGATCGGGTAGACGCGGCCGGTCCGGCTGTTACGGACCACGATACGGTCGCCGTAACAGTTTTCGACGACCCGGCCTTCATAGATCGGGCCGCCGGTCCGGGTTTGCCAGCGGATCGGGGTGTCGGGCGGATAGTCAGCCTCCAGCACCGTCGACAATTGGCGATTGGCCGCCCAAACCGCCTGGAACGCATCCTTCACCCGACTGCTCATCGCCCCCATTCCCCAGCAAGGTCGCCGCTCGATCCGTTGGTCGTGGCAACGCAGAAAAGGTTCGGTAACCACGCAGACTTTTTTTGCGGATCCGCTTTTGCGTCGCATTAGCCGAACAGAGGCATTCGATTTGCGGGAAAAGTCGATCTAAACCGGAAACACAAAGCGTAAAATGCGACCCATCCACCGCCGGTCGTCACCGCGGTGCAATCACGACGCGATCAACCGCAAGCTGGATCAGGCCGGTCCGCCGCCCGGCGCGGTGACGGCGCGGCCGGTCAGCGGATTGTCGGGGTCCCAGCGATACGACAGCGTCTCGAACCGCATCGCCCGGCTGTCGATCATCAACAGCCGGCCGACCAGCGGCGTGCCGAACCCGACCACGGCGCGGATGACCTCCAGCGCCATCAGGCTGCCGGCGACGCCGGCCAGCGCGCCGAGCACCCCGGCCTCGGCGCAGCTCGGCACCGCGCCGGGCGGCGGCGGCTCCGGAAACAGGCAGCGATAGGTCGGGTTGGGCTCGCCGTCCGGCCCGGTCTCGAACGGCCTCAGCGTGGTGATGGTGGCATCGAACGCGCCGAGGGCGGCGGTGACCAGCGGCCGCTGCTCCAGGCAGCAGGCGTCCGACACCGCATAGCGGGTGGTGAAGTTGTCCGAGCCGTCGGCGACCACGTCCCAGCCGCGCACGAGATCGCGCGCATTGGCCGGCGTCAGCCGTACCGCGTTCGCGGTTACCGCAACATGCGGGTTGAGCCGGGCGATGGCGGCGGCGGCGCTGGCGGTCTTGGCGCGCCCGACGTCCGCGGTGGCGTGCAGCACCTGACGCTGCAGGTTGGACAGCGCGACGGTGTCGTCGTCGAGGATGCCGAGCGCGCCGACGCCCGCCGCCGCAAGATAGAGCAGCAGCGGCGAGCCGAGGCCGCCGGCGCCGACCACCAGCACGCGCGCCCGCTTGAGCGCCTGTTGCCCAGGCCCGCCCACCTCGCGCAGCACGATATGACGGGCGTAACGCTCAACTTCGTCGGCGGACAGCGGCGATGTGACCATGGTGGACGGTGATAGCGCGGCCGGCCGCGGTAACCAATTGGTAAGACGTAATTAGTTACCTGAAGGTGAATTCTCCCTCTGGACAAATGCCATGACCAAACGGCGCGGGATGTACAAAGAGTACATCCAGATCCTGCCGACGGCCGAAGCCGGGGCGGCGTTCCCCCTGGTCGCCTGCACCGAAGACTCGGCGGCAAGCCCGGCCGACCCGGCGGAGGCCGACGACGCCCCGTACGCCGAACCCGCCATCGCGGCGGCAGCCCCGGCCCAGGCGGCGCTTCACCCCGCCGCCGCGGTCCAAGCGCCCGACCTCGCCGTCGCGCCCGCCGCCACCCAAGCGCCCGCCGACGGCCGCATCGCCCTGATCGCCGCCACGCTGGCGCTGGCGGTGTCGACCGGCGCGCTGGCCTGGACCCTGACCCATGAGCCCCAGCTCCGCGAGCCGCGCCAGACCGACCAGGTCGCCGCGCTGGCGGCCGAGGTCGCCGCGCTCAAGGACCGCCTTGCCGCCGTCGATGCCCAGACCCGCGCCACCGGCGCCCGCCTCGCTCCGTTCGCCGACCGTCTCGACCGCAGCGAGCGCACCCAGGCGGACGCCGACGCCCGGCTGGCCGAGCTCGAAGCCGGCCTCGATGCCCGCGTGAAGACCGCGGCCGAGGCCGCCGTCGCCGCCGCCATGCCGGCGCTGTCCGACATCACCGCCGCGATCCCGGCGCGCGCCGCGGCCGAGCCGGCCAAGCCGGCGACCGGGAAAGCCGACATCGCCCGCGGCTGGGTGCTGCGCCAGGTTGCCCACGGCGTCGCGCTGGTGGAGAGCCGCCGCGGCGTGTTCGAGGTCGCGGTGGGCACGCCCTTGCCCGGCCTCGGCCGGGTCGAGGCGATCGAGAGCCGCGGCGGCCGGCCGGTGGTCGTCACCTCGCGCGGCATGATCGTGGAGCGGTAGGACACCGCGCGAAACCGCCGACGGATTTACCTCTTGACCGCGAACCGGCCGGACTGCGACACGGACGCACTCCGTCCGCGCCAGAAAGGCGGCCCGATGACACGCTCCGACACGAAGCCCGCGCTCAAGGTCGCGGTGGTTCCGGTCACTGCATTCCAGCAGAACTGCTCGATCGTGATGTGCACGGCCACCGGCCGTGCCGCGGTGGTCGATCCCGGCGGCGACCTCGATGCCATTGCCGAGGCGCTGGCGGAACTCAAGGTCACGGTCGAGCGCATCGTGCTCACCCATGGCCATATCGACCACGCCGGCGGCGCCGCCGAGCTGGCGGAGGCGCTCGGGGTGCCGGTCGAGGGACCGCACCAGGACGACCAGTTTCTGCTCGACGGCATCGCCACCCAGGCCAGCCTGTTCGGCCTCACCGGCGCCCGGCCGGTGACGCCCGACCGCTGGCTGAGCGAGGGCGACCGCGTCACCGTTGGCGAGCTGGCGTTCGACGTGCTGCACATTCCCGGGCACAGCCCCGGTTCGGTCGCGCTGATCGACGCCGAGGACCGCTTCGCACTGGTCGGCGACATCCTGTTCCGCGGCTCGGTCGGCCGCACCGATTTCCCTTACGGCGACCACGCGGCGCTGATCAGCGGGATCAAGACCAAGCTGTTCGCGCTCGGTGACGATCTGGTGTGCCTGCCCGGCCATGGCCCGGCGACCACCATCGGCGAGGAGCGCGCGAGCAACCCGTTCCTCGGCTGAAACCGCCGCGGGCGGTTTTGCGGTTTGCAACGGAGCTGGGATGATCCGCGTCACCGCCAGCCTTGAACTCGACCCACGCGAGATCGAAGAGAGCTTCGTGCGCGCGGCCGGGCCGGGTGGTCAGAACGTCAACAAGGTCGCGACCGCGGTCGAGCTGCGGTTCGACGCGCTGCGCTCGCCCTCGTTGCCGGCGCCGGTGATCACCCGCCTGCTCAAGCTCGCCGGGCGGCGCGCCACCAAGGACGGCGTGGTGGTGCTGACCGCCCAGCGGTTCCGCACCCAGGACGCCAACCGCACCGACGCGCTCGAGCGCCTGCTCGACCTGATCCGCCGTGCCACGGTGGAGCCCAAGCGCCGGCGGCCGACCCGGCCGAGCGCGGGCGCGGTCAAGCGGCGGCTGGAGACCAAGGCGAAATCGGGCACGACCAAGCGGCTCCGTCGCCGGCCGGAACCGGACTGAAACGCCGCCGGGCCGGGCGCTTGTCGGCCGAAATGATCCGAAATCCGGCTGATTGGGACCGATCGACATTCGTTGGAGCGTGAGGGTTGCTGTGACCGCGGGAGCGGCGAGATGGCTCCGGAAATCTGGACAGGTCTGCGGAGCGGCGTTCCGCCTGTGAACAGCCAAGCTGGCTTGGCGAAACCAACGCAGACTCGGGATGTCTGCGACGATCAATCTCGCCAGCGCCGGCAGCGATCTCGTCGGCTATCTTGAAGATTGGATCAGCCGTGGCCGCATCGTGACTGTGATGCGCGAGGCCGGTTTCACCCAGGTTGAGAAGCGCCCCGTCGCGACGCCGTTCGGGCCGATGGTGAGGGAGATCGGGTGCCGTTGACGGTCTCTTCCGCGATGAACACGAAGCGGTGGCTACACGCGGGCGCGGAAATTCCGAGGCGGGACACCGAAGGCCCGCTTGAACGCCGTCGCGAAATTGGCCGGGCTCGCGTAACCAGCCAGGAACGCCACCTCGTTCACCGAAAGGCCGTCCCGCTCCAGCGCCTCGCGCGCCCGCCTGAGCTTGCGACTGCGCACGTAGTCGACCACCGTCGTTCCTTGGGCAGCGCGGAAAACACGCTGCAGCGAACTGACACTCATGCCAGCGTGGCGGGCGAGCGCGGCAAGCGTCACCGCATCGTCCAAGTGTGCCTCGATGAAGTCGCGCACCGCGCGCACGCGCTGAAGGTCGCGTGGCCGTAACGGTGTGTCTGTCTCCTGATCCGATTGAGCGACGACCTGCAACGCCTCGGTGATGAGATCGATGGCCCGGCTCTCGCAATAGAGCTTGCGCAGCATCGGTGCGAATGCTGGCGGGGCCAGCATTTGTTCGGCGAGCGAAAGCAGTCGCGGGGACGAGCGCCAGCGCACCGCGGCGAGATGGGTGCGGCTGAAGGCGTGGGCGTGGCGATGATCGGCGACCGCGTCCAGTCCGCTTTCCTCCAGCCAGTGCGGCAGCACCGTGATGTTGACCTTGCGGACGTGAGTGCCGCGCATCGACTGGCGCCTGAACGTTTCACGCTGGGCGCGTGAGATCATGACCGCCTCAATCGCTCCGTGATCGCCAGTGGTGCGACCCATCTGGAAAGCCCGGTCGCCCTGCCAAATCGTTACGCCCCCATCAAGAAATAGCGACAGCGTCAGGCCCGCCTCCTGCACCGAGCAAGTTTCGAGATCGTACAGATCGGTGGTGTCGGCGGTGTGCAGGATCAGCCCGGAGCGCAACCGCTCGCGCCGAAACTCACCGCGCAGCAACACCGCATGATCGTCGAGAGACGGCGCGACAACACGGAACTCATGGCCGGCCGCGAACGCCTTCAAATCGCCGTGCCGCACCACGTGCGCCGGCAGACGTCTGCTCGTCATGAGCGTGCCGTTCGAATGAACATAAATGTAGAAGTAAGGGGTAGGTCGACACTCGTCAATATCCGCCACGTATACGTTTATTGTAATTACTCAAATGTACGGCCGAATTTTTCAGATGTTTTGAAGCGCTCTAAATTTGATCGGATCGAATTGAGGTCCACAGGAACTCCGTTATCGTTATTTGATGATCCCGCAAACACATTACATGCTACAGCAAATGGTCTTTCCCGGCATCGCTCGGTTATTCCTTCCCACCGCCGTGGGGCCGACGACCCCATGACGGGTTGGGGCGTCGATGGGGACAGAGGATGCGCGTGGAGGCCGACTTCAACAAGTCCGTACGGTTTGCCGCGGTTTTGCTAGCAGGAACGATGCTGTCCGGCGTCGTGATCGCAACCGCACGGGCCCAGAGCACCGAGCTTGCCCCCATCACCGTCGAGGGTCAGCGCGGCGACGAGGACGCCGGCAATGATGGTGGTGCGGCAAATGGCGGGGGCGCTGGCACCGGTGCGCGCGGCCCGGCCAACGGCATCGTGGCCGAGCGAAGCATCAGCGGCACCAAGACCGACGCCGCGCTGATCGAGACGCCGCAGTCGATCACCGTGGTGACCCGCCAGCAGATGGAGGCCCAGGGGGCCAAGAGCGTGGCCGAGGCGCTCCGCTACGAACCGGGCGTCGTCTCGGAGACCCGGGTCGGCGACCGCTTCGACAACGTCTTCATCCGCGGCTTCGGCGGCTTCGGGGCCAACGCGAACTATCTCCACTTTTGGGACGGGTTGCGGCTGCCGCGCGGCGTTTCCTACGCCATGCCCTCGATCGATCCCTATCTGCTCGAGCGCGTGGAGGTGCTGCGCGGTCCGGCCTCGGTGCTGTACGGGCAGAACAATCTCGGCGGCATGGTCAACCTGATCAGCAAGCGGCCGACCGAGGTGCCATTCCGGGAAATAATGGTCGGGATCGGCGATCCCAAGCTTCTCCAGTTCGGCTTCGACGTCGGCGGCCCGGTCGATTCCGACGGCAAGTTGCTCTATCGCATTATCGGCCTTGGCCGGAACGCCGATACCGACGTGAACTATACCGAGAGCGAGCGTCGTCTGATCGCGCCGTCGTTCACGTGGCGGCCCAACGCGGACACCACGCTGACCCTCTACGCCAGCTACGACCACGACCCGAATAGCTTCCAGCAGAACTGGCTGCCGGCGCTCGGGACCCTGCAGGCCAACCCCAACGGACAGATCCCGCGCAGCTTCTTCTCGGGCAACCCGTTCTACAACGGGCACGACCGTGAGCAGTCGGCGATCGGCTACGAGTTCGAGCACAGTTTCAACGACGTCTGGACCGTGCGTCAGAATCTTCGCTACATTCACGTCGACTCGGACTTCAAGGCGCTGCCGGCGACCGGCTTTGCGACCGGCAGCACCTGTGGGGCGGGAACGACGGCCAATCTCTGTCTCGCCCGCACCAGCACCCACTACATCGAGTCGTTCGACGCTGCGGCGGTCGACACCCACGCCCAGGCCAAGTTCGACACCGGTCCGCTACGCCACACCGTGCTGGCCGGCCTCGACTACCAATGGTCCTCGGCGGATGCGGTCTATGGCACCGGCGCAGCGACCTATATCAACTATCTGAATCCGGTCTACACCCCGATCGTTGAGCCTGCGCTCACCAGCCGGACCGACCAGAGCCGCACTCAGCTCGGGCTCTACACCCAGGATCAGATGCGTCTTGAAAACTGGGCGTTTCTGCTCGGCGTGCGGCACGACTGGGCCAAGGCCGACTCGCAGGTCACCGGCGCGGTGAGCAACCACGCCGAGCCCTCCGACCAGGCGACCACCTGGCGCGCCGGCGCGACCTATCTATTCGAGAACGGCCTTGCGCCCTATGCGAGCTACTCGACCTCGTTCGAGCCGACGCTCGGGACCGACTACACCGGCTCGCCGTTCGTGCCCACCACGGGCGAACAGTACGAGATCGGCCTCAAGTACGAGCCGCACTGGTTCCCCGGCATGGTGATGGTGTCGTTGTTCGACATCACCCAGCAGAACGTGCTCACCTCTGATTCCTCGCACAGGAGTTCAATCTATCCGCTCTGCTCCGCTGCCGGCATCTACTGTCAGATGCAGCTCGGCGAGGTCAATTCGCGCGGCGTCGAGGTTAGCACCAAGATGACGCCGCTTCAGGGCCTCGACGTCATCGCCGCCTATTCGTACACCGACATCCGTGTCGCCAAGAGTCCGGTGGTGACCAGCGGCATCCCGATCGAGGGCAAGGTGCCGATCGGCGTTCCCGACCATACCGCCTCGCTGTGGGTCGACTACACGCTGCAGGCCGGGCCGATGCGCGGTCTCGGCTTCGGCGGCGGCGTGCGCTATGTCGGCCAGTCCTACGGCGACGCCATCAACAGCGACGCCATGGTGGTGCCCGCCTACACGCTGTTCGATCTCGGAGTTCACTACGACTTCGCCGAGATGTCCCCGGACCTCAAGGGCTGGAAGGCCGCGGTCAACATCGCCAACGTGGCCGACAAGCAATATGTCTCGGCCTGCGCGTCAGCGACACAGTGCTTCTATGGCAGCGGCCGCGTCGTCATGGGCAAGCTGACTTATCGCTGGTGAAACGGATGGAACCGTTGCTCCAACTTCGATCGTCGCAAAGCAGCGTGGCCATGACTCAACGTGTCCCGTTCGCGGCTTGCCGCCGCGTCGATCTGCCCGGCACGTGGCTGCGGCCGATGCGATCGCGCCAGGGGCGCGACTACCGCGTCTTCGTCGCGGTGCCGGCGGTGCCGCCGCCGGCCGCCGGCTATCCGGCGATCGTGATGCTCGACGCCAACGCCGCCTTCGCCACTCTGGCGGAGGCGGTGCGGCTGCGCTCCCTTCGCCCCGGCGTGAGCGGTGTCGCGCCCGCGGTGGTGATCGGCATCGGCTACCCCACCGACGAGCCGTTCGACATGGCGGGACGGACGCTCGACTACACACCGCCGGGCAAGGTGGCGCGGATGCCGCCGCGGCCGGACGGCACCGCCTGGCCGCCGACCGGCGGCGCCGACACGTTCCTGGATTTCGTCGCCGACGAGGTGTTGCCGGCGATCGGCCGCGAGCTGCCGCTCGATCCGGCCCGGCGGGCGCTGTTCGGCCACTCGTTCGGCGGCCTGTGCACGTTGTATGCCCTGTTCACCCGCCCGGCCCTGTTTCGGACCTACGCGGCGGCGAGCCCGTCGATCTGGTTCAACGACGGCGCCGTGCTGGCGTACGCGCAGGGCTTCGCGGCGGCCGCAACGCCGCTCGACATCGACCTGCTGATCACCATCGGCGGCTGTGAGCAGGAGCCGACGACGGTCGAGATCGCCGGCGCTGACTTGGCCGGGCGAACCGCCTGGAAACGTGGCAACCGGATGGTCGGCAACGCCCGCGAACTCGCTGCTCGGCTGACGCCGCTCGCCGCCCGCGGCCTTCGCACCCATTTCGTCGAATTCCCCGACGAGGACCACGTCTCGGTGCTGCCGGCCGCGATCTCGCGCGCCGTCACGCTGGCGCTGGGCCGGCCGTTGCGGGACGAGCGAGGACCGCGCTGACATGAGCATCGACCGCCGCGCCTTCGTCGCCTCCGCTCTCGCGGCCTGTGCCTGCGGGCCGTGCGTCCGCGCCGTTGCGGCCGACATGATCACGGTGACCGACGTTGCCGGGCGCACCGTGGCCGTGCCGCGCCCGGTCCGCCGGATCGTGCTTGGAGAGGGCCGTCATCTCCTCGCCATGGCGCTGGTGCATCCCGACCCGGTGTCGCTGCTCGCCGGCTGGCCGGCCGATCTGAAGCGCCAGGACACGGTGACCTACGGCCTTTATCGCGACAAATTCCCGGCCATCGACGCGGTTCCGATCATCGGCCACGGCACGGCCGAGAGCTTCTCGGTCGAACAGGCGCTCGCCAGCGAGCCCGACCTCGCCATCTTCAGCGGCGGCTACGGCCCGTCGGCGCGGTCGCAGGAGACCATCGACCGGTTCGAGGCGGCCGGCGTCCCGGTGGTGTTCCTCGATTTCATGACTGATCCGCTCAAGAACACGCTGCCGAGCATGGCCCTGCTCGGCCGGCTGCTCGGCCGCGAGGCGCAGGCCGATGCCTATGTGGCGTTCTGCCGGAGCCGCCTGGAGCGGGTGCGCACCCGCCTCGCGGAGGCGACGCCGCCGATTCCGACCGTGCTGATGCACGCCCACGCTGGCTTTCAGGACTGCTGCAATTCGCCAGGCCGCGCCACCCTGGGCGCGTTCATCGCCGCTGCCGGCGGCCACAATATCGCGGCCGACGTGCTGAAGCAGCCGATCGGTCCGGTCAGTCTCGAATACGTGCTGGAGCGCGATCCCGAGGTCTATGTCGCGACCGGCGGCACCCACCTGGCGGGCACCGGTGGGCTGGTGATCGGCCCGGGCGTCGACGCCGCGCAGACGCGGGCGCTGCTCGCCGCGCTGGCGCGGCGCCCCGGCATCGCCGAGATCAACGCTGTGAAGCATGGCCGCGTCCATGGCCTGTGGCACCTGCTCGGCAACATGGCGCTGAACACCCTGGCCGTGGAGGTGCTGGCCAAGTGGTTCCATCCAACGCTGTTCGGCGACGTCGATCCCGATGCCAGCCTGCGCGAGATCAACACGCGGTTCCTGCCGGTGCCGTTCCTTGGCACCTTCTGGGCAAGCGCATGACCATGGCGGGCACCGGCGAGCTCTCGGCGGTCGCCGCGTCGGCGCTTGCCGGGCACCGGCAGCGCGTACGTCGGCGCGTGCTGGTGCTGGCGGCGCTCGCGGCCGCGGCGCTCGCCGCCTTTGCGCTCGATCTCGTCACCGGGCCGTCGGCGCTCGCGCCCGCCCAGGTGCTGCACGGCCTGATGTTCCCCGACGAGCTCGCCCGCACGGCCCGCGTCATCGTGTTCGAGGTGCGGCTGCCCCAGGCGGTGATGGCGCTGCTGGTCGGCGCGGCACTTGCACTCGCCGGCGCCGAGATGCAGACCGTGCTGAACAATCCGATGGCCAGCCCGTTCACGCTCGGCATGTCGGCGGCCGCGACCTTCGGGGCGGCGCTCGCCATCGTGCTCGGCCTCGGTTTGCCCGGCGTGCCGGCGACCTGGACGGTGCCGCTCAACGCGTTCGTCTGTGCGCTGGGCTCGGCGCTGCTGCTCCAGGTGCTCGGACGTCTGCGCCGCAGCGGCGACACGCTGGTGCTGTTCGGCATCGCCCTGTTCTTCACCTTCAACGCCCTGGTGGCGCTCACCCAGTTCGTCGCCAGCGAGCAGGCGCTGCAGCAGCTCGTGTTCTGGACCATGGGCAGCCTGTCCCGCGCGACGTCCGAGAAGGTCATGATCCTGGCCGGCGTGCTGGCGATGGTCGCACCGTTCTCGCTCGCCGCGGCGTGGCCCCTCACCGCGCTCCGCCTCGGTCCCGAGCGCGCCAAGAGCCTCGGCATCAATGTCGCCCGGCTGCGGCTGCTCTCGCTGGTTCGCCTCAGCCTGCTCACCGGCGCTGCGGTCGCCTATGTCGGCGTCATCGCCTTCGTCGGGCTGGTCGGCCCGCACATCGCCCGCCTGTTGATCGGCGAGGACCACCGCTTCTTCCTGCCGGCCAGTGCGCTTGCCGGCGCGGTGCTGATGTCGCTTGCCTCCTGTGCCAGCAAGACCGCGGTGTCCGGCATCGTGCTGCCGATCGGCCTGATCACCTCGCTGATCGGGGTGCCGATCTTCCTCACCCTCGTGCTGACCCGCCGAGGTGGATGATGCGAAACGGCACGCTCATCGTCGCGGATTTGTCGGCCGGCTATCCGCGCCGGCCGGTGATCGAGAACCTCACCCTGCCGGCGATTGCGGCCGGCACCGTCACGGCGCTGATCGGCCCCAATGCGGCCGGCAAGTCGACGCTCCTGGCCGCGCTCGCCGGCCTGGTGCGGGCGCACGGCACGGTGCGGCTCGATGGCGAGGACCTGATGCGGCTGCCGCTCGCGGCGCGTGCCGCGCTCGTCGGCTTCATGCCGCAAGCGCTGCCCCAAGGAGTGGCGCTGAGCGTGCTCGAATCGGTTGTCGCCGCCTTCGAGGCGTCCCCGCCCGAGGGACTTGCCGGCGACCCGGCCCGCCGGGCGCTCGCGGTGCTCGATCGGCTCGGCATCGCCGACTTGGCGCTCGAAATGCTCGACCGCCTGTCGGGCGGCCAACGCCAGATGGTGAGCCTCGCCCAGGCACTGGTGCGCGAGCCGCAACTGCTCCTGCTCGACGAGCCGACCAGCGCACTCGACCTGCGCCACCAGGTCACCGTGATGGCGGCGGTGCGGGCGCTGGCCAGCGAGGGCCGCAGCGTGATCGTCGTGCTGCACGACCTCAATCTGGCGGCGCGCTGGGCCGACCGGGTGGTGGTGCTCGACCACGGCCGAGTCGCTGCGGTCGGCACCCCTGTCGAGGCACTGACCCCGGAGATTCTCGCGGCGGTATGGGGCGTGGCGGCCCGCGTTACGCCGTCACCTGATGGCGCCCCTCACGTGGTCGTTGAAGGCGCCCTGCGCCGCCCGACGCCGGGCTGAAAGCCATGCCGGAATCTGATGATGGGCGATCGGGCTCCCGCTGTTGGATGGCGCGGCAACAACGGATCAAGACCACGCGTGCCGTAGCGGCATATGAACCGGCGCATCAAAGCTGAACAAAGGCCGCCCCGCTGATTTGAACAGCGTGGTGTGACCCGCCAAGTGGGCTTGCGCCTTGGTCACGCCGGCGCGAGAAGCGGCGGGTGGTGAGATGGCCTGATCCGGCGTCCGCCGGCCAAGGCCCGCGTGGGGACGCGTCGCGTTGTACCAAGCCGGCTAGCGGCCGGCCGAAGTGAACAGCGTCCGGCAAACCCGGGGCGGTTCGCGTGCGGTCACCCCATGAAAAACAGCGCGACCACCCAGACGAACAGCAACATGCCGGGGACGGCGAGGGCCGAAGCGAGCAACCACACCCTGATGGCCGCGGCCTGCCCGCGTTCCTTGTAGATATTCTTAAGCGTGCTGGGAATCACCAGCAAAGGCAAAACAAAACCCAAGGCCACACCTACAAGCAACCAAATCATGCCCTGCCCCTCACCCCATAAACGTTGCCGTCAATGACGGGCCAAAGAGCGCCGAAACTGCGCGCGCGTCAAGAGACCGCGCATAACGGTAACTCGGCGTCCGGCGATGACCCCCTGAGGCCGCAGGTTAAGATTTGAGTTCTGGCGGGGCTGGGTGATGACGGCGGCCGTATCGGGGCGGGTAACCAGCCTGCCCAATCCTTCCAAAGGGAGCGTGATACCCACGGCGGCGGCAGCCGACCGTTGGCTCCGATGGCAGATTTTCGTGAAACCATTGATTTCAAGGACGAAAATCTGCCAACTTCAACGGACCCAGGCGTCAGCATCCGGGGTCGTTGGAATGACACGCGATGAGCAAGACGACCACCGTCGTCCGGCTGCGTCAGCCCAACGAGATCGACGATCTCCTGACCGGCGTGCTGGGCGCGGGTGTCGTCGTCGGGCATCCGCGCGCCTGACCGCGGAGCGGGAGCACGAATAGGAGTGCTGGTGCCGGCGGGATCTGGCAGCGCGCCGGCACCAGCACGTCCCGGCGGACGGCGCGTCCCCGCAGGCGCGGCCGGCGGGACCTGGCGGAGACCCTCAAAGGCGCGGCACCAGGGCGAGGAGGGCGTCGGCCAGGGCGCCGCGCCAGACGAGATAATCGTGCCCTCCGGCATATTCGCGGTAACTCACATCATAGTCCTTCGCCCGCAGCACATCACGCAAGTGGCGCGAGGTGTCGAGTATTCCGGCTGTGCCCGTATGGCCCGCCTCGAACATGCCGGCCGTGAGGTGGAACCTCACGGCCTTGCGTGGGCTGCGCGCCACGAGGTCCGCCACGTGCTCCGGCGCATCGGCGGGGGCATCGTCGGGATGCCACCAGAAGGAGCCCGACAGCGCGATAGCATTGCCGAAACGGTCGGGATGCCGAAGCGCGATGGTCGCGGCGGCAAGCCCGCCGAAGCTGGAGCCCGCGAGGATGGTGCGCGAAGCCGGGATACGGGTGCCGGTCTTCTCGCCGACGAGGGGCAGGACCTGCTCCGCCATGAAATCCGCGAAAGCAGGATTGCCCGGCAGTTCGTGGGCGCGCGTCCGCGGATCGACCTCGGATATGAAGGCCGCAATCATGGGCGGCAGCCGCCGGTTCGCGATCAGGTTGTCGAGGATGGTGGGGGTGGGCACCTTGGTGAGATAGGCACGGGCGTCAAAAACCAGCAGAAGCACGTTGCGCTGGTCGGCGGGATCGAACCCGGCCGGGGTGTAGAGGGTAATGGTGCGGGCGTTGCCGAGGCGGGCGCTGCGGAGGCGGAATTCCGCCAGGGTGCCCTTGGGCGCGCCGCGGTCGTCGAGGCCCGGCTGCGCCGGCGCACGGGGCAGTTCCAGCGTCGACTCCTGGTTGAAGGGGTCCGGGGCGAGGGTGGGCCAGGGCGCAGGGTTGAGTGGATCGGCCTGAGCCGTCGCAAGGATCGCCATTCGCTGCTCGCGGGGTGTCCCGGGCAGGTCCGGCACGTCGGGGGCGAGCTTGTAGGAGAGGCGCGTGTCCTCAGGGACGAGGAAGCTCCTGAACCAGGTGTCGCTCTCGCCCAGCCGGTCCATCCACTCATGGTCACCCGAGGGTGCACCGAGCAGGCGCACGTTGCGCCGCGCACCGCGGGCGACGAAGGTGACCACGGCCATGCCGGGCGGTCCAGGCTCGACGAGGGGCGTTCCCTGCCGTGCCCGCTCCTGCCAGAAGGCGTCGGTGCTGCCGCCTGCGGCGACATGCGTGGCGAGGGCGGCGATGGCGGGGCTCACAAACTGGGCTGTCGGCGCCTTCTGCGCGGCGGGTGCGACCTTGGCGGCGACGGAGAGTGTCGCGCCGCCGCCGCCCGTGCGCGCGGTGACGACGAGGCGGACCGGGGCCTCGGCCACGATGAACTGGAAGCCACCCGGCGCGTCGAGGTCGCTCGCGAGGCGCCGCACATGGTGGCCGCCGGGTCCGACGAGGTCCAGGTCGAAGCGCCCGGCCGTCACGGCAATCTCACCGCGGACATAGTCCCCGGTCGCCGCCGCGAGATCGAAGGCCGCGCGCGCTCCGGCTGCGAGCCCGTCAACCGGCTCCGCCACGCCCGCGTCGAGGCGCAGCGAGGCAGGCGGCGCCGCGTGTGCCGGGGCAGTCACCAGCACCGCGGCGAGGAGAAGCGCCACGACGGGCGGTCTCACCACGTATATTTCAGCGACGCGGTCACGGACCGGCCCTCCCCATAGAAGCAAGCATAGGCGTTCTGGCAAGACGCGACATAGGTGAGATCGCCGATATTCTTGGCGTTCAGCTGTAGCGCAGCCCCCTTGAGGCGGCTGTCCAGCGCGCCGAGATCGTATTTCAACATGGCGTCGAAGAGAGTATAGGACGAGACCTCGAACGTATTGGCATTGTTGCCCCAGCTCTCTCCAATATATCGTACGCCGCCGCCGAGGGTGAGGCCCCTGAATCGGCCCTCATCGATGAAATACGTCGCCCAGAGGGACGCCATGTTCTGGGGAATGCGCGCAGGCGTCTTTCCCAGCTCTTCAGTGACGCCGGTCTCGGTGATCGTCGAGTCGATGTATGAATAGCTCGCGATGACAGAAATGTTCTTGTTGATCTCGGAGCGGGCGGAGAACTCAAAGCCGCTATTATGGACCTCGCCGATCTGCGCATAGACGTAGGCGCCGATGTTGGGATCGTAGACTCTCTGCACCACGCCCTGCTGCCAGATGTCGTAGAAGGCGGCGGTGAGCAGGGTTCGGGTGCCTTCCGGGGCATATTTCACGCCCACCTCGAACTGCTCGGCGGTGGTGGGCGTGAACGGGGCCTCGCCCGCCGGCGGGGCATAGATGGCCGGCTCGAACGAGGTCGAGTAGCTGGCATAGGGCGCGATGCCGTTGGCGAACGTGTACAGCGCGCCGACGCGATAGGTGAAGGCGGAATCTTTGTAGCCGAGGGAACTCGGCGTCACGTATTCGGTGATGGAGGTGTCCGCCCAGTCCTGTCGGATGCCACCGGTGAGGTGGAGGTCACCGATCTTCACCTGGTCCTGGAGATAGGCACCAAGTTGGCTCGCATCGAGTTTCTGTTCCGAGCTGGGGTCGAGCACCACCCCGGCGAAATTATAGCCGTAAATGGGGTTGGTGAGGCTGATGGTGGGCACGTTTGAATCGTAGCCCCAATTGTAGTCGCGAGCCCGATGGCGATAGTCGAGGCCGGTGAGAATGGTGTGCTCTACCGGGCCGGTGGCGAGCTTCAACTCGACCTGGTTGTCGTTGGTGAAGGTGCCCCAGGTATCGGCGCCGCCCGAGGCGGTGCGGTGCACGACGGTGTTGGCGCCGGTATCGGGGTCAGCGCTGGTCCAGCCCCACACCAGAGTCTTCTGTTCATAGTCCACCCAGAAGTAGCGCAGCTTCTGGCGCACGGTCAGGGCGTCGTTCGCCTTGTGCTCGAATTCGTAGCCGATCCAGGCCTGCGTGCGCTCCTCGGTCTCAAAGTTCGGGTCCGAAACGAAGAAGGTGCGCGGGACGTATCCGTATCCGGCGATGGGCGAAACCGTCCCGGCGGCATCCAGGAAGTTGCGGAAGCCGAAGTCCGGCTCGTATTCGAAACCGGACAGGATCGTGAAGGTGGTGTTGTCGTTCGGCCTCCAGGTGAATGAGGGAGCGACGGCAAAACCCTGCTGCTTGGTGAAGTCTTCCTGCAGATTGGTGGAAAGCCCCGTGCCGACGATGCGGAACGCCATGGTGTCGCTGCCGACGATGCGGTCGGCATAGTCGAACGAGCCCTGGAACAGGTTGTTGCTGCCGATGGTGAACTCCACCTCGCGCAGGGGCGTGAAGGTGGGCTTCTTGCTCACCATGTTGATGATGCCGCCCGGGTTGACCTGGCCGTAAAGCACGGAAGAGGGTCCGGCGAGCAGCTCCACCCGTTCCAGGAGATAGGGGTAGATCTTGGAATAGTCGGCGTCGCCCCCCACCAGCATGCCGTCGAGATAGCGCGGGATATAGGAGAAGCCGCGCACGAACACCTCGTCGCGCACGTTCGAGGCGCCGCGATACTCCGAAAACACGCCGGGCGTGTAGCGCAGCGCCTCGGCGACGGATTCGACCTGCTGGTCCTCCATCTGCTGTCGCGGCACCACGGAAATGGATTGCGGCGTCTCGGCAATGGGCGTGTCGGTCTTGGTGCCGGCCTGGCTCTGACGTGCCACGTAGCCTTGGACGGGGCCGTCGCCGCGCTCCTGCGTCCCTTCGACAGTCACGCTTTCCAGCAATACGCCGTCGGTCGACGCCTCTTGGCCCAGCGCGGTGTCCACGGCGAGCAGACTGACTGCGCCAAGCAGTCCCGCGTGAAGCGCGGAGCTGAAGCGCAATGAGGAGAGAGACTGAAACGCCATGGACGATGCCCCTGAAATGTGTCGCGCACGCCTCATCGGGCGAGAAACCTTGACGAGGCTCGTCATGTATAAGATTTAGTATTTCGGGCGTCGACGCTAGAGGTCCCTGCGCGGAAAGCAAAGAGTTCCGTGCAAACGGCGCATCTGGGTGCGGGAATGTCGTTTAGAATCTTAGGAATTCTAAAATGGGATCTTGTGATATGAAGATCCCGCAGCATTTGTTTGTCGGCACCGTCGATGGTGAACCGAACTGCGCACCGGATACGACGGTCTACGAGATTTGGCCGAAATTCCTCGTCATGGTGCTGCTCCAAGGGTCGCAGCACTTCGTCATCGACGACTGTCCCGTCCGGATCGATGCCGGATCGGGAACGGAAGACCGCGCTGTCGTCTTCATGCTCAATGTCGCGCGCTTTTCCCGGCTGCGTTTCGTGAACGACAGCACCGTCCCGCTGCGCAAAGTGATGATTTCCGCGCCTCATCCGTGGATGGAATGGCTGATGCACACGCGCGACAACGGAAGCTCCGCACTGCGCGACTTCCTCGCCACTCATCTTGCGCAGCTCAGCTTTCCGGTGAGCGGGCAGATCCGCCAACTCTCGGAGCAAATCCTCAAGCCACCGCCGTCGATGGACGGCGAGGTGCGCACGCTCTACCGCAATTCCCGGGCGCTCGACATCATGTGCCTCGCCTGCGTCGCGATGGACGAGTGGGCGGAGGAGGAGCGGCCCCGCCCCCAGCTCGCGAGTCGCCGCCGCAGCGAGCGCGTGCGCGATTATGTGCTCGGCAATCTCGACAAGAGCCTGACCATCGAGGAGATCGCCGCCGAGGTGGGAGCGAGCGTGTCCTCCGTGCAGCGTCACTTCAAGGAGCACTTCCAGATGACGGTGTTCGAGTTCATTCGGCGCGAGCGGCTGGCGCAGGCGTGCGCCGCCCTTGAGCGGGAGGGGGTCTCCATCGCCCAGGCGGCCTATGCGGCCGGATACGCCGATCCCTCCAATTTCACCGTGGCGTTCAAGAAGGTCTACGGCGTCCCTCCCAAGTTCAAGCGGCGATAAGGCTCCGATCGTAGAGCCGGCAGATGACGTGTCGCGCCCGCCCTCCCAAGGCGAGGGCGGCGGCGAAGCCGGGAATGTCCGGCATGGCATGGAACCGCCAACTCCCCTCGCCCGAGGAACCACCGGACCAGCGCGGGCGCGGGCGGCCAGGTGCCGGCCGGCCGGAGAGGCGCAGGCCGGGTGAGACGTCGAGGCCGGTCAGGTCCATGTCCAGCCCGCACCCGATGCCTTTGGCGAGTGCCTCCTTCCGCGTCCAGAGCGCGTAGAAGGCAGCCGCCCGCTCGTCCTGCGCGAGCCGAGCCAGCAGCGTCCGCTCGGCCGCGCTGAACGCAGCGGCGGCGATCTCATAGGGCGGATCGGGACACAAGCGCTCCAGATCGACACCCACCCGCACGCCGGCCGAAACCGCGAGGACGGCGAGCCGGCCGCTGTGAGACAGGCTGAAATCGAAAGGCCGTGACGTATCGCTCAGGAAAGGGCGCCCCCAGGCGCTGGTGCAAAAGGCGAGCGTCGCCGCCGGAACGCCGAGATGGACGGACAGGATGCGCCGGAGGGCCCCATGCGCCGCGACATGGCGCGCCCGCAGGGTCGGCGTCGCGAACGCCGCCGCCCGGCCTCGCTCCTGCGGCCCGAGGATCGCAAGATCCTGGCCAAGGGCGACGTCGGTGACGGCATCGAGGTCGATCAGCCAGACCTGGACTTCGCCCGCGCCAATGGGTCCGGGATCGCCCGCGTCGCGGGACGATGCCCAGCGCGGCGGGCCGATGCCGGCGCCAGGGGTGCGACGCGCGCACACGGTTCGCTCAGCCGCGCAGCGTGGCACCGCCATCCACATAAAGGTCCGTCATGGTGATGTGCGCGGCGCGGTCGGACGCGAGAAACACCACGGCATCCGCCACGTCCTGAGAGGTCGCAAGCTTGCCCAGCGGAATGCCGGCCTTGAAGGTGGCGGGCGAGCCCGCGATCACGGCGGCGGCGCCCCGCTCGTCCGCCCACATGCCCGTCTGCATCGGGGTGAGCGTCGATCCGGGCGCGACGACGTTGCAGCGAATGCCGTGCCCTGCGAGTTCAAGGCCGAGGCAGCGGGTGAACATGGTGGCTGCCGCCTTCGATGAGGCATAAGCAGCCATGGCGTGGCGCGGCACGCCGGCGGCGTTGGAGCTCACCACGACGATGCTCCCGCCCCGGCGCTTGACCATGCGCCGCGCCAGCGCGCGGCCGAAATGGAAGACGCCGTGCGTGTTCACCGCGAACATCCGGTGCCAGTCCTCGTCGCGCGTTTCGGACACGAGTCCGGTCGCGAGCATGCCCGCGACGCTGACACCAGCATGGATCGGACCCAGCGTCGCTTCGACGGTGTCGATCACGGCCTCCACGGCGCCGGCATCGGTCACGTCGAGGGCGAGAGGGTGAAGGACATCCGACGGCCGGAATGTGCCGACGTCGAGGTCGGTGGCGACGACGTGTGCGCCTTCGTCGAGGAAGGACTCGACGACCGCTCGTCCGATGCCGCCGGCTGCCCCGGTGACGACGACAAACCTGTCTGCAAGGCCGGACGCCCGCATCAGTTTTCTCCCTGAACGATCGGACGGGGTCACAGTGCATCCAGGATCTGGCCGGTGAGCATGGGCACTCCGCACACCTCGGCGACGTAGGCTCCGGCGGCGTCGTGCTTCTCGCGGGAGAAGTCGGCCACGGCGTCGGCGGCGAAGAACGGCTCGATGTCGCGCATGAAGGCGTCGGCGGCCGTGAGGAGGCAGCCGATATGGGCATAGATGCCGCAGATCACCAATTGGTCGCGCCCGCGTGCCCGCATCAGGGGTTCGAGGTTGCTGCGCTGGAAGGCACTGTAGCGGTGCTTCACCAGCACCACGTCGCCGGGCTGCGGCGCGAGTTCGGGCACCACCGGCTGGTGCGCCTGTGGGTCGCTCATGCCAGGACCCCACAGGTCCGCCTGAAGGCCGCGGTCGCGCCGGTCCTGCCGCACCTCCTGCGCCGTGTAGAACACCGGGAGGTCGACCGCCCGGCAGTGCGCCACCAGCCGCGCGATGTTCTCGACCGCAGGCGCGAGCGGGGACGCCCCGGGCTCGAACGGGCGGACGAAATAGCGCTGCATGTCGTGCACCAGCAGCGCCGCCCGGCTGCGCTTCGGCCTCCAGGCGGCGCGCGCCTTGGGCAGGTCGGCCGCCTGCGGCAGCGCATAGGGCGCGATGCGGGGCAGGCCGGGGGCCGGTGCGGCGGAATCCACCACGGGTCCGGCGGCAAGGATGGCGGTCATGATGCGGTCTCCTCCTGGCCGCCGAGAAAGCCGGCGCGCAGGCGGGCGCGCAGCTCCTTGCGGCTCACCTTGCCGGCGGCAGTGGTTTCGAAGGCGTCGACGAACACCACCTGGTCCGGAACCTTGAACTCGGCGATGCCGCGCCGGCGCATGAACGCCTTGACCTCCGACACCTTCAACGTCTTCACCCTCGGGATGACGAAGGCGCATGTGCGCTCCCCAAGGGCCGGGTCCGGGATTGAGACGATGGCGGCGTCGAAGATTGCGGGATGCGCGATCAGGTGGTCTTCCACTTCCTCGGCCGAGATCTTTTCCCCGGCGCGGTTGATGTGGTCGCCGGCCCGCCCCCGCACCTCCAGATACCCGCCCGGCAGGCGGCGCACGATGTCGCCGGTCCGGTAGAAGCCATCCGCAGTGAAGCTGCGGGCATTGGCGGACGGGTCGTCGTGATAGGCCCGGATGGTGTAGGCCCCCCGCGCCAGAAGGTGACCGGCTGTACCCTCCGGCACCGGGTGGCCGAGGTCGTCGACCACCAGCACCTCGTCGTCCGGGCTGATGGGCCGGCCCTGGGTGCCGATGACGATGTCGCCGGGATCGTCGAGGCGGGTGTAGTTCACGAGGCCCTCGGCCATGCCGAACACCTGCTGCAGCGTGCAGCCGAGGGTGGGGCGCACGCGCCGCGCCGCCTCGGGGGTGAATTTCGCGCCGCCCACCTGCAGCACCGCGAGACTGGAGAGGTCGTGCGGCGTGCCGGGTGCCGCCTGCATCCATAGCAAGGCGAGCGGCGGCACGAGGCCGGTGAGCGTCACCTTCTCCTGTGCGATGAGGGGGAAGGCCACCTCGGGGCTCGGCGCCGGGGCGAGCACGACGCGCCCGCCGGCATAAAGGGTGCCCATGTGCCCGGGCGAGCTCATGGGGAAATTGTGCGCGACCGGCAGGGCCACGAGATACACGGTTTCCTGCGTCACCCCGCAGATCCCGTTGCTGGCACGGAAGCTGTAGATGTAGTCGTCATGGGTGCGTGGGATGAGCTTCGGCAATCCCGTGCTGCCGCCGGAGATCTGCAGGAAGGCCACGGCGGATGGGTCGGGATCCCCCGGCAGGCCGCCCTCGCCGACGCAGGCCTCGAGGGCAGTGAACTCCTGCGCATCCCCACCAATCACGACATGGCGCAGGGTGGGCGCTTCCGCCTTCAGGGCGCGGGCGAGGGCGCGATAGTCGAAGCCGGCATGGTCGCCGGCCATGTAGGCGGCGGCCTGAGAGCGCCTTGCTAGATGCGCCACTTCGGCGAGGCGGTGCGCCGCCAGGGCATAGACCGGGACGAGCCCGGCGCGGAACAGGCCGAAGACCACAGAGAAGAAGTCCGCCACGTTGGCGAACTGCACCACCACCCGCTCGCCCGGCTTGAGGCCCAAGGCGAGGAACCCCGCCGCATGAGCCTCGGCGCGGCGGTGGAGCTCGCCATATGTCCAGCGCTGCCCTTCGTCCACAACGGCCACCGCATCGGGCCGCGCTTCGGCCTGCCGTCGCAGGACGGCGGGGAAGGTCTCGCCTCGCCAGTAACCCTTCGCGCGATAGCGGGCCGCGAACTCCTCCGGCCAGGTCTGCACCGGGGCCGTCACGACCGTTCCTCCCCCAACGGCGGAATGCCGAGTGCCGTGAGGAGCGCGGCGTATTTCGCCGCCGTCTCCTCCGCCTCGGCCCGGGGATCGGAGCCGGGCACGATGCCGGCGCCGGCATAGAGCCGCGCCTGCCGTCCGGAAATCTCGGCGCAGCGTATGGTGACGTACCAG
Source organism: Blastochloris viridis (assembly GCF_001402875.1). NCBI lineage: Bacteria > Pseudomonadati > Pseudomonadota > Alphaproteobacteria > Hyphomicrobiales > Blastochloridaceae > Blastochloris > Blastochloris viridis. Next base: position 3,504,642 of record NZ_CP012946.1, on the reverse strand, counting down.
GCGCCGTCGCCACGCCCGTCGCACCAGCCCACGGCACCCGCGTAGAAATCGCGGGCGTAGCCTTCGAGCGAGCCGATGTGACGAGCTGCCTTCTCGCGCGGCACGCCGCAAACGGCGGGGGTCGGATGCAGCGCGGCGGCGAGAACGGCGGCGGGGACTTCGGGATCCTTCAGCTCGCCCTCGATGCGCGTGCCGAGATGCCACATGGTGGCCGTGCTCGCGAGCGCCATGCCCTGGGGCCGGAACAGGCGGCGGCAGAACGGGGCGAGGGTGTCGAGGATGAACTCCGCTACGATGCCATGCTCCTGCCGGTCCTTGTCGGAAGCGGCGAGGCGGGCGGCGACGGCCGCGTCCTCGGCGAGGTCTGCCCGCCGGCGGGCGGAGCCGGCAAGGGGGTGGGAGGAGACACGGCGCCCGGCCTTGGCGACGAGCAGTTCGGGCGTCGCCCCCGCCATGACACGCGGGACGCCGCCACGCTCCGGCAGCGGCACGAGGAAGGCGGTGGCAGCGGGATCGGCGGCGAGGCGCCGGAACAGGGCGGCGACGTCGATGTCCCGCTCGGCCGTGGTGACGAGGCTGCGGGAGAGCACGATCTTCTCCAGCCCGCCGGCCGTCCCCGCCTCGGCCGCCATGAGGTCGAGGGCGCGGCGGACGGCGGCCTCATAGCCCGCGGCGTCCGGCGCGTGGGAGAGCTGCCACGCAGCGTCCGTCGCTGCGCACGGCATCCCCTGCTTCGGAGGCGCGGTGCGGACCACGCGCCGCGCCTGCCACAGGCAGTCGTCGGCTGAGCGGTCAAACGGCAGGGCGCCGGCGAGCATCGCCTCGATGCCGGCAGCGCGGAAGAAGGTGGCAAGCCGCGCTTCGAGGCTCGCGATGGACCCGCGCGGCAGCGCCGCGGCCGTCCCGAGCCCGTGCAAAAGGGTTCCCCGCGACTGAAAGGCGAACAGGCTCCCGCGCTCTCCGGGTGCCGGCGCGGCAGGCCCCGGATCGGCCGCCGGCCGCGCGAAGAGGTGGCGCGGCGGGGCGGGGCGCGAGGGAGCAGTCTGTGGGAGGGCAGCGGGTTCGGGCCGTGTCTGAGTTTTCATGCCGACCTCCTGTCGGGTGTTGGCGCGGGTAGGGAGGACGCGGGGGCGCTATCCCGCCTTCTGGTCGGGCACGCGGATGGTCCGCTGCTCAGTCGCGTCGGCGTCCTCGATCAGCGCGTTGAGCAGCGGGCCGAGGATCTCGAGCGAGGCCGGGGAGACGATGTCCTCGTGCGAGCAGTGGGCGAGCCGGTGGATGGAGAGCCGACCCACCCGGTGCTTCCACGCCCCCTCCGGATCGATCTGCGGCAGCATGGACTTGCCGGCGACGAACAGGGTGACGTGCCCGCCATAGGGCTCGGTCGTGGCCTGCGAAAGCAGGCTGACGGCGTCGCCATAATTCTCGAAGATATGGCCGAACATCTCTTCCTTCTCGCGGCGGAAATCGTCGTCCATCACGTCGGCCATGGCGTCGTTGATGAACTTCTCCTGCTCGCGCTCGGCGCCGAGATGGGCCTCGGCGCCGTCCGGGTCGCTCCAGTCGTGGGCCTCGGCGGGGTAGGTGTCGAGAAGGCCGAGGAAGCGCACCTCCTCGCCCAGGCGCCTCAGCCGCGCCGCCATGCCGTAGGCCACCGTGCCGCCGAGCGAATAGCCGAGGAGATAATAGGGGCCCTCGGGCTGCACCTCGCGCAGGATGGCGAGCTGGCGGTCGCACACCTCGTCCATGCTGGCGCTCAGCGCGATGGGGCCGTTCGGCCGCGGCGACTGCAGCCCGATGATGGGCATGTCCCTGCGCAGGTAGCGCGAGAGCACGCTGTACTGCCAGGAGACGCCGGAGGCGGGATAGACGCAGATGAGCGGGACGCCCCGACCGTCCCGCAGCCGAACCACGAGGTCGAAGCCGGAGCGGGCCATGCCGCCCACCATCTCGCCGGCCACGAGATGCTCGGCGAGCTTTGCGACGGTGGGCATCACCACGATCTGGCCCACCGAAACCTGCCGCTGCAGGTCCCGCCGGATACGGGCGGCAAGACGCATGGCGAGCAGCGAATGGCCCCCGATGGCGAAGAAGTCCTCGTCCGCCTCCACCCGATCGCGACCGAGGAGGTCGGCGAAGATCGCGGCGAGGCGGCTCTCCAGCCCTTCCGCCGGCGGGCGGCTGGTGGCTCGGTCGGCCGAGGCGTTCTGCGGCACCGGCAGCGCCTTGCGGTCGAGCTTGCCGTTGGCCGAGAGAGGCAAGGCGTCGAGCACCATCACCGCCGCCGGCAGCATATGGGCCGGCAGCGTGGCCTTGAGCGCCTCGCGCACCTGGTCCGGAGCGACGGCGACGCCGGGCACGCCGACCACATAGCCCACGATCTGGCGGGCATCGGCGCCGGCGATGGCGCCACCCAACGTCACCGCTTGCGCCGCCGCCCGGGCGACGCCGGGCAGGCGCTCCATCTGCGCCTCGATCTCCCCCAGCTCCACCCGCTGGCCGCGGATCTTGATCTGATGGTCGGTGCGGCCGAGATATTCCACTTGGCCATTAGGCAGAAAGCGCGCCACGTCCCCGGTGCGGTACATGCGCCGGCCCCTGGCGAAGGGATCGGCCACGAAGCGCTGGGCGGTGAGGCCCGGGCGGTTGAGATAGCCGTGGGCGAGTTGCACGCCGCAGAGATAGAGTTCACCCGCGCCGCCCACCGGCACCGGCCGGAGCTGGTGGTCGAGGATGCGCAGCCCGGTGTTCCAGACGGGGCAGCCGATGGGGACGGAGCCGCTGCCCTCCGCGCACACGCCGCAGGCAGGGGCGTAAGTCACGTCCACCGCCGCCTCGGTGGGGCCGTAGAGATTGTGGAGCGCGGCGGCCGGCAGCAGGTCGCGGAAGGATCGCGCGAGGCTCCTCGCCAGCGCCTCGCCGCTCGCGAAGACGGTGGCGAGACTGCGGCATCCGTTCCGGCGGGTGAGGTCGTCGGCCAGCGCCCCGAGGAAGATGGCGAGCATCGACGGCACGAAGTGCAGGGTGGTGACGCCGTGCCGGGCGACGAGATCGGCCAGCGCCTCGGGGTCGCGGTGCGCGTCGGGCGGCGCCATCACGAGTCGTGCCCCAACGGTGTAGGACCAGAAGAATTCCCACACCGAGACGTCGAAGCCGCACGGCGTCTTCTGCAGCACGACGTCGGAGCCATCGAGCGGATATTGGTGCTGCATCCACAGGATGCGGTTGACGATGGCGCCGTGCGACACCACTGCCCCCTTCGGCCGCCCGGTGGTGCCGGACGTGTAGAGCACATAGGCCGGATGGTCGGGTGAGAGCCCGTCCCTCGGCGTGTATTCGCCAGCCTCGATTTCCGGATCGGCGAGCGCGTCGAACAGCAGCATCGGCGCGCCTTCGCCGACCAAAGCCTGCGTCGCGGCATCGGTGACGACGAGGCGGGGCGCCGCATCCTCCAGCATGAAAGCGAGGCGCTCGGCGGGATAGGAGAGGTCGAGGGGCATGAAGGCGGCGCCCGCCTCGGTCACGCCGAGCAACGCGAGGCTGAGACGGGCAGAGCGCGGCAGCGCCACCGCCACCACGTCGCCGGGGCGCACGCCCTGCCGCCTGAGCTGCCGGGCGAGGTGGAGCACCTGGTGGCGCACTTCGCGGAAGGTGAGGGCATGACCCCCGTCAACCAACGCCACATGGTCCGGCGTCCGGGCCGCCTGTGCCACCACGACATCGCGCAGGGTGAGAGGCGGCAGCGGCCGCGCCGTGGCGTTCACGGCGGCAACGAGGTCGAGGTCCGCCGCCGTCGCCATGGGCAGCGCGTACAGCGGCAGGTCCGGCTGCCGCGCAAGGGTTTCCAGCAGGGCGCCGATGCGCGCGGCGAGCACGCCGGCATCCGCCACGGCGCCGCGGTTCTCCACCAGCAGAGTGAGGTGGGGGCCGGGCAGCACCAGCAGCGCGAGCGGATAATGGCTGTAGCCGCGGTTGCGGATCTCGCCCAGGCTGAGACCCGCGAGGTCGTGGCCGAGATAGTCGCTGTCGGGATAGTTCTCCACCACCAGGAGGGTGTCGAACAGGGCGCCTGCGCCAGCCACCTCCTGGATTTCGCCGAGGCCGAGGCCGTCGTGTTCCATGAGCTGGGCGTGGCGGGCCTGCATCGCCGCCATCTGATCCCACAGGCTCGATGCGGGCGAGAGGCGTACGCGCACCGGCACGGTGTTGAGGAACAGCCCGACCTGCGTATCGATGCCCGGGACGTCCGCCGCGCGGCCGGAGACGGGAGTGCCGAACATCACCTCGTCGCGTCCGGCCATGGCGCCGAGCACCGCGCCCCACACCGCCTGCATGAGCACGTTGAGGGTGATGCCGCGCCGGCGCGCTTCGGCGAGGAGGGCGTCGGTGAGTTCCGGCGGCAGGGCCGCCGAGGATTCCTCCACCGTGCCGGTGGCGGCCACGTGCTCGAACAGCCGGCACGGCACAGCGCCGGCGAGGGCCTCCGCCCACACCGCCCGGCTCGCTGTCCGGTCGCGCATGGCGAGGCGGCGCACCACGTCGCCATAGGCGACGGGGAGAGCCGGCAGCCGCGCATCCTGCCGGTAGGCGGCCATGAGATCCCGCAGCAGGAGCGGGGTCGACCAGCCGTCGATCATCAGATGGTGCACGAGGATGAGAAGCACATGGCGCTCCGGCGCCGTGCGGACGAGCTCCGCATGCACGAGGCGGCGGAAGGCCGGCGCCACGAGGCTGCGCTCCGCCGCCGCCGCCTCGAGGCGGGCGAGGGCGGTTTCGCGCCCGCCGGGTTCGAGGGCGGAAATGTCGTGCTCCGACCATGGCCAGAGCGCGCCCTCGTCCGGCAGCTTCGGCACCACCAGCACCGGCTCCTCGCCGCCCGTGGTGTCGAACACTCCGGCGAGCTGGGGATGGCGGCGCATCACTGCATCGAAGGCGCGCCGCAGGCGCGGCACGTCCAGCGGGCCGTCCATCTCGATGCGGGTGAAGGCGTTGTAGTTCTCCGCTTGCGTGCCGAGCTGGGCGTGGAAGAGCATGCCCTTCTGCGTCGGCAGTACCGGCAGCACCGCGTCCACCGCGCCGTAGCGGGCGCGCAGCGCCCTCAGTTCCACCGCCGACACCATTTCGGGCAGGTCCGGCCCGGCTGGCGCGGGCGCAGCAGCGGCCAGCGGCGTCATGGCATGGGCCATGCGGCGTGGGATGCGGTGGAGGAAGACGTCGCGGGGCCTGAGCGAGAAGCCCTCCGCGCGCAAGGCGTTGCATAGAACGATGGCGCTGATGCTGTCGCCGCCGAGGGCGAAGAAATCGCTCTCCGCCCCCACCGCGGGCAGCGTCAGGGCCTGCGCCATGGCCCGAGCCACCCGCATCTCCTCCGGGGTGGCGGGCGGCGCTTCCACCACGGCGGAAGGGGTCGGCAGGCGCGCACCGTCCACCTTGCCATTCACGTTGAGAGGGAAGGCCTCAAGGATCATGACCACCGCCGGTACCATGTAGTCCGGCAGGCGCTCGCGCAGGGCATGACGCAGGTCCTCGGCGCGCCAGTCCCGGGCACGCGGGTCATCCACGCCCTCGAGCGTGCAATAGGCGAGGAGGCGATGACTGTCGTTGACGGCCTCGGCCATCACCAAGGCCGTCTGGACGCCCGGCAGGGCCGCAAGCGTCGCCTCGATCTCCGGGATCTCCACCCGATAGCCGCGCACCTTCACCTGGTGGTCGGCGCGGCCGAGGAACTCCACGCGGCCGTCGGCGGTCCAACGCACGAGGTCGCCGGTGCGGTACATGACACCGCCCTCGGCGAAGGGATCGGCGACGAAGCGCTCGGCGGTAAGGCCGGGGCGTCCACAATAGCCGCGGGCGAGGCCCGCGCCGCAGATATAGAGCTCGCCCACCGCGCCGGCGGGGACCGGCTGGAGCATGCGGTCCAGCACGTGGACGCGGGTGTTGCCGATGGGGCGGCCCACCACCGGCGCCTGCGTGTCGGCGATGGCGGCGCGCAGCGTGTCCACCGTGTATTCGGTGGGGCCGTAGAGGTTATGCGCGTGGAGGTCGGGATGGCGCCGGAGCGCGGTCCACAGCGCGGGGGAGGCCGCCTCCCCACCGATGAGCAGCACGGTGGGCTGGTGGGGCGCCTCCATGAGGCCGCAGCCGAGCATCTGGGCGCAGAAGGAGGGCGGCAGGTCCAGTGCGTCGATGCCCGTCGCGTGGATGTGGTCGACGAGGGCATGGGCATCGCGCCGCATGTCCTCGTCGATGACATGGATTTCCTGCCCCAGCAGCATCCAGAACAGCTGGAGCCAGGAGGAATCGAAGGCGAAGGAATGGGTGTGGGCGGCCCGGAGCGTGCGGCCGGGATATTTCGCGCGGACGGCATCAAGGCCGGGGCGGTAGATCTCCCGCCAGTGGGAGGAGATCAGGTTGAAGAGCGCGCCGTGGGTGTTCATGACCCCCTTGGGCCGCCCGGTGGAGCCCGAGGTGAAGATGATCGCGGCGATGCTCTGCGGCCCCAGCGCCCCTGTGCGCTCCAGCGGACAAATGGGCGAGCCCGGCAGCGCTGCCATGGCGGAAATGATCGCCGGATCGTCGAGGCATAGGGCCGGCAGGTCTTCCGGCAGGCGATGGGCGGCGGCGCGGCAGGTGATTGCCCGACGCGGGCGCGCATCCGCGCACATGGCGGCGAGGCGCGCCGACGGGTGGTCGAGGTCGAGGGGCAGAAAGGCGGCTCCGCTCGCCAGCACGCCCAGCAGCGCGACCACCGCATCAGCCGAGCGCGGCAGCGCCACGGCCACGGTATCGCCCGGCCCGATCCCCGCTGCCATGAGCCGGCGCGCCAGCCGGAAGACGCGTTCCGACAGCACCCGGAAGGACAGGCGATGGGAGCCGCAGACCAGCGCCGTCGCCTCGGGGGTGCGGGCGGCGTTCTGTGTGAACAGGTCGAGGAGGCTGGCGACCCCGGCGAGGGGCGCGGTCGGCGCGCCCGTCGCACAGGTGGCGAGGAATTTCGCTTCGTCCTCCGCCATCACCGGCAGATGGCCGACGGGGATGGCGGGATCGGTGCGGAAGGCGTCGAGCAGCCGCTGGAGACGTGTGCCGTGGCGCACAAGGTCGGTCGCATCGTAGCGTACGGAATCCGCCCTGAGCTCCAGCGTGATGCGGCGGTCCTGGATGAGGATGCCGAACTCGATGTCGTCCACCGGCCCGGTGGCGATGTGATGCGTGACGCCGCGCACGCCGCCGAACGTCAGGTCGTAGTCGAACATGCGGTAGTTCACGACGGGGCCGTAGAGCGTGCGCCCCGAGCCCACATAGCCGAGATCGCGCTGGATCTGCTCGGCGTCGTAGCGCTGGTGCCGGCGTACGTCGCGCAGCGCCGCCTTCACGCGTCCGGCGAGCGCGGGCAGCGTGAGGGTGGGATCGGCCTCGATGCGGACAGGCAGGACGTTCACCACCGGCGCTACCGCGGCCGCCGCCCTGGAGCCCATGCGCCGCATGAACGGTACGCCGACCACCTGCGTGCCGGTCCCCGAAAGCCGGCTGAGATAGGCGGCGACCGTCGCCATGATCATGTCGAACACGGCGAGGCTGGCTGCGGCGGCGGCCTGTTCCAGCGCCGCGAGCGTTTCCGGCGGCAGTCGGTGGGCGTGGGCGATGATGTGCGCCTGCGGCGGCGCGCCGGGGTTTTCAAGGAGCGCTCGGCGCGTCGAGAGGTCCGCGGAGCGGGGCAGATCGCGGCAGTATTCGCGCCAGAAATCGCGGTCCCTGGCGAACGCGGGAGAGGCAGCGTAGCTGCAATGCTCATCGATCACCGAGGCGACGCCGACGAAGGGCGAAGCGCCCGCCGGCCGGCCCTCCGCGACCGCGGTGTAGATGTCCGCGATGCGGCGCGTCAGGGCCGTGAAGCTGAAGCCGTCCAGCATCAGATGGTGATAGCGCTGATACCACAGCCAGCGCGGCGCCTCGCCCGGCGCCGAGAGGCTCATGACGATCTGGCGGCAGAGCGGGCGCTCCCCGGTGGCGGCGAGGTCTTCGCCGATATCCTGCGCTATGATCGCACGGGCCGCGGCATCGGGATCCGGGCTGCCGCCGAGCGCGATGCGCTCGATGGCGACGCCCGCCCCCTGGTCTCCCGCCGAGCGCAGCACCTGCCAGCTGCCGGCCTCATCGGCGAAAAAGCGCGCGCCGACCGTGTCGGCCTCCGCCAGCCCCTGCCGGATCGCCTGCTCCAGCAGGTCCGGGGTGACGGCACCGTCGATCTCCACCGCATGGGCGATAACATAGGTGTTGCCGCGCCCGTCGATCTGATCCGCGAGCCAGATGCCGAGTTGGGTGCCGACGAGAGGAAGGATGCGCATGGCGAAGGTCCTCGCTGCGCCGATGGCGACGGCGGCGGGATGAAGAAGGGTGCCGTGATGCCAGCCTCAAACGGCGGCAGGCATGAGGTCGAGCCAGACGCGCTCGATGTGCGCGAGGCAGGCCGCGCGCTGGTCCGGGCCGTGCACCACGCGCCAGCCGGCGGGCGCCTCGCGGAAGGCTGGCCACAGGCTGTACTGTCCGGCGGCGTTGACCAGCGCCAGAAAGAGGTGGCGCTCGTCGTCGAAGGGGTTGACGTGCTGGTCGTCCATCATCGCCGCGGGCCTCAGGCGTCGCCCATGGACTTGCGCTTCAGCAGATCCCACAAGGCGTCGAGGGTGGGGCAGCGGGCGAACTCCACGAAGTTCACGTCCAGCCGTGCTGCCTTCCATTCCGCGACCAACTGCATGGCGGCGATGGAGTTGAGGCCGAAATCCATGAGGTTGTCGTCGTCGGCCGGGTCGTCGTCGAGGAAGCGGCGCACCTGCGCCCGCAGCGCTTCCTTCGAGACAGGCGCGGTCGCAGATGGGCATGGTTGCGTGTTCATTTGTTTCTCCTGACCCGCGAGTTGGAGAGCGGGCGCTATTGCGTGCAGATTGCGCCTTTTCTTCAGAATTATGCATGTCTTGCGAAGGGAAAAATCTGTGATGAACGGTCAAAGTACTTTTTAATGCTGCAAATCAAAAAGTATTAACTTGTGAAATGACGTCATTCCCTTGCCAGCGCCTGTACCGGATCCAGGCGCGCGGCGCGGCCCGCGGGCATGTAGCCGAACAACAGCCCGGTCCCCACGGCCCCCGCAAGCGCGAGGGCGATGGCCTTGAGCTGGAACACGACGGAAAGGTCCATGGCCACGGCCGCGCCGACGCCCACGGCAAGGCCAAGGGCGAGGCCGGCGACGCCGCCGGCGCCGGCGAGGATCATCGCTTCCGCCAGGAACTGGCTCAGGATGTCCCGCCCCGAGGCGCCCACCGCCATGCGGATGCCGATCTCGCGCGTACGCTCGGTGACGCTCATGAGCATGATGTTCATGACGCCGATGCCGCCCACCAGCAGCGAGACGGAAGCGATGACCGCCAGCAGCCCCGCCATGGCCGACTGCGTCTGCGCCAGCTCGGCGATGCGGCTCGCCATGTCGTTGATGAAGAAGTCCTCCATTCGGTGGCGCGCGAGCAGCGTCTCCCGCACGTGGCGCTTGGTCTCGGCGAGATGGCCGGTGTCCTTCACGGTGACCTGGATGCCGCCGAGGTCGCTCGAGCCAATGAGGCGGCTCGCGGCGGTCGACAGCGGCAGCACCACGCGGTCGTCACGGTCCATGCCGCGCTCGTCGGGCCCTTTGGGCTCCAGAACGCCGGTGACGAGGAAGGGGATGCCGTTGGCGAGCACGTAGCGGCCGGATGGGTCGGCGACGCCCGGAAGAAGCCGCGCTGCCACCGTCGCGCCGAGCACCATCACGGGGGCGCCGGCGCGGTCGTCCTCCGCCGTGAAGAAGGCGCCCTTGCGCGTGGTCCAGCGGAACGTCTCCGGGTAGGCAATGGACGTGCCGAAGGCTTCTGATCGCACGCTGACGGCGCCGGCAGTGAGGGTCACCGTGGTCCAGCGGCCCGGATTGACCGCCTTCACGTTCGGCAGCATCGCCAGCGCCTGCGCGTCGGCGAGGGTCATGCGGCCACCCGGCAGGGCCGGGTTGTCGTTGTCCGGCATCACCACGATCCAGTCGGTGCCGGTGGCGGCTGCGCGGGCGAGCACCTGCCGCCGCGTGCCCTCGCCGATGGCGAGCATGGCGATGACCGAGGCGGTGCCGATGACGACGCCGAGCAGCGTCAGCGCCGTGCGGAACGGATTGCCGGCGAGGGCGGTCAGCGCCGATCGCAGCGCCTCCGAGAGGGCGAACAGTGCCGGCGCGTGCCGCTCGGGCCGGGCTGCGGGCGCCGGCGGCGGCTGGGTCGCCTCCCCGTCGCCGCTGTCGCCGACGATGACCCCGTCGCGGATCTCCACCACACGGCGGGCGATGCACGCCACGGCCGGATCGTGGGTAATGAGGATGACCGTGTGCCCTTCCGCCGCCAGCTCGCGCAGGAGGTCCATGACCGCGCCGCCGCTGGCGCTGTCGAGCGCGCCGGTGGGCTCATCGGCGAGGATCACCTCGCCGCCGTTCATGAGCGCACGGGCGATGGAGACGCGCTGCTGCTGGCCGCCGGAGAGCTGGTCCGGCCGATGGTCGAGGTGATCGCCGAGGCCCAGGCGCTCCAGAAGCGCCGCTGCCCGCCGTTCCCGCGCCTCGCCGCCCATGCCGGCATAGACCGCCGGCAACTGGGCATTCGCCCGCGCGCTGACGCCGGGCAGGAGGTGGTAGCGCTGGAAGACGAAGCCGAACACCTCGCGCCTCAGTTCGGCCTGCGCCTCACGCGAGAGCGAACTCACGTCCTGCCCGGCAAAGCGGTAGGTGCCGCCGGTCGGGCTGTCGAGCAGGCCGAGGATGTTCATCAGCGTCGACTTGCCGGAACCGGACTGGCCGACGATGGCGACGAATTCCCCCGCATGGATGGTGAGGCTGATGCCGCGCAGCACCTCGCTCGTCACCCCTCCCTGAGTGAAGGCCCGGCGGATGCCGGCGAGTGCGATGAGGGGCTCGGGCGTCGTCATTGGGTGAAGCGGACGGCGCTCCGCTCCTTCTCCACGCGCTCGCCGGTGATCACGCGCTCGCCTTCAATGAGCCCTTCGAGGACCTCCGCCTTGAAGCGCGTGCGCACACCGATCCGCACCGTGCGCGGGACGGCGCCATCGGACTCCAGCACGCGCACAGTGAAGCGGCTGCTCTCGCCCTCCACCGGTTTCAGCGCCGCCGCCGGTACGATGAGGGCATTCTCGGCGCGGGCCGTGATGAAGAATGTCTGTGCGCTCATCTGCGGGCGCAACTCGCCGTCAGGATCGGGCACGTCGAACAGGGCGGTGTAGAGGACGACACCATTTCCGGGCGATCCGCTGATGCCCGTCCCGCCTGTGCCGACCTGGCTCGGGGCGGGCAGGATCTGGCGCACCCGGCTTTCCCAGCGGCGGTCGGGGTGGCCGAGGGTGGTGAACCAAACCGGCATGCCTGCCTTGAGCTGCGGCACGTCCGCCTCGGCCACCTGGGTCCACACCGTCATCACCGACAGGTCGGCGATGCGCAGCAGTTGCGGGGTCTGGTAGGTGGCGACCAGCGTCTGGCCCTGCCGCGCCTCAACCGAGACGACGGTGCCGGCCATCGGGGCGAACACCTTGGTGTAGCGCAGCTGCGCTTGGTTGGACCGGAGGTTGGCCGCCACCTGCCGGATCTGGGCACGGGTCATCTCCAACTGCGCGGTCGCGGTGGCCGATTCCATGGCGGCGCGGTCGTTTTCCTCCGCGCTGGTGAACTGGTTGCGCACCAGGCGCGCTTGCCGGTGTGCGCGGTCGGCGGCGAAGCGGGCGCGGGCTTCGAGGTCGATGAGCTGCGCCTTCAGCCGTGCGATCTCCGCCTCGCCCGCCTCCACCTGTGCTTCCTGGAGCGTCGGGTCGATCTCGGCGAGAAGTTGGCCGGCGGCCACCACATCGCCCTCATGGGCGTAGAGACGCAGCAGTTGGCCAGAGGCCTGGGCGCCGACGTCGACATAGTCGCGCGGCTGGAGCTTGCCGAGAGCGGTGACGCTGTCTTCGATGGTACCGCGCGTCACCACGGCGGTCTCGAAGTGCGGCTCCTGCGAATGGGCGCCGGGCCAGGCATCGAGAAAATAGCCGGCGCCGGCCAGAGCCACGCCCAGCCCTGCCAACAGGCCGGCGTGGTGGCGGATCAGGCCTGCGGTTCCGGGCGGCCACATGGCGTGTCAGCCTTCCCCAGCCGCCGGCTGCCCGGCGGGGACGTCCGCGCGCCGCTTGGCGTTGAAGGCGACGGCAAGGAGGCCGCCCACAGCGAGTGCGGCAATGCCCATCACGGCGATGCCCGTCTTCGGCAGCGCCTGAACGAGGGCGCCGATGCCCACCGCGCCGAGGCTGTCGCCGGCGACGTCCTGCGCTGCCCAGAGGCTGTTGATGCGGCCAAGGAGATGGTCCGGCGTGTGGTCCTGGATGATGGTGTATTGCAGGAGCGAGGCGATGGAATTGGCGTAGCCGTAGATCACGAGCGCGGCGAGGATGAGGGGAAAGTGCGCCGCCGCGCCGAGCGCGACCACGCAGGCGAAGGCGACGGCGCACAGGCCGGACATCGCGCGTTCCGGTTGGCGCAGCCCCCGCGCCCAGCCGCTGAGGATCGCGCCCAGCGTCGCGCCGAGCGGAACGGCCGAATACATGAGCCCGATCTCGAATGCGCCGCCGCCCAGCGTGTCGGTGACGATGGCCGGAAACAGGATGCGGATGGAGGTTGTGAGCGTCAGCAGCGTGCCCATGGCGAACACCACGAGCAGATGCTTGTGGCGCAGCAGGAAGCTGAACGCCGACGACATCATGGCGAGCGGATGTTCGATGGCGCGGCGCTCCGGAACCATCGAGGGCAGCGAGAGTAGGGTGAGCACGGTGAGCAGCGTCCCCGCCGCCGCAATGCCGTAGTTCCAGGCGGGGCCGCTCGCGACGATCACCAAACCGCCGACGGCCGGCGAGACGATGGTGGCGAAACGCGTGACCAGCATTCCGAGCGCGCCCGCCTGCATCAGGTTCTCGCGGCCGACGATGAAGGGCATGGCGGCCATCAGCGCCGAGACGCCGAGGGCACCGAAGAAGCCGTCCCAAAACGCGAGCGCGTAGATGACCGAGAGCGACGGCGTTGCCATCAGGCTGTTGACGGCGAGACCGACGAATCCGATGCCGCAGACGCTGCGGGCGACGAGGATGAGGCGCCGCCGGTCGTATATGTCCGACAGCACACCGCCGAGCAGCAGCCCCAGAAACATGCCGATGCCGTCGAGGGCCGCCACCACGCCCACCTGGAAGCTGGAGCCGGTCAGCGCATAGACCTGCACCGGCACGCTCACCACCAGCATTCCAAGGCTCATGAGCGAGATGCCTCGGGCGACGAGGAGGTTGCGGAACGCCGTGTTGCGCTGAAGCAGCGAGAGATCGAGGAAGAAGCGGCGCACGGGGTGATCTCTTGTGATGGATCGGGTGCGGCAACCCGCACGTATGCGGGCCGGCACGGCGCAAGCGACTGCGCGGACGCTGCGCAGAAGGCTCCTGGCAGTGCTCACTCCAAAGAATAAGCGCCGATAACCCTGCCGTCCATGAACAGAATCAGTGTTACGGCGTCAAATAATCCTGCATTAGCGGCATGATTTGTCTATTTCTTGAGTTGTTATTTGAACAATTAAATACTGTTCGTCATAGCTATGCCATGGCTGTAGTGCCAGCGGCCCCGGATTAACAGCGCAGTGCGTGCGCTCGGGCGGGCCTGACCCGGCGCGATCATCGGTAGTACGCGCCGAGCCGAAATCCGTTCAGCTCATGCACGGTGACGTCCATGTCGTAGACCGCTTTCAGCACGTCCGAGCGCATGATGTCGTCCGGCGTGCCATGGACCACGACGCGGCCGTCCTTCATGGCGACGATGCGATCGGCGTAGCAGGCGGCGAAATTGATGTCGTGGATCACCACCACCACCGTCTTGCCCAGTCCGTCGGCCGCCCGGCGCAGCAGCTTCATGGTGCTCGCGGCGTGCTTCATGTCGAGATTGTTGAGCGGCTCGTCGAGCAGCAGGCAGGTGGGATCCTGTGCCAGCACCATGGCGATGAAGGCGCGCTGGCGCTGGCCGCCGGAAAGCTCGTCGATGAGGCGGTCGCGGAGCCCCGAAAGGTCCACGTAGCCGATGGCTTCGGCAATCTTCTCGGCATCCGCCCGCGTGAGCCTTCCGCGAGAATGGGGAAAGCGACCGAAGCCCACGAGTTCGCCGACGGTGAGGCGCGGCGTGATCTGGTTGTCCTGCTTCAGGATGGCCACGCGCTTCGCCAGCACGATGCCCGGCGTCGTGGTCACGTCGAGGCCGTCGATGGTCACACGGCCCGTATCCATAGGCAGCAGCCGCGCCACGATGGACAGCAGCGTGGACTTGCCGGCACCGTTGGGGCCGATGATGGCGGTGAGTCCGCCCGCCGGCAGCGCGAGCGACACGTCGTCCAGGACGCGCGCGGCGCCGTAGGATTTCGATACGTGGGCGATCTCGATCACGTGCGGGTGCCCCTGAGCAGAAGCAGGATGAAGACGATGCCACCGGCGAATTCGATCACCACGCTGAGCGCCGCATCGTAGCCGAGGACGCGCTCGAGCACCGTCTGCCCGGCGGCAAGGCACGTCACGGCGATGAGCGCCGCGGCCGGCAGGGTGTAACGATGCCGGTCGGTGCCGAGCGCGAGATAGGCAAGGTTCGACACCAGCAGGCCAAAGAACAGCACCGGCCCCACCAGCGCGGTGGACACGGAGACCAGCACGGCGATGACGATGACGAGGATCGTCACCATCCGCTTGTGGTCGATGCCAAGATTGACGGCAGGCTCGCGGCCGAGCGCCAGCACGTCCAGCGTCGGAGCGAGGCGAACGGCGAAAACGCCCGCCGCGATGATGATCCCCGCCGCCACGGGCAGCAGCGCGGTGTCCGCCACGCTGAAGCGGGCAAACAGCATGCCTTGCAGAACCGCGAATTCGTTGGGGTCGAGGACGCGCTGGAGCAGGTTCGACAGGCCCCTGCACAATATGCCGAAGACGAGGCCGGCCAGCACCACGAGGTGTAAGCCGCGCCGCCCGTCGAACAGCCAGCGGAACAGGCCGAGCGCCACCACGGCAAGCAGCAGCGCCTCCCCGGCGAAGCGCCAGCGCGGATCGATGGCGGCAGCGCCCTGCGCACCGAGGGCGAACACGACGGCCGTCTGGATCGTCACATAGAGCGCGTCGAACCCCATCACCGCCGGGGTGAGGATGCGGTTCTCGGTGAGGGTCTGGAACAGGACGGTCGAGATCGCCACCGCCGTGCCCACCAGCACCAGCCCCGCGAGCTTGCCGCCGCGCAGCGACAACACAAACCCCCAGTTGCCCTGGGCGCCCACCGTCATGAAGCAGACGGCCGCGGCAACGGCGGCGAGAGTGAGGACGAGAAGGACGCGCCGCGCCCTGTTGGCCCGCAGGTCAGCCAAGGTGGAAGCGCCGCCCGAGCAGCAGATAGAGGAACACGACGCTTCCCGCGACGCCTGCCACCGTGCCGACCGGGATCTCATAGGGAAAGCGGATGAGCCGGCCGATGATGTCGCAGGCGAGGAGGAAGGCGGCGCCCGAAAGCGCGATCCAGGGCAGGGTGCGGCGCAGATTTTCGCCCATGACGAGCCCCACCACGTTGGCCACGAGGAGGCCGAGGAATGGCACCGTGCCGGCGGTGGCGATGCTGGTCGCGGTTGCCAGCGCGACAATCGTGACGCCCAGGGCGACGATCCTGCGGTAGTCGAGCCCGAGATTGCGGGCGAAGGCGTCGCCGAGGCCGGCAACGGTGAAGCGGTCCGCCGTGACATAGGCGACCGCGGCGAGGGCGACGTTGAGCCACAGGAACTCGTAACGCCCGCGCAGCACGCCGGAAAAGTCGCCCATGGTCCAGGCGGCGAGCGACTGGAGCAGGTCGGTGCGGTAGGCAAGAAAGGTGGTGAGGGCATTGATGACCCCCCCCAGCATGAGCCCAACGAGCGGCACGATGACCGCGCCGCGGAAAGCGATGCGGTTGACGATCTGCAGGAACAGAACGGTTCCGGCCACGGCGAACAGCGCCGCCACCGCCATTTTGCCGATCACCGGAAAGCCGGGGGCGAGGAGGGTGGCGCACAGGAGGCCGAGGCTCGCCGCCTCCGCTGTGCCGGCGGTTGTGGGTTCGACGAAGCGGTTGCGGAACAGCATCTGCATCAGCGCCGCGCACACTCCCATGGACAGGCCGGCAAAGAGCAGCGCCAGCGTGCGCGGCACCCGGCTCGCGGCGAGCAGCAACGGTGCATGGCCCTGGGCGTCCCCGCCGGCGAGAGCGGCAAGCGACATGTCTCCCACCCCGATCAGGACGCTTGCCGCGCTGAGAGCGAGAAGGCCGAGGCCGGCGAGACCGAAGGCCGCTGCGCGCCCGGCCCGCGGCGCCGGCGCGACGCCCGATCCGCAGTTCGCCATCGCCTATTGGCTCCTGCCGGCTTCGAGCGCCAGCGCCAAGTCTTCGGCGATGGTGGCGAACGCCGCGCCGCCGCCGCCCGTGATGTACCAGCGCACCGGGTCGAGATAGAGGATGCGACCCGCCTTGGCGGCGCGGGTGGCGGCGATGAGGTCGTTGTCCAGCACCTTGCGAGCCGCCTCGGTGCTGCGCCCGACGGCGGCATCGCGGTCGAGCACCAGCAGCCAGTCGGGGTCGGTCTTCAGGAGGAACTCGAAGGAGATCACCTCGCCATGGGTGGCGGCCTTCACTTCGGCGATCGCCGGCTTCACCCCGAGTTCGTCGTGCAGCCAGCCGAAGCGGGATCCGGGCCCGTAGGCGGTGAGCTTGCCGCCGTTGACCATCACCATCAGCGCCGTGCCTGCGCCGGGCGCATCGGCACGCACGCGCGCCACCGCCCCGTCGATGCGCGACAGCAGCGCCGAAGCCTCCGCCTCCTTGCCGAAGACACGGCCGAGGGTCTCCACATTGCGTTTCACGCCGTCCACGAAATGGCGATCCTCGACGGCGAGGTTGATGGTGGGCGCGATCGAAGAAAGGTCCCGGCGCTTTGCCGCCGAGCGTGCGCCGACGATGATGAGATCGGGCGTGGCTGCGGCGACGGCCTCGTAGTCGGGCTCGAACAGGGTGCCGATCTTGAGGTAGCGGGGGTCGCGATATCCGGCGAGGTAGTCGGGCAGGTTCGAGCCCGGCACGCCCGTCACCTCCACGCCCAGTTTGTCCAGGGTGTCGAGGGCCGCCGGATCAAAGACGAGCACCCGCTGGGGGCGGTCGGGCAGGGTCGTCGTTCCGCCGCCATGCGTCACGACGATTTCCGCACGCACAAACGGGCTCGCAAGAGGAAACGCGGTCAGAACGCCGGCGACGACGAGTGTGCGCACCACGCCGGCACCGCCCGTGCCTCGGTTGGCGCGAGCGACTGACAGGCCCGCTGATCGCATGGCCGCGCGCTTATGCGGGAATCCGGTCCGCAGCAGGAACGTCATGATTTCTCGCATCATCGCTTTCCCTGCAGGATTGGAATCATTTCATTTGATGACGGGGTGGGAAAATTATGCCGTTCCTTCACTGGAATTTTCTTTTGTTTCACTAAAAGCAACAAATTCGAAGCATGTCTGAAAATCGTCTACGTATTTCTGTTCGTCAAGGGTGTTGAGCGGCTACATGTCGGCCGCATCGCGCCGGGCGCCGGCTCGCGGCGTTGGCGCGGCGACTCCAGATGGCGGCCGAGCGCGAGCTGAGCTATCCGACCGTTCCGGCGGTACTGATCGGCTGGCTTGGGCGGCATTGCGACTACGCTGGACGAGGGCTTGGAGAAGCCCTGCTGCTCGACGCCATCAAGACGGTGGCGACCGCACCGATCGGCGCGCACGCCATGTTCGCCGACGCCATCGACGACACGGCAGCGGCCTTCTACGCGGCCCTCGGCTTCACGCCTTTGATCCGGCGGCCACGCACCCTCTATCTGCCGGTGGCAACAGCGTTGAGCCTGCTGTCGCCATGATGCGCGCCGCCGTTCGAACGCAACAAGCGCATCACCGAGACCGACCAGCGGCTCAACAGGCTCTTCGACGCCATCGAATCCGGCGTCGCCGATCTCGACGCTCCCGGCCTGAAGGAGCGCATCGCCGGTCTCAAGGTGGTTCGGGAGCAAGCCGGCGCCGACGCCGAGCGCGCCCAGGCCGCGCTCGACCATGCCGGCAATCAGGCTGTCGGCCCTGATATGGTCAGGACCTTCGCCTGCACGGCCCGCCAGCGTATGCGGCTGGAAAACCGCGGCTACCGCCGCGACCACCTGCGCGCCCTGGCGCAGCGTGTCGGGGTCGCCGACAAGGAAGTCCGCATCATGGAATCAAAATCCGAGCTACTGCGCACCCTGGTCGCCGCCTCAGGCGGAAAACCGAGCGTAGTCGGTGTTCAGAGTTCTGTACTGAAATGGCGCGCCCGAAAGGATTCGAACCTCTGACCCCCAGATTCGTAGTCTGGTGCTCTATCCAGCTGAGCTACGGGCGCCTGTCTCGGCACCGCCGAGAGGTCGGTTCCATACCGGCTTGATCCGGGCATTTCAAGGTCTCTTCGCCCGGTTGGCGGTGCGAATTGTCATCAAGGCGTAGAAATCCACAGCGGCGCTTCCGCAGCGGCCGTTCGCACCGCGCCAGGGGCGGGCCCGCCCGCGCGACCCTATGCCATCGCGGACCGCGAACGTGCCGGGCGGGTGAGGGCAGCCGAAATCACACGAGCGAGCCGTGGACGCAGGGCGGCGTTTGGCGATGCGCGGAGGCGACTTCGGCGACGCGCCGGCACGCCCGATGCGACCGGTCGGCGCGGTGGGGCGCGTCCGCGCGCCATCGCCGATCATGGCTGCGCGAGGATCGAGGCGAGCAGGACGACCGGAAACAGATTCCGGCTGGTCACCGTGATCCCCGGCGACCTCGCGGAAAATTCTTGATCGGACGGTGGTTTCGGCGAGCGACCGATGGGACGATCGGCCTGAGTTCGGATGTTGGCGCCGCAACAATCGATCTGCGGTACCTCAAGCCAAGAGGCGTGTCCGGACCTGCTGGCGCAATCCGGAAGGTGTCGCGCCAGCGCGGGCACGGGTCCGTCCCGGCCGCGTTCGCCGGCCGCGCGAGGCGGCGAAGATGGCACGGCCGACGGTGGCGGATGCCGCCGTCGGCCGTGGCGTTGTCAGTAGCGGTAATGGTCCGGCTTGTAGGGGCCGGCCACCGGAACGTCGATGTAGGTGGCCTGCTTTTCGGACAGCTTCGTCAGCTTCACGCCGATCTTGTCGAGGTGCAGCCGCGCCACCTTCTCATCGAGGTGCTTGGGCAGGGTGTAGACCTTCTTGTCGTACTGGCCCGGCTTGGTGAACAGCTCGATCTGCGCCAGCGTCTGGTTGGTGAACGAGGCGCTCATCACGAAGCTCGGGTGGCCCATGGCGTTGCCGAGGTTCACCAGGCGGCCTTCCGACAAAAGGATGATGCGCTTTCCTTCCGGGAACTCGATCTCGTCGACCTGCGGCTTGACGTTGTGCCACTTGAGGTTCTTGAGCGAGGCCACCTGAATCTCGGAATCGAAATGGCCGATGTTGCAGACGATCGCCCGGTCCTTCATCGCCCGCATGTGGTCGATGGTGATGACGTCGAGGTTGCCGGTGGCGGTGACGAAGATGTCGGCGCGAGCAGCGGCGTCCTCCATCGTGGTGACCTCGTAGCCCTCCATCGCCGCCTGCAGGGCGCAGATCGGGTCGATTTCCGACACCAGCACCCGGCAGCCGGCCTGGCGCAGCGAGGCGGCCGAGCCCTTGCCGACGTCGCCGAAGCCGGCAACCATCGCCACCTTGCCGGCCATCATCACGTCGGTGCCGCGGCGGATGCCGTCGACCAGCGATTCGCGGCAGCCATAGAGATTGTCGAACTTCGACTTCGTCACGCTGTCATTGACGTTGATCGCCGGGAACAGCAGCTTGCCTTCGCGCTCCATGATGTAGAGGCGGTGGACGCCGGTCGTGGTCTCCTCGGTGACGCCGCGGATCGAGCCGGCGAGCTTGGAGTACCAGCCCGGCTTGTGCTTGAGGCGCCGCTTGATGGCGGCGAACAGCACTTCCTCTTCCTCATTGGTGGCGCCGTCGAGGAACGCGGTGTCGCCCTGCTCGGCGCGCAAGCCGAGGTGAACCAGCAGCGTCGCGTCGCCGCCGTCGTCGAGGATCATGTTGGGCACGCCGCCGTCGGCCCACTCGAAGATCTTATGGGTGTATTCCCAGTAGTCTTCCAGGCTTTCGCCCTTGACGGCGAACACCGGAATGCCGCGGTCGGCGATGGCGGCGGCGGCGTGGTCCTGGGTCGAGTAGATGTTGCACGACGCCCAGCGGATGTCGGCGCCGAGCGCGGCCAGCGTCTCGATCAGCACCGCGGTCTGGATGGTCATGTGCAGCGAGCCGGCGATGCGGGCGCCCTTCAAGGGCTGCGCCGGGCCGTACTCGGCACGGGTCACCATCAGGCCGGGCATTTCGGTCTCGGCGATGTCGATTTCCTTGCGGCCCCACTCGGCGAGACCAATGTCCCTGACCACGTAATCCTTGCTCATGATCCCCTCAAGGTTTTCGGAAACGGTGCGGCGGGAACAGCCCGGCCGCCGGTTGCTGCCTCGTCTAGCAGACCGTCAAACCAAGTCAATAAACATATAAAGATTTCTTTATGCCGACTCGGGCGGCCGCCACCGATCACGTCTGCCGGCGCCGCTGCAGCAGCGCAGCCGTCCGCTGGCGCCGCTCGGCCCGAGGTGGCCCAGGTCGCGGCGGGCGTTACTCGCCTTCGCCGAACTTGTCGGTCACCAGCGCGCTCAAGGCGTCCATCGCCTCACTCGCCTGCGGCCCGTGGGCGGTGATCTCGATCGAGGTGCCGGGCGCTGCCGCCAGCATCATCAGGCCCATGATCGAGGTGCCGCCGACCGTCTCGCCGGCGCGCGAGACGGTGATTTCGGCGTCGAAGGTTTCCGCCAGCATCACGAACTTGGCCGAGGCACGGGCGTGCAGGCCGCGCTTGTTGATGATCATCAACTCGCGGCGCAACGCGCCAGCGGCCGGGGGGGTACTCGAATCCACGCCGGAGGTTCCGTTGGTCTGGGTGTCGCTCATCGGGACCGCATCCTAACCGGGAAGGGGCGGGGTTCGCCAATGCTGATGCGGAATGCCGCTTCAGGAAAAATACAACCGTCGTCCCGCCGCTCAGCCGAAACCGGCGCCGGCCGCCACCGGCGTGCCGCGCAAAAACACCTCGGCCGCCATCGGCGCCTTGCCGGCGCGCTGCAAGTCGATCAGGCGCACCGCGCCGCTGCCGCAGGCGACGGTCAGGCGGTCGTCAAGCACGGTGCCGGGCGCGCCGCTGCCCTCGGCCCGGGCCGCACGCAGCACCTTGACCCGCACCCCGTCCAGCTCGAACCAGGCGCCGGGGAAGGGGCTGAGGCCGCGGATGTGGTTGTGGACCTCCGCCGCCGACCTCGCCCAGTCGATGCGGGTCTCGGTCTTCTCGATCTTCTTGGCGTAGGTGACGCCGGCCTCGGCCTGAGGAGAGAAGGTCAGCCCGCCGCGCTCAAGTGCCGCGAGCGCCCGCACCATCAGGTCGGCGCCGAGCGCCATCATGCGGTCGTGGACGTCGCCGGCGGTGTCGTCCGGCGTGATGGCGAAGCGCTCGGCCATGGCGACCGGGCCGGTATCCAGCCCCTCGTCCATCTTCATCACCATCACCGCGGTCTCGGCGTCGCCCGCCATCACCGCGCGCTGGATCGGGGCGGCGCCGCGCCAGCGCGGCAGAATCGAGCCGTGGAGGTTGAGGCAGCCGTACACCGGCGCCTCCAGCACGGGCGTCGGCAGAATCAGGCCATAGGCCACCACCACCGCGACGTCGGCGCCATGGCCGCGGAAGGTCTCCTGCGCCTCTTCAGTGCGCAGCGTCTTGGGGTGCAGCACCGGGATGCCGAACTGGTCGGCGAGCTGGTGCACCGGACTTTTGGTCAGCGCCATGCCGCGGCCGGCCGGCGCCGGCGCGCGGGTGTAGACGGCGCGGACCTGATGGCCATGGCCGATGAGCTCGGCCAGCGTCGGCACCGAAAAGTCGGGCGTGCCCATGAAGACGATGTTGAGCGGCATGCTCTCTCCTCGGTTCTCCGGCCGTCCGGGAAAAGCGCCCGGCCTTGGCGACGCTGGTCTCCACGGCAAAACCCGCATGGCAGGGCTGCGCGGCGCTTTGATTCGGCGAACGCGGATGCTATCCCCGCGCGCATGACCGCGCCCCCGATCGACCACATCCGCAACTTCACCATCGTCGCCCACATCGACCATGGCAAGTCCACCCTGTCCGACCGGCTGATCCAGCTCACCGGCACGCTGGCCGAGCGCGACATGGTCGAGCAGGTGCTCGATTCGATGGACATCGAGCGCGAGCGCGGCATCACCATCAAGGCCCAGACGGTGCGGCTGGCCTACCGCGCCAAGAACGGCAAGGACTATATTCTTAATCTGATCGACACCCCAGGGCACGTTGACTTCGCCTATGAGGTCTCCCGTTCGCTGGCCGCCTGCGAGGGCTCGCTGCTGGTGGTCGACGCCTCGCAGGGGGTGGAGGCCCAGACCCTGGCCAACGTCTACCACGCCATCGACGCCGGCCACGACATCGTGCCGGTGCTGAACAAGGTCGATTTGCCGGCGGCCGAGCCCGACAAGGTCAAGGCGCAGATCGAGGACGTCATCGGCCTCGATGCCTCCGAGGCGGTGATGATCTCGGCCAAGACCGGGCTCGGCGTGCCCGACGTGCTGGAGGCCATCGTCAACCGGCTGCCGCCGCCCAAGGGCGACCGCGCCGAGCCGCTCAAGGCGCTCTTGGTCGATTCCTGGTACGACGCCTATCTCGGCGTGGTGGTGCTGGTGCGCGTCGTCGATGGCGAACTGAGGCGCGGTCAGAAGATCCGCATGATCGGCACCGGTGCGAGCTACGAGGTCGACAAGGTCGGCGTGTTCGCGCCCAAGATGAAGGATACCGACGTGCTCGGCCCCGGCGAGATCGGCTTCCTCACCGGCTCGATCAAGGAGGTGGCCGACACTCGGGTCGGCGACACCATTACCGACGAAAAGCGCCAGACCGCTTTCGCCCTGCCGGGTTTCAAGCCGGCCCAGCCGGTGGTGTTCTGCGGGCTGTTTCCGGTCGATGCCGCCGATTTCGAGGCGCTGCGCGCGGCGATGGGCCGGCTTCGGCTCAACGATGCCAGCTTCACCTACGAGATGGAAACCTCGGCCGCGCTCGGCTTCGGCTTCCGCTGCGGCTTCCTCGGCCTGCTCCACCTCGAAATCATCCAGGAGCGGCTGGAGCGCGAGTTCAACCTCGACCTCATCGCCACCGCACCGTCGGTGGTCTACAAGATCAGCCTGACCAATGGCGATGTGATCGAGCTGCACAACCCGGCCGACATGCCCGATCCGGTCAAGGTGTCGGACATCGCCGAGCCGTGGATCGAGGCCACCATTCTGACGCCGGATGATTATCTCGGCTCGGTGCTCAAGCTGTGCCAGGACCGTCGCGGCGAGCAGCTCGATCTATCCTATGTCGGCGCGCGCGCCATGGTGCGCTATGCGCTGCCGCTGAACGAGGTGGTGTTCGATTTCTACGACCGGCTGAAGTCGGTGTCGCGCGGCTACGCCTCGTTCGACTACCACATCACCGGCTACCGCACCGGCGACCTCGTCAAGATGCAGATCCTGGTCAATGCCGAGCCGGTCGACGCGCTGGCGATGCTGGTGCATCGCGCCAGAGCCGAGGGCAGAGGCCGGGCGATGTGCGAGAAGCTGAAGGAGCTGATCCCGCCGCACATGTTCCAGGTGCCGATCCAGGCGGCGATCGGCGGCAAGATCGTGGCGCGCGAGACCGTGCGCGCCTTCCGCAAGGACGTCACCGCCAAGTGCTACGGCGGCGACATCTCCCGCAAGCGCAAGCTGCTCGACAAGCAGAAGGAGGGCAAGAAGCGCATGCGCCAGTTCGGCAAGGTCGAGATCCCGCAGGAGGCGTTCATTGCGGCCTTGAAGGTGGATGGGTGAGGAACGAAACGTGTGTTTCAAAATCGATTCTGTTCAAGCCTTTATAGACAAGGTGCTCGTGCCAGATCATTCAGAATTCATGAATGATTCGGCAAATATCAGGCTAGCCTTTCATGATGCGATTGATTTATTCCACTTGGTGGACTGGGTATTTCATTCGAATAAGACAATAGGGTCTCTAAATTTCATTGGGCCTTTCGGATCTGAGAAAAAAGCAAAGGATGAAAAAGAATTTGCAAATATACTCGAATCTGAAGACTCAAGCTTTGGCATTATTCGTGGGGTGGCTAACAGCTTAAAGCACTTGGAGCTTCGTGCTGTACCCAAAACACTTGGAGCTCCGACCCACGCCGCAAATACATTTGTCAGCGGCACAGGTTATGGAATGGGCCGATTCGGGGAGGGGCCGTTCGGCGGGACCGAGACCGTGAAAATACAAGGCCCGGACGGTGATGACCGGCCCTACTCGGTCTTCTCTACGTCGGTGCTCGATATGTGGAGAGACCTATTTGCGAAAAATGGCTGGGGAGAGATCCCACAATGACCAGCTCCGTGTCTCTCTGGAAAAGATGGAAGTCAAAACCCTAAATCAGCCAAAATGTGAACTTCGCCATAACAACACCCGCCGCCGTCGTCCCCGGCGAGCATCGCGAAGCGATGCGAGGGAAGGGGACCCATTTTCTGTCAACCCGGCGCATCAACCGGCCAATTCCTCGAACAGATCCCGCCACGAAGGGTTCGCCTGTTCGATCAGCCGGATTTTCCACGCCCGGTTCCAGCCCTTGAGCTGCTTTTCGCGGCTTTGGCTTTGGTTTGTCGCATTTTCTTCCGCAAAACCGGTGCCCACTTTTGCGGAAAATGCTCCGATTGCGCTCTCCGGACCATCGAAGGTCTCGACATAGACGAGGCGGGTGACGCCGTACTTGGCGGTGAAGCCGGGCACCGCTTTGGTCCGGTGCTGATGGACGCGGCGGATGACGTCGCGCGTCACGCCGATGTAGAGCGTGCCATTGGGCTTGCTGGCGAGCATGTAGACGAAGAACATCCGAGGCCCGCTTGCATTCAAGATGGGTCCTCTTCCCTCGCGTGGCTGCGCCCCGCTCGGCCGGGAACGACCGGCGCCGAGGTTACGCCTCACCCCCGCTCATGGATGCGGTCGGCTCGCGTGAGTCGCCACGTTGCCGCGGCGGCGAGGCCGGAGCCGGCGATCGTCGCGGCCATCGGCAGCGCGGTCGCCCCCAGCGAGTGGCCGATCCACACCCCGACCACGGCGCCGAACGTCATCTGGGCGAAGCCGACCAGCGAGGATGCCGCCCCGGCCCGGTCGGGAAACGGAATCAACGCCCCGGCGATGGCGCTCGGGAACGACAGCCCGAACCCCAGCATGTAGATCACCATCGCCGCGACGATCAGCATCGGCGCTTCGATCGGCGTCAGCACCACGGCGAGCATGGCGACGCCGCCGAGCGCGCTCGCCGCGGTGCCGAGCCCGACGGTGCGGTCGATGCCGATGGCGGGGTTGAGCCGGGTCGCGATCACCGTGCCGGCGACATAGCCGAGCACGCCGACCGAGAACGCCGCGCCGAAGGCGATCTGGCTGAAGCCGTAAAGGCCCTGCAGCACGAAGGACGAGCCCGATATCCAGGCGAACAGCCCGGCATAGACGGTGACGACGATGCCGAGATAGCCGCGGAAGCCGCCGTCGCGCAGGATGACGCCGAACACCCGCGCGATGGCGAGCGGGGAGGGCACCTCCGGCGCCCGCCGCGTCAGCGTCTCCGGCAAGGCCAGCAGCACCGCGGCGCTGGCGGCCACGCCATAGGTCAGCATCACCAGGAAACTGCTGCGCCAGCCGAACGTCATTTCCAGGATGCCGCCCAGCACCGGCGCCACCGCCGGCACCAGGCCCATGATCGAGCCCATCCGCGCCAGCTCCTGGCCGGCGCGGGCGCCGCTGTAGAGGTCGCGCACGATGGCGCGGCCGATCACCATCGGCCCGCACGCGCCGATGGCCTGGACGAACCGCGCCGCGATCAGCATCTCGACCGAGGTCGCCATGGCGCAGGCGGCGCTGGCGGCGACGTAGATGGCAAGTCCGGCCAGCAGCACCGGCTTGCGGCCGTAGCGATCCGACAGCGGGCCGTAGACCACCTGGCCGAGAGCGAAGCCGACCAGGAAGGCCGACAACGTGAGCTGCACGTCGGACGCCGCCGCCGCCAGTTCGCCGGCGATCGAGGGCAGCGAGGGCAGATACATGTCGGTCGACAGCGCCGCCAGCGACGTCAGCAGCGCAAGCAGCACGGTCGAGGCGACCGTGTCGGGGCGGATCGGCATGAACGGCTCCGGTGGGCGCGATGGGGCATGGCAGAGCCGTCGTCCTATCCGGCACGCCGGAGACTGTCGAGACGCGGTGGGTTTGCGGCGCAATCACCTTCAGGCGCGCGACCCGGGACGACGCGGCTCAGGCTGTCGTCCCGGACAAGGGCCGCAGGCCCGCGATCCGGGACCGTTGGCAGGAAGGGGCCTTTCTCGAACACGATCCCGGCTCTCGGTGGACGCCTCGGCCGGGATGACGAGGTTAAGAGTCGGTCAGGCGCTCACATCCTCGACCGCGCGCACCAGTAGCGTGAGGTCTTCCGGCCGCGACAGCCGGTGGTCGCCGTCCTTGATCAGGGTCAGCGCGGCGTCGTCCTGGGCAAGCCGCTCGACCAGCGTCATGGTGTGCTGCCAGGGCACGTCGGGATCGGCCATGCCCTGCAGGATGCGCACCGGGCAGCCGGTGCGCACCACCTCGCCGAGCAGGAGGTGGGTGCGGCCGTCTTCGATCAGCCCGCGGGTGATGGGATAGGGCTCCTCGCCGTATTGCGAGGGCGCCAGCCATGCCCCCGCCTCCATCACCGCGCGCCGGCCCTCGGGCGGCAGCTTGGGCCACATCAGGTCCTCGGTGAAGTCGGGCGCGGGCGCCACCAGCACCATGCCCTTGAGCCGCCCCGGCTCGGCCAGGAGGGCGCGGGCGAGCAGCAGCGCGACCCAGCCCCCCATCGAGGAGCCCACCACCACGGTCTCGCCCGGACAGAAGGCGTCGAGCACCGCCTGCGCCTCCTCCGCCCAGCGGCCGATGGTGCCGTCCTCGAACCGGCCTTCGGACTCGCCGTGGCCGGAATAATCGAAGCGGACATAGGCCCGGCCGGCCGACGCCGCCCACGCGGCGAGGTGGACCGCCTTGGTGCCGCCCATGTCCGACCGGAACCCGCCGCACCACAACACCATCGGGCCGCGGCCGGCGGCGGCGCGCACCGCGATTTCGCGCTTGGCTGCACCGGTACCGACAGCAAGGAATTGCAGATCATCGCCGTCCATGTCACACGTCCACTGTCAAATCCCGACTTGAAGCGGCCGGAATGCCTGAGGCATGGCGCGCCCGCAAGAGGCGGGGAAGTAAGGTCAGAGGCCGGGGGCCGAGGTTTGGGTCCATGGAGCAGCCAGGACACGAGACGGCCGGTCCCAACGGGCGGCTGACCGTGATGCAGATCATCCCGGCGCTGGAGTCGGGCGGGGCGGAGCTTGGCACCGTACAGGTCGCCGAGGCGCTCACCGCCGCCGGCCATCGCGCGCTGGTGGTCTCGCGCGGCGGACGGATGGAAACGCCGATCGTGGCCTGCGGCGCCGAGCTGATCCGGCTCGACGTCGCCTCCAAGAACCCGATTGCCATCATCGCCAACGGCTTCAAGCTCGCCGCGCTGGCGCGCAAGGAGCGGGTCGACGTGCTGCACGTGCGCTCGCGGGCGCCGTCCTGGAGCACGCTGATCGCCTCCAAGCTCACCGGCATTCCCTATATCGGCACCTACCACACCATTTACCGCGAGCAGTCCGGCCTCAAGAACCTCTACAATTCCGGCGTGGTGCGCGGCGCGCGGGTGATCGCGGTCGGCGACGAGACCGCCGCGGTGATCCGCCAGCGCTACGCCATCCCGGACGCCCGCACCGTCACCATCCACCGCGCCGTCGACCTCACCATCTTCGACCCCGCCGCGGTGACGGCGGCGCGCAAGGCGGCGTTGGCGACGGCCTGGGGCCTGGCGGAGGGCGCCGAGGTGGTGCTGCTGCCGGGCCGCCTGGTCCACCGCAAGGGCCACCACGTCCTGATCCGCGCCATCCACCGTCTGGTGGAGGGCGGTCGCGACAATCTGGTCGGCATCTGCGCCGGCGACGACCAGGGCCGGAGCCGCTACCACGACGAGATGGTGGCGCTGGTCGGCAACCTTGGCCTCAACGACCACGTCCGCTTCATCGGCCACTGCGAGGACATGCCGGCGGCCTACGCGCTGTCGCGGGTGGCGGTGTCGGCGGCGGTGGAGAGCGAGGGGCTGCAGCGCGCCATCCTGGAGGCGCAGGCGATGGGCGTGCCGGTGGTGGTGTCCGACGTCGGCTCCGGCACCGAAGTGGTACGGGCAACGCCGCGGGTGCCCGAGAGCGAGATCACCGGCTACAATGTCCAAGCTGGCGACCCCGAAGCCCTGGCCGAGGCGATCGACCGCGTGCTGCGGTTGGCGCCGGATGACTATGCCGCGTTGAGCCGGCGCGCCAGCACCTGGGTGCGCGGGAGCTTTTCGCACGACATCTTCACCAGCAAGACGCTGGCACTGTATCGGGAGGTGGTGGCAGAGGCGTGTGCCGGCGGGCCCGCCGGAAAGCAGAAAGCGTAAACGAAGTCATTCTTGAAGAATTGACTTCCCTTCCAAGAGTCCCAATCTTCACCCGGCCCGCGGCGATGGTGCGCCGTCGTACCGGCTCTGCCGGACACCGGCCACCGACTGCCCGAGGCGACCGACTGAAACCGACCGCCCGAAACAGCTAGAGGAGACACCTGCCATTCGCCGTCCGATGAAACCGTTGCCGGTCCCGCCCAAGGATGGGCCGCGCGTCAACCGCGAGATCCGCATCCGCGAAGTGCAGCTGATCGACCAGAACGGCTCCAACCTCGGGGTAACCCCGACGTTCGAGGCCCTGAAGCTGGCCGAGGAAGCCGGGCTCGACCTGGTCGAGGTCGCGCCCAATTCGAGCCCTCCGGTCTGCAAGATTCTCGACTACGGAAAATACAAGTTTCTGGAGCAGAAGAAGGCTGCCGAGGCCCGCAAGAACCAGAAGATCGTCGAGGTCAAGGAGATCAAGCTCCGGCCCGGCATCGACGACCATGACTACGACGTCAAGATGAAGGCGATGAAGCGCTTCTTCGAGGAAGGCGATAAGGTCAAGGTGACGCTTCGCTTCCGCGGTCGCGAGATGGCGCACCAGGATCTCGGCGCCAGGCTGCTCGACCGGGTGAAGGAGGAAGTTGGGCCGCTCGCCAAGGTTGAGCAGGACCCCAAGATGGAAGGCAAGCAGATGATCATGATCCTGGCGCCGCGTTGAGACGCCGGATCGAGTGCATTCTCCCGCGCAGGCCCGGCCCCGTCCGGGCCTTTTGCGTCGAACCAAGCAGCGCCGGTGATGGCGCAGTCCCAGTTGCGCCCCCGGGGGCCTTGGTGTAAGACCCCGCCCTTCGAACCGCCCGGCTGTATGGGCTGCCGCGGCGGTTTCGGTTTGCTCACGCAACATCAAGAGCGTGGCCGGCCCTCGTTGGGGCCAGATTGCCGCGCGCATGGAGAGCTGAATGCCCAAGCTGAAGACCAAGTCTGGCGCCAAGAAGCGCTTCAAGATCACCGGAACGGGTAAGGTCAAGTACACCCAGTCCGGTAAGCGCCACGGTATGATCAAGCGCAGCAACAAGACCATCCGCGAGCATCGCGGCATGACGGTGCTGTTCAAGACCGACGGCGATAACATCAAGAAGTACTTCCTGCCCAACGGCTGATCGCCCGGGCTTTCCTTAAAGAAAATCGAAGGAGATCGGCCATGGCTCGCGTCAAGCGCGGTGTCACCGCCCATGCCAAGCACAAGAAGGTGCTGAAGGCTGCCAAGGGCTATTTCGGGCGCCGCAAGAACACCATTCGCATCGCCAAGCAGGCGGTCGAGAAGGCGATGCAGTACGCCTATCGCGACCGCAAGAACCGCAAGCGGACGTTCCGCGCGCTGTGGATCCAGCGCATCAACGCGGCGGTGCGTGCGACGGGTATCGATTTGACCTATTCGCGATTTATCGACGGGCTCGGCAAGGCCGGGGTCGAGATCGATCGCAAGGTGCTGTCCGACCTCGCGATCCGCGAGCCGGAGGCGTTCAAGGCGCTGGCCGAGAAGGCCAAGGCCGCGCTCGCCGCGTAACGCACCTGTCCCTCCCCTGATCCGACATTTGCTCGCGAGTTGCCCCAGCGGGGTGCAAATGTCGGATGGGGACCACGAGGGGAGGGACCCCAGCCTTTCCGAGGCCGCCTGCCGGCGGGGATTCGTCCCCGCCCGGCCCGACGCGGGCTCGCTTTTCCCTCGCCGGGCCGCATGCCAGGGTCGTATCGACCCGAGGCAGAACCGACCGCCCGATCCGAGGGAATGCCATGACCGACACCACCCGTTCGTCCGACGCGCTCGACAGCCTCGAGCGCTCGATTCTCGACGCCGTCGCCGCAGCGAGCGACGAGGCGGCGCTGGAGGCCGTCCGTGTCTCCGCGCTCGGCAAGAAGGGCTCGGTGTCGGCTCAGCTCGCCTCGCTCGGCAAGATGAGTCCGGATGAGCGCAAGGCGAACGGCCCGTTGATCAACGGCCTCAAGGAGCGCGTCACCGCCGCCCTTGCCGCGCGCAAGGCCGCATTGAAGGACGCCGCGCTCAGCCAGCGCCTCGCCGCCGAGCGGGTCGACGTCACGCTGCCGTTGCGCGAGCCGCCGGCCGAGCTTGGGCGCATCCACCCCATCAGCCAGGTGACGGACGAGATTACCGCGATCTTCGCCGACATGGGCTTCAGGATTGCCGAAGGGCCGGACATCGAGACCGACCAGCACAATTTCACGGCGCTCAACTTCCCCGTCGGACACCCGGCGCGGGAGATGCACGACACCTTCTTCTTCAATCCCAAGCCCGATGGCTCGCGGCTGTTGCTGCGCACCCACACCTCGCCGGTGCAGATCCGCACCATGCTGAGCTCAAAGCCGCCGATCCGGGTGGTGTGCCCCGGCCGCACTTATCGCTGCGACTCCGACCAGACCCACACCCCGATGTTCCATCAGGTCGAGGGCCTGGTGATCGACACCGGGAGCCACCTCGGCCACCTCAAATGGATCCTGGAGGAGTTCTGCAAGGCGTTCTTCGAGGTGCCCGACGTCAAAATGCGGTTCAGGCCGTCGTTCTTCCCGTTCACCGAGCCGTCCATGGAGGTCGACATCCAGTGCCGGCGCGGCAAGGACGAGATCAGGTTCGGCGAGGGCGAGGACTGGCTGGAAATCCTCGGCTGCGGCATGGTTCACCCCAACGTGCTGCGGAACTGCGGCATCGATCCCGACGTCTACCAGGGCTTCGCCTGGGGCATGGGCATCGACCGCATCGCCATGCTGAAGTACGGCCTGCCGGACCTGCGCGCCTTCTTCGAGGCCGACGTGCGCTGGCTGAAGCACTACGGCTTCCGCCCGCTCGATTTCCCGACGCTGGCGGGTGGATTGAGCGCCTAGGCTGGAGGCCGCCCGTGCGCCTGATCGACCTCATCGACGTGGTGGATGACCGGCTCAAGGCCTTCCTGCTCAAGGGGTGGGATACCGCGACGCTGCAGCGCTTTCTCGTCAATATCCGCCGCAGCCACACGCAGCCGACTGAACTCGGCGCCATTCGCCAGGCGGTCGATCAGATCGACGTCCAGGCCACCGGCATCCTGACCCATGTCTCGATGATGATCGCTGCGCTCGGGGTCACAGCGGCGTCCGACATCACCTCCGAGTTCCAGGAGACGGTGCTCTACGTCACCATCGTCTGTTACCTGTTCGTCGCCATCATCTGCCTGCGCTGTATCCGCCCGCCAGCAGTGGAGCACGGCGAGTACGACGAGGACGCCTACATCAAGGAGCTGCTGCTCGAACTGGTCTATGAGCGCGAGCTCAACCGACGCGCCAACAGCGCGGCCATCGCGCTGACGCTGTTCGTGTTTCTCTATCTGCCGTTTTCCATGCTGCTGTGATGGCGGTGGCAGGCAACCGGCGCGGTTTCTTGGATCGGGATGCGGGACAATGCCGTGAGCCGGCACGTGGCGCAGGTTCCCTCCCCCCTTGCGGGGGAGGGTCAGGGAGGGGGGTGACGATGCCGCACGAGCAGGTAGGCGACCGCCAGCGCACGCGCGCCAGAGTGTTGCGGCGGACCATGACGCGCGCCGAGACGTTGCTGTGGCGGCATCTCAAGGCCCATCGGGTCGAGGGTCTTGGCGTCCGCCGCCAGACGCCGATCGGTCCCTACATCGTCGACTTCGTCTGCCACGCCGCGCGCCTGATCGTCGAGCTTGACGGAGAAAGCCACGATTTTGCCTCCCGGCAGCGCCGCGATGAGGTTCGCGATGCTTGGCTCAAGGCGCAGGGGTTTGACGTGCTGCGGTTCACCAATGCCGAGGTGCTCGGCAATCTTGAAGGCGTCGTCGCGATGATCCGGGATCAGGCAATGGCGTCGATGCGCAGGGCACCCCCCTCCCTGCCCCTCCCCCGCAAGGGGGGAGGGAACGCTCCCTTCATTGAGGACCCGTCGCCTTTCGATCGTCCATCACAAACAGACGGCGACACGCCTGCGCCTGAGGCGGGCAATGGATCCTGCATAACCGCCGATCGGCATGAGATACGACAATGAAATTCACCCTGTCCTGGCTGAAAGACCATCTCGACACCGACGCCACGCTCGACAGCATCGTCGAGACGCTGACGCTGGTCGGCCTAGAAGTGGAAGGCGTCGAGGACCCCGGCGCCAAGCTCAAGGGCTACGTCATCGCCCAGGTGGTCGAGGCGAAGCCCCACCCCAACGCCGACCGGCTGCAGGTGCTCACCGTCGAGGCCGGCAACGGGCCGCTGCAGGTGGTGTGCGGCGCGCCCAACGCCCGCGCCGGTCTCAAGGGCGTGTTCTCGCCGCCCGGCACCTACATTCCCGGCAAGGGCATCACCCTGCAGGTCGGCTCGATCCGCGGCGTCGAGAGCTTTGGCATGATGTGCTCGGAGGCCGAGCTGGAGATCTCCGACAATCACGACGGCATCATCGAGCTGCCCGCCGATGCGCCGGTCGGCGTTGCCTACGCCGAGTGGGCCGGGCTCGACGACCCGGTGATCGACGTCGCGGTGACGCCCAACCGCGCTGACGCGC
Organism: Blastochloris viridis; assembly: GCF_001402875.1. NCBI lineage: Bacteria > Pseudomonadati > Pseudomonadota > Alphaproteobacteria > Hyphomicrobiales > Blastochloridaceae > Blastochloris > Blastochloris viridis. The sequence goes on along the minus strand of NZ_CP012946.1, from coordinate 3,471,295 downwards.
TCGGCGTCCACGGCATTGCCCGCGACCTCGCCGCCGCCGAGCTCGGCAAGCTCAAGGACCGCACGCCAAAGCAGGTCGCCGGCAAATTCCCGTGCCCGGTCGGTGTCACGCTCGATTTCGCCGGCGGTGACAGCCTGTGCCCGGCCTTCGCGCTGCGGCTCGTGCGCGGCGTCAAGAATGGCCCCTCGCCGGATTGGCTGCAGGCTCGGCTGCGCGCCATCGGCCTTCGGCCAATCAACGCCTTGGTCGACATCACCAACTTCATGACCTTCGACCGTGGCCGGCCGCTGCACGTGTTCGACGCCGCCAAGGTCAAGGGCAATCTGGTGGTTCGCCGCGCCAGGGCCGGCGAGAGCCTGCTCGCGCTCGACGGCAAGACCTACGCCCTCGACAACACCATGTGCGTGATCGCCGACGACACCGGCGTCGAATCGCTCGCCGGCATCATGGGCGGCGAGGTGTCGGGCTGCTCGGACACCACCACCGACGTGCTGATCGAGTCGGCGCTGTGGAACGAGCTCAACATCGCCCAGACCGGGCGCAAGCTCGGCCTCAACTCGGACGCGCGCTACCGCTTCGAGCGCGGCGTCGACCCGGCGTTCTGCCTGCCGGGCCTGGAGCTGGCGACGCAACTGGTGCTCGACTTCTGCGGCGGCGAGCCGTCCGAGCTGGTGGTGGCGGGCAAGGTGCCGGACGCCGACCGCGTCATCCAGTTCCCGGTCGCCGAGGTCAAGCGCCTCACCGGCGTCGAACTGAAGCCGATCCGCATCGCCAACATCCTGCGTTCGCTCGGCTTCCACGTTGTCGGCCAAGGCGACACGGTCAAGGTGGCGGTGCCGTCCTGGCGCGCCGACGTCGAGGGCAAGGCGGATCTGGTCGAGGAGGTGGTGCGCATCCTTGGGCTCGACAACGTGCCCGCGGTGCCGTTCCCGCGCGGGCCGGAGGCGCGCCGTCCGGTGCTGACCACGCTGCAGCTGCGCACCCGCCGCGCCAAGCGCACGCTGGCCGCCCGCGGCATGGCCGAGGCGGTGACGTGGTCGTTCGTGTCGAAGCCGGAGGCCGAGACCTTCGGCGGCGGCAAGCCGGAGCTGGCGCTGGCCAACCCGATCGCGGCCGATCTGTCCGACATGCGGCCGAGCCTGATCCCGGGCCTTCTCGGGAGCGCCCAGCGCAACGCCGACCGCGGCTATCCCGACGCCGCGCTGTTCGAGGTCGGCCAGGTGTTCGCCGGCGACCGGCCGCAGGACCAGAGCGTCGCGGCTGCCGGTATCCGCCGCGGCCTTGCCGGTGGCGCCGGCCTTGGCCGCCACTGGACCGGCAGCGCCGCGCCCGGCGTGTTCGACGCCAAGGCCGATGCGCTGGCGGTGCTGGCCGCCTGCGGTGCGCCGATGGGAAGCCTGATCATCGAAGCCGGCGGCCCGGCGTGGTGCCACCCCGGCCGTTCCGGCACCATCAAGCTGGGGCCGAACGTGTTCGGCTGGTTCGGCGAGATGCACCCCAAAGTGCTGGAGACGCTGGAGGTGGATGGCCCGGTCGCGGCGTTCGAGGTGATCCTCGACAAGATCCCCGAGCCCAAGGCCAGGCCGACGCGGGCCAAGCCGCTGCTGGAGCTGTCGGCGTTCCAGCCGGTGGTGCGCGATTTCGCCTTCGTGGTCGACAAGGCGGTGAAGGCCGGCGATCTGGTGCGCGCCGCCCAGAGCGTCGACAAGAAGCTGATCACCGAGGTCGGCGTGTTCGACGTCTATGAGGGGCCGGGCCTGGGCGAGGGCAAGAAGTCGGTGGCGGTGGCGGTGACGCTGCAGCCGCGGGAGAAGACGCTGACCGACGCCGAGATCGAGGCGGTGGCCGGCAAGATCCTCGCCGAGGTGACCAAGAAGACCGGCGCGACGCTGCGCGGGTAACGCCGGTCTCGTCTTCGGCGCTTGGTTCGTCGACATCACGAGGCGCCCGCGCCGGCGGGCGTCTCGAAGGGTTGCCCGGCAAACCTCAGCTCAATCGCGCGCCGGCATGTCGCTCGGCCGCGGCTGGCGGCGCTTGCGCTGCAATGGTTGCGCCGGCTGACGCGGCAGCGTCGGCGCGGGTGCGGTGGTCGGCACCGCGACGCCAAGCGCGCGCAGCGCCTGCTCGGCGGCGCGCTCGCCCGACAGCCAGGCGCCGTGCAGGGTGCCCCACGCCGTCTCGTGGGTGGCCTCGCCGGCGATGAACAGCCGGTTGTCGAGCGGCTGGCCGAGTTGGCGCCGCATCGGTTGGGCGCCGGGCGCTGCCACCGACATCGCGCCGAGGATGGTCGGCGCCGCGCCCCAGCGGGTGGCGAAGCTGCGGCCGATGGCGGTGCGGATGTCGGCACCGTAATGGGCGGTGAGCTGCTCGGTGACGAACGCCACCATCGCCGCCTCGCCGGCCTGCTCCAACTCGCGCCCGGCCTTGCCGCCGAGCGTGGCGACTGCGAGGTCGGTGCCGGAGACGCGGCCGAGCAGCGCCATCGTGTCGGCGCTGGCGGTCTTGAACGTCACCAACTCGTCGTCGCGCAGCCGCAGCGGGTTGCCGGCAAGCTCGATCCCGACCTGGTTCAGGCTGCCGAGCGCCAGCTTCTGGCAGGCCGCCGCCACCGCCGCCGGCAGCGCCGGCTTGAAGCGGATGGCACCGCCCGCCAGCGCCGCGGTCGACACCGTCAGCACCACGGCGCGGGCGCGGATCGGGCCGCGCGGGGTTGCGAGCGTGATCAGCTTGCCGCCCCATTCGATCTCGGTCACCGGCGTCGAGTGCTGCACCGGCAGCGTCAGCGCCGTCAGCGCCAAAATGGCGCCGGCGCCCTGGCGGCAAACCGCCGCTTCGGCGCGCTCCTCGGCGCGGGCGTAGTCGGCCGCCGACACCTCGTCGAGGTCCTTGCCGAACGTCGCCGGGCCGAGCCGGAACGCCACCGTCGCCTGCCATTCGCCGAGGTCGGCCATGGCGCGGGCGGCGGCGACGTCGGTGCGCTGTTCGCCGGCGGTGACGATGGCGCGGTTGGCGCGGCTCAGTGCGATGGCGAACGCCTCGGCGTCGGCGGCGCCGGCGTCGCGCGCGCTGAGCCGAAGGCGCTGCGTCCGCGTCGCGGGGTAGATGTCGAGCCCGTTGGTGCGCGCGAGCGGTATCAGCGGGTTGGTGCGGGGGGCATAGAGCCAGTGTGCGCCGAGGTCGAACGGCACGTCGAACCGCCCGACGTCGGTCACCGCCCGGCCGCCGACCCGGTCGAGCGCCTCGATCAAGGCGTAGCTGCGGCCGAACGCGGCGACGCGGCGGGCGGCGGCCAGGCCGGCGGCGCCGGCGCCGACGATGGCAACGTCGACCTCGCCGGAGGCGGGCACCAAACCCTGGGCGCGCGCCGGAGTGGTCAACGCGGTCATGCCGCCGAGGGCAATGAGGAAATTCCTGCGGTTCATCGGCGATTCACACCCCTGTCAGCCGCGGACGCTAGAGCATTTTCCGCAAAAGGGGGAACCGGTTTTGCGCCCTCCGGATCGGGCGCAAGGCGCGGCGGGCGCAGGCCCGGCGGCTGCCGGGGGCTTGGCCGGGCCGCCGCGCCCTTGCGGGCCCGCCTCGCGCGGCCTACCTCAGCCCGGTCTCAAGGGATGGCGCACGACACCGCTGCCGAGCGGGTGAGGTCGCGTCGCTCGCAGACATGACGAGTCCGTGGTGCGAAGGTCTGGTCAACCCGGGCCGGTGCGGATGCAGGCGGCGAGGCCGGATCACCCGGCCCGCCAAGTTGGAGAGCGAGATGAACCTGATCGATGCCGCGTTTCGAGCCCTGCGCCAGACCTTGAGTCCGGCGTTGCGCGGGGTGCTGTGGAAGTCGATCGGGCTCGCGGTCGGCCTTCTGGTGGTGGGCGGCGTCCTGTTGCAGCGCGGGCTGGTGTGGTTCGCCGACCGCGGCGCCGACCAGTTGCTGGCGGCGACCGGCGGCGACTATTCGGGCGCGATCGGCATCGCCGAGAGCGTGGTCGCCATCATGGCCGGCCTTGGCCTGTTCGTCGCCTTCATGTTCCTGGTGCCGTCGGTGACGGCGCTGGTCGCCAGCCTGTTCACCGACGACGTCGCCGAGATCGTCGAGCGGCGCGACTACCCGCACCATCCGCCCGGTCGCGCCCTGCCGGTGTGGATCGCGATCTGGGAGGCGGTGAAGTTCTTCGGCGTGGTGCTGCTGGTCAACGTCGCAGCACTGCCGACGCTCCTGATCGCCGGCATCGGCGTGGCGGTGTTCTTCCTGGTCAACACCCATCTGCTCGGCCGCGAGTATTTCGAAATGGCGGCGATGCGGTTCCGCTCGCCGGAGGAGGCGCGGGCGATGCGCCGGGCCCATGCCGGCCGGGTGTTTGCCGCCGGGCTGCCGATCGCGGCGCTGGTGTCGGTGCCGATTCTCAACCTGATCACCCCGATCTTCGCCACCGTCTACATGGTCCACGTCCACAAGACGCTGTCGGCCGAGCGCGGCGAGACCTGACCGCGAGCGATCTCCTGCTTGAAGCGGGCGGGCCGGGCTGTCCGGTTTCGGGGTGCGAATCGCCGGTGCGGCCGTCTTGCGTCCCCCTTGCGTTTCCGGCATAGTGCCACCGTCTGTTATGGACATCTCATCCGGGCCTGATGGCCGCAGTTGAGAGTGGGCCCCACCCGGGACCCGCTCTTTTTTATTACCTGCGTCCGGCCGCCCGCGGGAGCGACGATGACCGAGACCGTCGCGGCAAACGAGCCGCGTTTTGCGATTGAACGGGGCGTGGCTGCGCGGGTTGCCGCCGTGGTCGAGCCGGTATTGCAGGGCATCGGCCTTCGGCTGGTGCGCGTGCGCGTCAGCGGCCTGGCCGGCAAAACCGTGCAGATCATGGCCGAGCGCCCTGATGGCACCATGACGATCGACGATTGCGAGGCGGCGAGCCAGGCAATCTCGCCGGCGCTCGACGTCGACGATCCGATCGACGGCGCCTATCACCTCGAGGTGTCCTCGCCCGGTATCGACCGGCCGTTGGTGCGCCGCAGCGATTTCGAGCGCTGGGTCGGCCACGTCGCCAAGATCGAGATGCAGGTGCCGCAGCCGCCGCGCGGCCGCAAGCGCTTCCATGGCGTGCTCAAGGGCGTCGAGGGCGAGGCCGTCGTGCTCGACCGCGACGACGTCAAGGGGGACGATGCGGTCGAGGTCAAGCTTGCCATCGCCGAGATCGAGGAAGCGCGGCTGGTGCTGACCGACGATCTGATCGACGACGCCCTCCGGCGCGGGCGCGGCACTGACGAGCCCGACGACGAACCCGTTGTTTCCCCCACCGACGCCGACCGGGCGCCGCGCCGCGGTCCCGGGCGTTTCAAGCGCAAGGAGATCCACTGATGGCGACGGTCAGTGCCAATAGGCTGGAGTTGTTGCAGATCGCCGACGCGGTGGCCCGCGAGAAGGCGATCGACCGCCAGATCGTCATCGCGGCGATGGAGGACGCCATCCAGAAGGCCGCCCGCTCGCGCTATGGCAGCGAGACCGAGGTGCGCGCCGAGATCAATCCCAAGACCGGCGAACTTCGGCTGTCCCGCCTGCTGCTGGTGGTCGACCGCGTCGACAACGACGCCACCCAGATCGCCGTCGAGGACGCCCGCCGCAAGAACCCCGCGGCCCAGGTCGACGACTACATCGCCGAGACGCTGCCGCCGCTGGAATACGGCCGCATCGCCGCCCAGTCGGCCAAGCAGGTGATCGTGCAGAAGGTGCGCGAGGCCGAGCGCGACCGCCAGTATCAGGAATTCAAGGACCGCATCGGCGAGGTCGTCAACGGCCAGGTCAAGCGCGTCGAATACGGCAACGTCATCGTCGACCTCGGTCGCGGCGAGGGCATCGTGCGGCGCGACGAGATGTTGCCGCGCGAGGTGTTCCGCAACGGCGACCGCATCCGCGCGTTCGTCTACGACGTCCGCCGCGAGGCGCGCGGCCCGCAAATCTTCCTGTCGCGCACCCATCCGCAGTTCATGGCCAAGCTGTTTGCCCAGGAAGTGCCGGAAATCTACGACGGCATCGTCGAGGTGAGGGCGGTGGCGCGCGACCCCGGCTCCCGCGCCAAGATCGCGGTGGCCTCGCGCGATTCCTCGGTCGATCCGGTCGGCGCCTGCGTCGGCATGCGCGGCTCGCGCGTGCAGGCGGTGGTCAACGAGCTGCAGGGCGAGAAGGTCGACATCATCCCCTGGAACCCGGACTTCGCCACCTTCATCGTCAACGCGCTCGCCCCGGCCGAGGTGGTCAAGGTGGTGCTCGACGAGGATCGCGAGCGCATCGAGGTGGTGGTGCCCGACCAGCAGCTCTCGCTCGCCATCGGTCGCCGCGGCCAGAACGTCCGCCTCGCCTCCCAGCTCACCGGCTGGGATATCGACATCCTCACCGAGCAGGAGGAGTCCGAGCGGCGCCAGAAGGAATTCGCCGACCGCACCAGGGCGTTTATGGAAGCGCTCGACGTTGACGAGATGGTCGGCCAACTGCTCTCGTCCGAGGGCTTCAATTCGGTCGAGGAACTGGCCTTCGTTCCGGTCGAGGAACTCGCCGGCATCGAGGGTTTCGACGAGGAGACCGCGGCCGAGTTGCAGACCCGCGCCCGCGACTATCTCGACCGGGTCGAGGACGAACTCGACACCGAGCGCAAGGACCTCGGGGTCGAAGATGCCGTGCGCGAGGTGCCCGGCGTCACCACCAAGATGCTGGTGGCGCTTGGCAAGGCCGGCATCAAGTCCATCGAGGACCTCGCCGGCTGCGCCACCGACGATCTGGTCGGATGGACCGAACGCCAGGACGGCGAGACCGTGCGCACCCCCGGTGCCCTCGACGGCTTTGAGCTGTCGCGGGAAGATGCCGAGGCGCTGATCATGCAGGCCCGTGTCAAGGCCGGCTGGATCAACGAAGCGGACCTGGCCAAGCCGGCCGCCGAAGCTGAGGACGAGGCTGAAGCCGCTCCGGACGCGCCGGCGGCCTGACGGAGAGTTCGGATTGTTGGCAGACCACCTCGATCATCCGGCCGACGGCCCCGATGTTGAGACCGATCGCGGCCCCCGCGACGGTCGCAAAGGGCCGGTGCGCACCTGTATCGCCACGCGCACGAGCGGCGCGCCGGACGATATGGTGCGGTTCGCGGTCGGCCCGGACGGCGTGGTGGTACCTGACCTCGCCGGGCGTCTGCCCGGCCGGGGGGCGTGGGTCAGCCTCGCCCGTGCTGCGGTTGAAACCGCAGTCAAGCGTCGGGCGTTTGCCCGAGCGTTCCGACGCGAGGTGACAGTTGACCCGGCGCTGGCCGAGACGGTGGACCGTCTGCTGGAGCGGGCAGCCCTCGAAGGGCTGTCTTTGGCCAACAAAGGCGGTGCGGTGCTCTGCGGCTTCACCAAGGTTGCAGATGCCATCGCAAGCGGTCGTGTCGTGGCGTTGATCCACGCGCGCGAGGCGGCCGACGATGGGGTTGAGCGTCTGGACCGGGCGTTACGCACGTCTTTGTCCGGATACGCTGACCCGGACGGTGAAATACCGATCCTTCATCTGTTCACCGTCGAACAATTGAATTTGGCACTCGGACGGGCAAATGTGATACATGCAGCTGTGCTCGCTGGACCAGCGAGCAGCGGGTTTCTCGCGCGAATAAAACGGCTCGATCAGTACCGCACGGGTGACCCGGCGGCGATGGTCGGCCGAAAGCTTGCGTGCGACTTTAGGACCAGGACCGGATGACCGAGACGAAAAGCCCCGGCGACAAAACTCTGAGCGTCTCGAAGACGCTGACTCTGAAGCGCCCCTCGGAATCGGGGGTGGTGCGCCAGAGCTTCAGCCACGGGCGCAGCAAGGCCGTGGTGGTTGAGAAGGTGAAGCGTCGAACTGGCCCCGGCGAAGCCGGCGGGCAGAGCGGCAGTGCGCCCGCGCCGGCGAAGCCCGCTTCGGTAACGACGCCGCTGTCGACCAAGCCGCGCGTCGGCGGTCCGCCCGCCAGTCCGTCAGCCGGAACCCGGCCGTCGGGCGTGGTGCTGCGCACCTTGACCGACGACGAGCGCGACGCTCGCACCCAGGCGCTGCAGGAGGCCCGCGTCCGCGAGGCCGACGAACGTCGTGCCGCCGTGGAAGAGGCGCGCCGCCGGATCGAGCGCGAGGCCAAGGAGCGTGTCGAACGCGAAGCTGCCGAAGCGCGCAAGCGTGAAGAGGAAGCTCGCCGCGCGCTGGAAGATGAAGCTCGCCGCAAGGCCGAGCAGGAGGCGCGCAAGCGCTTCGGTGAGGAAGAGGCCGCCCGCCGGGCCGCCGGCGCTCCGGCGCAGGCGTCCTCGGCATCCCAGTCGCCGTCATCGCGTCCGCCCTACCGCTCCGGCGGTCCCGGCAGCGGACCGCGCCCCGCCGGTGCGGGACCGCGTCCCGCTGGCGCCGGAGGACCGCGTTCGAGCGGACCCGGCGGTGGTGCGCCGCGTCCGGGCGGTGCCGGTGCGCCGGCGATGGCCCGCCCCGGTGGCGCGGCTGCGCCCGGCCGGCCGGGTGCTCCTGGCGGAGAGGAAGAAGAGGCACGCCGCGCCCGCCGTCCCAGCGGCGGCGGTCCGGCCAAGCCGGTCATTCCGCCCAAGGCGCCGAAGGCGACGCCTGGCGAGGAAAAGCGCCGCGGCCGCTTGACCGTGGTCACCGCCTATCAGGAAGGCGAGCAGCGCGAGCGTTCGGTCGCCGCCTTCCGCCGCCGCGTCCAGCGCATGACCGGCCAGCGGCAGAGCGAAACGAAGGAGAAGATCTCGCGGGAAGTCACCATTCCGGAGACCATCACCATCCAGGATCTGGCCAACCGCATGTCCGAGCGGGCGGTTGACGTCATCAGAATGCTGATGCGTCAGGGTCAGATGATGAAGATCAACGACGTCATCGACGCCGACACCGCGCAACTGATCGCCGAGGAACTCGGCCATACCGTCAAGCGTGTCGCCGAAGCGGACGTCGAGGAAGGCCTGTTCGACACCCCGGACGATCCGGAGGCGCTGCAGCCGCGGCCGCCGGTGGTCACCATCATGGGCCACGTCGACCACGGCAAGACCTCGCTGCTCGACGCCATCCGCCACACCCATGTGGTGGCGGGCGAAGCCGGCGGCATCACCCAGCACATCGGCGCCTATCAGGTGACCGCGCCGTCCGGCGGCCGCGTCACCTTCATCGACACGCCCGGCCATGCCGCCTTCACGGCGATGCGTGCCCGCGGCGCCAAGGTCACCGACGTGGTGGTGCTGGTGGTGGCGGCCGACGACGGCGTCATGCCGCAGACCATCGAGGCCATCAATCACGCCAAGGCGGCCAAGGTGCCGTTGATCGTGGCGATCAACAAGATCGACAAGCCCGACGCCAAGCCGGAGCGGGTCCGTACCGAACTGCTGCAGCATTCGATCGTGGTTGAATCGATGGGTGGCGATACCCTTGAGGTCGAGGTTTCTGCCAAGCAGAAGCTCAATCTCGACAAGCTGCTCGAAGCGGTCGCGCTGCAGGCCGAGGTGCTCGATCTCAAATCGAACCCCGCCCGTCCCGCCGAGGGCACGGTGATCGAAGGCAAGCTCGACCGTGGCCGTGGTCCGGTGGCGACCGTGCTGGTGCAGCGCGGCACGCTGAAGGTCGGCGACATCGTGGTGGCCGGCGCCGAATGGGGCCGGGTGCGCGCGCTGGTGGCCGATACCGGCGTCCAGGTCGACACCGCCGGGCCCTCGCTCCCGGTCGAGGTGCTGGGCTTCAACGGCACGCCGGAAGCCGGCGACCGCCTCGCGGTGGTTGAAAACGAGGCGAGGGCCCGCGAAGTCGCGGACTATCGCTCGCGTCAGCGCCGCGACAAGGCCGCGGCCAAGATCACCGGCCGCGGCTCGCTCGCCGAGATGATGAAGGAGCTCAAAGCCGGCGCCGGCCGCAAGGAGTTCACGCTGCTGGTCAAGGCCGACGTGCAGGGCTCGCTGGAGGCCATCGTCGGCTCGCTCGACAAGCTCGGCACCGACGAGGTGATGGCCCGCGTGGTCCATTCCGGCGTCGGCGGCATTTCCGAATCGGACGTCACGCTGGCCGCGGCGTCCGGGGCGGCGATCATCGGCTTCAACGTGCGCGCCCATAAGGAAGCGCGCGAGGCGGCCGAACGCTCCGGCATCGAGATCCGCTACTACAACATCATCTACGACCTCGTGGATGACGTGAAGCAGGCGATGAGCGGCCTGTTGCCGCCCACCGTGCGCGAGATCATGCTCGGCAACGCGCTGGTGCTGGAGGTGTTCAACATCACCAAGGTCGGCAAGATCGCCGGCTGCCGCGTCACCGACGGCACCGTCGAGCGCGGCGCCCACGTCCGCCTGATCCGCGACAACGTCGTCATCCACGAAGGCAAATTGAGCCAGCTCAAGCGCTTCAAGGACGACGCCAAGGAAGTTCTCGCCGGCCAGGAATGCGGCATGTCGTTCGAGAACTACCAGGACATGCGGGCCGGCGACGTCATCGAGTGCTACCGCGTCGAAACGGTGAAGCGCTCGCTGTGACCTTGGCCTGATCCGTGCTGCCATCCGCCCGGGCTGGTCCCGGGCGGATGAGGCGTCATTCGCAAGTGCGGACGGCGTTTCGCATCAGAACGTGCGAACAGACGACAACCTGGAACCGCTGGTCTGACTTGGTCAGACGTCAGCTCCCGCCGCGCCGGCTTGGCGATACGGCGCGGTTCGCCAACTCCGTGTCCGAACCCGCCGCCGCCACACCCGCCGCCGCCATACCCGTTGACGCCATGTCCCGAGCCCATTCCGACAGCGCCAAGTCCGGCCCCTCGCAGCGACAGCTCCGGGTGGCAGAACTGGTGCGCCACGCCATCTCCGACATCCTCTCGCGCGGCGACATCAACGATCCGGTGATCGCCGCCCACCTCATCACCGTGCCGGAGGTGCGGATGTCGCCCGACCTTCGCCTGGCGACGATCTACATCGTCGCGCTCGGCGGCAAGGACGAGGCCTTGGTGCTCAAGGCGCTGGGGTCGCACCTGAAGTTCATCCGCACCGAGATCGCCCGCCGCGTCAATCTGCGCTACGCGCCGGACATCCGCTTTCACCGCGACGACCGCTTCGAGGAGGCCGAGCGCATCGACCGTCTGCTGCGCTCGCCCGAGGTGGCGCGCGACCTCGGCGCGGCCGAAACGCCCGACGATCCGGAAGACTCAGACGACGAGGAGACCAAGTCTTGAACGCTCCGCGGCGCCCCAAGCGCGATGTCGACGGCTGGCTGATCCTGGACAAGCCGGTCGGCATGACTTCGACCCATGCCGTCTCCATCGTCAAGCGGGCCTTCCAGGCCAAGAAGGCCGGCCATGCCGGCACGCTCGACCCGCTCGCCTCCGGCGTGCTGCCGATCGCGCTCGGCGAGGCCACCAAGACGGTGCCGATGGTGATGGACGGCCGCAAGGCCTACCGCTTCACCGTGCGCTGGGGCGTTGAGACCGACACCGACGACGCCGAGGGCCGCGCGGTCGCGACCTCGGAGGTCCGGCCCGACCCGGCTGCGGTGCGGGCGCTGCTGGCGCGCTTCACCGGCGAGATCCTGCAGGTGCCGCCGCGCTATTCGGCGATCAAGATCGACGGCGAGCGCGCCTACGACCTCGCCCGCGAGGGCGAGGAGGTGGTGCTGGAGGCGCGCCCGGTGATCATCGACAGCCTGGAGCTGGTGGCGGTGCCCGATCGCGACCACGCCGAGTTCGAGGCAATCTGCGGCAAGGGCACCTATGTGCGGGCGCTCGCCCGCGACATCGGCCGCGTGCTCGGCACCCACGGCCACGTCGTTGCGCTGCGGCGGACCTCGGTCGGCCCGTTCCACGCCGACACTGCGGCGGCGATTGCGCCGCTCGAGGCGCTGTTCGACGCCGAACCGGAGGCGCGGCTCGCCGCCATCCGCGCGCTGGTGCAGCCGGTCGAATCGGCGCTGACCCAGCTCGCCTGCGTTCCGGTCAGCTCCAACGACGCCGCACGGCTGCACCGTGGCCAGCCGGTGCTGCTGCGCGGCCGCGACGCCCCGGTGATGGCCGGGCTGGTCTACGTCACCGCCGGCGGCAATCTGGTTGCGCTGGCCGACGTCGAGCAGGGCGAACTGGTGCCCAAACGGGTGTTCAAGCTGGCCGGAGCGCGGCTCTGAAGATGCGTCAGCGAGCCCCGGTTGCAGGCGATTTGCCGCGCTCCTGGGAAGGTGTTATACGCGCAATCCCCCGCCTCGGCCGTATCCCGGCCGGGCGGATCTCGATGCGACGCGGCTGGACGACATCCCGGCCGCTGCCGCAACCGCTTTGGCGGATGGGCAAGACCAACAACGGCGCTCACCGCCGCCGATTTTTCCACGACATAGAAAGGACTCCTGATGTCGATCACGGCCGAGCGCAAGGCGCAGCTGATCCAGGAATACGCCACCAAGCCGGGCGATACCGGCTCGCCTGAAGTCCAGGTCGCGGTGCTCACCGAGCGCATTGCCAACCTGACCGGGCACTTCAAGACCCACGGCAAGGACAACCACTCTCGCCGCGGCCTTCTCAAGATGGTGTCGACGCGCCGCTCGCTGCTCGACTACGTCAAGGCCAAGGATGAGCAGCGCTATCGCACGCTGATCGAGCGACTCGGCATCCGCCGCTGACGCCGGCGCCGCAAGGACGGGGAAGACCAGTCTTGCGGCCGAGGTTGCGACAGGCCAAACGCGTTGGAGGCGCTCCGATCGGGCTCGACCTGGCGGCAGGCGGCTCCAACGAAACAGCGGGTCGGGCGGTTCGCCCGGTCCACCGGCGGCGCGCCGCGCCGCCGCCGCATTGCGGCATCAAGCGGAGGGTCGCGACCCGTCCGCCAGGATGGAGGTCCAGCGCCTTCGTTTGGGGGCTGGTGCGCATCATCCGACGTTCAACACGCTGGGCCGACCTCTTGACGTTCGCGGAAGGCGAGGTCGCCCGCAAGGATTTTTTCGCCCGTGACGAAGGCCTCGGCAGGATCGCCGGATGCTGTTGCGCTCAAGGACTGGGCGCGCGCCGATTTGGCGTGCGCGCGTCGGGTCCGCCCCGCAGCCTCCCGCCGTCTTGCTCGCGGCCTTCGCCTCGGCGATAGCCAAGGAGAAAGACCACATGTTTGAAATCCATCGGGAAGAGCTGATCTGGGCCGGCCGCAAGCTGACCATCGAGACCGGAAAGATGGCGCGTCAGGCCGACGGCGCCGTCGTCGTCACCTATGGCGAGACCAAGGTGCTCGCCACCGTGGTGTCGATGAAGGAGCCCAAGCCGGGCGTCGACTTCTTCCCCCTCACCGTCAATTACCAGGAGAAGTTCTACGCCGCGGGCCGCATCCCCGGCGGCTTCTTCAAGCGCGAAGGTCGCCCGACCGAGCGCGAGACCTTGATCTGCCGTTTGATCGACCGCCCGATCCGCCCGCTGTTCCCGGACGGCTATCGCCACGACACCCAGGTGGTGGTGACGACGCTGTCGCACGACCTTGAGTCCGATCCCGACATTCCGGCCTTGCTGGCGGCGTCCGCCGCGCTGACCATCTCGGGCATTCCGTTCATGGGTCCGGTCGGCGCCGCCCGCGTCGGCTACATCAATGGCGAGTTCGTGCTCAACCCGCAGCTCGACGAGATGAGCGAGTCCAAGCTCGACCTCGTGGTCGCCGGCACCGCCGACGCCGTGCTGATGGTCGAGTCGGAAGCCAAGGAGCTGCCCGAGGACGTCATGCTCGGCGCGGTGATGTTCGGCCACAAGCACTTCCAGCCGGTGATCGACGCCATCATCCGCCTCGCTGAGAAGGCGGCGAAGGAGCCGCGCGAGCTGAAGGTGGCGGACTCCTCGGAGCTCGAGAACGCCGTTCTCGGCCTGATCGAGGGCGATCTGCGCGAGGCCTATCGCATCGCGGCCAAGCAGGAGCGCCACGACAAGGTCGACGCCGCCCGCGCCAAGGTCATTGCGGCGCTGCTGCCGGAAGGCGGCGAGGCGCGCTGGACGGCGTTGCAGGTGAAAGAGGCGTTCAAGACGATCGAAGCCAAGATCGTGCGCTGGAACATCCTCGACACCGGCATCCGCATCGACGGCCGCGACGTCAAGACCGTGCGCCCGATCGTGGCCGAAGCCGGCGTGCTGCCGCGCGCTCATGGCTCGGCGCTGTTCACCCGCGGCGAGACCCAGGCGCTGGTGATCGCCACGCTCGGCACCGGCGAGGACGAGCAGTTCGTCGATGCCCTGGAGGGGACCTACAAGGAACCCTTCATGCTGCACTACAACTTCCCACCATTCTCGGTCGGCGAGACCGGCCGCATGGGCGGGCCCGGCCGCCGCGAAATCGGTCACGGCAAGCTGGCCTGGCGCGCCATTCACCCGATGCTGCCGCCGCACCACGAGTTCCCCTACACCTTGCGCGTGGTGTCGGAGATCCTGGAGTCGAACGGCTCCTCGTCGATGGCCACGGTGTGCGGCACCTCGCTCGCCCTGATGGACGCCGGCGTGCCGCTGCGCCGGCCGACCGCCGGCATCGCCATGGGCCTGATCCTGGAAGGCGAGCGCTTCGCGGTGCTCACCGACATCCTGGGCGATGAGGACCACCTCGGCGATATGGACTTCAAGGTGGCGGGCACGTCGGAAGGCGTCACCTCGCTGCAGATGGACATCAAGATCGCCGGCATCACCGAAGAGATCATGCGGGTCGCCCTCGGCCAGGCCAAGGACGGCCGCCTGCATATTCTGGGCGAAATGTCCAAGGCGCTGACCTCGGCGCGCGCCGAGCTCGGCGAGCACGCCCCGCGCATTGAGGTGATGCACATTCCGGTCGACAAGATCCGCGAAGTGATCGGTTCGGGCGGCAAGGTGATCCGCGAGATCGTCGAGAAGACCGGCGCCAAGATCGACATCCAGGACGACGGCACCGTCAAGGTCGCATCCGCCAACGGCGAATCGATCCGCGCGGCGATGAACTGGATCAAGTCGATCGCCTCCGAGCCGGAAGTCGGCCTGATCTATGACGGCACGGTGGTGAAGGTCACCGACTTCGGCGCGTTCGTGAACTTCTTCGGCTCGCGCGACGGCCTCGTCCACATCAGCCAGCTTGCCTCCAAGCGGGTGCAGAAGGCTTCCGACGTCGTCAAAGAAGGCGACAAGGTCAAGGTGAAGCTGCTCGGCTTCGACGAACGCGGCAAGGTGCGGCTGTCGATGAAGGTGGTCGACCAGGAGACCGGCGAGGACATCGAGGCCAAGCAGAAGGCCGAGGAGGCCAAGCAGCGCGAGCAGCAGGGCGACGGCGAGGCCGGCCAGGCGCAGTGACCAAACGTCCCGCGATCACGCTGTGATCGGGACGGTATTCGCGAAAGGGCGGCCCAACGGCCGCCCTTTTTCGTCGCGGGGTGTCACGTTTGCCGGTTATCCGCACCAGCCCGTCGCGGTCGGCGATGACGATTGCCTCGGTCGAGGTCTCGATCAGCCGCTGGGCGTGGCAACCGCGGCAGTCCTCCATGGTTGTCGCCAGCGGTAACGACGTTTCGCGGTGTGCGGGAAAGGCTGGCCCACGTTACGAGCATGCCGGCGGCGTGCCGGAGCGTCCGTTTCGCGTTCGGAATTTCCAAGAAATCCAGCGGCTTGCGCTCCGCTGCCATGCCGCCGCCGCACCGGCAATGCCGGGCGAATCGGCCAGGCAACGCCCCCGCCGACGGGACGTTAAACCCTTGATTAACGCGAGGTAAGTTGTAGCTTATTTCCGTTACTTGACCGATTCGCACCCGAAATTCCATTGGGCAGGGCCACGATGAGCTCCCTCCCTGTCATCGGCGGACGCCTTGCCGGGTACCTCGAAGACTTCGCCAAGGCACCGACCGAGCGAGGGGCGGTAGACCCGCGGCCCCGCCTCTCCGCCTCCGCCGATGACGGCGGGGCGTCGGGCGGGCGTGACACCGCGCGCGATACCGAAACGGTGGCGAGCGCGAGGCTGGAGACGGCCCCGGAGCCGAGCACCCCGCCGATACGAGCGACCCACCTGCGCGGCCGGCTGGTCGATCGGCTCGTTTAGTATTCCGGATACGGTTTCCGGATGATCACGTCGTGATCCCAGCAACGCCCTCGCCAAAAATCCTTGATCGGAAGGGGTCTTTCCGGCGACCGGACTTTGAAGCTGAGGCCGGATCGGCCGGATTTCGGTGTCCGGAGCGACCGTCCGGATATCGGACGATGGCGCATTTTGGGCGAACGGTGGCCGAATAGCGCAACAGCAAAGCGACCAGCCCGGAATTGCAGCCATAACGGGCGCATTCGAACGCGCCGGCGTCAGGCCGCGACCGTAATGCCGGCGTGGCGGCTGTCGCAGAAACCACCCGAATTTTCGAAGTTTCCATCAATCTCGTTTTTACGAACGGTGGTTACCATTACAACCGTTAGCCGTCACCATCACTCGCAACGTGCGACTGGCCGTCCCACCCGGGTGCGGATCGCCGGTCGATGCGGTGCGCAAGGGCAGCGAACGCCAAGCCATGACCGGAATTGGATCACACGGCGCTAGTTTTCGCTCGTCCGAGGGCGAAGGTCATCACCTCGCGCCGCCGGTCGCGGCAGCGGACCTTGCCGCCCGGCTCGGCGCGCTCGACCGCACCGCGCTGGTCGCCGAGTTCGATGGCGCCGGCCGCTTCGTCAGCGTCAACGACACGCTGTGCCGCGCCATCGGCGTCGTCGGTGCGGCCCTGATTGGGAAGAGCTACCTCGCGCTGACCGCTGGCGTGCGGCCGCCCGAGGCGGCGGCATTCGCCGCGGCGATGGCGGCGGGGCGAACGTGGCGCGGCGACGTTCGCGTTCGCACAGGGCGCGGCGACCACATCTGGCTCGACCTCGCTTTGACGCCGCGGCCCGACGCCGAGGGCCGGGTCGGCTGCACCGCCATCGGCCTCGACATCACCGGCCGCAAGGACACCGAGCACGCCCTTCGCCGCCGCGAGACGCTCTATCGCTCGATGATGATGGCGCTCGGCGAGGGCATCTTCATCCTCGACGCCGAGGCCCACATCATCTCCGCCAACCCGGCCGCGGGCCGCATCCTCGGCGTCAACCACGAGGAACTGATCTATCCCAACTCCGGCGGTCCGCGCTGGGATGCCGTCACCGAGCACGGCCAGCCGCTGCCGGTGCGGCGGTTTCCGGCGATGGTGACGCTGGCCACCGGCCTGCCGCAGCGCAACGTGGTGATGGGGCTGCGCGGCGCCGGCAGCGGCACCACCTGGGTTTCCGTCAATTCGGAGCCGATCTTCGAGGCCGGCAGCACAAGACCGAGCGCGGTGATCACCTCGTTCACCGACATCACCGCCCGCAAGCAGGCCCAGGAGGTGCTGGCCGAGGCGGTCGCCGCCATTCCGGACGGTTTTGCGGTCTATGACGACAGCGATCGGCTGTTGATGTGCAACGATGCCTACCGCGCGTTCTACGCACACTCCGCGACGGCGATTAGGCCCGGCGCCGGCTTCGAGGAGATCCTGCGCTATGGGCTCGCCCACGGCCAGTATCCGGAGGCGGGCGAGGCCGCCGAACAGCAAGAAGCGTGGGTGGCCGAGCGGCTCAGGCTGCACCGCTCCCCCTCCAGCGACAGCCTTCAGTTGCTGGAGAACGGGCGCTGGCTGCAGCTGCGCGAGCGGCGCACCCCGTCCGGCTACACCGTCGGCCTTCGCATCGACGTCAGCGAGATCAAGCGCCACGCCGCGACGCTGCAGGCGGTGGTCGACAATTTTCCCGGCGGCGTGTCGTTTTTCGACAGTGACCTCAATCTGGTGGTCTGCAACGTGCAGTTCCGCACCCTGCTCGAGCTGCCGGACGAGCTGTTCGCGCACGGCCTGCCGACGCTGGAGATGATCTTCCGCACCAATGCCGAGCGCGGCGAATACGGCCCCGGCGACCCGGCGCGGCAGGTGCGGGCGCGGCTGGAGCTGGCGCGGCGCGGCGAGCCGCACCTGTTCGAGCGCGTCCGCCCCGACGGCACCGTGGTCGAGATCCGCGGCACGCCGGTGCCCGGCGGCGGCTTCATCACCACCTATGTCGACATGACCGCGCGCCGCGCCGCCGAAAAGCTGCTCAGCGACAGCGAGCGCCGCGCCCGCGAGAAGTCGGCGGCGCTGCAGATCACACTGGCGCACATGAGCCAGGGCCTCACCATGTTCGACGCCGACGGCAAGCTGAAGGTGTGGAACGACCGCGTCGTCGATATGTACGGCCTGCCGTCGGACGTGATGAGCCGCGGCGCCAGCTTTGCCGACATCCTGAAGGCCTGCCAACCATTTCACACCTTCGACGACGGCGTTGACACCTTCGTCGGCGCGCTGTGGCAGGAGCTCGCCCAGGGCAACACCTTCGCCGACACATGGCGCCTCAGCGACGGGCGGGTGATCGCGGTGGTCCACACCCCGATCGCCGACGGCGGCTGGGTGTCGACCCACGAGGACGTCACCGAGCGCGAGCACGCCGCGCGGAAGATCAGCCATCTCGCCCACCACGATCCGCTCACCGGCCTTGCCAACCGCGCCCATTTCAAGGCTGAGGTCGAAGCCGCGCTGGCCCAGGGCGCTGCCCGCGGCGACAGCCTTGCCGTGCTGCTGGTCGACCTCGATCGCTTCAAGCCGGTCAACGACACCCTCGGCCACGCCGCCGGCGATCAGCTGCTGCAGGTGGTGGCGGCGCGGATGCGCGCCGAGGTCGGCGCCGGCGACGTGGTGGCGCGGCTCGGTGGCGACGAGTTCGCCATCCTGCAGCGCAGCCGGCCCGACCAGCACGCCGCCGCCGTCGCGCTCGCCGCCCGCCTGATCGAGCGCATCGGCAGCGTGTTCGATCTGGACGGCCGGCAGGTGGCGATCGGCGCCAGCATCGGCGTTGCCATCGCGCCGGAGGGCGGGCGCACCGTCGGCGAGCTTCTGCGCGCCGCCGACCTCGCGCTCTACAAGGTCAAGGGCAGCGGCCGCAACGCCTTCCGCGTCTTTGACGAGGGGCTCGACAGCGAGGCCAGCAGCCGCTGCCGCACCGAGGCCGAGTTGCGCGAGGCGATCGCCGCCGGCGCGCTCGAACTGCATTTTCAGCCGATCGTGGCGTTTCCGGACGAGAGCGTGTGCGGCATGGAGGCGCTGGTGCGCTGGCGCCACCCCAGCCGCGGCCTGTTGATGCCCGACCAGTTCATCGCCCTCGCCGAGGACACCGGCCTGATCGTGCCGCTTGGCGAGTGGGTGCTGCGCCACGCCTGCTTCGAGGCGGCGCGCTGGCCGGGCCACGTCCGCCTCGCCGTCAACATCTCGCCGAACCACATCAAGAAGCGCACCCTGGTCCGCAGCGTCATCCAGGCGCTGGGCGCCGCCCGGCTGCCACCCGAGCGGCTGGAAATCGAGGTCACCGAAACCGTGCTGCTGCTGCACGACGAGGCGATCCTGGCCGAACTCCAGCAGTTGCGCGATCTCGGCGTCGCGGTGGTGCTGGATGATTTCGGCACCGGCTATTCCTCGCTGTCGCACCTTCGGATGTTCACGTTCGACAAGATCAAGATCGACCGGCTGTTCGTCGCCGAGGTTGCCGAGCGGCCGGACTGCGCCGCCATCGTCTGCGCGGTCACCGGCCTCGCCCGGAGCCTGGGCATGGCCGCCACCGCCGAAGGCGTCGAAACCGCGGAGCAGGCGCGGCTGCTGCGCGCGGCCGGCTGCACCCACGCCCAGGGCTATCTGTTCGGCCGCCCCCAGCCGGCCGCGGCGGCCTACGACGTCGCCGTCTCCGGGCTGGCGGTTTCCGGTTTGGCCAGCACCGCGACCAGGCCCGGCACCGGCACGCCGCCGTCCTGCCGCGCCGAGGCCTCGGCGAGATAGGCGATCTCGAGCCCGGCGGCATCGGCGCGTTCGCGCAGATAGTCGGCGCCGTGGCGGTAGCGCAGGCTCAGGTGCAGCTCGACCCCGGCCTCGCAGCGCTCCAGGGTGGCGGCGAACAGGCCCCCCGGCTCCAGCACCCGCGCCACCTGCGCCAGCACCGGGCCGAGTTCGCCGACATAGACCATGGTGTCGGCGGCGACGATCAGGTCGGCCGCCGCGGCCGGCTCCAGCGTCAGCGCGGCGAGCAGGTCGGCGCGCACCAGCGCGTCGTAGCAGCCCCGCCGTTTCGCCTGCGCCAGCATGCCGGCCGAGAGGTCGATGCCGATCAGCGTTGCGCAGTGCGGCCGCAGCGCGGCGCCGATCAGCCCGGTGCCGCAGCCGAGGTCGAGGCAGCGGCGGACACGGAAGTCGCCGCCGCGCAGCGAGGTCAGCGCCGCCGCCAGCAACTGCGGCCCGTTGTAGCCGAGCCGGTCGACCAAAGCGTGGTCGAACTCCGGCGCGTACTGGTCGAACAGCTGCTCGACGTAACCCGACGCCATGGCGTCGGCGACCTCGCGGTCGCCGAGCCGCGCCAGCCACAGCCCGGCGCCGAGCTCGTCGCCCGGATCGGCGTCGCGCGCGTGGCGGAACGCGTTGGCAGCGGCCTCGCGCACGCCGAGGATCTGGTTCGCCTCGCCCAGCGCAAACCAAGCCGCGGCCCAGCCCGGCGCGATTTCCACGGTCTGGGCGAGAAGGTCGGCGGCGGCGGCGAGGTCGCCGTCGCGGCGATAGTCCAAAGCGAGATTGTACCGGCGGTCGGCCAGGGGATCGCCGGAGGAGCGGAACACGGGAGTTTTGAGACGCACGGGCGGTGACGCGGGGTTGTGGGTCGCGAAGTCGCAGAGCCGATCTCGCCGAACACCCTGTTCGGGAGGGTTGGCGGCGAGCCCAGCCCGGCATCCGGCGGGGTATCCGGCGGCGCCATAACTCGGCCGGATCGCCGCCGTCCGCAAGCGGTTTTGCGCCGGCTGCCGCCGCGCGGGCTTGGTTCGGTGTGCCGATACTGGACGCCGCTCTCGCCGCGAGCGCGGCGATTTCGAACGAGGCCGGAACGAACCCGGCCCGAATCGCGCGCCGGCGGGCGCTGCTTGGCGCAGCGGCGCGGTGTGCCGATCCTGGACGCCGCTCTGGCCGCGCGCGGGGCGTTTTCGAACGGGGCCTGAACGAACCCGGCCCGAATCGCGTGCCGCCGGTGGCGCCGTGATCTGGGTTACTGGCGGGTTGATGCAACGGGCCGTGCGCGGTGACGGTCTCGTCCGGGCCGGCGGCGGGCCGATCGGCGCCGCCCGGCCGGTTACCGCCGTCTCTCGCCGCGACAATGCCAATTTGACGGTTACCGGAAAGTCGAACAAGAAAGGAACAAAGGCGGCCCGAATCGCGTGCCGATCGACGCCGCCCGACTCGGCTTAACGTCGGGTTGCCGGGCGGCGGGCGCCGTCCCTGCCTGCGACATCCGCGAGTTGCCGTATCGCCAGCGGGTCGAACGAGTCCCGAACGAACCCGGACCGAATCGGTGACCTGGGAAATCGCGCCGATCAGGCCGGAGTTTCGCGGCCGGGAAATTCCTTTCGGGATCACGATGTGATCGGCCGGAAACAGCATCCAGCGGCGCCGGCGCTGGCATGGCCTTGAATGGCTGCGGTCCGCGCCCGATATTGCGAACGACTGAAACCCGCCACGCCGGAGACCGCGATGACGAACCCCGACCCCGCGTCCCCGCCGCCGGACTGGCGCGAGCCCTCCGCCGTCGACCGCTTTTTCGGCGGGCCGCCGGTGTGGGTGGCGCTGCGGCTGTTGATGCTGTCGCTGGTGGTCGGGGTGATTTTGTCGGTGATCGGGCTCGACCCGTTCAACATCATCCAGTCGCTGGTCGATTTCGTGCGCTGGATCATTCACCGCATCGAGAACGTCTTCCACCTCGGCTTCGACACCGTCGAGTGGATCGTCCGCTACGTTCTGCTCGGCGCTGCCGTGGTGGTGCCGATCTGGCTGATCGTCCGCTTCGCCAAGATGAACGAGCGCTGAGACGAATCCGGCCGGTCGGGCCGGAGGCTCGACCAGAGGCTTTTCGGGCAATCAGGCGGCGACGAGACCGACGGCTTTGGGGTTAGGCCCGGCCGGTCCAGTCGGCAACGCCGCAGCCCACCGCATCGGCGATGCTGGCATAGCCACCCTGGCTCAGCTTGCCGATCAGGCCGGCCTTGATCTCGTCCATCAGGCTCAACCCCTTGAAGATGAAGCCGCTGTAGAGCTGCACCAAACTGGCGCCGGCGGCGATCTTGGCCCAGGCCGTCTCGGCGGAGTCGACGCCGCCGACGCCGACCAGCGGAAAGGCGCCGCCGACCCGGACGAAGGTTTCCGCCAGCATCCGGGTCGAGGGCTCGAACAGCGGCCGGCCCGACAGCCCGCCGCTCTCCCCGGCGCGGGCACCCGTCAGCGTCGCCGGCCGCGCCACCGTGGTGTTCGACACCACCATGCCGTCGAGCCCGCGCCGCTTGGCGACCTCGACGATGGCGTCCAGCGCGGCGAGGTCGAGGTCGGGCGCGATCTTCAGCAGCAGCGGCCGGCGCGGCGTGGTGGCGTCGCGCGCCGCGACACAGCGCGCAACCAGATCGTCCAGCGCCGAGGCTTCCTGCAGGTCGCGAAGTCCCGGCGTGTTGGGCGAGGAGATGTTGAGGGTGAAATAGCTGGTCACCGGCGCGAATGCCGCGATCAGCGCGACATAGTCGGCGGCGCGGTCGGCCGAGTCTTTGTTGGCGCCGAGGTTGAGTCCGACCACGCCGCCCTTGCCGGCGCGGGCGGCGAGGTGCGCCCGCACCGCCTCGGCGCCCTGGTTGTTGAAGCCGAACCGGTTGATCAGGGCGCGGTCGGGGTCGAGCCGGAAAAAGCGCGGCCGCAGGTTGCCGGGCTGCGGCCGCGGCGTCACCGCGCCGGCCTCGACGAAGCCGAAGCCGAGCCTCAGCAGGGCGTCGGGCACCTCGGCGTTCTTGTCGATGCCCGCCGCGGCGCCGACCGGGTTTGGGAAGGCAAGGCCGAACACGTTGACGGCGAGACGCGGGTCGTCGGCCGGCGCCGGCAGCGGCAGCCATTTCAGCGTGGCGATGATGAGGGCGTGCACCAGTTCGGGGTCGAGCGTGCTCAGCACCGGGCGGGTCAGGCGGTCGAGAAAGCCGATCATGGCGCAAGTTCCGGAAAGACGTGGTGGCCGTCGCGGCCGAGCGCAAGCGGCTCGGCCCGCACCACCGCGGTAAGATCGAGCGGGGCATAAAGGTGCGGGAACAGCGCGCCGCCGCGCGAGGGCTCCCAGGTCAGCGCGGCGCCGAGCCGGGCGGCATCCACCGCGACCAGCACCAGATCGTCCTGGCCGGCGAAGTGGGTCGCGGCGGTCTCCGCCACCTGCGCGGCGGTGGAGAAGTGGATGAAGCCGTCG
Organism: Blastochloris viridis; assembly: GCF_001402875.1. Lineage (NCBI taxonomy): Bacteria > Pseudomonadati > Pseudomonadota > Alphaproteobacteria > Hyphomicrobiales > Blastochloridaceae > Blastochloris > Blastochloris viridis. The sequence continues at coordinate 3,448,004 of NZ_CP012946.1, read as the reverse complement.
GCGAGGTCGACCGGCGCGCCGTCGAACCGGCCGGCGCTCGCGGCGGCCTGCCACAGCAGGCGCGGGACGATTTTGTAAAGGGTGATCGAGGCGGCGGACATGGCGCACGCTTAGAGCATTTCCCGCCAGCGTGGGAACCGGTTTTGCGCGCCAACAGGCAAGACGCCGAACCTGCGGGCGTCCGACCCGATGCAATAACCGAAATCCGGCGATCACGCCGGCGTCGGCCCATCCGGTCGTGGCGATGGAGGCGATGGCGTGACGGCGACCCGTCAAATCGCAGCCGTTGAAGCTTTTGCCAAGGCGGGCGGTTGGTTTGGCGCCTCGGTCGCAAGGTCTCGCCGGCGACTCGATGCGCTGAGGTAAGATACGGTCGGATCCGCAGCGATCGCGCGGTGCAAATGCAGCCAAGCTTCAGGTTGTTCGCCTGTTGTTGCGAGAAACTGATGCGTCGTTTGGCAACAACCGCCGCGATGATCGGCGAAACTACTCACAAAAGGCCATAAAGTCCCACCGCCTGCGCGCGATGCGTGGACATTAAGACGGAAGTCCTTATAGTGGAAAAGAAGCCAACGAGCCTTCGCGGAGGACGCTTTGCTGACCCATGGAGAAATCTGGGCGGCGATTGATAAGCTCGCCGAGCGGCACGGCCTGTCGACCTCAGGCTTGGCGAAGCGGGCCGGGCTCGATCCCACCACCTTCAATCGCTCCAAGCGCATCACTCCGGACGGCCGGCCGCGGTGGCCATCGACCGAGTCGATCGCCAAGATCCTGGCCGCGACCGGCGAGACCGTCGATGCCTTCATGTCGCTGCTGTCGGGCGTGTCGATGGCGCGGCGCACCGTGCCGCTGATCGGCCTGGCGCAGGCCGGCGAGGGCGGCATCTTCGACGACGCCGGCTTTCCGGTTGGCACCGGCTGGGACGCGGTGGAGTTTCCGGCGGTCGGCGACGAGAACGCCTATGCCCTGGAGATTACCGGCGATTCGATGATCCCGGCCTATCGCGACGGCTGCGTGGTGATCGTCTCGCCCAACGCCCCGGTGCGGCGCGGCGACCGCGTCGTGGTCAAGCTCAAGGAGGGCGAGGTGATGGCCAAGGAATTAAAGCGGCTGTCAGCCAAGACCATCGAGTTGAAATCGCTTAATCCGGAGCACGCCGATCTCAGCTTCAACCGCGACGCCGTTGCCTGGGTCGCCCGTATCCTGTGGGCGAGCCAGTAGCGAGGCCGCTCCCCCTTCTCGCATCCGTAAGTTCGGTCGGCTCGCTACAGCGAGTTAGGCGCCGGGGGCGGCGTTTGCGGCGGCGGCTCCGGCCGCAGCGTCTGCACCATCGCCATGAAGCGGCGGAACAGCTTTTCGACGAAGGTCATCACGCGGTCGAGCTCGGCGTCGCTCGGCAGTTCGCGCCCGGCCGGCGGCGCCGTCTCCGGCGGCCGGGTCGGGTCGGGCACCACGCCCGGCGGTACCGGCGGCGGACCGATCCGGCTCTGCTCGATCCGCCTTTCAAGCTCGGCGACGCGGGCGGACAGGCGCTGATTGTCGGAGGTCAGCCGCGCGATCTCCGCATCCAGCGCGGCACGTTCGTCCGGCGCCGTCTCGCAGGTCCATCCGGCCGGGCGGCGGGTGCAATGGCTCACCGCACCGGTGCGGCTGTCGAGCCGCATCACCCCGCCCTCGACCGGGGCGAAGCTGTAGCGGCCGGCCTCGCTGTTCGGCGTATCGGGGGGCGTTTGCGCCGCCGCCGGCGAGGCCAACAGCGCGGCAAGCGTGGCGGCTGCCGCCGCCTTGGCCAGACGATCGATCATCGCATCCTCCCTCATACGGCTTTCTGGATGATCACGTCGTGATCCCGCAAATACCCTCGCCAAAAAATCCTTGACCGGAAAGGGATTTTTCGGCGGCCGGCCGGCGATACGCCGGCTTGGCCGGCCAGGTGTCGTATCATGCCTTCATATGGGGCAGGCCGGCAGCGGCGGAAGGGCACGGTGGCGACCGCGCGACCCGGCGTCCGGCGCGAGCGCCGATCACGCCTGGCCACCGCCTGGGCGTACCGCTGCGCCGGCAGCGCGGCCCGGAGGTTTGGCGCAACCGCCCCGGCGCTGCATCGGCAAAGATCGGTCGATAGATCGCGGCATTGTCCCGCCGCGCCTTGCTTCGCTACCATCGATCCGGTACGGGGAACGAGCCTCGACAGGAAATGTCGGGGTTTGCTTAATTTTTGGCCCGGATCGGGCAGTGGCGTGGCGGGCAGATATGGCCAATGTCGTCGTCGTCGGTTCCCAATGGGGCGACGAAGGAAAAGGCAAGATCGTCGATTGGCTCTCTGAACAGGCGGACATCGTCGTCCGGTTTCAGGGCGGCCACAATGCCGGGCACACGCTGGTCATCGACGGCACCACCTACAAGCTGTCGCTGCTGCCGTCCGGCATTGTCCGGCCCGGCAAGCTGTCGGTGATCGGCAATGGCGTGGTGCTCGACCCCAGGGCGCTGGTCGAGGAGATCACCCGGCTGACCGGGCAGGGCGTGACGATCTCGCGCGACGTCCTGCGCATCGCCGACAACGTGACGCTGATCCTGCCGCTGCACCGCGAGCTCGACGCCCTGCGCGAGAGCGGCGCCGCCGGCACCCGCATCGGCACCACCAAGCGCGGCATCGGCCCGGCCTACGAGGACAAGGTCGGCCGCCGGGCCATCCGGCTGATGGATCTGGCCGAGCCGGCTGCGCTGCCGGCCAAGATCGACCGCCTGCTCGCCCACCACAACGCGCTGCGGCGCGGGCTCGACCTGCCGCCGATCGCGGCGGCCGAGCTGACCGATGAGCTGTTGGCGCTGGCGCCCCAGGTGCTGCCCTACATGGACCGGGTGTGGGCGCTGCTCGACGACCATCGCCGCGCCGGCTCGCGTATCCTGTTCGAGGGCGCCCAGGGCGCGCTGCTGGATGTCGACCACGGCACCTATCCGTTCGTGACGTCGTCGAACACCGTCGCCGGCGGCGCCGCCACCGGCTCCGGGCTCGGCCCCACCGCCATCGGCTACGTGCTCGGCATTGCCAAGGCCTACACCACCCGCGTCGGCGAGGGGCCGTTCCCGACCGAGCTTTTCGACGACATCGGTCGCCGTATCGGCGAGCGCGGCCGCGAGTTCGGCACCGTCACCGGCCGGCCGCGCCGCTGCGGCTGGTTCGACGCGGTGATCGTGCGCCAGACCGTCAAGACCTCGGGCATCACCGGCATCGCACTGACCAAGCTGGATATTCTCGACGGCTTCGACGAAATCAAGGTGTGCGTGCGCTACCGCCTCGATGGCCAGGAGATCGACTATCTGCCGGCCGGCCAGGGCGCCCAGGCGCGGGTCGAGCCGATCTACGAGACCATTCCCGGCTGGTCGCAGTCGAGTGCCGGCGCAAGGTCGTGGGCCGATCTGCCGGCGCAGGCGATCAAGTACGTGCGCTGGATCGAGGAGTTGATCGGCTGCCCGGTGACGCTGTTGTCGACATCACCGGAGCGTGACGACACCATTCTCGTTCAGAACCCATTCGAGGCCTAGAGCATGATGTGCAAAACGGGCTGCCGGGTTTTGCGAACACATCATTCTCGAACAAGAGTTCATGGCGCGCCGGTGATTTAATCGCAGCCCAGCGCGCTCCGGCTCGAGACGCCTCGGGAGAAGGGACCAAACCGATCGGGACAAAATGGCGGATTTTGCACCTCTGATCTCACGCGCCATCGCGGGCCTCGAGACCAACACCCCGGAGAACCGGCGCGTCCTCTACGATCGCGCCAGGGCTGCGCTGGTGGCCCAGTTGCGCTCGATCGCGCCGCCGCTGTCCGAAACCGATATCACGCGCGAGCGGCTGGGGCTGGAAGAGGCGATCCGCCGGATCGAGTCGGACATCGTCCGCAGCCAGCGCGAGGCCGCGCTGCGTCCGCCGCCGGCGAGCGGCGAGGCCCAATCCCGCGAGAGCCATTTCCGCCCGCCGCAGGCGCCGGCGGCACCGGCCGACCTGCCGCAGCGCGATGTGGCGCCAGAGCCCGCCGCGGCCGCGCCGCCGCCGGCCGAACGCAAATCCGCGTTCCAGGCCCGCGTCGATCGCCTCGCCCCCGGCGAGGGCCGCCAGCGCCTTCAGGCGGGCCTTCGCGACGAAAAGACCCTGCTGGAGGCCAGGCAGGAGCCAAGAAACGAGGCGAAGCCGGCCGGCGAAGCCGGCAATCCGACGCCCGAACCCGTTGGCAACGGCGATGGTGCGTCCGCCGACGTCGGGTCTTCCGCCAAGGCATCGGGCGGGTCGGCCGCCAGATCGTCCCAGACCGGCGAGCAGCCGCCGTCGCAACGGCCGGGCCGGCCTCCGCCCAGTCAGCAGGCCGGCGCGGCCCCGGCTGAGCCGGATGCGCCGCCCACCCTGCGCCGCTCGAAGATCGAGCCCCGCCCGTCGGCGCGCTCGCTGGGCGGCCGGCCGCGCTACGACGAGATCGAGATGGCGGACGAAGCTGCCGGCGGTCGGGCGCGGTTCTGGGCCATCGTCGTCGGGCTGGTGGTGCTGGTGCTGGTGGCCGCCGCGATCGGCCTGCTTGCCGCCTCCGGCCGGCTGCCGCTGTTCGGCAACGGCGCCCCGCCGCGCCCGGCCGCGCAAACGTCGCAACCCGCCGAACGGCCGAAGATTTCCGACCGCATCACCCAGGACGAGCCGCGCTCGCAGGCGCCCCAGTCGCAGGCGCAGCCGGCGCCGCAGTCCTCCCAGCAGCCGCCGGCCGAGGGCCTCCAGGTGGCGCAGCGCGCCATCCTCTATGAGGAAGACCCGGCCGCCGGCCAGCAGGGCCAGGTGCTGATTGGCACGGTGGCGTGGCGCACCGAGACGGTGACGCCGGGCGCCGGCCTGCCGCCTGACCTCGCCATTCGCGCCGAGGTGCAGGTTCCCGACCGGCGGATGTCGGCCTCGGTGACGCTGCGCCGCAACGTCGACACCGCGCTGCCGGCCAGCCATACCATCGAACTGCTGTTCACCACCCCCGCCGACTTCCCGTTCGGCGGCGTCGCCAAGGTGCCCGGCATCCTCGCCAAGCGCGGCGAGGGGCAGCGCGGCGCCCCGCTCGCCGGGCTCGCCGTCGATGTCACCGCCGGCTTCTTCATCGTCGGCCTGTCGGCGATCGAGGCCGACGTCCAGCGCAATCTGCAGCTGCTCAAGGAGCGCGCCTGGCTCGACATTCCGCTGGTCTACAAGAACGGTCGCCGGGCCATCCTGTCGATCGAAAAGGGCATTCCGGGCGATCGGGTGTTCGCCGACGTCTTCGCCGCCTGGGGGCAATGATCTGGGCCAATGGGCCCGGCGCAACGAACCGAACGAGAACGGGGCCGTCGGCGGCCCCTGCGGCCAGCACGCGAGCCGGATGGTGAGCCTGGGTTGACTTTGTTTCATGCCAGCCATGCAGATTGGGCGCGTTGTGCTGTACTGTGGCACTGGAGTGCCGCCGCGTAACGCGTTAACCCGCGGTCCGGTGGTCCCGCCCCGTAACATTCACCCGCGCGACGCTGCCCAGACGGCGCGGCCGTCGCCGGGTTGGCTGAGTTGAACTCCGTGTCTCCCATCGACGTCCTCCAGTGGGTCGACCACTCCCCGGCGCTGCAAGCGGTCTTCCTGTTCCTGCTGCCGTTCCTTCACGAGGACGTCGCCATCGCGGTCGGCACGCTGCTGCTGCAGGATTCGGCGGTATCGTCCGCCGTCGTCGTCCCCAGCCTGTTCTCCGGCATGGTGGCGAGCGACGTTGCGTTCTACGGCCTGGGTGTCTTCGCCGCCCGGCTCCCGTGGACCGACCGCTTGATGAGCAGGCCCGGCCTGCAGACGGTGGCCGGCGTGCTCGAAAAGCGCATCCTGGAGACCATGCTGGTGGTGCGGCTGGTGCCCGGCCTGTTGATGCCGTGCTTCATGACGTTCGGCGCCCGCCGGTTCTGCTTCAAGAGCTTCGTCGGCGCGTCGTCGGTGTTCTCGACCGTCTATCTCGCCGTCGTGCTCGGCACCGCGCTGTTCTTGTGCCGGCACTGGCCGGCGGCGACCGAGGGGCGGACGATGCTGCTGGCGGTGCCGGTGGCGCTGGCGGTGTTGTACGGCATGCGCTGGATCGCAACGGTGGCGGCGCCGCAACTGCGCGCCCGCGCCACCGCGGGCGGTGCCGGCGCCGGCGTTCCGGTCGCAGGCACCAAGGCCGGGCTGGTGCTGCCGCCGCCGACGGTCGCCAGCTTTCCGCGGCCGGTTGCGACCGCCGAGCGCATTCCGCCGCTGTTGTTCTACGCACCGCTCGCCATCAACTGGCTGCGGCTCGGGCTCGCCTATCGCAGCCTCAGCCTGCCGACCGCCGCCAATCCCGCCATCACCACCGGCGGCATGTGGGGCGAGCGCAAGAGCGAGTATTTCGCTGAGGCTGGCGCGCTGGCGCGCCGCTTCATCGCTCCCACGCTGGAGATCGTGCGGCCGCAGGCCGGTACAGACGACTGGATCGGCGCGACGCTGGCGCGGCTCGCCGCCGGCGGTTTCGGCTGGCCGGTGGTGCTGAAGCCCGACGTCGGCTGGCAGGGCTATGGCGTGCGGTGCGTGGAGAGCGACGTCGAGTTCCGCCGCGATTTGGCGCGGCTGCCGGCCGGCGTGCCGTTCCTGGTGCAGCAGCTGTCGCCGTTCCAGGGTGAGGCCGGGCTGCTCTATGGCCGCCTGCCGGGCGTTGCCCGCGGACGCATTCTGTCGCTCGCCATCCGCCACCACCCCGCCGTGCGCGGCGATGGCCGGGCAATGGTGCGCCAGCTGATCGCCGCCGATCCCAGGCTGAGCTGGAAGGCGTCGTGCTATCTCGACCGCGGCGGCCAGCACCGCGGCCTGGACGACGCGCTGTTGGCGGTGGTGCCGGCGGCCGGCGAGGTGGTCAAGCTGTCGTTCATCGGCAGCCAGCGGGTCGGCGGCTTCTACCGCAACGGCGCCAGCCTGATCACCGCGGCGCTGGAGGATCGCCTCGACGCCATCGCCCGCGACCTGCCCGAGTTTCACTACGGCCGCTTCGACATCCGCTTCGACAGCGCCGCGGCGCTGATGCGCGGGAACGACTTCCAGATCATCGAGATCAACGGCATCGGCGGCGAGGCGATCCACGTCTGGGACCCGGCGCTCGGGCTCGCCGAGGTCTATCGCGAGCTGTTCCGCCAGCAGGCGCTGCTGTTCGAGATCGGCGACCGCCAGCGCCGGCGCGGCATCGCGCCGTGCGGCGCCGCCGAGCTGATGGCCGCCGCCGCCCGCCAGTCGCGGCTGATCGGGCGCTATCCGGCGTCGGAGTGATCCGGCCGGTTGCCGTGTAGATCGCGGCGTGCCCCTGGGAACGACCTCGCAGCGAAGCCGCGTCGAGGTCGGCCGGAGTTCGCGTCAGTCCGCCCGCGGCGGGATCACCGCCCAGCCGATGCGGATCGGCGGCAGGCGGCCGGCGATCGCCCACTCGAAACTGCGCGGCGTCTCGACCGTCATGCCGGGAAAGCGGGCGCGCAGGCTCGGTGGCGGATTGGCATTGCCGCCGTCCACCCGCCACACCGCCAGCACGCCGGCGCGGGCCACCGCGTCGTCGGTGATCCACGGCGCCCGGGCGGGGTCGGCGTCGAGATAGAGCCGCGGCTGGTCGCGGCTGGCCAGCACCAGCGTGCCGCCGGTCCAGCCGTCGCCGGCGACGATGGCCAGCTGCTGGTCGGTGCGGATGCGGTAGACCTCGGTGAACCAGCGCGCGATGTCGGCGCTCGGCCAGTTGGTGTCGGCACCCTGGCTGCGGGTGTAGGGCAACGCGAGCGCGGTCAGCACCGCGACCGCCGCCGGCGCCAGGGTGAGCACGGCCAGGGCCTGTCCGGCCAGTCCGTGGCGATGGAAGGCAATCGCTGGCCCCAGCAGCAGCACCGCGGCAAGGCCGGAGAACGCGAACAGCGGCACCAGGGTTTCGAACGTCGGCGTCTCGCCGACGGCGAGCCCGACCAGCGCGAACGCCGGGGCTGGTGCGAACGCCAGCGTCACGGCGTAACGGCGGGCGGTGACGTCGGGGGTCGGGCGCGCGAACGTTGGGGCGTCGTCGCGCTCGCCCCGGCGCGGCACCACCAGCAGCGCCAGAAGGCCGGCCAGCCCGGCGTGGCCGAGCACGCCCAGCCCGAGGGCGGCCAGCCAGGCGGCGGCGCGGGCCTGGATCAGCCCGGCGATGTCGGAGAGGCCGCCGAGGCCGTGCACGGGAGCGACCTCGCTGGTGGCGACCCACAGGAAATGCGGCCACACCAGCGCGCCGGCGATGGCCAGCGCCCCCCACGGCTCGGGGGCGCGGAAGACGGCGCGGCCCCGCTCGCTTGCCGCCAGCGCCAGCATCAGCACCAGCGCCAGCACGATCGCCTCGTATTTGGTCGCGATCATCAAGGCGAGGTCGAGCGCGACCAGCACCCAATAATGCCGGCGGCCCTGGCCGGCGGCGCGCCACAGGTGCAGCGCCGCCAGCGTGAACAGCGGCAGCAGCAGGCGGTCGTTGTCGAGCGCCGGCGGCAGCCAGGTCAAGGAGGCGACCCCGGCTGCCAGCACGGTGGCGAGCGCGCCCTGCCGCTCGCCGACGATCGAGCGGGCAAGCTGGAACACCGCCCACAGCGCCAGCGCGTCGGCAAGGGCGCCGGCCACCGCCAGCGCTCCCAGCCGGCCGCCGCCGAGCCAATAGGCGAGGCTCAGCACCCAGGCGGTCAGCGGCGGCTGCGCGGCAGTGCCGAGCACGTGCTCGCGGCCGACGGCGAGCGCCTCGACCACTTCGCGCGGCGGCGAGGCGTCCACCATCAGCATCGCCACTGCCATGGCCACGGCGTGGCCGGCGATGACGGCATAGACCAGCGCTCGCGGCTGGCCGCGCATCGCCTCAAGCAGCCGCGAAGACCTCAAGGGGGTGTCGATCTGCATCGGTCCGGGTCCTTCGGTCTCGTCGCTGGCGCGCGTCGCGGCCCGCGGGTGGGGTGAGCGTTGGCGCAAAGAGCGCGCGCCCGCATGCGCGCGCGGCTGCCCTATCCGGCCTCGACCCGGAGCAGCGTCGGCTCGTCCGGCGCCGCCACCGCGTCGGCGAGCCGGATCGGGGCGAACGAGCGGCGGTGGTGGCAGCACGGGCCGAGCGCCGCCAGCGCGCTGCGGTGGGCGGCGGTGCCGTAGCCCTTGTGGGCGGCGAAACCGTAGCCGGGGTGGAGGCGGTCGAGCCCCTGCATCATGCGGTCGCGCACCACCTTGGCGACGATCGAGGCGGCGGCGATCGACAGGCAGAGCGCGTCGCCCTTGACGATGGCGGTGCCCTCGCAGGCGAAGATCGGCAGGTCGCGGCCGTCGACCAGCACGTGGCCGGGCTGGCGCGGCAACGCCCGCACCGCCGCCGCCAGCGCCCACAGCGAGGCCTTGCGGATGTCGTCGCGGTCGATGCGCGCAGGAGGCGCCAGCGCCACACCGACCTCGGCGCAGGCCACCAGCGCCGCATAGAGCTGCTCACGGCGCGCGGCGTCGAGCTTCTTGGAATCGTCGATGCCGTCCGGGATGTTTGCTGGGTCGAGGATCACCGCCGCCGCCACCACCGGACCGGCCAGAGGGCCGCGCCCGACTTCATCGCAGCCGGCAACCGGCGCCACCCCGCGCGCCAGCACGGCGGATTCGCGCTCGAAGGTCGGCCGGGACTGCGACAGGACTCGGATGCGCACCATCGCGTGGTGTTAGAGCATTTTCTGCAAAAGTGGGAACCGCTTTTGCGAAAGACACGACGGCCGCGGCGGCGGGCAAGAACGTCAAATCATTCAACAGGTTGTTGCGGGAATGCCGGCGGCGCGCGCCGCCGCGGCCGAACCGCCGCCCTGGTCCGGCCGCAGCCGGCGGCCATATAGGCGAGGTTATCGGTAAGGAGAAGCCCATGCGGTGGGAAGACTTCCGGCGCAGCGACAATGTCGAGGACCGGCGCGGCGATGGCGATTTCAGCCCGGGCGGGTCGGGCGGCTTTCCCGGCGGCCGCGGCGGGCTCGGCATCGGCGGCTTGATCGTGGTCGGGGTGATCGCCTGGGCGACCGGCATCAACCCCGCGCTCCTGATCGGTGGCCTCGAAATGCTGCAGGGCGGCCCGCAGCAGGTCCAGCAGCAGCGGTCGGTACCGACCAGCCAGCCGACCGACAAGCAGGGCCAGTTCGCCGCCACGGTGCTGGCCCAGACCGAGGATGTCTGGAAGGACATCTTCCGCCGAAACGGCCAGACCTATTCACCGCCGCGGCTGGTGCTCTACACCCGCGCCACCCAATCGGCCTGCGGGCTCGGCCAATCGGCGATGGGCCCGTTCTACTGCCCCAACGACCGCAAGGTTTATCTCGACCTCAGCTTCTTCAACGATCTGTCGCGCCGGTTCGGTGCGCCGGGCGAGTTCGCCGCCGCCTACGTCATCGCCCACGAGATCGGTCACCACGTGCAGAACCTGCGCGGCGTATTGGGCAAGACCAACGACGCCAAGCGCTCGATGTCGCAGCGCGAGGCCAACGCGCTGTCGGTGCGGGTCGAGTTGCAGGCCGACTGCTACGCCGGCATCTGGGCCTATCAAGCCGACAGCCGGTTCAAGATCCTCGAACAGGGCGACGTCGAGCAGGCGATCGCCGCTGCCAGCGCGATCGGCGACGACCGCCTGCAGCAGCGCTCGCAGGGCCGGGTGGTGCCCGATTCGTTCACCCACGGCTCATCCAAGCAGCGCGTCAGCTGGTTCACGCGCGGCCTGCGGAGCGGCGACGTTGCCGTTTGCGATACCTTTCAGAGTGCCCGCCCGCAGCAATAGCGCCGGCCGGCGTCGGCGCTCGCAGCTTGTTACGGTTTCCGGATGATCGCGGCGTGATCCCGGAAACCTCGCGCAATCCTCGATCAGGGGCGTTTTCGGCAACCGCCAAGGAGCTCCGGCCAGGCCGGCCGAAGTTCGTATGAGCTGGCCGCGTGATGCATGGCGGGGGTGCGGGCGCCCGCGCCAGCCTTCCGTATCGGCCGGCTGCGCGCTATTATGAGCATATGTTCAAAAACACCAAGGTCGGCCCAGCGCTCCCCCACGGGTCGCTGGGCCATGACGGGCAGCCCTCATGACGCCAGCCCCGCCGGCCGGCCGGCCGGCGCCGTCACGGGCGGGCGCGGAGTCCCACGCCCACTGTTTGCTGTGCGGCAGCGATAACCCGCTGTCGCTGAAGCTCGAATTCGTTCCCGATGGCAATGACGGCGTCCGCGGCACGTTCGCCTGTCGCGAGGTGCTGCAGGGTTATCAGGGCATCGTCCATGGCGGCGTCATCGCTGCCCTGCTCGATTCGGCGATGACGCACTGCCTGTTCCACCGCGGCATCGAGGCGGTCACCGCCGATCTCAATGTTCGGTACCGCTTTCCTCTGTCGTGCCGGAGCCGCGTCGAGCTGGCGGCGCGCATCGTCCAGTTTCACCCGCCGCTCTATCGGCTGACCGCCGAGCTGACGGTCGGCGACCGCCTCATCGCCCGCGCCGCAGCGGCATTCGTCGACGCCGCCCGCCGGCCGGCGGCGGTTAACGCGGCGATGTAACGGTCGGTGACGCGCTTTCTTCCGCGCCACCGGGACCCGTTGGCGCGGAAGACGCTTGAAACCTCACTCCGCCGCCGGCTCGGGTGCCGCGGTGAGCTCGGCGAACAGCCGCTCGACGTCGGCGCGGGTGCACAGCTCGGTGCCGGGCGTGAGCACCGCCGCGGTGCCGGCCGCCATGCCGAGCTTGAACGCCTCGCGCGCCGGCATGCCGCGCGCCAGCCCCAGCGTCATCGCAGCGAGGAAGCTGTCGCCAGCGCCGACCGCGCTCTTGGCCTCGATCGGCATCGCCGGCAGCCGCAGGATGCCGTCGGGCGCGGCGAGGAATGCGCCGAGGTGGCCGAGCGTGACCGCGATCAGCGCGACCTTGCCGGAGTTGACCAGCGCCATCGCCGCCGCGTGCTGGGCGGCCGCGTCGGGCAGCTTGGCGCCGACCAACTGCTCGAATTCGCCAAGGCTCGGCTTGATGAGATAGAGCCCGCCGGCCTCGACCACCGCCGTCAACGCCGTGCCGGAGGTGTCGACCACCAGCCGGATGCCGAGGCGCCGGGTGAACTCGGCAACGCGGACGTAGAAGTCGGCCGGAACCCCGCGCGGCAGGCTGCCGCTGGCGACCAGATAGTCGCAGTCGAGGTGGGACAGGGTGTCGAGGCAGGCTTGCCATTCCTGGGTCTGAAGCTCAGGCCCCTCCGGCACGAAGCGGTATTCCAGCCCGGAGGTGCGCTCATACACGCTGTGGCTGATACGGGTGTCCTCGTCGATGCCGATCCGCTGGATGGCGATGCCGCGCTTTTCGATCAGCGCATCGAGGATCGGTCCGGTCGCGCCGCCCGCGGCGTAGACCGCACGGGTCGGCCCGCCCAGCTCGGCCACCACGCGCGCGACGTTGATGCCGCCGCCGCCCGGATAATAGCGCTCGTTCGACGTCCTTATCTTGTGGGTCGGGCGGATGGTGTCGGTCTCGGCCGCACCGTCGATGGACGGGTTGAGGGTCAACGTGACGATCGGCTTCATGCACATATCTCTTTCGGAAGCTCTGCAGACGTCCAAAGCGCGGCCGGCAGCTCCGGGTGCTGGCGCGGCGTTTCACGGCTCCCGGCATCGATGAACGAAAGGTTATGCCCGCCGGTCGAATCAGCCGTCCCGAGAGAGGGCGGTTCTAGCACGGGCCCGCTGATGCGAAATCGGGCCGATCCGGCCCGGGTTTCGCCTCCGGTCGCCGAAAGACGCCTTTACGATCAAGGCTCTTTCGGCGCCGTTGTGTCCGGGATCACGAAGGGAACATCCACAAACCGTATAACGTCGGCGCCGCAGCGACCAGGGAGGGCCGATCTGGCGGTTGCGCCCGGGATGCGAGGTCAGGGCGACGGCGTGACCGCGGCGTCCTCGCCGGAGGTGAACGGCGTTAGCGGTGGGCTGGCGAGCGGCGGCGCGCCGCTCTCGCCGTCGCCGCGGCCGAGCCGGGCGACGACCTTGAACGCCACGATCACCCCGACCACGCCGAACACCACCCCGCCCAGCGCCTGCCCGGCCAATACGCCCTCCGCGCCCCAGGCGGCGCCGGCCCACACGAACGGCACCGTGCCCAGCGTCGCCCGCCCCCAGTTGAACACCATCGACAGTACCGGGAAGCCGAGATTGTTGAAGGCGGCGTTGGCGACGAACAGCGCGCCGTTGAACACGAACAGCCCGGTCAGCCACAGCGCGTAGAACGCCGCCAGTGCCGCCGCGGGCTCCGACAGCCCGAACATGTGGGCCACCGGCCAGCGCAGCAGCGCCAGCACCACCCAGATCACCAGCACATAGACCGTGACCAGCATCAGGCTGTCTGCCAGCGCCCGCCGGACCCGCTCGAACAACCGCGCGCCGACGTTCTGGCCGAGGATCGGCCCGATCGCGCCGGTCAGTGCGAACACCGGGGCGAACGCGAGCGGGATGATGCGGCCGATCACCGCCCATGCCGCCACTGCGGCGTCGCCGAAATCCGCCAGCGACGCCGTCACGAACACGTTGCCGACCGGGGTGGCGACGTTGGTCAGCACCGCCGGCACCGCAATCACCGACAGCGCGCGGCTGTCGGCGCGGAGTTCGGCGAGGCTCGGCCGCCCGAGCAGATCGTGCACCCGGATGGCGCCGTGCAACGCCAGCCCCGCCAGCACCAGTCGCGACAGGATCGAGACGATGGCGGCGCCGTCGACGCCAAGGCCGAAGGCGAAGATGAACACCGGGTCGAACACCGCAGTGACGAGGCCGCCGCCGAGCGTCACCCACATTGCGCGGTGGGGATCGCCGACCGCGCGCAAGATGCCGGAGCCAGCCATGCCGAGCGCCAGCAGCGGCGTCGACGGCATCACCATCCACAAGAACCGCTCGGCGACGGCGTGGGTGCGGCCGGTGGCCCCCAGCAGGGAGAGGACGTCGCCGAGCAGCGGCTGGGCGATGGCGGTCGCCGCCACGGTGATCGCGAGCGAATAGACCAGGAAGGAGCCGCCGAGCCGCCGCGCGGCGTCGCGGTCGCGGCTGCCGAGTGCGCGCGACACCAGCGCGGTGCCGGCGATGGTGACGCCGATCGACACCGCGGTGGCGAAGAACAGCACGGTGCCGGCGTAGCCGATGGCGGCCGCCAGCTCGACCTCGCCGAGCAGCGAGATGTAGAACAGATTGAGGAAGTCGACCGCGAAGATCGCCATCAGCCCGACCGAGCCGGTCGAGGTCATCACCACCACATGCTTGAAGGTCGAGCCGTGGGTGAAGGCCGGGGCGGCGGTGTCGGTCATCCGGTCTTGGGGTCCTGCTGCGATTGTGCGCTGACGGCCGGCATCGCCCGGCTGATACGGTTTCCGGTTGATCAGTTCGGCTCTTTCTTCCCTCTCCACTTGTGGGAGAGGGTGCTGAGCGATCGCAAAGATCGCGAGGCGGGTGGGGGTGCTTTCGCCGAGTAGGCTGAAATACCCCCCGGCTCGGATGTCGCTTCGCTCATCCTCTCCCGCAAGGGGAGGGGAAAGACGCGCCCCTCGGCCAACGGCCGTTCCGAGCTGATCAACCGGGAATCGTATGACACGAAAACCGCCGATCGGGCCGGAGTTTCGTATCAAGCGCCGTGGATCGTGGACCCTCGGGTCACCGCCGGATGCTGCATCCATCTCGCCCGAGGATGACGGGCGGCGGCGCGGCAGCCTCGAACGACGCGGGTTCCGCCATCAGCGGTCGCCTGAAACGGACCCGGACGGCGCGTGCCGCGCCGTCCGGGGGAGGTCAGTCACAGCGCAGCGGTTGCGCTCACTGGTTCTGGGCGTAATCCGGCAATTCCCAGTGATTGGGCGAACGCCAGAGGTTGGACAGAAGGAGTTCGCGCATCGCGATGAATTCCTTCGGAAGCCGGTCGAACAGCTTGATGAACAGCTCCTCGTGGCCGAGGACTTCCTTCTGCCAGTCGGCGCGGTCGACCGACATCAACTGGTGGAACTGCTCGCGCGAGAAGTTGAGGCCGCGCCAGTCGAGGTCGTCATAGGTCGGCACATAGCCGAGCGGGCCTTCGATGGCGCGGGCGGTGCCGCAGCTCCGCTCGACGATCCACTTCAGGACGCGCATGTTCTCGCCGTAGCCGGGCCACAGGAACTTGCCGTCCTTATCCTTTCGGAACCAGTTGACGGAGAAGATCCGCGGCGGCTGCTGGATGCGCCGGCCCATGTCGAGCCAATGGCTGAAGTAGCTCGCCATGTGGTAGCCGGTGAACGGCAGCATCGCCATCGGGTCGCGGCGTACTTCGCCGATATTGCCGAACGCGGCGGCGGTCATTTCCGAGCCCATGGTGGCGCCGGCATAGACGCCGAACGCCCAGTTGACCGGCTGATAGACCAGCGGCACCACGGTGGAGCGGCGGCCGCCGAACACGATGGCCGAGATCGGCACGCCGGCCGGGTTCTCCCAGTTCTTGTCGATCGCCGGGTTCTGGCCGGCGGGCGTGGTGAAGCGGCTGTTGGGATGGGCCGCCTTGCGGCCGCAATCGGGCGTCCAGTCGTTGCCCTGCCAGTCGATGGCGTGGGCCGGCGGCGCGCCGTCCATGCCCTCCCACCACACATCGCCATCGTCGGTCAGCGCGACATTGGTGAAGATGGTGTTGGCCTCGATGGTCTTCATCGCATTGGGGTTGGACGTATAGTTCGTCCCTGGTGCGACGCCGAAATAGCCGGCCTCCGGATTGATGGCGTAGAGCCGGCCGTCGGCGCCCGGCTTCAGCCAGGCAATGTCGTCGCCGATGGTGGTGACCTTCCAGCCCTCGATTTCCTTGGGCGGGATCAGCATGGCGAAATTGGTCTTGCCGCAGGCGCTGGGGAAGGCGGCGGCGACGTAGGTCTTCTTGCCCTTGGGGTCCTCGACGCCGAGGATCAGCATGTGCTCGGCCATCCAGCCTTCGTCGCGGCCCAGCACCGAGGCGATGCGCAGCGCCAGGCACTTCTTGCCGAGCAGTGCGTTGCCGCCATAGCCCGAGCCGTAGGACCAGATCGAGCGCTCCTCGGGGTAATGGACGATGTACTTGACCGTCGGATTGCACGGCCAGGACACGTCCTTCTCGCCCGGGGCGAGCGGAGCGCCGACGCTGTGCACGCACGGCACGAACACGTCCGACTCGCCGAGCGCGTCGTCGACCGCGCGGCCCATGCGGGTCATCAGCTTCATGTTGACGACGACGTAGAGCGAGTCGGTGATCTCGTAGCCGATATAGGAGATCGGCGAGCCGATCGGCCCCATGCAGAACGGGATGACGTACATGGTGCGACCGCGCATCGAGCCGTCAAACAGCGGATCGAGCGTCGCCTTCATCTCCTTCGGGTTCATCCAGTTGTTGGTCGGACCCGCATCGTCCTTGTTCAGGCTGCAGATGTAGGTGCGGTCCTCAACGCGGGCGACGTCGGAGGGGTCGGAGAAGGCGAGAAAACTGCCGGGGCGCTTCTCCGGGTTGAGGCGCTTGAAGGTGCCGCTCGTCACCAACTGCTCGCAGAGCGCATCGTATTCTGCCTGCGAGCCGTCGCACCAATGGATCTGATCCGGCTTGCATAGCGTCGCAATTTCGTTGACCCAAGCGCGCAGACGTTGGCTTTTGACGTGCGCGGGGATGCTGGACGTTGCAGGCATGTTGTCTCTCAATCTTCGTGAATTGCAGAGTTTGGTCTCGTGTCGCAGCGAAAATGCGTCGGGTCGGCAATCCGGGATACAACGGTTCCTTGTTGTACGGGGTCGGACAGATCGCATCCTGCCCGCCGTTCCCGGCCCGTGACCAAATGTGTGTTCGGAACCAAGCCCTTGGGTGGCTTGCCAGCCGCCCGGCCGATTGGCCGGGACTCATATAGCCCTTTACTGTCGGCTCCGCATCACATCTTGCGGCCAGGTCTTCCGATTCGAGCGTGTGCGCCGGCCGGTGACGGCGCGGATGCGTGATTTTCTGGATCGGCGGGTGCGCGGTGAATCGAGTCAAGCATTCGCACCCGCACGTCGGTGCCGGCGCGCGTGCCGCAAAGCCTTCTTGCGACCTTCAGTCTATTGCGAACGCCGGCGGACGCAACCCGGGGTCGGGTTTCGCCGAACCTGGGATCGGCGAACGCGACGCGATCGCCCGAATTCCGCATCAATCGCGCCGGAAGATCACGCTGGCCAGCCAGCCGGTGGCGAGCGCCATCAGTGCGACCGTGACGCCGTAAAGCAAAGCATTGTCGCGGGCCTGATTGGCGACATACTGTTCGAAGCCGACTTTGCTGATGATCAGCGTCGCCAAATCCTGCGCGATCAGGCGGCCGCCGGCGAACACCTTGACCTCGACGTCGTAATTGCCGGTCGGCACGTTGGACGGCAGCGGAATGGTGGCGCGGAACACCGTGTCGGTCAGGAAGGTCACGGTACGCTCGCTCTCGCGGTAGAGCCCCCTGTCGCCGCGGATGCGCACGAACGCCTGGCGAAAAGCGTCGTCCGCAACCGTGTCGGCGAAGTCGGGGCCGATGCGCTGCAGCAGCCGGACATAGGCGATGCCGAGCCGCTCGCGGCGGCGCACGTCGTCGTCGGCGATCTCCGCCAGCGGCCGGTTCGACAGCACCGCGAGATAGGCCGGCGCCTCGACGAACTGGCGCGAATCGACGTTCACCCACAGTCCGAGCACGCGCTCCTTGCGGCGGGTGACGAACGATTGCCGCGGTCCCAGCGCCGTCACCACCACGTCGTAGCTCGCATCGCGGCCGCCGGGTGGGGCATTGTCGACGGTGCCGAACACCGCGATCTCGGTGCCGGTGAAGTTGGAGGCGATCTGAACGTGATGGCTCGACAGCGAGGTCACGAGGCGCTCGGCGAAGGCCGGCGCCGGCGCCAACAGCAACGCGACCACGATCGCCGCCGCCGCGATCATTGCGCCTTCTCCGCCCGCAGCACGGTGAACAGTTCCTCCGGCGGCACCGCAAGGTCGATCAGGAAGCGGACGCCGACCGCCAGCACCAGCAGGCCGAGCAGCAGGCGCAGATGCTCGCCGCGCAGAGCCTGGCCGGCGCGGGCGCCGAACTGCGCCCCCATCACGCCGCCCGTCATCAGGATCAGCCCGAGCACCACGTCGAGCGACAGGCTGGAGACCGCGTGCATCACCACCGCCGCCACCATCGTCACCAGCGTCAGCACCAGCGAGGTTCCGAGCACCACGCCGGTCGGCACCCGAAGCAGATAGATCAGCGCTGGAACCAGCATGAAGCCGCCGCTGATGCCCATCACCGCGCCGAGGAAGCCGATGCCGAGGCCGATGGCGACCACCGGCAGTACCGAGAGCTCGATGCCGGAGCGGTGGAACCGCATCCGGAACGGCAGGGCGCCGAACCACCGCGGCTTGGCCGGCGCGCGCACCAGCGGCGCCTCGTTGCGGCGTTGGCGCAGGATGGCGCGAATGCTCTCGGCGATCATCAGGCAGCCGATGATGCCGAGCAAGACGACGTAGGACAGGCCGATGGCGAGTTCGAGCTGGCCGAACCGGCGCAGCAGGGTGAACACCCACACGCCGAGCCCGGTGCCGACGATGCCGCCAAGCAGGAGCATGCCGGCAAGGCCGAAGTCGATTGCGCCTTTTCGCCAATAGGCGATGGCGCCCGAGGCGGAGGAGGCCGACATGTGTGCGGTGACAGTCACCACCGCCACCGCCGGGGGAATGCCGACGAAGATCAGCAGCGGGGTCATCAGGAACCCGCCGCCGACGCCGAACATGCCGGAAATGAAGCCGACCGCGATCCCCATGCCGAGGATCAGGAACATGTTCACGGGCAGTTCGGCGATCGGAAGGTAAATCTGCACGGGACCCGGCCTCGCAGGCGACGGCAAGCGCCCGGCCTGCTTGCGTTGCTGTCACGGCGTTGCACGACGGCCGGCCGGCGTCGGTCGGCGCGCCTTTTCGTTCGCCGAAATTGCGTTGGCAAACAAGGCGAAAATGAAGGCGGTGCGGGCCGGTCGGGAGGACGGGAGGTCGCGCCGGCTGGCGCCGCTGCCCGAAGCCGCCGGCTTGCGACGGCCACGCTGGCATCCGCGCCGACGGTTTGCGGGCGATCGCTTGGCGACCGAATGCAACAACCTCGCCGGAAAATCCTTGATCGGATAGGGATTTTTCGGCGAGGTTGCGTGCGGGATTACGACGTGATCGCCCCGAAACCGTATCCTGGGTTCCGGATCGCGCGGCTTCACCGCTTGTCCGGGACGGCGGCGCGACCGACGTCTCCGCCGGGGCCTGCCGGCCTTGGGCGCCGGATGGCACGGCGCCGTGGAGCGCAAAGCGCAGTGTTTTTCCATTCAGTCGGGTTGCGGCTCGCCGCTGCCGGCGTCGGCGCGGCCCATCGCCGCCGCGATTGCCTGCCGCACCTGCTCGAGGCGGTAGGGCTTGTCGAGACGCGGCAGCTCGTTGGCGGCGTCGTCGGGCAGCTCGACGTGGCCGGTCGACAGCACGATGCTGACGTTCGGCCAGGATTTGCGGATGAGACGGGCGAGTTCGCTGCCGGTCATGCCCGGCATGGTGTGATCGGTGATGACGAGGTCGTACACCTCGGTCGACAGCCGTTCGACCGCCTCCTTGGCCGAGGAGGCCTCGACCACGCTGTGGCCCTGCTCCTCCAGAAGATCCACCAGCCCGAGGGCGACCAGCGGCTCGTCGTCGACCACCAGAATGCGCAATTTGTCAGGTCCGTTGCGTGAGGGGGCCGCTGTCGGCGGCAAATCGGGTTCGGCTGCCAGCGCCTCCTGCACCTTCGTCGCCAGCTGACTGAGAGTAAAGGGCTTGCTGATCAGCCGCGTCTGCGGATCGAGCACGCCGTTGTGAACGATGGCGTTGCGAGTATAGCCGGTCATGAACAGCACGCGCAGCGCGGGACGGAGCGCCTGCGCCCGGTCGACCAATTCGCGCCCGTTCATTTCCGGCATCACCACGTCGGTGAGTAGCAGCGCGACGTCCGGGTGGGCGGTCAGCAGCTCCAGCGCTTGGCGCCCGCCCGCCGCCTCCACCACGCCGTAGCCGAGATCGCGCAGCGCGGCGCAGACGAAGCGGCGCACGCCGTCCTCGTCCTCCACCACCAGCACGGTGGCGTGGCCGCCGCCGGCGAGCGGCGGCAGCCGCTCGGCTGGGACCTCCTCCGACGCGCTCTCGCCGTAGCGGCGCGGCAGATAGAGCTTCAGCGAGGTGCCGCTGCCCGGCTCGCTGTAGATTTTGACGTGGCCGCCGGACTGTTTGACGAAGCCGTAGACCTGCGACAGGCCGAGGCCGGTGCCCTGGCCGGCGGGCTTGGTGGTGAAGAACGGCTCAAACGCCTTGGCGGCGACGTCCGGCGTCATGCCGCTGCCGGTGTCGGTGATGGAGATCATCACATACTGGCCGGACCCGACGTCCTGGTGGCCGGCGGCGTAGGCGTCGTCGAGGTGGGTGTTGGCGGTCTCGATGGTGAGGCGCCCGCCGCCCGGCATGGAGTCGCGGGCGTTGACAGCGAGATTGACCAGGGCGTTCTCGAGCTGGTTGGCGTCGACATAGGCCGCCCACAATCCGCCGGCCAGGACGGTTTCGACGTGGACCGTCTCGCCGAGCGTGCGGCGCAGCAGCTCGGAGACGCCCTGCACCAGCCGGTTGAGATCGACCGTCTTCGGCTCCAGCGGCTGGCGGCGGGCGTAGGCGAGCAGGCGTTGGGTCAGGCTGGCCGCGCGCGTCATCCCCTCCAGCGCCGCCTGCACCAGGTCGCGATTGCGGGTGTCGCCGTCGGCGAGGCGGCGCCGCAGCAGGTCCAGGCTGCCGATGGCGATTTGCAGCAAGTTGTTGAAGTCGTGGGCGATGCCGCCGGTGAGGCGACCGATCGCCTCCATTTTCTGCGCCTGGCGGAGCTGGTCCTCGATGGCGGCGCGTCGGCGCGTTTCGTTGGCGAGCCGTGCCAGCGCCGCGGACTCGCGGTGGGCCCGCCGCATCGCCACCAGCGTGAGCAAGGCAAGGGCGAGGGTGGCGGGCACGCCATAGGCGAGGTGCGGCAGCATCGCCTGGCGCCAGTCCTCGATGACGCGCGCCTGCGCCAGACCGACGGCAACGTAAATCGGCCGGCGCGGCAGCCGCCGATAGGCCATGATGCGTTCGACGCCGTCGACGGCCGACGTTGTCTCGAAGGTGCCGCTGTCGGAATCCCACTGGAGGGCGCGGAGGAACGTGCCGGGCGGCAACCGCTCCGGCGGGTCGGCCCGGCTCGGGAACTGCGCCAGGATGGCGCCGTCCTCGCGCAGCAGCCCGACCGTGTCGAAGCCCGCGCGCGCCGCCTGCTCGTAGAAGGTCTCGAAATATCGCGGCTCGATCGATATCGCGGTGACGCCGGCGAAACCGCCGTCGCGTTCGCGCCGGCGGCTCAGCTGGAAAAACCGGGCGTCGGGGGCGGCACGGCCGACCAGGACGTCGCTGACGAACACCGCGCCGGGCGGGATGCGGCGGTCGCGGTGGATGGTGAAATAGCCGCGGTCCGACAGATCGAGCCGGTGCGGCGCTGGCTTGAAATTGCTGGCCAGCAGCGGGTGGCCGGCCGCATCCACCACCCAGATGCCTCTGACCTGCGGCAGCCGGGCTACCAGCCGTTTCAGTTTGGCGTTCAGATCGGTCTCGCGGGCGAGGATGTCCGCGTCGCCCAGCCCCTCAAGCAGGATATTGACCTGCTCGGCCGCCAGCTCCTCGGTCTCGAACACCTTGACGGCGTGCTCGTGCACCACGTCGAGAAAGCGTAACAACCGCTCTTCGGCGTCGCGGACATGCGTCCGATAAGACACCACCGACGCCCCGGCGAACATCAGCAGCGGGACGAGGATGATGGCTGCGAGAAGCGCCCACAGTGTCCGCCCGAGCGGGCGCCCGGAGCTTTCCAGATCGGTGATTTTCGCCGGCACGTGACCGCGTTGTCGTTGGGAGCCCCCCGGCACCGAGCCAGTGATAGCAGAACCCTCCCGCGAGGTACAACCAATGCCGTTTCGGGCAGGATCGCGGGCAAACTGGCGGAACCGGCGGCCGAATCGGCCCGATTTCGGGTCAGTCCTCCCGCATCCGGGCGTAGAGGTAATGGTCGGCCCAGTTGCCGTTGATGCAGAGATAGCGCCGGGCGTAGCCCTCGCGCTCGAAGCCGTTGCGCTCCAACAGGCGGATCGAGGGCTGGTTGGTCGGCACGCACGCCGCCTCGACCCGATGCAGCCTGAGGGTCTGGAACGCGAACGGCACCAACGCCGCCACCGCCGCGCTCATATAGCCGCGGCCGGCATAGGGCTGGCCCATCCAGTAGCCGAGGCTGGCGCTCTGGGCGACGCCGCGGCGGACGTGCGACAGCGTCAGCCCGCCGACCAGCCCGTCGTCCTCGATGCGGAACACGAAGAACGGATAGGCGAGGTCCTCGCGCAGGTCGCGGGCGTAGCGGCGCAGCCGGCGGCGGAACGCGGCGCGCGACAGCTCGTCGGCCGGCCAGAGCGGCTCCCACGGCGTCAGGAAGTCGCGGCTCTGCGTCCTGAGCTCCGCCCACGGCTCGTAATCGGCCATCTGCGGCGTCCGCAGCACCACGCCGGCACCGGGGATGGCGGGAACCGCCGGCTCCGACCAGGGGACCGCTCGAAAAAGCGCCATGCTGCGTTGCCTGACGGTATCGGGCGGCCTCACGCCGCCGAGCGCCACAGACTTTCGGCCATGCTGGCGGCGGTTTCAAGCCCGCCGGCGGGGCCGACGCCGGCAAAGGCCGGCTTGGCGCGGGTCGTCAGCGCGAGCCCGGCATTGCGCACGTCCTCGACGGTGAGGGCGTCGATCTTGGCGACGATCTCGTCGGGGTCGAGCGGGCGGCCGTAGATCAGGATCTGGCGGGCGATCTGCTCGGCGCGGGTGGTCGGCCGTTCCATCGCCATCAGCAGCCCGGCCTTCATCTGCGCCTTGGCGCGCGCTACCTCGGCCAAGGTGATACCGGCACCGGCGCCGGCCAGTTCGTCGGCGATCACCCGCGTCACCTCGCCGGTGTCGCCCTGGTCGGTGCCGACATAGACGCCGAACAGGCCGGTGTCGGCGTAGGGCCAATGGAAGCTGTAGATCGAATAGGCCAGCCCGCGCTTCTCGCGCACTTCCTGGAACAGCCGCGACGACATCCCGCCGCCGGCCACGATGGTGAAGGCCTGCAGCGCGAAATAGGCCGGGTCGTGGTACGATACCCCCTCGAAGCCGAGGATCAGGTGGGTCTGGTCGAGATCGCGCGGATCGAGGCGGACGCCGCCCTGCCACAGCGCCGCCGGCGGCTCGGGCGGCAGGCCCTGGCCGAAGCCGCTCAGGCACGAATGCGCCGCGGCGACGATCTGGTCGTGATCGACCGCGCCCACTGCCGCCAGCACGGTCTGGCCGGTGAGGTAGTGGCGGTCGAGGTAGGCCTGGAGCTGGTCGCGGCCGAGCGCGCGCACCGAGCCCGGCGTGCCGAGGATCGAGCGGCCGATCGGCTGGTCCGCAAACGCCACCGCCTGGACGTGGTCGAACACGATGTCGTCCGGGGTGTCGTTGGCGGCGCCGATCTCCTGCAGGATGACGCTCTTCTCCCGCGTCAGCTCATCGGCCTCGAACACCGACTCGGTGAGGATGTCGGCCAGGATGTCGAGGCCGAGCCCGGCGTCCTCGGCCAGAACGTGGGCGAAATAGGCGGTGGTCTCGACCGAGGTCGCGGCGTTGAGGTCGCCGCCCACCGCCTCAATCTCCTCGGCGATGGCGCGGGCGGTGCGCCGCCGCGTGCCCTTGAACGCCATGTGCTCCAGCAGGTGCGACAGGCCGTGCTCGCCCTCCCGTTCGTCGCGGGCGCCGGCGTCGACCCAGACCCCGAGCGCGGCGGTTTTCAGCTCCGGCATGGCGTGGGTGGCGACGGTGAGGCCGTTGTCCAGGCGCGTCAGGCGAAGGGTCATCGGGCGGCTCCGGCTCGGACGGCGCGCGAGCGCTCGGCGACGAATTTCGCGACGGCGGCGGCATCGTTGGGCAGTACGGTCATACGCTCCGGCTTCGTCATCAGATCGGACAGCGTGGCCGGCAGGCCGGGACGCTTGCCGGACGCGGCTTCGACCGCATCGGGGAACTTGGCCGGATGGGCGGTGCCCAGCACCACCACCGGCGTCTTGGGGTCGACCTCGACCTTGCGGGCGCTGGCCAGGCCGACCGCGGTGTGCGGATCGAGCAGGTAGCCCGCCCGCCGCCAGGTCTCGCCGATGGTCGCCGCCACCTCGGCCTCGTCGGCCCGCGCGGCGCGGAACAAGCGCCGGATATTGACCAGGGTTCCGAGGTCGAGCGCGAAGCTGCCGCAATTGGCGAGGTCGGCCATCTGCCGGCGCACCGCGCCGGCGTCGCGGCCCCCGGCATCGAACAGCAGCCGCTCGAAGTTCGACGACACCTGGATGTCCATCGACGGCGAGGTGGTCGGCGTCACCTGGCGCGGCTGGTAGGCGCCGCTCTCCAGGGTGCGGGCCAGGATGTCGTTGACGTTGGTGGCGACGATCAGGCTCTCGACCGGCAGGCCGAGCTTGGCGGCCACATAGCCGGCGAACACGTCGCCGAAATTGCCGGTCGGCACCGCGAAGGCGAGCTTGCGCGCCGGCGCGCCCAGCGCCACCGCGCTGGTGACGTAGTAGACGATCTGGGCGAGCAGGCGCGCCCAGTTGATGGAGTTGACGCCGGACAGCCGCACCGTGTCGCGGAAGGCGTGGTCGTTGAACAGCGCCTTGAGGATGGCCTGGCAGTCGTCGAACGTGCCGTCGATTGCCACCGCGTGGATGTTGGCGTCCGGCGGCGTGGTCATCATCCGGCGCTGGACGTCGGAGACGCGGCCGTTGGGGAACAGCATCACCACGTCGACGCGGTCGCGGCCCCGGAACGCCTCGATGGCGGCGCCGCCGGTGTCGCCGGAGGTGGCGCCGACGATGGTGGCGCGCTCGTCGCGCTGGTCGAGAACGTAATCCATCAGCCGGCCGAGCAGCTGCATGGCGACGTCCTTGAACGCCAGGGTCGGGCCGTGGAACAGCTCCAGCACCCATTCGCGCTCGGTGAGCTGAACCAGCGGGCACACCGCGGGGTGGTGGAAGCCGGCATAAGCCTCCTCGACCATGCGGTCGAACGCCTGGGCCGGGATCGACTCGGCCACGAACGGCCGCATCACCGCCTTTGCGACGTCGGCGTAGCGGCGGCCGGCAAAGCCGGCGAAGGTTTCCGCCTCGAAGGCGGGCCAGTCGGCGGGAACATAGAGCCCGCCGTCGCGGGCAAGGCCGGTGAGCAGGGCATCGGCAAAGCCGAGCGCCGGAGCCTCGCCCCGGGTCGAGACATAGAGCATGAACGGTGTTCCGTGTTTGGCCGGGACCCTAGAGGGCGCGCGGGGCGGCGGCAAGCCGAACGGCCGGCCGAACCGCGGCGGCGGCCATTCCGCAGCGTTGGCCGGGCTGGTCGATCCGGCGCCGCCGCGGCGGCAGCTGGCCTCGGCGAGGGCGGCCGAATCGCGGGCGCTGCGCGAAGCCCCTTGTTCTTGACACGATTTTTGGGCGATGTGGCGTTGACGTGGCAGAGTGATCAGCGCCGCCGGCCTCCGATTCGCGCCGGCGCCGAAGGCGTTGAGGATGGCGAGGCGTTGAAGATGGCGAGACTGTGGAGCGTGGGAGCGGTTGCCGTCGCGGCGTTGGCCGCGCTGGTCGGACCGGCGGCTGCCCAGGGCGTGGTCAAGTCGGTGCATGGCGACTGGCAGGTGCGCTGCGATACCCCGCCGGGCTCGCAGGGCGAGCAGTGCGCGCTGGTCCAGAGCGTCACCGCCGAGGACCGGCCCAATGTCGGCCTCACCGTCATCGTGCTCAAGACCGCCGACCAGAAGGCGCGGCTGATGCGGGTGCTGGCGCCGCTCGGCGTGCTGTTGCCCTCCGGCCTCGGCCTGCGCATCGACGACGCCGACATCGGCCGCGCCGGCTTCGTGCGCTGCCTGCCCAATGGCTGCGTCGCCGAGGTGGTGATGGACGAAAAGCTGCTGGGCCAGCTCAAGGTCGGCAAGCAGGCCACCTTCATCATCTTCCAGACCCCGGAAGAGGGCATCGGCATTCCGATGCAGCTCAACGGCTTCGGCCCTGGCTTCGAGAAGCTGCCCTGAGGCTCCGCCGCGACGGTGGTCCGCCGCCACCCGCCGTGGCAGCGGCCGGCGGGGCGTCTTAATCCTTTGGCGTCGCGGATCATGGGTCCCCTTTCCTCGCATCGCTTCGCGATGCTCGCCGGGGACGACGCATCGAGGGTGTCGTGGGCGCGGCCGGAAAACTTGGCCAGAAAACTTGGCGGTGAAACCACCTCCGGTCATCCCCGGCGAGCGCGGCGTCAGCCGCGCGAGGGAAGGGGACCCATGATCCGCGGCAGGAACACGCGATACGGTTTCCGGATGATCCCTTCGGGCTCCCGGAAACAAGCTCGCCGAAAACCCCTTTGCGAATAAGGGTTTTCCGGCGATCGGAATACGGTTCTCCGACCTGATCGGCCGGAAACCGTATGAGGCGCACGGCTGGCGATCGCCCGAACTGGCAATCGCCTGGTGGCGGCCCTATCTTCCGGGCAACAGCCGGAGCCCGCCCATGACCGCGTCGTCCTCGCTCTCCCTCCTGGCCCGCGCCGGGCTCGACCCGGCCGCAGCCCTGCGCCTCACCGCCCACGCCCTCGATGGCGCCGACGATGGCGAGCTGTTCCTGGAGTATTGCCAGAGCGAGGCTCTGGTGTTCGACAACGGCCGGCTGAAGACGGCGAGCTACGACACCTCGCAGGGCTTCGGCCTGCGCGCGGTCAAGGGCGAGGCCGCCGGCTACGCCCACGCCTCCGACATCTCCGAGGCGGCGCTGGCCCGCGCCGCCGACGCGGTGCGGGCGGTGGCCTCCGGCCATCGCGGCACGCTGGCGCTGGCGCCGGAGCGCACCAACGTGCGGCTCTATGGCGACGACAACCCGCTGGGTGCCCCGGCGTTCGAGGTCAAGACTGCGCTGCTGGCCGAGATCGACGCCTATGCGCGCAGTCGCGAGCCGCGGCTCAAGCAGGTGTCGGCCTCGCTGGCCGGCTCCTGGCAGGTGGTCGAGATCGTGCGGCCGGACGGCGAGATCGTCCGCGACGTGCGGCCGCTGGTGCGGCTGTCGGTCAATGTGGTGGCCGAGCACGGCGGCCGGATGGAAACCGGCAGCTACGGCCTCGGCGGCCGCGAAGGCTTCGCCCGCATCATCGCGCCGGAGACCTGGCAGGCGGCGGTGGACGAGGCCATTCGCCAGGCGCTGGTGAATCTTGAGGCGGTGCCGGCGCCGGCCGGCGAGCTCGACGTGGTGCTGGGCGCCGGCTGGCCCGGCATCATGCTGCACGAGTCGGTCGGCCACGGCCTGGAAGGCGACTTCAACCGCAAGAAATCCTCCGCTTTCGCCGGGCTGCTCGGACAGCAGGTCGCGGCGCGTGGCGTGACAGTGGTCGACGACGGCACCATTCCCGGCCGGCGCGGCTCGCTCACCGTCGATGACGAGGGCACCCCCGCCCACCGCACCGTGCTGATCGAGGACGGCATCCTGGTCGGCTACATGCAGGACCGCCAGAACGCCCGGCTGATGGGCATGACGCCGACCGGCAACGGCCGGCGCGAGAGCCACGCCCACGTGCCGCTGCCGCGCATGACCAACACGGTGATGATGGGCGGCGACCGCAGCCCCGAGGAGATCATCGCCTCGGTCAGGAACGGCATCTATGCGGTGGCGTTCGGCGGTGGCCAGGTCGACATCACCTCCGGCAAGTACGTCTTCAACTGCACCGAGGCCTATCGCATCGAGAACGGCAAGGTCGGCGCGCCGCTGAAAGGCGCCATGCTGATCGGCAACGGCCCCTCCGACCTTCACCGCGTCACCATGATCGGCAACGACCTGGAGCTCGACCCCGGCATCGGTACCTGCGGCAAAGCGGGCCAGGGGGTGCCGGTCGGCGTCGGCCAGCCGACCCTGCGCATGGACAAGATCACCGTCGGCGGCACCGCCGGGTGAAGCTTGATGCCTGGGTCCCCTTCCCGACCGCCTGACGGCGGTCGCCGGGGACGACCGCGAGGTGGTTCGCAGCCATGTTCGGCGGTGAAGGTCCGTGGTCGGATTTTCGAGCTGCGGCGGCGACAGCTCGGCCGGTCGTCCCCGGCGAGCCCGCGCAGCGGGCGAGGGACGGGGACCCAGGGACCACGCTACAACCAAATCCGCTCCTCACTTCAGTGTGACCATCCGTCCCGAATCGGGACACGGGTTTTCGTTCCCCTGTCCGCATTGTGGTCACGAGCCTTGGCCAAGAAGGACGCGCGCGGCGGACGCCGCACGATTCGTACCGCGCAAGCCTGATGCGGCCTGCGAAATCCGGCCTGATCGGCCGGATTTCGTATGCCATCGCAGACCCCTTGGAGGACGGATGCACGCCGACGGCTTTGGCCTGTTCGAGCAGGTGTTGGTGTTGCTGGGCGCCGCGGTGCTGGCGGTGCCGCTGGCCAAGCGCGCCCGCCTCGGTTCGATTGTCGGCTACCTCCTTGCCGGGGTGGCGATCGGTCCGCAGGCGCTCGGGCTGTTCCACGATCCCGGCACCGTCTCCCACCTCGCCGAACTCGGCATCGTGTTCTTCCTGTTCCTGATCGGGCTGGAGATGAAGCCGTCGCGGCTGTGGAAGATGCGCGGCGACATTCTCGGCCTCGGCGGCGCCCAGATGCTGATCACCGGCGCCACCCTGATGTGCGTGCCGCTGGCATTCGGCCGGCCGTTCGATGCCGCGCTGGTGGCGGGGCTCGGCCTGGCGCTGTCGTCCACCGCCATCTTGATGCAGATCCTGGAGGAGCGCGGCGAGGTGCGCTCGGCCCACGGCCGCCGGGCGTTCGCGGTCGCCATCTTCCAGGATGTGGTGATCGTGCCGATCCTGGCGCTGGTGGCGTTCCTGTCGCCGCATCCGGCGGCGGCGGGCGAGCCGTTCTGGCTGTCGGCGGTGAAGATCATCAGTGCCATCGCCGCGGTGGTGGTGATCGGCCGCTATCTGCTCAACCCGATGTTCCGGGCGCTGGCGCGCTCGGGCGCCCGCGAGATCATGACCGCGGCGGCGCTGCTGGTGGTGCTGGGCTCGGCGACGCTGATGATGCTGGCCGGGCTTTCGATGGCGATGGGGGCGTTCCTGGCCGGGGTGTTCCTGGCCGAATCCAACTTCCGCCACCAGATCGAGGCCGACGTCGAGCCGTTCCGTGGCATCCTGATGGGGCTGTTCTTCCTGTCGGTCGGCATGGCGCTCGACCTCAACGTCATCGCCGAATCCTATTGGCGCATCGGGCTGGCGCTGGCCATGCTGGTGCTGCTCAAAGCCACCACCATGTACGTCATCATGCGGCTGTTCCGGCACGATCGCGAGGAGGCGGTGCGGGTGGCGCTTTTGATGGCGCAGTCCGGCGAACTCGGCTTCGTCGTCTACGCCGCCGCGGTTTCGGCCGGGGTGATCGGGCCCGACCACGCCTCGATCCTGGTGGCGATGGTGGTGATGTCGATGGCGGTGAACCCCTTCCTCTACCGCCTGGCGCCGCTGCTCACCCGGCGGGCGCCGACCCCGATCGTCGAGGACTTCTCCGACGCCCGCGGCTCGGTGCTGGTGATCGGGTTCGGCCGGTTCGGCCAGGTCGCCTCGCAGTGCCTGCTCACCAACGGCTACGACGTCACCATCATCGACAACGACGCCGAGATGGTGCAGTCGGCCGGCCGCTTCGGCTTCAAGGTCTATTACGGCGACGGCACAAGGCTCGACGTGCTGCGCGCCGCCGGCGGCGACCGGGTGCGGCTGGTGGCGGTATGCGTCGACGACCGCGACGATACCGACCGCATCGTCGACATCGTGCGCGCGGCCTTCCCGGTGTGCCGGCTCTATGTCCGCGCCTATGACCGCGGCCACAGCCTCGAACTCCTGGCCAAGGGCGTCGATTTCGAGGTGCGCGAGACCTACGAATCGGCCATCGCCTTCGGCCGCGGCCTCCTGGTCGGGCTCGGCGCCGACGACATCGTCGCCGACGAAGTGGTGGCGGACGTGCGCCGGCGGGATGCCGAGCGGCTGGTGCTGCAGCAGGCCCAGGGCTTCAATGCCGGGGCGCACCTTCTGCACTATCGCCGCAGCCCGGTGCCCGAGCCGCTGCTGCAGCCCGGCAAGACCGGCCGCGCCCTCAACCCGGAGGCCGAGGACGCGCTCACCGGCGAGACCGAATACTCCGGCTGAGGCGATTTTTGGTTGATCCCTTCGGGATCAAAGCAACGACCTCGCCGAAAACGCGCTGATCGGAAATGGGCTTTTCGGCGGTAGGAGTTCGAAACGCCGGCCTGATCGGCCGGGTTTGGGATCAGGTGGCCGGGGCGGACGGGCAAGGGCAAAGAACGCGGGCACTGTCGGCGCGCCATTGGTCGCATCTGCAACCGCAGGCGGCGCGCGAAGCCGGTGCGGTCGCGCCGCCGCCGCATAGACCATCGCCGCCGGCGGCAGGTTTTTGCACCGCAACACCGGCAGGATGCGACCAGGACAGAACAAAAGAGGAACAATCTGACCAAAAGAGAGGCCGGCACGATGTCTGGTGACAGACCGGTGCCGGCCTCTGAGTCTCGGGAAGACCACGGTGCAACTCGACGACGGACAGCCGGATGCGAACCAAGGTCCGCGGGGCTGCCCCATCGTCGTGTCAACCAGGCGGGCGGATATGACCATGGCGATGTGCGCTGCACATTGACCTGAATCAGACAACCGATAAGCAGGATTACCGACACGCAAAGCGTGTAATTCTGCGGTCGAACCCGGACTGCCGTTGCGGCCGCGTTGACCGGCCCGGTCGGTTACCCTATGTCGCGGTTATGGCCATCCGTGATATTTTGACAGTGCCCGATCCCAGACTGCGCGAGATTTCCGAGAAGGTCGCGGTGGTCGATGATGAGGTTCGGCGGCTCGTCGACGACATGTTTGAAACCATGTACGCCGCTCCGGGCATCGGGCTGGCGGCGATCCAGATCGGCGCGCCCCGTCGCATCGTGACCATCGACACCGCCCGCAAGGGCGAAGACAAGCGTCCGATGGTGTTCATCAACCCGGAAGTGGTGTGGTCCTCGGAGGACAGGCGCTCCCATGAGGAGGGCTGTCTGTCGATCCCGGATTATTACGAGCCGGTCGAGCGGCCGGACCGGGTGCGGGTGCGCTGGCTCGACCGCGACGGCAACGCGCAGGAGGCGGAGTTTTCCGGCCTGCTGTCGACCTGCCTTCAGCACGAGATAGACCACCTCAATGGCGGCCTGTTCATCGACTACCTGTCGCGCCTGAAGCGCGAGCGGGTGATGAAGAAGTTCACCAAGCTGGCGCGCCGCGCCGCCGAGTGAGTCGAAGTCGTTTTTCGGCAACCCGCGGCCGGCGGCGAGGCGTTACCGATGTTACCCTGTCGACGGTAGCTGGCCGCAGGTGTCGTTTCGCGCGAACGTTCTCTCGAGCCACGCCGCTGGCCACCCTGAAAACCCCGGTGGGGGATTTCGACGGCCCAGCCTCAGAACGCGCAGCCCTCGGCAGGAACTCGGGTCAGTCCGCCAAGGTGGAACGGTTGGCGTGGAGCTGAAGGTTGCTACGCAATTCGGCGATCGCGTCGTCGATCTCCTGGCGCTGCTTCTCCAGTACGGCGATCTGCTGCAGTACCTTGTCCTGCGACAACGCGAGGTTCTCGCCCTCGTCGCGGCCTTCGTGCGCCGCGACCATCGCCTTGATCTCGGTGAGGGTGAAGCCGAACCGCTTGCCCTTGAGGATCAGCACCAGTCGATTGCGGTCGGTACGGCTGTAAAGGCGGGTCAGGCCCTCGCGCTTGGGACTGAGCAGGCCCTTATCCTCGTAAAATCGGAGAGCCCGCAGTGTCACGCCGAACTCGCGGGAAAGATCGCCGATTGTAAAGTATTCCGAACGATTCGAGTTTGCAGGATCGGAGCCGATGGCCCGAACTGCAGTGTCGATCATGGCGATTCCACTTTCTTTCATCATTGTCCCAACTCGTATTTTATTTGAGGGATCCTCGTTCCTTCAGGTTATTCCTGTCGGCTGAGGGCGGCGCCATTCTTGTTCAGGGATGATTGAGGTTCGCGTCGGCCTCACGGAGTCGCAGTGCGAGCGGAGATCCCATTCGGATCGTCGGTGGATTCCGCTGCAATGGAAAACCTCGTGATTGGGCGAAAAACCGAGTCATTAGTTAGACTAATTTAAAACAAGTGGCGATCCCAGCCCGAAGGCCGATTGCCGCTGGGGACGATACCGTACTTCCGCACCGTCCGGGATGGTGAAGCTGTTAACCCGACGTTTACCCTGACGAGAAAAAGTGAATCGGGAAGCAAAGCGCCCGCGCGCCGCTGCTGATTCAGGGGCTGGCGGCCCCTTCGGCGGTGCCTGCAATCGCCCGACAGGTTCGGCCATGACACAAAGCGGATCGTGGAGCAGACGCAGCCAAGCCCCGGAGCCGGGCTCGGGGCTGCCAGCCGACGCACTGGAGGCGGCGCGCTCCGCCGCGGCGCGCGAAGGCGTGCCGGTGGAACGCTGGCTCGAACGCACCATCCTGGCGCGGACCGGCGCGGCGACGGCGCGCAGCCAGCCGCCCGCCGCGGCTGGCGAGAGCCAGCGCCCCCCCGACCCGGCCGCGCGCGGCACCGAGGACCTTTCCGCCGCGCTGGGCGAAGTCACCCGCCGGCTCAACGCCCTGCTGGGCGAGGTCGCCACCGCCCCGCCGCGGTCGCCGGCGTCGTCGGCGCAGCTGCGCGATACCGTCGCTAGGCTCGGCAGCCGGCTCGACGTGCTGACGGCCGAAGCGCGGGGCAGCCAGGGTGGCGGGCAGGGCGTCCCGTCCGCTCCCGGTCGCCGGCTCGACGACCTTGCCAGCTCGCTCGAAGGCATGGTCGAGCGCTTGAGCGCCCCGGCCGACCCGCGGTCCGGCCGCCGGCCCGGGGTCGACGCCGCGGTCGCCGAGATCAACGCCCGCCAGCGCATGCTCGACGCCCCGCCTGCCGCCGCCGCCCCGCCGCCGCCGCCGCGTCCGGGCCGGCTGGAAGCCGATGCCTTGTTCAATCTGCGCTGCGATATCGCCGATCTCGGCCGCGCCGTCGCCGATCTCGCGCCGCGTCACGCGGTCGAGGCGCTCGACGCCTCGGTGCGTGCGCTGGAGAGCCGGGTCGAGGCCAACGCCCCGCCGCCGATCGATATCGCCCAGCTCAACGAACTGACACGGATGCTGGTCGAGGTGCGCGAAAGCGTGCGCGACCTGCACGCCGACGACGGCCTTGCCGGGCTCACCGCCGACGTGCGGGGGCTGCACCAGCGCTTCGACGCGCTCGACCAGATGCGGCTGGAGCCGGCGGTGCTGCAGCACCTCACCAGCCAGGTCGCGGAGCTGCGCACCACGCTGGCGCAGCCGGCGCGGATGCCGGACGAATTCGCCCACGAGCTGGACCAGCTCGCCGGCAAGGTCGACCGCATTGGCGGCGTGCTCGACGATGCCGCCGCGGCGGTCGACATGATGGGCGCGCTCGAGCGCAAGCTCGACCGCCTCGCCGAGACCATGGTCGCCACCGCCGTCCCGGTGGGCAACCGCATCGACGACGCCGCGCTGATCGAGATCCGCGACCGGCTCGACCGCCTGCACACCGCGCTCCAGACCACAGCGCGCGACGCGCCGCTGGCGCTCGAGCACAAGCTCGACCAACTGGCCGAGGCTATTGCCGCCAACGCGGTGTCGCACCGCAGCCAGGGTGACGCCGCCGCCTTCGCCGAGATCCGCGACCGGCTCGACCGCCTGCAGACCGCGCTCGAGACCACCGCCCGCAACGCGCCGGTGGCGATCGAGCGCTCGATCCTGCTGCTGGTCGACAAGCTCGACCGCATCCAGTCGCTGGTCGCCGCCGGCGCTGATCCCGGCTCGGATTTCGACGCGCTCGGCGCGCGGCTCGACCGCATCGTCGAGCAGCTCGACCGCTCCGACGGCCGCTTCGGCCAGCTCGAGGCGATCGAACGCGGCCTCAACGACCTGTTCGTCCACCTGGAGGAAACCCGCTTCAGCGCCATCGACGCCGCGCGTGCTGCCGCCCGCGACCTTGGCGCAGCACCGGTCGAAGACCTGCTGCGCGATGTGTCGGACCTGCGCGCCGCCCAGCGCATCGCCGAGCTCAAGACCCACGACACCCTCGAATCGGTCCACAGCACCCTGGAGCGGGTGATCGACCGGCTGGCGACGCTGGAAGACGATCTGGTCTCACGGCCCGTGCCGGAGCCTGTCGCACCGGCCGCACTGCCGCCCCAGGCCGCGACGGTGCCGCCGCCGGCCCCGGCTGCGACGGTGGCGCTGCCGCCGGCCGAGTCGGCGCCCGCGCTGCCGCCCGACCATCCGCTCGAGCCTGGCTCGCGCACCCCGATCGTGCGCGCCGGCGCGCCGCTGCCGCCAAGTCGCGGCCAGGCACCTCAGGCCGCGCCGTCGCCGCAGGTCTTGCCTGCCGCAACGGCCAAGCCGGCGTCCGAGCCGAGCGCCAAGGCCAGCTTCATCGCCGCCGCACGCCGTGCCGCCCAGCAGGCTGCCGCAGACAGCGTCGGGCCTTCGGCGGCGACGGATGACGTTGCCGCGCCAGTCGGGCTGCGGGCTGCGGTCGCTCGCCACCGCACCTTGATCCTGGCCGGCCTGGTGTTGTTGGCCGCGGCCGCCACGGCGCCGCTGGTGCTGCCGAAGCTGCTGCCCGGTACGCCGAACCCGCCCGCCGTTGCGCCGGTGGTGCCGGTCCCCGAGCCCAATCCCTCCACCGTGCCGGGGCCGCAGTCGCGGCTGTCGCCGGCGGACCCGGTGATCGCCCGCGCGCCCTCGTCCGGCCTGTTGTCGCCGGAGTCGACGGCGGCAACGCCGGCACCGGCGTTCAGCGCCGCCGGGATTCCACAGGCGGAGCCCGACACCACCGCCGCGTTGGCGCTGAACGCTGCGTCCGGTGCACCGACCACCAAGCGCGACACCGATCTGCCGGCCGCGATCGGGCCGCTGGGGCTGCGCGACGCCGCCCTCGGCGGCGATCCGGCGGCGATGTTCGAGGTCGCAACCCGCTTTGCCGAGGGCCACGGCGTTCCGCAGAACTATGCCACCGCAGCGCGCTGGTACGAGCACGCCGCGCAGCAGGGCTCGATGCCGGCAGCCTACCGCTTGGGCAGCCTGTATGAGAAGGGTGAGGGCGTGGCGAAGAACGTCCAGCTCGCCCGCCGCTACTACACGCTGGCCGCCGACGCCGGAAACACCAAGGCGATGCACAATCTCGCCGTGCTCTATGCCGAAGGCATCGACGGCAAGCCGGACTACCGCGAAGCCAGCCAGTTGTTCCGCAAGGCGGCCGAGCGCGGCCTGCGCGACAGCCAGTACAATCTCGCCATTCTTTATGCCCGTGGCCTCGGCGTCGATCAGAACATCGGCGAATCGTTCAAGTGGTTCGCGCTGGCCGCCAACCAGGGCGACGCCGACGCCCAGAAGAAGCGCGAGGAGGTCGCCGCCCGGCTCGATGCCCAGACCCTGCTCGCCGCCCGGCTGGCGGTGCAGACCTGGGTGCCACAGGCGGTCGACGCCAGCGCCAACGACGTCCGGCCGTCGGCGGAGTGGGACCGGGTCGACGGCGGCCGCGCCCGCAAAGCGACCGGCCGGACCTGAACGGATACTGCGCGCGCTGCGCGCCGTGGCGTCCGTTGTCCGATGCCGCCCGGCCGCGGCGGAGACCTCGCGCCGTCGTCCCGGACAAGCGGCCAAGCCGCGCGATCCGGGACCCATCATCCGCGAGGCTTGCCGTCGTCCGCATCGCCCGCAGCGGCGCGGCATCGCTCGCAGCATGGTTCCCGGAGACGTTGCGGATCATGGGTTCCGGGTCCCAGCTTCGCTTCGCCCGGAACGACCGGCGGTTTCATGTTCGGCGGGCGGTGGCCGGCTCACGGGCAAAGCCGTCGTCAAGATCGAACCGCCCGGACAGGAGTGAAGGTCTCGCACGCAACTATGAGCTCGGATTGGCCGAATTTTGATCACTAATTGGGCAATATGACACAAGCATGCGCAATATGACGCAATCAATCGATGTGTTCGCCGGGCGACCTGGCCGATTTTGACTGTGAGAGGCGCAGCGAGCCCTGCTGTTTGGTCGCAGAAACACCTTCTCTCATCGCCGCGCTGCTCGCCATCGGTCGGATCAGTTCAATCCATATTAATAAAAGAGCCACAGGGTGCCGCCGTTCAAAGGGTATCACCTATGCGCTTCAGCCTGACTCACAAGATCGCCGCGATCGGATTGACCGGGGTTGTCGGACTGCTCGTCGTCAGCGGCATCTATTTCGTCGGTGCCGCGGTCGAGGATCGCCACCAGCGGCGGGCCGAGGACA
Source organism: Blastochloris viridis (assembly GCF_001402875.1). Classification (NCBI taxonomy): domain Bacteria; kingdom Pseudomonadati; phylum Pseudomonadota; class Alphaproteobacteria; order Hyphomicrobiales; family Blastochloridaceae; genus Blastochloris; species Blastochloris viridis. The sequence continues at coordinate 3,411,493 of NZ_CP012946.1, read as the reverse complement.
TCGGCGCGGTGGCGAAGCTCACCGCCACCACGCTGCGCGACATGCTGGAAGCACGGCGGGCGGAAAAGGATTTCCTGCTGCGGGCCGAGGCTGGCTACATCCAGCGCCACGCCGAACTCGCCACCAGTGCCAGCCGCCAAATCGACGCGCTGCATCGCGGCCTCCAGGCGGTCGGCCTCTCCGATCTGAAGGACAAGGCCGACGAGATCGAAACCGGCTTCGATGCCTACGTCGCCCAATTCAAGGAGCTGGCCGCGGCGCGGCAGACACTCGGGCTCGACCAGAACAGCGGGCTCGAGGGCCGGTTGCGGGCCTCGATTCATGCCGTCGAAAAGCGTCTCGGCGAGATCGGCTCGCCGCCGTCGCTGAGCGCGGCCATGCTGACGCTGCGACGGCATGAGAAGGACTTCATGCTGCGGCGCGATGCCAAATACGGCGCCCAGATGAAGACCGCCGCGGCGGAATTGCGCCGTCTGATCGAGGCCGAGCCGATGGCGGCGGCGACCAAACAGGCAATGTACGGCGAACTCGACGCCTATCAGCGCGACTTCTTCGCCTGGATGGACACCGCACTCGCGCTCGCCGACATCCAGCGCAAGATGTCATCGTCCTATGCCGGCATCGAGCCGGCGATCGCCGCGCTGTCGGAGCGGGTCGAGGCGGTCGACGCCGAAACCCTCAAGGCCACCGCCGCCGCGCGCGCCGAAACCGGACGATGGATCGTGGCGGCGATCGCGACCGTGGTGCTGGTGGTGACGCTGCTGGTGTTCGTCATCGGCCGCTCGATCACCCGGCCGCTGCGGGACATGACCTCCACCATGGGCGAGCTGGCGGCGGGCCGGCTGGACGTGGCCGTTCCGGGCGTCGGCCGCACCGACGAGATCGGCGCGATGGCGGCGGCGCTCGACGTGTTCAAAACGAGCATGGCCGACAGCGAGCGTCTGCGCAGCGAGCGCGCCGAGCTGGAGCGTCGCGCTGCCGCCCAGCGCCGAGACGAGATGCACCAACTGGCTGATCGGTTCGAGGCGGCGGTCGGCGGCATCGTCGACACCGTGTCGCGGGCGGCCGGCGACCTCGAAGCGGCGGCGCTGACGCTGTCGCGCACCGCCGAGATCACCCAGTCGCTGTCCGAATCGGTGGCGGCCACCTCCGAACAGGCCTCCGCCAACGTCCAGTCGGTGGCCTCCGCCGCCGAGCAGCTCGGCGCTTCGGTCGGCGAGATCGGGCGGCGGGTGCACGAGACCAACCAGATTGCCGACGCCGCGGTCGATGGCGCCCGCCAGACCGACGCCCGCATTTCCGAAATGGCGGCGGCGGCGCAGAAGGTCGGCGACGTCGTCAAGCTGATCACCGCCATCGCCGAGCAGACCAATCTGCTCGCGCTCAACGCCACCATCGAGGCCGCCCGTGCCGGCGAGGCCGGGCGCGGCTTCGCGGTGGTGGCAGCCGAGGTGAAGAACCTCGCCACCCAGACCGCGAAAGCGACCGAGGAAATCTCGCCGCAGATCGCCGGCATGCAGGCCGCGACCCGCGATTCGGTGGCGGCGATCGAGCGCATTTGCCTCACCATCGGCCAGATGTCGGAGGTCACCGGATCGGTTGCCGCCGCGGTCGAGCAGCAGGGCACCGCGACGCGCGAGATCGCCCGCAACGTCCACGAGGCATCGCAGGGCACCACCTCGGTCGCCCACGACATCGTCAAGGTCAGCCGCGGCGCCGAGGAAACCGGGGCGGCTTCCGCCCAGGTGCTGTCGGCGGCGCGGGCGCTGTCCGGCGACAGCGAACGGCTGCAGCACGAGCTGCGCGCGTTCCTGGAGACCATCCGCGCGGCGTGACGCGCCGGGCGGCGGCTACACCGCCACCGGCGCCTTGATGTGCGGGTGGGGGTCGTAGCCCTCGATGGCGACGTCGTCGTAGCGGAAGGCGAAGATGTTCGCGACCGCCGGGTTCAGCTTGAGCCGCGGCAGCGGGCGCGGCGGGCGGGAGAGCTGCAGCCGCGCCTGGTCGAGGTGGTTGAGGTAGAGGTGGGCGTCGCCGAATGAGTGGATGAACTCGCCCGGCTCAAGCCCGCTCACCTGCGCCACCATGTGGGTGAGCAGGGCATAGCTGGCGATGTTGAACGGCACGCCGAGGAACACGTCGGCCGAGCGCTGATAGAGCTGGCAGGACAGCCGCCCGCCCGCGACGTGGAACTGAAACAGGCAGTGGCAGGGCGGCAGCGCCATGTCCGCCACCTCGGCCGGGTTCCAGGCCGCCACCATCAGCCGCCGCGAATCGGGGTTGCGCTTGATCTGCTCGATCACCTCGGTGATCTGGTCGACGGTGCGGCCGTTCGCCCCCTGCCACGACCGCCACTGCTTGCCGTAGACCGGGCCGAGGTCGCCGGCGGCATCGGCCCACTCGTCCCAGATGGTGACGCCATGGTCGTGCAGGAATTTGACGTTGGTCTCGCCGCGCAGGAACCACAGCAGCTCGACGACAATCGACTTCAGATGCAGCTTCTTGGTGGTGAGGAGCGGAAAGCCCTGGGCGAGGTCGAACCGCATCTGGTGGCCGAACACCGAGAGGGTTCCGGTCCCGGTGCGGTCGCGTTTCTCGACGCCCGCGTCGAGAATAAGGCTCATCAGATCAAGATATTGGCGCATTGGAGGCTGCCAGGCGGTGACGGAGCGCGGCGGGAACGCCGCTCATCCACAAGCACCAGAACGCCCGCTGCCGCAAGCGCTTGCCAGCCGACTTTGCTCCCGCGCGGCGCCAATGCCTGCCGAATGTGACACACACCCTTCCTTTGCCGGCCGTCCGCCCCTATATTCATGAGGCCGGCGCAAGCCGGATATGGCGATAAATGGCTATCGGAATAAACCTTTCGGACCCGGGGGCGGTACCCGGCGCCTCCACCCCAGCCGGTTCTGAACCGAACAGGCCGGCTGCGGCGGGGGCGAAATAGGATCGACGAGGGCGTAAAGGGTGTGCTTTTGCCCGGCATGGTTCCGCCGTTATCGGGCCATTAGTGTAGTTGCGAATGACAACTATGCGCCGGTTGCTCAGGCCGCGTGACGCGGTTTGAAAGACCACTTAAAGCCCTAGTGCCTTGCGCGTACTAGGCGGGGTTCGGAGGCACCTGGCAACAGAAGCCTCCACTTCTCTCTGCGCCCTCCGCCGGGCGGATACCCCATTCCTGCCGGGGTTTCGGCGGTGATTTCAATGGTTTACGGCGGGCTCCGCCAATACGCTGTAGCGGAGCGGTTTCGCCGGATGGACGCCAATCGGGTTCGTATAAAAGCTGGATTCGACAGGCGCCGTCGCGGCGCTTAGGAATGAACCTCGAATCTCGTCTCGCGCCAGCCGGGCGTGGGGTTTTGCTCTCAAGGCGTGACCGGTTTTGTCCTCGTATGGCCGTCGACCACATTCGCTATGATCTTCTCGCCCAGGACGCCTTGCGCGGCGTGGTCCGCCGCGTCCTGCAGGACGCCATGCGCGACGGTCTGCCCGGCGAGCACCATTTCTATATTGCCTTCGACACCAGGGCGCCGGGGGTGCGGCTGTCGCCGCGTCTGCTCGAACGCTACCCCGATGAAATGACGGTCATTCTTCAGCACCAGTTCTGGGACCTGTCGGTCTCGGACTATGGCTTCGAGGTTGGCCTGTCGTTTTCCGGCATTCCCGAGCGGCTGTTCGTTCCGTTCAGCGCGCTCAAGGGGTTTTTCGATCCGTCGGTGCAGTTCGGGCTGCAGTTCGAGGTGGTCGACGACACTGCGGCCGAGGCGCCCGCCGAGGGTGCCGATCCGGCGGCGCGCCCTGCAGCGGTCGAGCCGATCGAGGGCCGACCGCGCGGTTCGGTGCCGCTGACCGGCAGCCCGGTTCAGGCCTTCGAGCGCGAGGCCGAGGACAAGCCGTCCGAGCCGGTCCAGGACGGCGCGCCGGACAGCGGCGCCACCGTTGTGCGGCTCGATAACTTCCGCAAGAAGTGACGGCGACCGATCCCATCGCTCCGGAGGCCCGCCCGGCCATCGCCTTCGTGGTGGCCCGCACTCCGCAAGGGGTGATCGGCTGCGACAACCGCTTGCCATGGCGGCTGAGAAGCGACCTCAAACGGTTCCGCGCGCTGACGCTCCATCACGCCGTCATCATGGGGCGCAAGACCTTCGAGTCGATCGGCAAGCCGTTGCCGAAGCGCGAGAACATCGTGGTGTCGCGCGCAAGTTCACTCGGCGTCGATGGCGTCACGGTGTGCCCGGACATTGCCACCGCCCTGCGCCATGCCGACGCCTGGTCGCTGGCCAACGGCCGCGACCGGGTGTTCGTCATCGGCGGCGAAGCGTTGTTCACCGCTCTCCAGGACGCAGTCGATTGCGTCCATCTCACCGAGGTCGAAGCCGATATTCCCGGCGACGTGTTCTTTCGGATGGCGTTCCCGCCGGCGGAGTGGCGGGCATCAGTGCCGGAGCGGGTGGCGAGGAGCGAGGACGACGAATTCGGCTCGGTCTACCGCCGGTTCGACCGCATCGAGCCGCGGCGCCGCACGCAGGGCGCCGCAGCCTGAACGTGGATTAGGCCGCTCAGCGGTTCGCCGGCACCTCGCCCACCTCGACGTAGACCTCGCTGCCAAGCGCCCTGAACTTCTCCGACATCTCGGCGAACCCTTGTTCGACGACGCCGGCGTCCGCAGTCTGTGCCGCTGCGTGATCGCGAACCGACGATTCGCGAATCTCGTGGCTGATCTTCATCGAGCAGAACTTCGGCCCGCACATCGAGCAGAAGTGCGCGGTCTTGTGGGCGTCCTTGGGCAGCGTCTCGTCGTGGAACGCGCGGGCGGTGTCGGTGTCGAGGGCGAGGTTGAACTGATCGTGCCAGCGGAACTCGAACCGCGCGCGGGAGATGGCGTCGTCCTGCGCCTGCGCGCCGGGGTGGCCCTTGGCGAGGTCGGCGGCGTGGGCAGCGATCTTGTAGGTGATGACGCCGGTCTTCACGTCATTGCGGTCGGGCAGGCCGAGGTGTTCCTTCGGCGTCACGTAGCACAGCATCGCGGTGCCGAACCAACCGATCATCGCGGCGCCGATCGCCGAGGTGATGTGGTCGTAGCCCGGCGCGATGTCGGTGACCAACGGCCCAAGCGTATAGAACGGCGCCTCGCCGCACAGCGCGAGCTGCTTGTCGATGTTCACCTTGATCTTGTGCATCGGCACGTGGCCGGGACCCTCGATCATCACCTGCACGCCGTGGTCCCAGGCGATTTTCGTCAATTCGCCCAGCGTCTCCAGCTCGGCGAACTGGGCGCGGTCGTTGGCGTCCGCGATCGAGCCCGGCCTGAGGCCGTCGCCGAGCGAGAACGCCACGTCATAGGCGGCGAGGATCTCGCAGATGTCGCGGAAGCGGGTGTAGAGAAAGCTCTCGGTGTGGTGGGCGAGGCACCACTTGGCCATGATCGAGCCGCCGCGCGAGACGATGCCGGTGACGCGGTTCGCGGTGAGCGGGATGTAGGCGAGGCGCACGCCGGCGTGGACGGTGAAGTAATCCACGCCTTGCTCGCACTGCTCGATCAGGGTGTCGCGATAGACCTCCCAGGTCAGATCCTCGGCGATGCCGCCGACCTTCTCCAGCGCCTGATAGAGCGGAACGGTGCCGATCGGCACCGGCGCATTGCGCACGATCCATTCGCGGATGTTGTGGATGTCGCGGCCGGTGGAGAGATCCATCACCGTATCGGCGCCCCAGCGGATCGCCCACACCAGCTTGTCGACCTCGTCGGCGACCGACGACAATACGGCCGAGTTGCCGATATTGGCGTTGATCTTGGTGAGGAAGTTGCGGCCGATGATCGCCGGCTCAAGCTCGGCGTGGTTGATGTTGGCGGGGATGATGGCGCGGCCGCGCGCAACTTCATCACGCACGAATTCCGGCGTGACGAGATCGGGGATCGACGCGCCGAAATCCTCGCCGTCGCGCGCCTGCTCGGCGGCTTTGGTGCGGCCGAGATTCTCGCGGATGGCAACAAATTCCATCTCCGGCGTGACGATGCCGGCGCGGGCGTAGGCGAGCTGGGTCGGCACCGCGCCGGGCTTTCCGCGCAGCGGGCGATGCTTCACCGGAAACGCCGGCACCGCGCCGGCCTTGCCGAGCGGCGGAATGGCGGTGGCCGCGACCACCTCGACGTCGCCGCGGGCGCGCACCCAAGGCTCGCGGTGACGCGGCAGGCCGGCCGCGATGTCGATCAAGGCCTCGGCGTCGGTGAAGGGACCTGATGGATCGTAGACCCGCACGCTGGGCTCGCCTTCGACCTCAATGGCGCGGCCTGGCACCCGCAACTCGGGGAAGCGCCGGCCGGCGTCATAGACCTTGCGCGAGCCTTTGAGCGGACCGGTGGTGACGGCGAAGGCGGGCTTGGTGTGGATGGTCATCTGGACGGCCTGTCGTTGTCGCGTTTCTCCCGCAGCACCGGCGCCGCTTGCCGCGGACGGCGCGCCGAAGCTGCCGCTGTGCGGCAGATCAACGCGCCGGTACCGGAGTTGAGTGAGAAGCGCTGAGCCCGCTGGCCCGCGACGTCCGCATCCCTCCGCCGGTACGAACCGGTTCAGGTTCAAAGGGTGGTCGGGCGCTCCCGATCTCAGCCCCGCACGGGGCCCCCCTTCGGACGGGCGGACTGTGCGGAAAGCCAGCGCCGGCGTCAAGCCGGGAGGGCTGCGGCATAGCGGTGCCGGCCGCCGCGTCCCCCACCAGGGCTCTGGCGGTAAATCGCGCGCCATGCCACGCTGGGCTTCTCTGCAATTGAGGGCTTCCCATGCGGATGATTTTCGCAGTCGTTGCTTCGCTGGCGTTCACGGCCGCGGCCGAGGCCGCCACCTTCCGCCTCGGCACGCCGCCGGTTGCCGCCATCACCCTGCCGGACGACTGGGACACCGACGAAATCGACAGGGGCGTGGAGTCGACCTCCAAAGACGAGGAAATCTATATCGCGGCCGAAGTCGCCAGCATCTCGAAGCTGGAGGACGCCGTCACCCAGGCGGTCGCCTATCTGATCAGCGAAGGCGTCCGCATCGACCAGAAGACCGAGAAGCGGTCGGAAGGCAAGATCGGCGGCCTGGACGCTTTTTTCATCGAGTACAAAGGTGTCGACGAGGACGATGCGGCGACCGAGGTCAGTGTCGGCGTCATCGTTGCCAGCCCGACCACCGCGATCATCGTGACCTATTGGGGCTCCGAGGAGGGCGAGAAGGCCAACGCCGCGGCGCTGACGGCCATCGTCAACAGCATCAAGAAAGTCGACTGACGCCGGCGGTCATGGAACTCTGTCGCCGTCATGGCCGGGCTTTGTCCCGGCCATCCACGTCTTTCCTAGGCATTTAATACAAATCCGGACGATCAGGCCGGTTTTTCGTATGCGGTCGTCGGAAAATAGAATTTCCGATCAAGGACTTTTCGGCGACGTTGTTTCCGGGATCACGAACCGACCAGGCGGAAACCGGATAGGACCTGGATGCTCGCGACGAGCGCGGGCATGACGGGCCAGGTCCGATACCCCTTGATAGGGCGACTTTAGCCGGCAAAGCTCCAGATCGCGCCCTGGGTGACGACGAGGTCGACCCGCCTGTCCTTGAGGGCGCGGACGCATTCGACCGGCGCGTTGATGATCGGCTCCTCGTGGACGTTGAACGAGGTGTTGATCAAGACCGGCAGGCCGGTGAGCTTCTCGTATTCGTCCAGGATGTCCCAATAAACCCGGTTCTGGCCGCGGCTGATCAACTGTGGCCGGGCGGTGCCGTCGACGTGGGTGACGGCCGGAACCTTGTCGCGCCAAGCGGGCTTCACATCACAGGTGGTGGTCATGAAATTGGCCGGGTAGACGAGGCTCTTCGGCAGTTCAAAAACCTCGGCGTAGCGCTCGATGCGCACCACCGGTGCGAACGGCATGAACTCGGTGCGGTCGAGCCGTTTGTTGAGGGTGTCGTTGATGGAGCGGTCGATGGCGCGCGCCATGATCGAGCGCGCACCGAGCGCCCGCGGGCCATATTCCATCGGACCCAGGAAGGTGCCGACGATGGCGCCCTCGGCGATGCGCCGCGCCGCCTCGGCGGCGGGGTCGCCGACATATTCGGCGTAGGCGCCAGCGGCGCGGAAGGCGTCTTCGGCATCGGCGTCGAAGTCGCGGCCGTAATAGAGCGCGCCGAAACGGTAGCGCCGACCCAGCCAGGCCGGCAGCCCGTCGCGCTGAAGCAGGAACTCCAGCACGCCGCCGGCGGCGATGCCGGCGTCCGACATTGCCGGATAGACGAACAGCTCATCGAACGGAAAGCGCTCGGCCAGGCGCTGGTTGAGCTTGACGTTGGCGAACACCCCGCCGGCGAGGCCGAGCGCCTTGGCCGGGTGGCGTTGGAGGATGTTGCCGACCGCCTCCAGTACCACGTCCTCCAGCACGCTCTGCACCGACGCGGCGACGTCCTCGCGCGGCGCGCTCTTCACCATTTCCTGGAGGCGGCGGCGCAGATCCTTGAGGCGCATCTTGCCGTGGGTGCGGCCCAGCGCGTCGACGGTGTAGTTGGCGCGTAGCTCGGGCGCGAACACCGGTTTGCCCCAGGCAGCAAGGCCCAGCACCTTGCCCTCGTGGCGCAGCGGTTTGAAGCCGAGCGCCGCCGTCACCTCCAGATAGAGCTGCCCGATCGATGAGCGCGCGCCCTCATAGCCGAGCAGCTTGAGGCCGTCGCGATCGTCGCCCCACAGCGCGGTCAGCTTGCCGTCTTTGAACTGGCGGGCGGAGGCGTTGACGCGGTCGCCATAACCGTCGGCGGTGTAGATGAGCGCGTCCGACCAGTCGGTGTGGAACAGCGCGCCCAAAGCATGGGCGTTGTGGTGGTTGTAGAAGTGGACGCGGGTGGAGGGCGAAAAGCCGTGGTCATCGAGCCACAGCTTGACGTCGAAGATGGTGTCCGGCGCCGCGCCGAGATGGAGCGCCATCTGGCGGAACAGATCGACCCGGCCCTCGCCGTCGGCTTTCGCTCGTGACCACCACGCTTGGCGCTTGAAGTATTTCGGCGCGAATTCCGAGCGCGGCAGCGCGATGACGTCGACGTCCTCGCGCCTCAGCCCGGCAATGGCAAGGCATTCCTCGACCGCCTCGGCCGGGTAGCGGTAGCCGTCGCTCTTGATGCGGGTCAGCCGCTCGAGCGCCACCGCCGACACCATGCGGTAGTTGTCGAACAGCGCAGCCGAAGCGTCGTGGTTGGTGTGGATGCCGAGGATGATCATGATGCCTCGCCTGATGCGCGATGATGATCCGCTGCGCGGCGGATCGGCCGTGGCGGCCGCGTTCTCGACCGCAGCGGGTGCTGTCCCTCGATCTCGGGCCTTAACGGTCGCCGCCGGCATTGTCCATTGCCGGAAGCGGGTCTGCACGTCGGCGCTGGCGCTGCATGCCCCATTTGCGCCGAATTCTGCCGACGCCGAAAGAGTTTCCGTGTATGATCTATTTGCAACACCTTTGTTAATGTCTTGTTTTCCAACATGGGCCACCCTCAATTGCCGGCGATGCTGGGTTTGCGGTGGGCGGCCCGGGTCTTGCGTTGCGTGTTCCGCTGTGGTTTGTGTTGGTTAATTTCCGAAGGGGGTATCATGTCGCTGCGCACGGCCATTGCCGCCGCTCTCGTCATGGCCGCGACCCCAGTCGTGGCGGAGACATTGAACGCCCACCAGGCGCGCGAGTTCGTGGTGGGACGCCAGTTCGCTTTCACCTGTTTCGACGGGACCGCCGGACAGGGCAAGATCATGACCGACGGTTCGGTGTCCGGCCGCGTTCGGCTGAAGGGCTCCGATCCGGAGCGTTATGTGGCGCTGCCGCGCGATACGCTGCGGGTTCGCGGCGAAGCCGTGTGCGCCGCGCTGCGCGGCATGGTGTTCGAGCCGTGCTTCGACGTGATCAAGACCGGCAACCGCTCGTTCCGCGGCACGCTCGCCGGCGTTCCCGGCCTGTGGTGCGACTTCGTGCGCGGTGGCCGCCCGGGCTTCGCGGCCGCGCCGCGCCGGGCGTCGCTGACGCAGGCGTCGAACTGATCTCGCCGACCGGCCGGCATTCCGCCCTAAGCGACCGTCACGATGGCCGGGCGTCGCCCCGGCCATTTGCATTTCCCGGCCCCGACCGAGTGTCGGCGCCGTGGCGCCCGCGGCAGACTATGTCGTGAGCTCGCCCAGTCCCTCGAACAGCGACAGCGCCTCCGGATTGGCCAGCGCCTCGGTGTTCTTCACCGGCCGGCCGTGGACGATATCGCGCACCGCGAGTTCAGTGATTTTTCCCGAGCGGGTGCGCGGAATGTCGGCGACAGGCAGGATCTTGGCCGGCACGTGACGCGGCGAGGCGCCGGCGCGGATGCGGTCCTTGATCCGCTTGGTCAGCGCGTCGTCGAGTTCGACGCCGTCCTTCAGCCGCACGAACAGCACCACCCGCACGTCGTGCTCCCAATCCTGGCCGATGGCGATTGCCTCGATCACTTCCGGAATTTGCTCGACCTGGGCGTAGATCTCCGCGGTGCCGATCCGTACCCCGCCGGGGTTGAGGGTTGCGTCGGAGCGGCCGTGGATGATCATGCCGCCGTGCTCGGTCCACTCCGCAAAGTCGCCGTGGCACCACACGCCGGGGAAGCGCTCGAAATAGGCAGCACGATATTTGGCACCGTCAGGGTCGTTCCAGAACTTCACCGGCATCGACGGGAATGCCTTGGTGCACACCAGCTCGCCGCGCTCCTGGCGGATCGGCGTGCCGCTCTCGCCCAACACGTCGACCGCCATGCCGAGGCCCGGCGCCTGGATCTCGCTGCGCCACACCGGCGAGGTCGGATCGCCGAGCACGAAGCACGACACGATGTCGGTGCCGCCGGAGATCGAGGCAAGGTGCACGTCGCTTTTGATCGCCCGATAGACCCAGTCGAAGCAGTCCGGCGCCAGGGGCGATCCGGTCGAGGTGATCAGTTCGAGGGCGGACAGATTGTGCGTGCGGGCGGGCTCGAGCCCGGCCTTCTTGCAGGCGTCGATGTATTTCGCCGAGGTGCCGAACACCGTCACCCGCTCGAACTGGGCGTAGTCGAACAACACGGTCTGGGTCGGCGCAAACGGCGAGCCGTCGAACAGGATCACGGTTGCCTCGCTGGCCAGCGCCGAGGCCAGCCAGTTCCACATCATCCAGCCCAGCGTGGTGAAATAGAACACCCGGTCGTCCGGCTTCACGCCGCAGTGCAGCCGATGTTCTTTCAGGTGCTGCAGCAGCGTGCCGCCGGCGCCGTGGACGATGCACTTCGGCACGCCCGTGGTGCCGGACGAATAGAGGATATAAAGCGGGGTCGCAAACGGCAGCCGGACGTAGGTGACCGGCTTGGCCTGGAACGGCCCGAGGAATTTGGCGAGCGCGACGCCGTTCGGCAGGCTCGCCGCAATGGTTCCGGCGTCGCCGAGATAGGGCACGATCACCACTTTCTCGACCGTCGGCAGCTTGGCGGTGACCGCAGCGAGCTTGTCGGCGATCAGGATGCGCTTGCCGGCGTACCAGTAGCCGTCGCACGACACCAGCACCTTGGGCTCGATCTGGCCGAAGCGGTCGAGCACGCCGCGCTCGCCGAAATCGGGCGAGCAGGACGAGAACACCGCGCCAAGCGAGGCGGTCGCGAGCATCACCGCGATGGCTTCTGGCAGGTTCGGCAGCATCGCCGCGACGCGGTCGCCGACTCCGACCCCGGCCGCGGCCAGCGCCTGCTGAAGCCGCGATACCAGGGCGTTCAGTTCGGCCCAGCTCAGGCGGCGCTCCAGCTTGTCCTCGCCGCGGAACACCAGCGCGGTGGTGGCGTCGTTGCGGCGCAGCAGGTTCTCGGCGAAATTGAGCCGGGCGTCGGGGAAGAAGCGGGCGCCGGGCATGGCATCGTCGATCAGGATGCGCGGGCCCTTGTCGCCGATCACCCCGCAATGGTCCCAGATCAGGTCCCAGAACGCCGGCCGGTGCTCGACCGACCAGGCGTGCAACTCGGCGTAGCTGCTAAAGCGCCGCCCGGCGATCGGCTCGGCGGCGCGCATGAAGGCGGCAAGATTGCTGGCGGCCACCCGCTCGGGGTTCGGCTGCCAAAGCGGCTGTTGCGTGTCCCGTTCCGGCATGTGCTCCTCCCGATTTGACTGGTGTTATCGTGCTGTCAGTTCCAAGAGCAACCGATGGAACTCTACCGGAGCGGGACGGACAAGTCATCCGCCGGGCCCGCCCGCCGGTGCCCGCTGCAACCAGCCATTCCGGCGGCCGATCCGCCAAATCCCTGTTCCTAAACCAAATCCCTGTTCCTAAACGAGGTCCGCTGCCATGGCGGACTCGCCGCCGGCAACGGGGTGCGATAGGTTCAGCAACGAATATTGAACGTCGTCGCGCCAGGGCCGGTTATGATCGGAATGCCGCGGCGCCACAGCCGGCCGCCGGCCGGCAACCAAGGATCAAGGCATGGTGCGTAAGTATTTCGGGACCGACGGCATTCGCGGAAAGGCGAATAACGGCACGCTGACGGCGGATCTCGCCCTGCGGGTTGGCATGGCCGCCGGCCTCATGTTCATGCGCGGCGAGCACCGCCATCGGGTGCTGATCGGCAAGGACACGCGCCTGTCCGGCTATATGATCGAACAGGCGATGACCGCGGGCTTCCTCTCGGTCGGCCTCGACGTGTTCCTGGTCGGGCCGATGCCGACGCCGGCGGTCGCCATGCTGACGCGTTCGATGCGGTGCGACCTCGGCGTGATGATCTCCGCCTCCCATAACCCTTACGACGATAACGGCATCAAGTTGTTCGGGCCGGACGGCTACAAGCTGTCCGACGAGGTTGAACTCGAAATCGAGGCGCTGCTCGAGGCCGATCTCCACAAGCGTCTCGCCAAGTCGGCCGATCTCGGTCGCGCCACCCGCATCGAGGGCGTGCAGGCGCGTTATGTCGAGTTCGCCAAGCGCACGCTGCTGCGCAATCTCGAACTCAACGGTCTGCGCATCGTGGTCGATACCGCCAACGGCGCCGCCTACAAGGTGGCGGGCGACGCGCTGTGGGAACTCGGCGCCGAGGTGATTCGCATCGGCGATGAGCCCAACGGCTTCAACATCAACCGCGACTGCGGCTCGACCGAGCCCGACGCGCTGAGCGCCAAGGTGCGCGAGATGCGCGCCGACATCGGCATCGCGCTCGACGGCGACGCCGACCGCGTCACCATCGTCGACGAGAAGGGCCATATCGTCGACGGCGACCAGTTGATGGCGGTGATCGCCGACAGCTTCCACCACGACGGCCGGCTGACAAAGCCCGGCATCGTTGCCACCGTGATGTCGAACCTCGGGCTGGAGCGCTATCTTGGTGGGCTTGGCCTCACGCTGGAGCGTACCGCAGTCGGCGACCGCTACGTGCTCGAGTGCATGCGCGAGCACGGCTACAATGTCGGCGGCGAGCAGTCCGGCCACATCATCCTGGCCGACCACGCCACCACCGGCGACGGCCTGCTGGCGGCGCTGCAGCTGCTCGACGTGGTGGTGCGGTCGGGCAAGCGCGTCTCGGAGATCTGCCACAAGTTCGAGCCGCTGCCGCAGGTGCTGAAGAACGTCCGCTACGCCTCCGGCAAGCCGCTGGAGAACGCGCTGGTGCTCGCCGCAATCCAGGATGCCAAGCAAAGGCTCGGCAATGACGGCCGGTTGGTGATCCGCCCGTCCGGCACCGAGCCGGTGATCCGGGTGATGGCCGAGGGCGACGACCGCGACCTGATCGAAGCGGTGGTCGACGACGTCATCGACGCCGTGGCCAAGGTTGCGGTCGCGGCCTGACCCGAAGCGGCAGCTTCACCGGAACGTTCTCGACAGCAGCGGTTGGGCGAGCCGACGCGGGCTCGCCCGGCCTCGCCCGGCCTCGCCCGGCCTCGCTCGCCGCGAGCCGGCCTGGGCGTGGCCGGACATTCTCTATGTGGGCATGCTCTATGTGGGCGTGACCAGTGCAGCCTCGGCGTCTCGGCAAGCGCGGGCGCCGGGAGCGCGCGTCTCCAACCGCTATCTCGCCGCTCTGAACCCACCCAGGGGCCTGCCACGCAAGCAGGCCGGGCGCGCCCTCGCGGCGGCGCCGCGGCCACGTTTAAGCATTGGTAAGGTTAACAATGTGTTTACACTGCAACCTGCTAGCGAATCAGAAGTAAGCTCGCGTGGTTAAGAATTAAGGTTAAGTGCTCTTTAATACTTGGCTGTCAATCTTCCGGATGTGTGTAAACCGGCGTGGGCTGGCTGATTCCGTTGCCCTGCCATTCGGAGGGAATTGGAGATGAACGGCTCAAAGACATTCGCGCTTGCGGCCGGTGTCTGGGCGCTGACGACAAGCTGTGCAATCGCGGCGGACATGCCGTTGCTGGAGCGCGTTCCGGTGATCGAAGAGTTCAGCGGTTGGTATCTGCGCGGCGATATCGGCATGACCAACCAGCAGCTGGACCGGTATCACAATATCCTGAGCGACACCGCGCCGCAGTATGAAGTGCTCAACAAAGGCAGCTTCGACAGCGGCTGGCTGTTCGGCCTCGGCATCGGATATCAGTTCAATAACTGGTTCAGGACCGACTTGACCGGCGAATACCGCGGCACGACGTCCTTCCGCGCGCTCGATAGATATTACGATACCTCAGTCAACGATTTTGCAGCAGATACCTATAATGCAACAAAATCAGAGTGGCTGTTCCTTGCCAATGCGTATCTGGATCTTGGTACATGGTACAACATCACGCCGTTCGTTGGTGTCGGCCTGGGTGTGGCCGAGGTCACCATCGGCGACTACGATGATGCCAATGTGAGAACCGCCGGAGGTGGTTACGCGGGTTCCCACTCCCAATGGAACTTCGCCTGGGCCTTGCATGCCGGTCTCGCCTACCACGTGACGCCGGCATTCACCGTCGAACTGGCCTATCGTTACCTCAGCCTCGGCGATGGCAAGACCGATGATGTCATCAATTACGATGGCACGAATGTTGTGCACAACCCGACCACCTTCCACGACCTCACCTCCCACGACGTGAAGTTCGCAATGCGGTGGGCGCTCGGTGGCTATGACGCGCCGCCGCCGGTCGTGGTGCGGAAGTACTGACCTCGCACGCGGGGCGGGCGCCGCACGCCGGTTCCCGCCCCGGCCGATGACATCTGCGGGCCCTGGCCTCCCCGGCTCAAGGGTGGCGCCGCGACGGCGCGCTGTCGGAGGTCATTTCGCCGCTTCGAGTCCCATGTTCCGAACCGCCGCCCGGCCTGCACGCGCGGTTCCGGAGCATCGGGACGCCTGTTCTCCGCCTCCGGAGCCTTCCATGAAGCCCGCTACCCTGTTCGCTCTCGTGCTTGCCATCGGCGTTGCCGCGGTGAGCGAGGCTCCCGCCGCCGACGTCGGCATTGCCCGCCCGGCTCCGCCCCCCATGCTGGAAGAATATGGCTCCGGCTGGTATTTGCGCGGTGACGTCGGCTGGACCGGATACACCAACGTGTCGGCCGACTATGTCATTGGCGGCTTGGCATCGGCCCACGATTCCAGCGCCAAGCTGGAAGACACCTGGTCGATCGGCGCCGGCTACGGCTACAACTTTGACTGGTTTCGCGCCGATGTGACCGCCGACTATCGCGCCAATGCGCAATTCACCGGAATAATGGGCGAACTGTTCGGCGAGCTGACGACGTGGTCGACGTTGCTCAATGGCTATTTCGATCTTGGCACCTGGTCCGGCATCACGCCCTATGTCGGGGCCGGCATCGGCGCCGCCTATCACGAAACCCGCAAGTGGCATGACCTCTACGGCGACCCGGTCTTCGCCGGCGGCAGCAACTGGGAACTCGCCTGGGCGGTGATGGCCGGTCTTGCGATCCAGTTCACCCCGAAGGCCTCGCTCGATGTCGGCTATCGCTATGTCGATCTCGGCAAGGCGGAGTCCGGTCTCGACGCCGACTTCAATGCCATCAAGGTCAAGACCGACAATATCTCCGCGCACGAGGTCCGCGTCGGCATCCGCTACACCATCGACTGAGTCTGTGGCCACCTGCGTCTCTAGCCACCTTCGCACAAGGCGCGGCCACCCCGGCCGCGCCTTTTTTCGTGCGCGGGCCGCCTCAATGCGTGTTGAAGCTTGACCGCTGTGCCATCCTGGCGTAGCCCCTCGCGCGGGACACCTCTCCCCAACGAGGGGCGCCCATCTGAGAGGATGGATACCATGACGACGACGATGCCCGGCGTGCGGCCGGCTGTTTCGCATTTTTCTTCCGGCCCCTGCGCCAAGCGCCCCGGCTGGTCCCTTGCAGCCCTCAACGACGCCGCCCTCGGCCGCTCGCACCGCGCCAAGCTCGGCAAGGGCAAGCTCAAGCGCGCCATCGATCTGACGCGCGAGGTGCTCGGCGTTCCCGCTGATTATCGCATCGGCATCGTGCCGGCCTCCGACACCGGCGCGGTCGAGATGGCGCTGTGGTCGCTGCTCGGCGCCCGCCCGGTCACCATGATGGCTTGGGAATCCTTCGGCGAAGGCTGGATCACCGACGTCGTCAAGCAGCTCAAGCTGAAGGACGTCACCGTCCTCAAGGCTGGCTACGGCCAGATCGTCGACCTCGCCAAGGTCGACACCAAGACCCAGGACGTGGTGTTTACCTGGAACGGCACCACCTCCGGCGTGCGGGTTCCGAACGGCGACTGGATCGCCGCCGACCGTGACGGCCTCACCATCTGCGACGCCACCTCGGCGGCGTTCGCGCAAGATCTCGCCTGGGACAAGCTCGACGTCACCACCTTCTCCTGGCAGAAGGTGCTGGGCGGCGAGGCGGCCCACGGCATGCTGATCCTCTCGCCGCGCGCGGTCGAGCGTCTCACCAGCTATTCCCCGCCGTGGCCGCTGCCGAAGATTTTCCGCCTCACCTCCGGCGGCAAGCTGATCGAGGGCATCTTCGAGGGCGAGACCATCAACACGCCGTCGATGCTGGCGGTCGAGGACTATCTCGACGCGCTGGAGTGGGCGGGCTCGGTCGGCGGCCTGAAGGGCCTGATCGCCCGTGCCGACGCCAACACCAAGGTGCTGGCCGATTGGGCGGCCAAGACGGCGTGGGTCGATTTTCTTGCCGGCGACCCGGCGATCCGCTCCAACACGTCGGTGTGCCTGAAGGTGGTCGACCCCACCATCGCCGCGCTGTCGAACGAGCAGCAGGCGGCGTTCGCCAAGTCGATCGTCTCGGCGCTGGAGAAGGAAAAGGTCGCGCTCGACATCGGCGCCTATCGTGACGCCCCTCCGGGCCTTCGCATCTGGTGCGGCGCCACGGTGGAGACCTCAGACGTCGAAGCCCTGACCCATTGGCTCGACTGGGCGTTCGAGACTGCCAAGGCCCAGCTCGCCAAGGCCGCCTGAGCACGTCCGTTTGCCATCGCCCTCGTCCTTCGAGACGCCTCGCGCAAGCGCTCGCGCCACCGGATGAGGGACAGCGCGAGGCCCTCGTCCTCAGAAGGTCGCGAATGCGTCCGTCTCGAACGGTCGAGGGCCGACCTGCAGCTCTTTTTCATCGAGACATCACCATGACCGCTCCCAAGGTTCTCATCTCGGACGCGCTGTCCGAGGCCGCCATTCAGATCTTCAAGGATCGCGGCATCGAGGTCGATTTCCAGCCTCAGCTCGGCAAGGACAAGGATAAGCTGGCCGAGATCATCGGCAATTATGACGGCCTCGCCATCCGCTCCGCCACCAAGGTGACCGCCAAGATCCTGGAGAGCGCCACGCGTCTCAAGGTGGTCGGCCGCGCCGGCATCGGCGTCGACAATGTCGACATCCCGGCCGCCACCACCCGCGGCGTGATCGTGATGAACACGCCGTTCGGCAACTCCATCACCACCGCCGAGCACGCCATCGCCATGATGATGACGCTGGCGCGCCAGATCCCCGAGGCCGACCGCTCCACCCAGGCCGGCAAGTGGGAGAAGAACAAGTTCATGGGCGTCGAGCTCACTGCCAAGACGCTCGGCGTCATCGGCTGTGGCAATATCGGCTCGATCGTCGCCGACCGCGCCGTCGGCCTGAAGATGCGGGTCATCGCGTTCGACCCCTATCTGTCGGACGAGCGCGCGGTGGCGCTCGGCGTGCACAAGGTCGAACTCGACGAGCTGCTGCGCCGTGCCGACTTCATCACGCTGCACACGCCGCTGACCGACAAGACCCGCAACATCATCGACGCCGACGCCATCGCCAAATGCAAGAAGGGCGTGCGCATCATCAACTGCGCCCGCGGCGGCCTGGTCGACGAGGCGGCGCTGGCGGACGCCATCAAGTCCGGCCAGGTCGCCGGAGCTGCGTTCGACGTGTTCGTCGACGAGCCGGCCACCGCCAACCCGCTGTTCGGCCTGCCCAACGTGGTGTGCACGCCGCATCTTGGCGCCTCCACCACCGAGGCCCAGGAGAACGTGGCGCTGCAGGTCGCCGAGCAGATGTCGGACTACCTGTTGCAGGGTGCCATCACCAATGCGGTGAACTTCCCCTCGATTTCGGCGGAAGAAGCGCCCCGCATCAAGCCGTTCGTGGCGCTCGCCGAAAAGCTCGGCGCCTTCCTTGGCCAGCTCACCGAGGCGCCGATCAAGGGCATCCGCATCGAATACGAAGGCGCGGTCGGCAGCCTCAACACCCGCGCCATCAACGCCGCCGCCATCACCGGCGTGCTGCGTCCCTTCCTCTCCGAGATCAACATGGTCAACGCCGCGGCGATCGCGAAGGAGAAGGGCATCACCATCGAAGAGGTCAAGAGCTCGCACGAGGGTGACTACGAGAGCCTGATCCGCATCGTGGTCGAGGCCGAGGACATGCCGCGCCACGCCGCCGGCACCGTGCTGCAGGACGGCAAGCCACGTATGGTCGAGATCCGCTGGATCGACATGGACGCCGAGTTCGCGCCCAACATGATCTACATCCGCAACGACGATAAGCCGGGCTTCATCGGCCGGTTCGGCACGCTGCTGGGCGAGTCCGGCGTCAACGTCGCCACCTTCAACCTCGGCCGCGACAAGGCGGGCGGCAACGCCATCTGCCTGGTGGCGGTGGACGAGGAGGTGTCCGACGATCTTCTGCGCGCCATCGAGAAGATCCCGCACGTCAAGCGGGCGCGGCGGCTGCGGTTCTGATCGCCGCCCACCCTGACCGACCACATTTCGCGCCGCCGCCGGTCTGCTAGACTGGCGGCGGTTTCGCATTTGAAGGCTCATCAATGCCGGTTTGCCTGTTGCCCCCGGTCGTGGTCGACCGCATTGCCGCCGGCGAGGTGGTCGAGCGCCCGGCCTCCGTGGTCAAGGAACTGGTCGAGAACGCGCTCGACGCCGGGGCGTCCCGCATCGAGGTGATCGTCGATGGCGGCGGCCGCCGGCTGATTCGGGTCGGCGACGACGGCGCCGGCATGACCCCTGCGGACCTCGAACTGGCGGTCGAGCGCCACGCCACCTCCAAGCTCACCGCCGAGTCCGACCTGCTCGCCATTTCATCGCTCGGCTTTCGCGGCGAGGCGCTGCCCTCGATCGGCTCGGTGGCGCGGCTCCTTATCACCTCGCGCACCAGCGGCGGCGAGGCCCATGCCATCGAGGTGGTGGCCGGGAACAAATCCGGGCTCCGGCCGGCGGCGCTCAGCGCCGGCACTCGGGTCGAGGTGCGGGATCTGTTCTTCGCCACCCCAGCGCGGCTGAAGTTCCTGAAAACCGAGCGCGCCGAGACCGCCGCCGCGGTCGACGTCGTCAAGCGTCTCGCCATGAGCCGGCCGGACATCGCCTTCACTGTGGTCGCCGACGAGCGCGACCCGGTCAGCTATGCCGCGCGCGGCACCGGGGTCGAGGCACGGCTTGCGCGGGTCGGCGACATCCTCGGGCCCGACTTCCGCGCCAACGCGGTGCCGGTGCTGGCGGAGAAGGATGGCGTCGGGCTCGCCGGCGTCGCCGGCCTGCCGGCGGTGGCGCGCGGCAACGCGCTGGCGCAGTATTTGTTCGTCAACGGCCGTCCGGTGAAGGACAAGCTCCTCATCGGCGCACTGCGCGCAGCTTACGCCGACCTCGTACCGTCGGGGCGGTTCGCTGCCGCCGCGCTGTGGATCGAGCTCGACCCGCGCGAGGTCGACGTCAATGTCCACCCCGCCAAGACCGAGGTGCGCTTCAGAGATGCCGGGCTGGTGCGCGGGCTGATGGTGTCGGCGCTGCGCGCGGCGCTGGGAGGCGAAAGCCACCGCTCGGCCGCGTCGCCGCGCCCGGTCGACAGCCTCAGGCCGATCAGCGCGCCGCGGCCGACCGGTATCGCCGGCTGGCGGGCGGATGTTTCGCCCGCGGCACCGCCGGGCTTCGCCGAGGCGCGGCAGGCGTCGTTCGCGGCTTTCGCGCCGTCGGCCGATGCCCGCGCTGACGCCGCGCCGCCGCTCGCGGAGCCGGCAAGCCATCCGCTTGGCGCTGCCCGCGCCCAGCTCCATTCGACCTACATCGTCGCGGAGACGGCCGAGGGGCTGGTGATCGTCGACCAGCACGCCGCCCATGAGCGCCTGGTCTATGAGCGCCTGAAGCGCCAACTCGCCGGGGGCGGCATCGCGCGGCAAATGCTGCTGGTGCCGGCGGTGGTCGAGTTCGACCCCGACGATGCGGCGCGGCTGGCCGCCCGCGCCGACGCGCTGGCGACGTTTGGCTTGGTGCTGGAGAGTTTCGGCCCCGGCGCGGTGATGGTGCGCGAGGTGCCGGCGTTGCTCGGCGAGACCGACGTGGTGAAGCTGGTGCGCGACCTCGCCGACCACCTCGCCGAGTGGGACGACGCGCTGCCGCTGGAGCGGCGCCTGCTGCACGTCGCCGCCACCATGGCTTGCCACGGCTCGGTACGTGCCGGGCGCCGGCTGCGCCCGGAGGAGATGAACGCCCTGCTTCGCGAGATGGAGGCGACCCCCAACGCCGGCCAGTGCAACCACGGCCGGCCGACCTACGTCGCGCTCTCGCTCGCGGAGATCGAGCGGCTGTTCGGGAGGCGGTGAAACTCAACCGTTGGCGCGCTGCAGGATCGCGATCTCGCTTTCGCCGTATGGGCGGCGGTCCAACTCGGTGAAGCCGTCCGGCGGCACGAAGCCGGCCTCGGCTGCTTCCTCCACCACCACCAGCGCTTCCGGCCGCAGCCAGCCGCCGTCGCGCGCGGCGACCAGTGCCCGCTCGGCGAGGCCGTGGCGGTAGGGCGGATCGCAGAACACCAGCGTGAACGGCTCGAACGGCCCGGCCGGGCCGAGCTTGGTGGCGTCGCGCCGGAGCACGCGCGTCGCGCCGGCGAGGCCGAGCGCGTCGATATTGGCGCGGATCAGGCCGCGCGCCTCGGCCCCGTCATCGACGAAGGCGGCAAAGCGCGCCCCGCGCGACACCGCCTCCAGTCCGAGTGCGCCGGTGCCGGCGAACAGGTCCAGCACCCGCGCATCCTCGCCTGGCGCGCCATAGGCGTGGGCGAGGATGTTGAACAGGCTCTCACGCAGCCGGTCGGAGGTCGGCCGGACGTCGTACGAGGTCGGGCTCGCCAGCACGCGGCCCTTGAACCGCCCCCCGACGATGCGCATGGCCTATTCCGGACGCGGCCGCCGCGGGCCGCGAGGCTTGTCGAATGCTGGCTTGCCACCGGGACGTCCACCCGGCTTGCCACCGAACTTGCCGCTAGGACGGTCGCCGCGCGGTGTGAACGGCCGGTCGCCACGGGGCTTGAACGGACGGTCGCCCTCGGGCCGGTCGCCGCGCGGTGTGAACGGCCGATCGCCACGGGGCTTGAACGGACGGTCACCCTCGGGCCGGTCGCCACGGGGCTTGAACGGGCGGTCGCCCTCGGGCCGGTCGCCACGCGGTGTGAACGGCCGGTCGCCACGGGGCTTGAACGGGCGGTCGCCCTCGGGCCGGTCGCCACGCGGTGTGAACGGCCGGTCGCCACGGGGCTTGAACGGGCGGTCGCCCTCGGGACGGTCGCCGCGCGGCGTGAACGGCCGATCGCCACGGGGCTTGAACGGGCGGTCGCCCTCGGGCCGGTCGCCGCGCGGTGTGAACGGCCGATCACCACGGGGCTTGAACGGGCGGTCGCCCTCGGGACGGTCGCCGCGCGGCGTGAACGGCCGATCACCACGGGGCTTGAACGGGCGGTCGCCCTCGGGACGGTCGCCGCGCGGCGTGAACGGCCGATCGCCACGGGGCTTGAACGGGCGGTCACCGTCGGGACGGTCGCCGCGCGGTGTGAACGGCCGATCGCCACGGGGCTTGAACGGGCGGTCGCCCTCGGGCCGGTCGCCGCGCGGCGTGAACGGCCGATCGCCACGGGGCTTGAACGGGCGGTCGCCCTCGGGCCGGTCGCCGCGCGGTGTGAACGGCCGATCACCAAGGGGCTTGAACGGGCGGTCGCCCTCGGGACGGTCGCCGCGCGGCGTGAACGGCCGATCGCCACGGGGCTTGAACGGGCGGTCACCGTCGGGACGGTCGCCGCGCGGTGTGAACGGCCGATCGCCACGGGGCTTGAACGGACGATCGCCGTCGGGCCGGTCGCCACGCGGTGTGAACGGGCGCTCGGTTTCGGCCGGGTTCGGTGCAGCCACGGGCGCCGGCGAGGCGATGCGCTCGACAACGACGCTGCGGCCCTTGCGGTCCTCGGTCTGGCCGCGCCGCTTGGGCCGCGGATCCTCCGATGCCGGCGGGATCGCCTGGCGCTCGCGTCGCGGCAGCCGGCTCATCAGCGGGGCATCGCCGTCGGGCGGGGCGCGCCAGATGCTGGGTTTGCGCAGATTGGACGGCTCGCGCAGCGGCCGGTCGCTCCGCTCCGGTCGTCCACGCCGCTCGCCACGCTCTTCGCGCGCGTCAAAGCGGCCGCGTGCCGGGCGATCGTCACGTCCCGAGCGCTCATCGCGCCCCGGTCGCTCCGCCCGCGTCGGGGCTTCGCGCGGCGGCCGTGCCGCCTCGCTATAGTCGCGCACCGGGGCGTCGAAATCGACGCCGGCCAGCGCCGCAAGTTGCTCGCCGAGTTGCTCGCGCAGCACTCGCGTCTTGATTTCCTCGATGGCGCCCTCGGTCAGTTCGCTGAGTTGAAATGGGCCGAACGATACTCGGATCAGCCGGTTGACGTGGACGCCGAGCGCGCCGAGCACGGTGCGGATCTCGCGCTTCTTGCCTTCGCGCAGCGCCACCGTGATCCAGACATTGGAGCCTTGCTCGCGGTCGAGCGTCGCTTCGATCGGGCCATACTGCATGCCCTCGACCTCGACGCCCTCGCGCAATTTGTCGAGCTGATCCTGCGTCACCTCGCCGAACGCGCGCACGCGGTAGCGGCGCAGCCAGCCGGTCTCCGGCAGTTCGAGCACCCGCGCCAGCCCGCCATCATTGGTGAGCAGCAACAAGCCCTCGGTATTGAAGTCCAGCCGCCCGACGCTGACGAGGCGGGGCAGGCCGGCGGGCAGCACGTCGAACACCGTTGGCCGGCCCTCGGGGTCGTCGGTGGTGGTGACGAGGCCGCGCGGCTTGTGGAACAGGAAGAGGCGGGTGCGCTCCTTCTCCGGCAGCGGCTGGCCATCGACCTCGATCCGGTCGGCGTCGGAGACGGTGAAGGCCGGGCTGTCCAGCAACTCGCCGTTCACGGCCACCCGGCCGGCCTCGATCCATTCCTCGATCTCGCGGCGCGAGCCGAGACCGGCGCGGGCGATCACCTTGGCGATGCGCTCACGCTCCTTCAGCACCGGCTCCGGCAAGTCCGCGCGGGCGGGCCGTTTCAGGCTGGTCTTGGTGCGCGGCTTGCCGAACATCGGCCGCTCCGGACGCGCATCGAACTCCGGGCGCGGGCCAGCGTTCGGCCGTGGGCCGAATTTCGCCGGCCCCTTGCGGAAACCGGGCTTGGCGCCGTCTGCGGCGGGTGTTCCGGCGCGGGGCGTGCGATGGGGACGGGACGAGCGGCGCGGACCCTCGTCCGTCGGCTTGCGGGGCATGGCGGTTCCGTGCCTTGAAGGGAAGAGGGGCGCCTGTAGCATGGCGCGGGGAGGAATACGAGCGGTGCGGCCCTCATTCATGGACATTGCGTTGGCGGAGGCCTGCGCTGCAGCGTCGCGCGGCGAGGTGCCGATCGGCTGCGCCATCGTCAAACAGGGCGTGGTCATTGCCCGCGCCGGCAACCGCACGCTGGAATTGCGCGACCCCACCGCGCAC
Organism: Blastochloris viridis; assembly: GCF_001402875.1. Lineage (NCBI taxonomy): Bacteria > Pseudomonadati > Pseudomonadota > Alphaproteobacteria > Hyphomicrobiales > Blastochloridaceae > Blastochloris > Blastochloris viridis. The sequence continues at coordinate 3,387,323 of NZ_CP012946.1, read as the reverse complement.
GCCGAAATGATCGCGATCCGCGCCGCGGCGGCCGCGCTCGGCTCGGAGCGGCTGATCGGCTGCGACCTCTACGTCACGCTGGAGCCGTGCCCGATGTGTGCGGCGGCGATCTCGTTCGCGCGCATCCGCCGGCTCTATTACGGCGCAAGCGATCCCAAGGGCGGCGCGGTGGAGAGCGGCGTCCGGCTCTATGCCAGCGTGACCTGCCACCACCGCCCCGAGGTCTATTGCGGCCTGGCCGAGCAGGACTCGGCCGCGCTGCTGAAGGCGTTCTTCCGCGAGCGGCGCTGATCAGGGCAGCGCCGCTGATGAAATATGCTGCAACGCCAAATGATGCCGGATGGCTCCGGTTCTGATAGGCAGGCCGATGCGGTTTTGACATGCGGCCGCGGTGAAGAGTGGACGATGAGGTTGCAGCACGAACATGTGGCGGTCGAGCGGGCGCTGGCTGAAATCCGTGCCGGTCGCCCGGTGACGATCATGGACGGCGCCGCCGCGGTGCTGGCGGTCGCAGCCGAGGGGCTCGACGCGACACTGGCGGCGGAATTCGGCGCGTTGGCGGCGGGCACGGCGCGGCTGGTCCTGCCGGCGGCGCGGCTGCGCCGGCTCGGGCTGGAGCGGGCCAGGCCGGGGGTCGTGGCGTTGCCGCGGCTCGATCCCGCCCGGATCGAACGGTTGACCCTGGCGCTGGACGCCACCATCGACGCGCCGGTGAGCCCGGCCGTACCGCTCGACGACGTCGCGCTCGAACTCGCCCGTCTCGCTCTGGTGCTGCCGGCGATGGTGCTGGCAGAGGTCGCCGCGCCGGATGCCGGCGTGCTGCGGGTCGCGGCGAGCGCGATCGCCGCCTACCGCGCCGGCGAGGTCCAGCGCCTGCGCATCGTCGGCCGCGGGCCGGTGCCGCTGGCGGGTGCGCCTGACAGCGAGTTCGTGGTGTTCCGCGGCGGCGAGGGCCTGCGCGACCAGGTGGCGGTGGTGGTCGGCCGGCCCGACCTCGCCGGCGTGGTGCCGGTGCGGCTGCACTCGGCCTGCCTGACCGGCGATCTGTTCGGCAGCCTGGCCTGCGACTGTGGCGACCAGTTGCGCGACACCGCCCGCCGCATGGCGGCCGGTGCCGGCGGCATCATCCTCTATCTGGACCACGAGGGCCGCGGCACCGGGATTGCCAACAAGATGCGGGCCTACCAGCTGCAGAGCCAAGGCTTCGATACCTTCGACGCCGACGAGGCGCTGGGTTTCGACCCCGACGGCCGCCGGTTCGATTTCGCCGCCGCGATGCTGCGCCAACTCGGCGTGACAAAGGTGCGCCTCCTCACCAACAACCCGGTGAAGACCGACGCGTTGCGGACGGCCGGCCTTGAGGTGGTGGCCGAGGAGCGCGTGTTCGGCCGCCAGACCGCCGCCAATCTGCGCTATCTCTCAGCCAAGCGCGACCGCGCCGGCCACGCCATCGATATCAAGCCGCCGCCCGATCAAGCCTGAGCGCTGCCGTGACTTGTGCCGGCCGCGCCGGTGGGCTGGCCGCCGGGCTGAATGCGGGCGAGCACCCAGTCCACCACCCGCTCGGCGGCAGTGTACGGTGGCTCCGCCAGTGTGGCGATGGTGATCTCGGGTGCATCCGGCCGCTCGTACGGGCTGCCGATGCCGGTGAAGTTCGGGATCTCGCCGGCCAGCGCCTTGCGGTAAAGGCCCTTGGCGTCGCGGTCGATGCAGACCTCGATCGGGGTGTCGACGAACACCTCGCAGAACTCCTCGGGCTGGACCAAGCCCCGCACCATCTGCCGCTCGGCCCGGAACGGCGAGATGAAGCAGCACAGCACGACCAGCCCCGACTCGACGAACAGCTTGGCTACCTCGCCGACCCGGCGGATGTTCTCGACCCGGTCGGCGTCGGTGAAGCCGAGGTCGTGGTTGAGGCCGAGCCGCACATTGTCGCCGTCGAGCAGCATGGTGTGAATGCCGCGGGCGTGCAGCGTCCTCTCGACCAGGTCGGCGATGGTCGACTTCCCCGACCCCGACAGCCCGGTGAACCACACGATGCACGGGCGCTGCTGCTTCAGCGCCGCCCGCGCCCGCTTGTCGACGGTATGGCGCTGGCGATGGATGTTGGCGGCCCGCCGCAGCGGGAACAGCACCATGCCGGCGCCTGCCGTTGCGTTGGTGTCGCGGTCGATCAGGATAAAGGCGCCGGTGCGGCGATTGTCGGCATAGGCGTCGAACGCCACCGGGCGCGCGGTGGCGACGTTCACCACGCCGATATCGTTGAGCGCCAGCGTGCGTGCCGGAACGGTGCCGAAGTCGCCGATGTCGATGCGGTGCTTGAGTGTCGTCACCCGTACCGGCAGCATCGCGGTGCCGATCCGCATCAGATAGGAGCGGCCGGGCAGCATCGGCTGCTCGCTCATCCACACCAGCTGTGCCGAGAACTGGTCGGCCACCACCGGCCGGTGCTGCGGCGGCGCCAGCAGATCGCCGCGGGCAAGGTCGATCGCGTCCGCCAGCACCAGCGTCACGGCGTCGCCGGCACAGGCCACGGCGCGGTCGCCGTCGAAGGTGACGATGCGCGCCACCGTGCTCTGCTGTCCCGATCCTGCCACCACCACCGCATCGCCGACCGCGACCGCGCCCGACGCCACCGTGCCGGCATAGCCGCGGAAATCGGCGCCGGGCCGGTTCACCCACTGCACCGGAAAGCGGAACGGCCGCTCCGGCGCGTGCCCGGCGACGTCGATGCTCTCCAAAGCCTCCACCACCGTCGGCCCGCCGTACCACGGCGTGCGCGCGGAGCGGATGGCGACGTTGTCGCCCCAGCGCGCCGACACCGGGATCGCAACGACGGTGCGAAGGCCGAGTTGCGCCGCGACCTTGCGGTAGTCGGCGGCGATGCGGCTGAATGTATCCTCCGAGGCGTCGACCAGGTCGATCTTGTTGACCGCCAGGATTGCCGTGCCGATGCCGAGCAGCGCGCAGATGAAGCTGTGGCGCCGGGTCTGTGCCAACACGCCCTTGCGCGCGTCGACCAGCACCACCGCGGCCTCCGCGGTCGAGGCCGCGGTCGCCATGTTGCGGGTGAATTGCTCGTGGCCGGGGGTGTCGGCCAGGATGAAGGCGCGCCGGCCGGTGCGGAAGAAGCGGTAGGCGACGTCGATGGTAATGCCCTGCTCGCGTTCGGCAGCGAGGCCGTCGACCAGCAGGGCGAGATCGAGGTCGTCGCCGACGGTGCCGTGCCGCCGGCTGTCGCGGGCGACGGCGGCGAGCTGGTCGTCGAGGATCAGCCGGCAATCGTAGAGCAGCCGGCCGATCAGCGTCGACTTGCCGTCGTCGACCGAGCCGCAGGTGATGACGCGCAGCGGCGGCCGGTCGTCGGCGGGCGCGGCGGGCGGCGCCGTCATCAGAAATAGCCCTCGCGCTTCTTGATCTCCATCGACGCGGCCTCGTCATGGTCGATCAGGCGGCCGTGGCGTTCGGAGGTGGTGGCCGCGCGCATCTCGGCGATGATGTCGTCGACGGTCTCGGCGGCCGACTCGATGGCGGCGGTGAGCGGATAGCAGCCCAGCGTGCGGAAACGGACGCGGCGCAGCCGCACCTCGCCGGCTGCCACCGGCAGGCGGTCGTCGTCGACCAGGATCAGCGCGCCGTCGCGGGCGACGACCGGCCGGTCGCTGGCGAAATAGAGCGGCACGACGGGAATGTCCTCGGCGGCGATGTAGCTCCAGACGTCGAGCTCGGTCCAGTTCGACAGCGGGAACACCCGCATCGACTCGCCGGCGGCGACGCGGGCATTGTAGAGGTTCCACAGCTCGGGCCGCTGGTTGCGCGGGTCCCAGGCGTGCTGGGCCGAGCGGAACGAGAACACCCGCTCCTTGGCGCGGCTCTTCTCCTCGTCGCGGCGGCCGCCGCCGAACGCGGCGTCGAACGTCCATTGGTCGAGCGCCTGCTTCAGCGCTTCCGTGATCATCACCCGCGCGTGGACGCCGGGGTCGGAGGCAATCGGGCTGATGCCGCGCTCCAGGCCCTCGGCGTTGGTGTGCACCCTGAGCTCGACGCCGAGCGCTTGGACCAGCAGATCGCGATAGGCGATCATGTCACGGAAGTCCCAGGTGGTGGCGATGTGCAGGAACGGGAACGGCGGTGGCGTCGGGAAGAACGCCTTGCGCGCCAGGTGCATCATCACCGTCGAATCCTTGCCGATCGAATAGAGCAGCACCGGGTTGGCAGCCTGGGCCACCACCTCGCGCATGATCTCGATCGCTTCGGCTTCGAGGGCCTTGAGCTGCTGCGTCAGCCGGTGGCCGCACGGACAGGCCGGGCCGCGGCTGACATAGCGCCGGATGAGCGGAGCCAATGCATCATGGGCGGTTTGACGAAACGGAACGGTGAGGTCTGCCGCGCCCTCGCGCCAACTGTTGCCGTCACGCTGCATGGGGTGTCCGCCGGCCTCGGTGTCGCGCAAAGATTAGCATGGGCACGGCCATGGCCGAAGCCGGCGCGTGCGCAACCGGGGCCGCCCGCAGCGGCAACATAACCCGAACGTGATCGCTTCCTTTCGCCGCCCGAGGTAAACGGCGGCTGGCATGTCGCCTGTTTTCTGACATGCCTTCCGAATTCGCCCGAGGCGCAGCCAACTCCGGATATGCCGGAAAACCGAATGGAGATGCCTGCTGCCCGCCGTGCCGTCGGGCGCCGAGGGCAGGCCCTTGTCCCGCTGTCACCCGCTCGATAGGAAGCGCCGGTTCCGATCTTCCCGATATCACCCGCCGTTCGCCCGCAGAACGTGCCGTCAGACAGAGGCTCGAGCGTGAGGCCCGACGTTTCGGTCATTATCCCGGCATACCGCAGACCGGTCGAGTTGGAGGCCGCGCTTCGCAGCGTGCTGTCCCAGGCCAATGTGACGACCGAGATCGTCGTCGTCGACGATTGTCCGGACGGATCGGCCTCGGCCGTCGTAGCCGGCTTCCACGCCGATGGCATCCGCTATCTCAAGAACCCAGAGCCCTCGCGCGGGCGGCCCGCGGTGGTGCGCAATCTGGGTTGGCCGCTGGCCCGCGGCGAGCTGGTTCATTTTCTCGACGATGACGACCTGGTGCCCGAGGGCCACTATGAGGCGGCCAGGGCGGCGTTCGCCGCGCACCGCGATGTCGGCGTGGTGTTCGGCCGCGTCGAGCCGTTCGGCGCGGTCGACCTGACGCACGAACGCCAGTATTTCGCCGACGCGACCCGCCGCGCCCGGCGCTTCGCACGGTTCGGCCGCAGGCTGGGTCTCGGTGCGGCGATGGTGTTCGGGCCGACGCCGCTGGTTTGCGGCGCCGCCATGATCCGGCGGTCCTGCATCGCCGACCTGGGCGGGTTCGACCCGGACCTGGAACTGGTCGAGGACGTTGATTTCTACGCTCGGGCCATCCGGCGATTCGGTGCGCTGGTGCTGGACCGGGTGTCGCTGCACTATCGCATCGGCCCCTCGCTCATGCACCGGCCTGGCCAGCAGGATGCCATCGCGGCGTGCTACCGGCGCATCCAGGCGCGCTATCGGGCGGAGCATGGCGCCCTTGAGTTTGTTCTGGCGAAGGCGTTTGTGCGTGTGATGGGGGGCTGAGGGTGCTCAAGGTCGAAACCATCACCGATGCGGCGGGCCTTGCCCGGATCTGTCCCGAATGGGAGGATCTTGCCCAGACGGTATCGCCGCGCTCGCCGTTCGCAACGCCGCTGTGGAACGTGACGTGGTGGCGTCATTTCGGCCGCAAGTCGTTGAAGGCGGAGGATCGTCTGCGGATCCACTCCGTCCGCGACGATGCCGGCAAGCTGGTCGCCGTCGCGCCGATGATGCTGACCGTGCGTCCATCGGTCGGCCCGTTCCGCACCCGGGAGCTGCAGTTCTTCGGCGCCGATTCCTATGTGACGGAGATGCGCGGGCCGGTTTGCGTGGCCGAACGGGTGGCTGAGGTCATGCCGGCGTTGCAGGCGGCCTTCGACGGCAGCGCCGAGCGCTGGGACTGGGTTCAATGGCGCGGCGTGCAGCGCTCGCCGGTGGCGGACGACTGGCTCGGCCGTGCCGTTCCGTCGTCTCGGGCGTTCGATCTGGTCGATTACGTGCTCGACCTGCCGGACAGCTGGGAGGGCTTCCGGGCCTTGCTGCCGCGCAACATCAAGGAATCGCTGCGCAAGTGCTACAATTCGCTGACGCGCGATGGACACGGTTTCGAATTTCGCGTGGTCGAGGCGCCGGCCGAGGTCGATGCCGCCGTCGGGCGCTTTCTGGAACTCCACCAGCATCGCGCCGACCGGTCGGGGACCATCGCCCACGCCAATGTGTTCGCGACCCCGACGTCGCGCGCCTTTCTGCACGACTATTGCCGCGCGCTTGCCGCCCGCGGCGGGCTTCGGGTGTTCCAGTTGGTGGTGGCGGAGACGGTGATCGCCACCCGGCTCGGCTTTCTGTTCGGTGACGAACTCTATCTCTATTTCTCCGGATACGCGCCGGAGTGGGGCCGCTACAGCGTGATGACCACCACGGTGGCGGAAGCCATCAAGTGGGCGATCGCTCAGCGCCTGCGCCTGGTGAACCTGTCGACCGGCACCGACGTTTCCAAGACGCGCTGGCGCCCGCGGGAGGTGCATTATGCCGGCGGCGATCTGGTGGCGGACGCATTGCGTAGCCGTTTGGCCCACGGAGTGGTCGATCTTATGCGCAGACCCGCCGCCCGTCCCCGTTCGACGGCGCGAGAGCCGGTGGCGGCGTCGGAGTGAAGGCTGCTCCCGGAACGGCGGCGATAAACCATAACTTTATCGAGACATCGCACGATCGCGTCGAGGGGACAGATGATCGAAAATGGCATTCCGCGGTGTCGTTTTGCTGTTTTGATAGCACGATGCCCTTGGTGCTCGGGTCATTTGACGCATGCGTGTGATACGAAATCCAGCCGACCGGGCCGGAGTGTCATTTTTCCGGTCGCCGAAAAATCCAATCTGGATCAAAGGGTTTTCGGCGAGGTTGTTTCCGGGATCACGACGTGATCAACCGGGAACGGTATGCGAAACATCGTGTTTGGACATGCTCGGCGCTCGCGGAGCTTCGTTCCGGCACAAGGGCGCCGGCGGTGACGCAAGGGTGCATCGGGATGCTGTCCGCTGTCACCGTGACGGCGGCTGTCGAGGTCATCGGGTCATGACGTGTTCTCGAGCGCCTGTCGCCAGAGGCGCCTCAGCAGGCGAGGCGGGAGCCGGCGCCGAGCCGGTGGTGGAGGCGGCCAGCGCGCCGCGACCCGATCCGGGTGCAGGCGGCGTGCAGTCCTTGCTCGGGGTCGAGTTCACCGACCGCGGCTTTGACGCGTTGACCGACGAGATCCTGGCGAACGACGGCGCCGATGCCGCCTGCCGCTTGGTCGTCACCGCGAACGTCGATCACATCGTCAAGCTGCAGCACAATCGCGACCTGCGGCAGGCCTACGATTTCGCCTGGCGTGCCACCGTCGACGGCGCCCCGCTGCAATGGGTCGCCTTTCTCGCCGGCAGCACCGTGCCGCACCGGATCACCGGCGCCGACCTGTTCGTCGCGGTGGTGGATCGGCTCGATCCCGCCCGGCATCGGCCGGCGTTCGTGGCCAGCGACGAGGCGCTGGCGCAGACGGTGCGCGAGTGGCTGGAGAGCCGCGCCTTTCCGGCCGACAGCGTCAGCGTCTGCGTGCCGCCGTTCGGCTTCGAATCGGACGATGCGGCGAGCGAGGAGCTGCTGCAGGCGGTTGCGCGCTGCCGGCCCACCCATGTGTTTTTCGGCGTCGGGGCGCCGAAATCGGAGATCTTCGCGTTCCGCCATCGTGAGCGCTTCCGAGGCGCCATCGTGATGTGCATCGGCGCCGCCATCGGCTTCCGGTTCGGCACGCTGCGCCGCGCGCCCTCCCTCGCGCGCAGGTTCGGGTTCGAGTGGCTGTGGCGGCTGCTGTCGGAGCCCAAGCGGCTCTTTCGGCGCTACCTGATCGAGAGCGTGCCGTTCTGCCGCGTTGCCGCGGCCGAGATCACGCGCGGTTGGCAGGCACGGCTCGCCGCCTTCGTCGGGTCGATGCGGACCAGGGGCTGACGGCGCCCATAGGCGTGACAGATGCGCGGGGGAGTGCAGTGACGGCACCGGACATCACAGGGATCGCGATCGTCGGCTGCGGCTATGTCGCGGACTCCTATCGCCATTGCCTCGAGCATCACCGTGCGCGCCTTCGCCTCACCGGCGCCTACGACCGCGATCCACAGCGGCTGACCGCCTTCCAAGCGTGCTGGGGCGATACGGTCTACCGCTCGCTCGACGAGCTGCTCGACGATCGCGCCTGCACCATCGTCGTCAACCTCACCACGCCGGAGAGCCACAAGGCCGTCACCGCAGCGGCCATTGCCGCCGGCAAGCACGTCTATTCGGAAAAGCCGCTCGCCATGACCGTGCGCGAGGCCGTGGAGCTGCGAACGAAGGCGCAGCAGGCCGGCGTTCGCCTCGCCGCGGCGCCCTGCAACGTGCTCGGCGAATCCGCCCAGACCGCCTGGGCTGCGCTCCGCGCCGGCCGCATCGGCCGCGCTGTGCTCGCCTATGCCGAGCTTGACGACGGCATGATCCACCGCACCAATTACCGCGACTGGAAGAGCCGCAGCGGCCAGCCTTGGCCGGCCCGCGGTGAATTCGCCACCGGCTGCACCTTCGAGCACGCCGGCTACGCCATCACCGTGCTGGCGGCGATGTTCGGGCCGGTGCGCACGGTGACGGCGTTCTCGGCGCTGCTGATCGCCGACAAGGCCACGGCGCCGCCGCTGGCCGACCCCGCGCCCGACTTCTCGGTCGGCGCGCTGGCGTTCGACGGCGGCGTGGTGGCGCGCCTCACCAATTCGGTGGTGGCGCCCTACGACCACCGTCTGCGCCTCATTGGCGAGGCGGGAACGCTCGATATCGCCGAGCCGTGGGACTATGGCAGCGCGGTGGTGCTGCGACGCCCGGCTCAGGGCCGGCTCGAACGCTTTATCGAGCGGCGGTGGGGCCAATCCCGCGGCCGGCGTCTGCCGCTGGTGCGGCCGGTGCCGTTCCGGCGCGGCTGGCGGGAGCCGACGATGGATTTCATGCGCGGCGTTGCCGAGCTGGCGGCGGCGGTGCGGGAGGGCCGGCGCTGCCGGCTCGACGAGGATTTCGCCGTGCACGTCACCGAGGTCACAGAGATCCTGCAATATCCCGAGCGCTTCGACCGTCCGGCCGCGGTGACGTCGACCTTCGCGCCGATTGAACCGATGGAGTGGGCACGATGAGCGAGTCCGCCGCGCCGCCGCCGGATGACGCGCCGCTGTCGGCCAGCATCGTCACCTGTTCGTTCCGCGGCGATTTCGAACTGTGCCGGATGCTGTGCGACAGCATCGACCGCTTCGTGCCGGCGACGATCCACCACGCGCTCTACGTTCCGGCGCAGGATGTCGCGCTGTTCGCAAGCCTGTCCTCGCCACGGCGGACCATCGCCACCCAGGAGAGCCTGCTGCCGCGCTGGCTGCGCAAAGTTCCGATGCCCAGCGCCCGCTGGCGGCGGCTGCTCGGGCTGTCGCACCGCAATTTCTACGTCACGCCGTTCGGCCTGCCGGTGCGCGGCTGGATCGCGCAGCAGATCATGAAGATCGCGGCGACGGCCGCGGCGCCCACCGAGGTGGTGGCGCACATCGACAGCGACAACGTCGTCGTCCGCCCGCTCGGCCTCGACCGTCTGGTCCATGGCGGCCGCGTGCGGATCTATCGCGATCCAGCCCCGGTTCCGCTCGCCTCGCACCGTCGCTGGCACGTCGCCGCCGGGCGGCTGCTCGGACTGCCGCCGAGCGATTTCTACGGCGCGGAATATATCGATCCGTTCGTGGTGTGGCGCCGGTCGACCCTGCGCGGCATGATCGCCCGCATCGAAGCGGTCGCCGGGCGCGACTGGCGGGTGGTGCTGAGCCGCACGCCGCATTTTGCCGAGTACGTTCTCTACGGCGTTTATGCCGACAAGGTGGCCGGGCTCGACGCTTCAGGCCTCTGCCCGGAGGCGTGGTCGCTGTGCCACTCCCGTTATTCCGGCAGCTTCGACGGCGGCGCCGACGAGGCGAGGTTCGTCGCGGCGCTCAGGCCCGAGCACGTCACCTGCCTGATCCAGTCGACCATCCCGGTACCCGAAAGCGCGCGCCTGCGGCTGTTCGCGCAGGTCACCGCGCGCGCCGCCGATCAGGACCGCGCCGCGGCCGGCGCGCGGTAGATCGGGTGGATCTCGCCGAACGCGAGCTTGCCGAGCACCCCGGCCCAGGCGCAGGAATAGGCGTCGAGCGCCTCACCCCCGCGCCAGAGCCGGAGCGGCAGCACCGAGGCGAGATAGAGCGCCTGCACCGCGGCTTTGCCCCGCAGCCACCACCGCGTCGCCGCCGGCCAGCGGCTGTTCTTGGCGATCGCCATGGCGAACGCCTGGCCGCCGGCAAACATGCGCCGGCGCAGATAGGCGGTGTCGCACCGTTCGGCCGGCACCTCCTCGCGCACCAGCGCGCCTGGCACCCAGCCGAACCGGCAGCCGCGGCGTTGCACGCGGCAGAACAGGTCGTAGTCTTCGCCGCCGCCGTTTCCGAACGCGCGGTCGAACGGCTCGGCATCGGTCAGGGTGGTGGCGCGGCGCAGCACGGCATTGCTGGTCGAGAGCGCGACGTCGCGGGTCTTGCCGCGGCCCATTGCCGACAGTTCGCGACCGGTCGCCGCCGCCAGCCGGCGTGAATACACTGCATGGGTCCAGGACGGCGCCCGGCTTGGCGCCTCGAACACCGGCTCGATGGCACCGAACAGGATGTCGTAAGGGTGCTCGCGCAGCGCGCCCACGACCGCCTCCACCCAGCCCTCCGCCAGTTCGGTGTCGTCGTCGATGAAGGCGACGAACGGCGAGGTCGTCGCGGCGATGCCGGCATTGCGCGCCACCGAGATGTTGGGCGGGTGGGCCGCGACGTAGCGCAGTTCGAACGGACAGGCCTCCCGCATCGCCTCGACCGCCGCCGCGGCCTCGCCGTCGTCCGAATTGTCGACGACGGCCAAGATGAGGTCGACGCCGGCCGGGCAGGCCTGTCGCGCCACGCTGGCGATCGCCCGGCGCAACAGCCGCTCTCGCTTGAAGGTGCAGATCACGATGGAGAGTTCGAGCGCCGGCTCGCAGGTCATTGTCATCCTTCCGCCCCGGATCGTTCGCCGCGCGGCGCTGCGTCCGCGAGGAATTGCGCCTGCGCGGTCACGAGAATGCACAGGATGGCGAGGTTGGCGAACGCGACGCCGCGGGCGAACAGCGTCGCTTCGGTCGAGTTGTGCAGAAGGTGGAGGAACAGCAGCGCCGCCAGCATGCCGAGCGCGGCCCGTGCGCCGCGGTCCAGGTCGCGGAGCAGCGCGCGCCGGCCCGCCGACAGCGCCGCCGCGAGCACGACCAGCGTGGCCACCACCGTGGCCGGCAGCCCGATCTGAAGCCACAGGTCGAGATAGCCGTTGTGGGCCTGGTTGATGATGCCAGGGTCGACGTCGCCGAGCCACGTCCCCGGCTCGAGGCTGCGGAGCGGATCGTTGGTCAGCCCGACGTCCCAGAATGCGCCATAGCCGTGGCCGAGCCACGGCCGCTCCAGGCAGGATCGCAGCGCGAATGCCCAAAGTTCGTCGCGACCGGTGAAGGAGGCATCGCCGAACAGGATTTCCAGCAGGCGGGCGTTGTCGAAATCAATTGCGGCGAACACCGTCAGCAGGCCGGCCAGCGCGAGGAGCGCTCCGAACACCACCACCAGGACGAAGCGCGGCCCGCCCTTCTCGGCCAGCACGAACACCGCGATGATCAGCAGCGCCAGCGCGGCAAGGCCGATCGAGGTCTTGCTGTTGGTCAGCACCAAAAACAGCGCGGACAGCGCCATTCCGCCGAGGCCGACCATGGTCGATTGCAGCCGGGATGCGCCGATGGTCCAGGTCGTCGCGCACACCACCGCAATCATCGCGACCGCGCCGGCCGGATTCTTTTGAGCGTAGAGGCCGACCACGCCATTGTCGGCGATGGTCAGAGACGGCCACGCCGCCACCGCGAGGAAATTGCACGCCACCACCGTCATCATCCCGATGAAGATCGCGGTGTGGAACCGCCGCAGGTCGGTGACGCCCACGGCGATGCCGACCGCCACCCCCGTCACCAGGATCTGGAACACCGCCCGGCGCAGGGCGAGATCGGGAAATGGCGACCACAGCACGCTCGCCAGGCAGAAGCCGACGACCGCGAACAGCCCGACATTGGCCTTGAGACACGGCACCAGGGCGCTGCGGTTGGTCCAGGCGACGACGACCGCGAGCGCAAGAAGCACAAGCACGACAACGCGGCTCGCCGGGTTGCCGTCGACGCGTTCGGCCAGCGGCCGGTAGTCGATCGGGTTGGTGCCGATGAAGGTGTAGAACAAAAAGCCGTAGGTCAGCAGGCTATGGAGGAAGCGCGAAAATCCACCCGGCAACGCCCACAATCCCGCCGGTGCGCCCGTCGCGGCGGGCAGCGGGATTTCGCTCATGGCCTCAAGCTCCACATCTGCCGGGCGCTGGTCGCCCAAAACAAGGCGCCAAGTGCACACCCTCGCTGCGAGGGCGGCTTGCATCAAAGAAGATCTATGTTACCACAGAGAAACGCGCGGCCGGAATATGGCGACGTCGGTGAATAGATCTTTAACTCGACCGTCGTTCGAGTGACAGGAGTCGGCGCGGATGGACGTGGTTTCCATTGTCGTTCCGACACTGAACCGGCCGCAGCCGCTGCAGCGAGCGATCGCCAGCACGCTGGCGCAAGCTGAACTGCAGAACATCCACATCGAAATTGTCGTGGTCGACAATTCGGCCGAGGGCTCAGCGCAGGCGGTGGTGACGGCGCTGCCGGCGGGACGCCGGCCGGTTCGCTATTTGCGCGAGCCGAACCCGGGCGTTGCCAACGCCCGTAACGCTGGCGTTCGGGCCGCAAGCGGGCGCTGGGTCGCCTTCCTCGACGACGACGAGGAAGCCTCGCCCAACTGGGTCGCTCAGTTGGTCGCGGTCGCGCGGCGCAGCGGCGCCGCCGCGGTGTTCGGGCCGGTCGAGGCCAGGGCGGAGGAGGGCGGCGCCATCGGGGCGTTCGCGCCCTATTTCTCCCGCCGGATCGACCGCGCCGACGCCAGCGACATCACCGATTTGTCCGCCTATCTCGGCACCAACAACTCGATGTTCGAGCGCGAACGCTGTTTCGCGGAGGCGCAGCCGTTCGACGCCGGCCTCAACGAGGTCGGCGGCGAGGACAGCCTGCTGCTCAAGCGGTTGGCGCGGCGCGGCCTGCGGTTCGCCTGGGCGGCGAACGCGGGGGTGCTCGAATGGGTGCCGCCGCGGCGCCTGACCTGGGGCTACGTCTGGCGACGCAAGTTCCTCAGCGGCCAGATTCGGGTGTTCGTCTTTCACATGCTGCGGCCGGTACCATGGCCGTCGATCGCGTTGTGGATGACGGTCGGCCTGGTGCAGCTCGGCGGTGCCACTGCCGCCGCCCTGATTGTGCTGCCGTTCCGGCGTGCTGCCGCCGCCCGGCTGGTCGCCGTCGCCTGCGGCGGGCTCGGCAAGCTGTTGTGGATGCCGCGCTTCCGCCAGGCGCTCTATGGCACCAAGCTGGTGTCATGAGCGGCGGTCGGCGAGCGCCAGGGCGGCCGACACGCCGCAGCGTGATTGTCGGCGGCGTGGCCTCGGCATTGGTCGCGCCGGGACTGGTCACCCCCGCCGGGGCCTCCGACGATACCTTGCCCGGTATCTTTCCCATCGTCATCGACGATACCGCGCCGGGCCGGCTGATCAGCCCGCTGATCTACGGCTCCAGCGAGATCGGCACTGCGGACGGCGGCGCGCGCTCGGCCGAGCTCGATCGGGCCGCACACGTCACCGCCCGGCGCCTCGGCGGCAACCTGATGACCGCCTACAACTGGGTTAACAACGCCACCAACGCCGGCAAGGATTTCCAGCACGCCAACGGCGCGTTTCTGCTCGACATGCTCGGGGTGCCGGACCCGCACCGGACCCGGCCCGCCGCGGTGATCGAGGCGATGCACCACGCCTCGCTGGCGATGGGCGCGAAAAGCCTTGTCACGCTGCCGCTGGCCGGCTTCGTCGCAGCCGATTTCGGCGGGCCGGTCGCGGCCGAGGCGGCGGCGCCGTCGGCGCGGTTCGTGCCGGTGCGCTGGCGCGGCCACGCCGGCGCCGCCGATCCGATCGATCCCAAGGTCGCCGACATCCCCCAACTGCTCGCCCGGCTGGTTCAGCGCTTCGGCGGCGCCGACACCCCGGACGGCATCCACGCCTATGCGCTCGATAATGAGCCCGGCCTGTGGTTCGAGAACCATCCGCGCATCGTCACCGGCCGGATGCCGATCCGCACCTTCATCGAGCGTTCGGTCGCCGCGGCGCGGGCGATCAAGGCGGCGGACCCCGCCGCGGCGGTGTTCGGCCCGGTGTGCTGGGGCGCGACCGAGATGGTCGACTTTCAGCAGGCGCCGGATTGGAATGAGTTCCGCCATTACGGCAGCTTCATCGCCGCCTATCTCGACACCTTCCGGGCGGCCTCGGCGCGGGCGGGGCAGCGGCTTCTCGACGTTCTCGACATCCATTGGTATCCGTTCAGCCGCCGCGGCAGCCTGTTCCGCACCGAGCAGCCCGATTTGGCCGAAGCATTGCTGGATGCGCCGCGCTCTTTGACCGAGCCGGGCTTTCGAGAGGACAGCTGGGTGGCCGACGTGCTGCCGGTCGGCGATGGCGAAGCACTGGCGCTGCCGCTGCTGCCGAGCCTGGAGCGGCTGATCGCACGCCGATATCCCGGCACCCGGATCTCGGTCACCGAATTCAATTTCGGCGGTGCCGGGCAACTCGTCTCCGGCCTCGCCCTCGCCGACGTGCTGGGCCGGTTCGGCGCCGCCGGGGTCTATTTCGCCTGCCACTGGGGCAGCCTCGCCGGCTGGCTCGGCGAGGCCTACCGGCTGTTCCGCGTCGCCGATGCCACCGGGGCGCCGTTCGGCGGCCGCGCGCTTGGCGTGGCGACGCCGGGCGGGCCGGCCGTCACCGCCTATGCGGCGGCGGGCGCCGCCGGTGCCCCGCTCCATCTCGTCGTGCTCAACAAGGCAACGCAGGCGGCCGAGATCGAGGTGGCGTTCGCCTCCGGCCGCTCCCCACGCCTGCTGTCGGTGCGGGGGTTCGATGCCGCCCACCCGGCGACGACGACGCTCCCGGCCGAGGCGCAGGTCGGCGAAAGGTCGGTCCGGATCGCGCTGCCGGCGCGTGCGGCGCGGCGGTTCACGTTCGCCTAAAGGGACCGCCGATCTGATGGCACCAGGCGGGTTTCATATTGCCCTGCGCGAGCGCTGACCTGAGCCTCAGGCCGGCTTGGCGCGGGGTAGAAGCCGCATCAAGCGGCCAGTGCCGAACAGCGTGGTCAACGTGATCACCGCGACCGCGGCGAGGACGCCCATGACGGCGCCGAACAGGCCCCACCGGATCGCGCCGGCCACCGCGCTGCCGCGTTCGGGCGGCCGGGCGATCGAGACGACGCGCAGGTTGGCGGAGTCGATCTGGCCGAACTCGCCGGCCTCGCGCGAGCGGGTCTCGAACGATTCGAGCACCTTGCGGTTGGCCTCGACCTGCTGTTCGAGGGCCCTGAGCTCGATTTCGGCCTGTTGGGCGCGGGCGACCTCGCCCGACAGGGTTTGGACGGTGCGCGCCAGGCCGTCCTGTTCGGCGATGGCGCGGCTGAGATCGGCGCCGGCCGACTCGCGAATGGAGCGCAGTTCGGCGGCAACGCGGCGGCTGATTTCGTTGGCGCGGTTGCGCGCCCCGACCAGGGCCGGGTGACGCTCGCCGAGTTCCGCGGTTAGGCGGGCCAGTTCCTCCAGCGCCGCGGTCTGGCGGTCCCGCAGTAGCAGCAGGCGCTGCGATTCGGAATCGACGCCGAGGGCGCCGGTGTCCAGCGCGGCGGACTTCAACTGCTCGACGCGAGCGCGAGCCCGCGCCAGCCGCGACTGCGCCGCGCCGAGCGCGGTGATCGCCTCGGTCAGCTTCTGTTCGACCACCAGGCTTTGCCTGGTGCCGATCAGGTTGTTCTTCAGGCGAAAGGCCTGGGTCTTGACCTCGGATTCCCGCAGCGCCTGGCCCAGCGCCTCCAACCGGGCGGTGAGGTGGCTGGTTAGGCGGCGCGCGGCGTCGGCGCGGCTCTCCGCGTCCTCGTCGATATAGGCCTTGACGACGTCGTTGGCGCGGCGGGCCGCCGCTTGCGGCGTCGACGCCCGTGCGGTGATGTCGACGACATAGCTGCGGTCGGCGCGGTGGACGGTCACCGAGCGGCGCAAGGCGTCCAGCGCCTTGGTGTCGACCCGCCGCTCGCCGTCCGGTGACTGGCCGGGCCGCAATTCGACCTCCCTGCCGTCCCGCCGCAACGGCGGCGGGGTCCCGGCGGCCGCTGCTTCCTCGCGAAGCACCCGCGCCAGCACGCTCTCGGAAGTGATGACGCCCATCTGGCTTTCAAGGAAGCCGAACGCAGCGTTGGCGTCGAACTGGCCCGGGTTGAGATCGTTGGAGAAAACCCTCAAACCGCGCGGATCGATGAGGAGTTGCGCCGTCGCGGTAAAATCGCCCGGGTACACCGCCTTCACGCCGCCGGCGAGGACGCCGCCGGCCACGCCCGCGGCGATGATCGCCCAGGCATTGCGTTTCAGGGCTTTCGACAGAACGGCGAACGCGACCAGCCACGGGCCTGACCCGTTCGGCAGCGTTAGCTGGTTCTCGTCGGTAGCCTCGGGCACAAGAGCCATCGATGCTCAGCTCTCTACAACGCGAAATACGCCACGCTGCCTTCCATCACCCAAAGATGATGCCGGCCACGCTGAAGGAACCGGTGGTGACCTCAATGAGCCATGTTAAAATTTTAGGGTTAACATTCGGTTCGGACGGACGTTGTTTTCGCACGAGGGCGTGATGCCGCATCATCCCCGGCAGGACCGGCCTGTCGCAGGCGCGGCCGTCCGACCGCTCCCGGTCCGAGTAGTGGGCGACCGGAACAAGAGGCGGTGGCAGAGGCGCTTTGATTTCACGGCTGAAAATCCCTAAGTTGCCACCGCCCGGTGCGCCGGGTCCGGCCTTCGGGGCACGGCCGGTCGCTGCGCCTCCGTCCGCTCAAGCGTGAAAACGCCGTCATTTCAGGACGCCGACATGTCTTTCGACGCCGACACCCTTATCGAACGCCGCCGCCTGCGCCGCTCCCTGTCGGCGTGGCGGATCGCTGCCGTCCTCGCCGTTGCTGCCGCGGTCGGTGCGCTGGTGGTCGGCCTGGACGGCGCCAGCTTCGTCGAGAAGCGTCAGGCCCACATCGCCCGCGTGCCGATCTCCGGGCTGATCCGTGGCGACCGCGATCGCCTCAAGATGCTGGACGAAATCGCCACCTCCGGCGCCAAGGCGGTGATCCTCGCGATCGACAGCCCCGGCGGCACGGTGACCGGCTCCGACGGACTGCACACCGCGTTGCGTCGACTGGCGGAGAAGCGGCCGGTGGTGGCGGTGGTCGATGGCATGGCGGCGTCCGGCGCCTATATCGCCGCGCTCGGTGCCGACGAGATCATCGCTGGCCGCAACAGCCTGGTTGGCTCGATCGGCGTCATCGTCCAGTTCCCGAACGTCACCGGGCTGCTCAAGAGCGTCGGCGTCGAGGTCGAGGAGGTGAAGTCCACTCCGCTCAAGGCGGCGCCGTCCGGTCTGGTGCCGACCTCGCCCGAGGCGCGCCAAGCGCTGCAGTCGGTGGTCGACGACAGCTACGGTTGGTTCAAGTCCCTGGTCAAGGCCAGACGCGACCTTGACGACGCCGAGTTGCGGACTGTCGCGGACGGCCGGGTGTGGACCGGCGCCCAGGCGCTGGAGCTGAAGCTCATCGACAGGCTCGGCGACCAGGACACCGCGCTCGCTTGGCTGAACGAGGCGCGCGGCGTCGACAAATCCCTGCCGGTGCGCGATTGGAAGGGGTCGCGCTCGGCAACCGACGAGATCAAGCTTACCACCCGGGTGCTCGCCGCGCTCGCCGAGGCCGCCGGTTGGCCTCAACTGGCGCAAAACCTGCGTACAGACCCCGTTGCGCTCTCGACCGCGCTTGACGGTGTTCTGGCGGTTTGGCACCCTCCGGTGGGTCAGTAAGCGTTGGTCTTTAAGCTCTTTCAGGCGTATCGGAGGACGCGATGATCAAATCCGAACTCGTCCAGAAAATTGCCGAGGCCAACCCGCACCTCTATCAGCGTGACGTCGAGACCATCGTGAACGCGATCCTTGACGAGGTGACCGCAGCCTTGGCGCGCGGCGACCGGGTCGAGTTGCGTGGGTTCGGCGCGTTCTCGGTGAAGTCCCGCCCGGCTCGGGTCGGGCGCAACCCGCGAACGGGCGAGCATGTGCCGGTGAGCGAGAAATTCGTGCCGTTCTTCAAGACCGGCAAGGAAATGCGCGACCGGCTGAACGACGACTAGAGCGTTTTCCGCAGCTGCCGCAGACGTTCTTGCGGAGGAGCGGCGGCGTCATAAGGTCTGAGATAAGACTTGACGATTCAGGGCTTGGCGAATCAAGGCTTGGAGCGTCGATCCGGTCAGATCGCTCGGCCGATGTTCCAACGCGACGTTCGCGGTTGCCGGTATCGGTTGCTGCCGCGAACAGACAGTCGGAGTTCGAGGGCAGAAGGCTTGAGACGACATCCGCCCGATCGGGCCGGGGGTTCGTATGCCGGTCGCCGGAAGCTCCCTTTCCGATCAGGGGGTTCGGCGAGGTTGTTTCCGGGATCACGCGCGATCATCCGGAAACCGTATGATGGGTCAGGCCGAATGAGGCTTTCGCCGCTGCGGGGAGGTTCCGGTGCTTAAAAAGCTAGTGTTTCTTATCGTCGGCTTGCCGATTGGCATCGCGCTCGTGGTTCTGGCAGTTGCGAACCGGGCGCCGGTCACGCTTATCCTCGATCCCTTCGCCGGCAGCCCGGCCGAGGCCGCCTATTCTTGGTCGGTGCCGCTCTACCTCATCGTGTTCGCCACGCTGGTGCTGGGCGTGATCCTGGGCGGGGTCGCGAGCTGGTGGTCCACCGGGCGCCGGCGCGGCGCCGGCAAGCGCGGGCGGGTCCAGGCGCCTGTGACGCAGGCTGAGATCGAGCGCCTGCGCACCGCTGCTTCGCCGTCCGGGGAGGCCGTGCCAGCGGCGCTGCCGCGGCCTCGTCGCAGCGCCGCCTGATCCAACGCCCGGCCGTCTTCACGTTCTCGCGGGCGGTTTTGCGGGCCGCTCCGACCGTGGACAGGGCCGCTGAAATGGCCGTGATCGGTTCGGTGTCCCCCGCCATTGCCCTGCCCTGGCCACGTTCGCCGCGTTGTGTCTGCGCTCGCGGTTGGATGTTCGCGCCGGGCTGGCGCCGCAGGAGCATTTTCCGCAAAACGGGAGCTTTTTTGCGGAAAAATACGTTAAACGAATAGCTTACACGAAATCCTCGGCGAGTCGGCCGGGGTTTCGTAGTTCGGTTGCTGAAATATCCCTTTCCTGATCGGGGGTTTTTCAGCGAGGTGGTTTCCGGGATCACGAAATGATCATCCGGAAACCGTATTAGACGCTCGCCCAAATGCCGTCGGATCGGCGGGCGCGCTCACGGTTCGGTGTTTGCTGCGAAGGTCATGGCTGACCGCATCTGGTGTTTTCGTCGTCGCGTTCGCGCCGCCATCGTCCTGACCGTCGTCGTGGCGGCGGGCTCGTTGGCAACGTCGCCTTCGGCGTGGGCCGACTTTCGCGTCTGCAACAAGACCGGGAGCCGCATCGGCCTTGCCGTCGGCTACAAGGAAGGCGATCGCTGGACCACCGAGGGCTGGTGGAATCTGGCCGCCAACAGCTGCGAAACCTTGATGCGGGGGCCGCTGGTCGCGCGGTTCTATTACATCTACGGCGTAGATTATGACCGCGGCGGTGAATGGGCCGGCAAGGCTTTCATGTGTACGCGTGACAAAGAGTTTACAATTCGCGGTATCGAGGATTGCCTTGCCCGCGGCTACGACCGCACCGGTTTCTTTGAGGTGGACACCAATGAACAAAAAAGCTGGACGGTTCAGCTCACAGATGCGATGCAGAGTAGCCCCCTATTGACCGGTCAGACCCCCACCCGCTGATATGAGACGGCAACGCCGCACAAAGATCGTCGCCACGCTGGGTCCGGCGTCGAGCGAGAAGGACGTCATCGCGCGGCTGTTCGAAGCGGGCGCCGACGTCTTTCGCATCAATATGAGCCACACGCCGGTGGCCGGCATGCGCCGCTTCGTGACGATCATTCGCGAGGTTGAGGCCGAGTTCAACCGGCCGATCGGCATCCTGGTCGACCTTCAAGGCCCCAAGCTCAGGGTCGGCGCCTTCGCCGCCGGCAAGGTCCAGCTTGCGGTCGGTGACCGTTTCATGCTCGACGACGACAAGACGCCGGGCGATGCCATGCGGGTGTGCCTGCCGCACCCCGAGATTCTTCAGGCGCTTGAGCCCGGACACCGGCTGTTGGTCGACGACGGCCGGCTGCGGCTGGTGGTGGAGGCGGTGAGCCCCGGCCGGACGCTGACCCGTGTCGAGATCGGCGGCACCATTTCCAATCGCAAGGGCGTCAGCCTGCCCGACACCACCATCCCGTTCTCTGCGCTGACCGAAAAGGACCGCACCGACCTCGAGGCGGCGCTCGACGCCGGCGTCGACTGGATTGCGCTGTCCTTCGTGCAGAAGCCGGAGGACGTCGCCGAGGTGCTGAAGGTTGCGCGCGGTCGCGCCAAGGTGCTGGCCAAGATCGAGAAGCCGCAGGCGATCGCCCGGCTGCACGAAATCATGGAGGTCGCTGACGCCCTGATGGTGGCGCGCGGCGACCTCGGCGTCGAGCTGCCGCTGGAGCAGGTGCCGGGGCTGCAGAAGCAGATCACCCGCCACGCCCGCCGCATCGGCCGGCCGGTGGTGGTGGCGACCCAGATGCTCGAATCGATGATCGAGTTTCCTTCGCCGACCCGGGCCGAGGTGTCGGACGTCGCCACCGCGGTGTTCGAGGGCGCTGACGCCATCATGCTGTCGGCGGAGAGCGCCGCGGGCAAGTACCCGGTCGAGGCGGTGGCGCAGATGAACCGCATCGCCGAACAGGTCGAGCGCGACCCCAACTACCACACGCTGCTGCGCAACCAGCGCGCCGAGCCGGAGGCAACCGGCGCCGACGCCATCGCTGCCGGCGCCCGCGAGATCGGCGAGACGCTGGCGCTGGATGCCATCGTGTGCTGGACCTCATCCGGCGCCACCGCGCTCCGGGTCGGGCGCGAGCGGCCCAAGCCCCACATCGTGGCAATCTCGCGCGACTGGGAGACGGCACGCCGCCTCGCGCTGGTTTGGGGCGTCCACCCCATCGTCGCCGAAGACGCCCGCGACCTCGACGACATGGTGAGCCGGGCCTGCCGCCTCGCTTTTGCCGACGGTTTCACCCAGCCCGGCCGGCGGGTGATCGTGGTTGCCGGCGTGCCGCTCGGCACTCCGGGCGCCACCAACATGCTGCGCATCGCCTTTGTCGGCTCCGACGCGGCTGGGCTATAGATTGATCATGGGTTCCGGATCGTCCCGCCGCTTATCCGGAACGACGGGTGGCGAGCCGGCTCACCCCTCGACGAACTCCTCCCGCCGGTAGCCCTGGATATAGAGCAGCGCGGTGAGGTCGCCGTGGTCGAGCCGGACGTGGGCGGACGCGGCCACCTGCGGCTTGGCGTGGAAGGCGACGCCGAGCCCGGCTTCCAGCAGCATGTCGAGGTCGTTGGCGCCGTCGCCGACCGCGAGCGTCGCCGCCGGGTCGAGCCCGAACCGCGTCCGGAGTTCGACCAGCGCCGCCAGCTTGGCCTCGCGTCCGACGATCGGCTCAGCGACCGTGCCGGTCAGCTTGCCATCCGCGACGTCGAGGTGATTGGCATGGGCTTCGTCGAAGCCGACCATCGCGGCGATATGGTCGGTGAAGGCGGTGAAGCCGCCGGACACCAGGCAGGTATAGGCGCCGTGGCTGCGCATGGTGCGCACCAGCGCCGGGCCGCCCGGCGTGAGCGTGATGCGCTCCTGGATCACCTGCGTCACCACCTCGGCGGGCAGGCCGCGCAGCAGCGCCACCCGCTCGCGCAGCGCCGGCTCGAACGCCATCTCACCGCGCATGGCGCGCTCGGTGATCGCTGCGACGTGATCCTTGCAGCCGACGAGGTCCGCCAGTTCGTCGATGCACTCCTGGCCGATCATGGTCGAATCCATGTCGGCGACGAACAGGCGCTTCTTGCGCTGGGCCGCCAGCTGCACGCAGACGTCGACCGCCGCCGCGCCCAGCGCCGCGCGCAGCCGCTCGGCGATGACGTCGAGCTTGGCATCTGGCCGCGCGAACGCGAGGTCGGCGGCGATGCCGGGCGCCAGCCACAGCGGCGCGGCCGGGTGGGGCAGGGCGTCGGCGGCCGCAGCCAGCAGAGCGCCGTCGAGTACCGGCGTGGCGGGATTGGCGATCAAGGTGGCGACGTATGCCATGCCGTGTCCGGTGCTCTCAGTTAAGGCCCGTGCTACCACGGGCCGAAGCGGGTTTGCATGGATCGGATGCAGGTCCGAGGAACGAAAACATAAAATATTTCAAACTCTTGCGGGATTTCGAGTCCGCCATCCGCTGGCGGTGTTCGAAAAACCTGCCTCGCCCGGCGGTGTCGGGCCAATAGGAGACGTGGCGTTGACTGCGCAGGGGGTGCTCATTGCAGGTCCGACCGCAAGCGGCAAGTCAGCTTTGGCGCTGTCCTTGGCGTTGCGGCTCCAAGGTACCGTCATCAATGCCGATTCGATGCAGGTATACCGCGACTTGCACATCCTCACTGCCCGCCCGGGCGCGGCGGAGACCGCCGAGGCGCCGCACCTGCTCTACGGCCATGTCGATGCGGCGGTGAACTACTCGGCCGGCCGCTGGGTCGAGGACGCCACCCGCGCGGTGGCCGAGGTTCGCGCCGCCGGACGGCTGCCGATCGTGGTCGGCGGCACCGGACTCTATTTCAAGGCGCTGACGGAGGGGCTGTCCGATATTCCGATGGTGCCGGAGGCGGTGCGGGCGACGGTGCGCGCGGAAGCCGAGGGGCTGAGCAGCCCGGACCTTCACGCTTTGCTGGCGGCGCGCGATCCGGTCACCGCCGGCAAATTGCGTCCGAACGACCGCCAGCGCGTGTTGCGCGCGCTGGAGGTGCTGACGGCGACCGGTCGCCCACTCGCCGTGTGGCAGACGCTGCCGCGGCGGCCGCGGCTCGATCCCGCCGCGACCCTCGGCGTGTTCCTGGCGCCGGAGCGGGCGTTGCTGACGGCGCGGATCGACGCCCGGTTCGACGCCATGCTGGCGGCGGGCGCGCTTGAGGAGGTCGCCCGGCTCAAGGATCGCCGACTCGACCCGCTGCTGCCGGCGATGCGCGCCCACGGCGTGCCGGGGCTGATCGCCTATCTCGACGGCACAATCTCGCTGGATGAGGCCATCTCGCGCGGCAAGGCCGACACCCGCGCCTACGCCAAGCGCCAGGCGACCTGGTTTCGCCACCAGATGCCGGGCTGGCAGGCGCTGCCGCCGGCAGACGCGGAGGCCGTCGTGCTCGCAGCGCTCGGGCGGGGCTGATACGGCTTCGGAACGATCCCGTCGGGAACCGCAACACCCTCGCGAAAAAATCGTTGATCGGAAAGGAAGTTTTCGACGGATCGGCGGGATTTCGCGTAATTGGCGTCGGAACCGAAACGCCAGCTCGGCGGTTACTTTAGGGGCAACGCAACACCCGGCGTGACCGGATGGAGCAACGCGATGCGGTTTCTGATCGGCGTGATTTTCGGCGTGATACTCACGATCGGGGCGGCCTACGTCCACGACAACGTCAATTTCGGCCGCGAGGCCCGGGCGGTGGCGCGGCCGATGATCGTGAACTGGGACGTTCTCACCGGGTTGTGGTCGGCCACGGTCGAGCGGCCGGCGGCGCGGTCGTTCGGCCAGAACAACAGCGGTGGCTGACCTCGCAGCGCCAGACGGCGAATCGTCGGCGCCGCAGCTGACTTGGTCGATGTCGGCGGAGCGGGCGATGCCCGCGACGTGATGGACGAAGGCATTGGGCTCCCGGCCGAAAGCTGGGCATAGGGCGGCAGCTCGCCGCGCTCGCAAAGCCCTGAGCAGCTCGCCGCGCTCGCAAAGCCCTGAGCAGCTCGCCGGCGCCCTGCACATAACTGGCGCGGCCGCCGCATCGTTCATGTCCGAGCACATACGGAGATCGCCGGCCTCATGGTCGCCTGCCGCCTCGAACCCGGCGTTCCGGGACGGTTGCAGCGGGATTCATGCGGTTGCGAGCGGCTTGACGA
Source organism: Blastochloris viridis (assembly GCF_001402875.1). Classification (NCBI taxonomy): domain Bacteria; kingdom Pseudomonadati; phylum Pseudomonadota; class Alphaproteobacteria; order Hyphomicrobiales; family Blastochloridaceae; genus Blastochloris; species Blastochloris viridis. The sequence goes on along the minus strand of NZ_CP012946.1, from coordinate 3,362,917 downwards.
CCGTTGCGAAGGCGATTAGGTTCCGCGCAACTTTTCATCAGGAGCGGCGTATGCTGCGCAATTTCCTTATCGTATGTGGGGCGCCATCGCCGGAGCGGACCTGATCCGCCCTCCGACCGATGGCGCATGGGGCCCCTTCTAGGGGCCTTTTTGTTGCCCGAACGACACCCCTCCGACCCATTCGCAGGATGAAACCAAGGACAAAGCCCATGACTCGCGAGATGACCGGAGCCGAGATGGTGGTCCAGGCTCTGATCGACCAGGGCGTCAGCCACATTTTCGGCTATCCCGGCGGTGCCGTGCTGCCGATCTATGACGCGCTGTTCCACACCGACAAGGTGAAGCACATCCTGGTCCGCCACGAGCAGGCTGCCGTGCACGCCGCCGAGGGCTTCGCCCGCTCCACCGGCAAGGTCGGCGCGGTGCTGGTCACCTCCGGGCCCGGTTCGACCAACGCGGTGACCGGGCTTGCCGACGCCATGATGGACTCAATCCCGGTGGTGTGCATCACCGGGCAGGTGCCCACCCATCTGATCGGCTCGGATGCGTTCCAGGAGTGCGATACCGTTGGCATCACCCGGCACTGCACCAAGCACAACTATCTGGTGAAGTCGATCAACGACCTGCCGCGCATCCTGCACGAGGCGTTCTACGTTGCCGCCGCCGGCCGGCCCGGCCCGGTGGTGGTCGATATTCCCAAGGACCTGCAGTTCGCCACCGGCAGCTATTCGCGGCCGACCAGCAACCAGCACAAGACCTATCGTCCCCAGGTCAAGGGCGAGATGTCCAAGATCAAGGCCGCCATCGAGATGATGAAGACGGCCAAGCGGCCGGTGTTCTACACCGGCGGCGGCGTCATCAATTCGGGAACGGAAGCCTCTGCGCTGCTGCGCGAACTGGTGCGCACCACCGGCTTCCCGATCACCTCGACCCTGATGGGCCTTGGCGCCTACCCGGCGTCCGACCGGCAGTGGCTCGGCATGCTGGGCATGCACGGCACCTACGAGGCCAACCTCGCCATGCACGATAGCGACCTGATCGTCGCGATCGGTGCCCGCTTCGACGACCGCGTGACCGGCCGCCTCGACGCCTTTGCGCCGGGCTCGACGAAGATCCACATCGACATCGATCCGTCCTCGATCAACAAGAACGTCAAGGTCGACCTCGCCATCATCGGCGATTGCGCCCACGTGCTGGAGGACATGGTGCGGCTGTGGCGCGCCTCGAACGCCTCTGCCGACAAGACGGCGCTCAAGGGCTGGTGGGACCAGATCGACACCTGGCGCAAGCGTGATTGTCTTGCCTATCGGCCGACGCAGGACCTCATCAAGCCGCAGTACGCGCTGCAGCGGCTCTATGAGCTGACCAAGGGCAAGGACGTCTACTTCACCACCGAGGTCGGTCAGCACCAGATGTGGGCGGCGCAGTTCCTCAAGTTCGAGGACCCCAACCGCTGGCTGACGTCCGGCGGCCTCGGCACCATGGGCTACGGCCTGCCAGCGGCGGTGGGAGCGCAGGTCGCCCACCCCGGTGCGCTGGTGATCGACGTCGCCGGCGAAGCCTCGATCCAGATGACCATGCAGGAGATGTCGACGATCGCGCAGTACAACCTGCCGGTCAAGGTGTTCATCCTCAACAACCAGTATATGGGCATGGTGCGGCAGTGGCAGGAATTGCTGCACGGCGGCCGCTATTCTGAAACCTATTCGGAAGGCCTGCCGGATTTCGTCAAGCTGGCCGAGGCTTATCATGCTCGCGGTATCCGCTGCGACAAGCCGGACGAACTCGACGCTGCGATCCTGGATATGATCAACTTCAATGGGCCGGTGCTGTTCGACTGCATCGTCGACCCCGCCGAGAACTGCTTCCCGATGATCCCGTCGGGCAAGGCGCACAACGACATGATCCTCGGCGACGCCGTGAAGGACATCGGCTCTATCATCGACGACAAGGGCAAGATGCTGGTCTGATGCCTCTTGCTGCGGCTGCCCGGCCCTGGGCCGGCGGCCGCTTCCGCCGTCATGCCGGCCTCGCGCCGGCCCCGAACGATATTCGACGCCGAGTTTCATCATGAACCAGACCCATTATCCGGTGCAGACCCGCAGCGAGCCGACCAGCCGCCATACCCTGGCGGTGATCGTCGACAACGAGCCGGGCGTGCTCGCCCGCATCTCCGGCCTGTTCTCCGGCCGCGGCTACAACATCGAAAGCCTGACGGTGTCGGAGACCGAGCACGAGAAGCACATCTCGCGCATCACCATCGTCACCGCCGGCACCGCCCAGGTGATCGAGCAGATCAAGAACCAGCTCGAGCGGCTGGTGCCGGTGCACCGCGTCGTCGATCTCACGCTGACCAGCGACGCCATCGAGCGCGAAATGGCACTGGTCAAGGTGGTCGGCCGCGGCGAGCAGCGCGTCGAGGCGCTGCGGCTGGCGGCCGCGTTCGGGGCGCGGACGCTGGATGCGACGCTGACCTCCTTCGTGTTCGAGCTCACCGGCGCCAGCGAGGACATCGAGCGCTTCATCCGGCTGATGACCGCGGTCGGCCTTGCCGAGGTGTCGCGCACCGGCATCGCGGCGATCTCGCGCGGCCCCGACAGCTTTTGATCGGGACGGCGGTCCGGCCAGACCGCCGTTTCTTCGTTTGCGTCAAGGCCAGCGATCACTTAGAGACCGTTTGGAAGCTTGGACGAAGGCCGATCCCGACCGGACTTCCTGGTTGCGTGTTCGAGGCTCCTGCCGGCACGGCTGAAATCAGCTCCGGCGCAGCTCGGTCGGGGTTTCCAAACGGTCTTAGAGGGGTTTACGAGTTCAGCAGCCGGCGCGGCCGCCGCCCGGCGTCGATGAGCATTTGAAGCCAGGGACGGCGATCCGCCGTCCCATCCGTGCCACCCAACCAGCCTTTAAGAGTCGAGCGTCGGCCACGCCGGGCCCGACTGAATTCCGAGGGACGAACCGCCATGCGCGTTTACTACGATCGCGATGCCGACCTGAACCTGATCAAGGGCAAGAAGGTCGCCGTCATCGGCTACGGCAGCCAAGGACGCGCCCACGCGCTGAACCTGCGCGACTCCGGCGTGAAGGACGTCGCGATCGCGCTGCGGCCCGGCTCCACCACCGCCAAGAAGGTCGAGGCCGATGGCCTCAAGGTGATGTCGGTGCCGGAGGCCGCTGGCTGGGCCGACCTTATGATGATGGCCACCCCGGACGAGCTGCAGGCCGACATCTATCGCGACGAGATCGCCCCCCACATCCGCGACGGCGCCGCGCTCGCCTTCGCCCACGGTCTCAACGTCCATTTCGGCCTGATCGAGCCCAAGAAGACCGTCGACGTCATCATGATCGCCCCCAAGGGCCCCGGCCACACCGTGCGCGGCGAGTATGAGAAGGGTGGCGGCGTGCCGTGCCTGATCGCGGTGGCGCAGGACGCCTCGGGCAACGCCCACGACCTCGCGCTGTCCTACGCTTCCGGCGTCGGCGGCGGCCGCTCGGGCGTCATCGAGACCACCTTCAAGGAAGAGTGCGAGACCGACCTGTTCGGTGAGCAGGTGGTGCTGTGCGGCGGCTTGGTCGAGCTGATCCGCAACGGCTTCGAGACCCTGGTCGAGGCCGGCTACGCGCCCGAGATGGCCTATTTCGAGTGCCTGCACGAGGTGAAGCTGATCGTCGACCTCATCTATGAGGGCGGCATCGCCAACATGAACTACTCGATCTCCAACACCGCCGAGTGGGGCGAATACGTCAGCGGCCCGCGCATCATCACGCCCGAGACCAAGGCCGAGATGAAGCGGGTGCTGAACGACATCCAGACCGGCAAGTTCACCTCGGAGTGGATGCAGGAATACAAGGCCGGTGCCGCCCGCTTCAAGGGCATCCGCCGCAACAACGACGCTCATCAGATCGAGGCGGTCGGCGAGAAGCTTCGCGCCATGATGCCGTGGATCAAGCAGAAGGCGCTGGTCGACAAGTCGAAGAACTGAGCGAGCATCGCCACTTCAGCCCTGACCATCGTCATCGCCGGGCACCAGCCGCGCCGCGACCCTCGCAGGTCGCGTCCCAGCCGGTCCCGGCGATTTCGTTTGGATGGCGGGGCGGATCGGGATTTATGTCGGCGGTCTTTGAGCTTGACCTTTCGCCGACTCCAGCTCGCCTCATCCTGAGGAGCGGTCGCAAGACCGCGTCTCGAAGGATGAGTCGACGTTGACGGCGGCCCTCGGCCCCATGGTTCGAGACGGCTGCGGAGCCTGGCATCGGGCGCGCCTACGGCGCGACCCGGTGGCAGCCTCGTCACCATGAGGCCGGAAAGGGCAGCCGTCAGGGCCTCGGGTATTGCCTGGACACGGGTCCCGGCGGATCAGCCGGACTTCGTTTCACAGCGCGATGTCGAGGCCGATGTCGAGCGTGGTCACCGAGTGGGTGAGGGCGCCGGATGAGATGAAGTCGACCCCGGTTTCGGCCACCAAAGCCACCGTCTCGAGGTTGATGCCGCCCGAGGCTTCCGTCACCAGCCGCCCGCCGACCAGTTCGACCGCCTGCCGCAGCACCGCTGGCGGCATGTTGTCGAGCAGCACCACGTCGGCGCCCCCGGCCTTGAGCACCTCTTTGAGCTGATCCATCGTGTCGACCTCGATCTCGATGCGCACGAGATGGCCGACCGCGGCGCGCGCCCGCGCCAGCACCGCGGTCACGCCACCCGCCACCGCGATGTGGTTGTCCTTGATCAGCACAGCATCATCGAGGCCGAAGCGGTGGTTGGAGCCGCCGCCGCATTTGACGGCGTACTTCTCCAAGGCCCGCAGCCCCGGCGTGGTTTTCCGCGTGCAGGTGATCTTGGCGCGGGTGTGCTTGATGCGGTCGGCATAGGCGGCGGTGGCGGAGGCAACGCCGGACAGGTGGCCGAGGAAATTGAGCGCGACGCGCTCGCCCGCCAGCACCGCCCGCGCCTCGCCCTCGACGGTGGCCAGCACGTTGCCCGGCGCGATGCGGTCGCCGTCGGCGACCTTGGCGTCAAACCGCACCGCCGGGTCGATCAGCCGGAACGCCATGTCCGCGAGCGCCAGGCCGCAGACGATGCCGGCCTTGCGCGCCACGAACGCGGCGCGCGCCAGGGTGCCGGCCGGAATGGTGGCGGTCGAGGTGATGTCGCCGGCGCGGCCGAGATCCTCATCCAAGGCGCGGCGCACCGCGTCCTCAATGGCGAGCGGCGACAGGAAGGCGTTCGGCGCGAGCGGGGTCATGGATGAATCCAAATCAAAGGCTGCGCGGTCGTCCCCTCGCACCGCTTCGCGGTGCTCGCCGGGGACGACAGGGCGTGGTTTGGTGCCATGACGCGACGTGCGATCACGCCGCGACGCCGGCCTTGGCCGCGATGGAATCGGCCAGCGCCTTGGCCTCGGCGAGGGTGATGAAGGTGCGCTGGGCCTGGGCGGGGTCCGCCGCCGGGAAGTCGGAGCGGAAATGGGCGCCGCGGCTCTCGGTGCGCGTCAGCGCGCCGGCGGCGATCAGCAGCGCGGTCGTCGCCATGGCATTGAGCCGCGCAGTGCGGGCCTGGCCGAGCAGTTCGCGCGCCACCACCAGCGCGTGCTCGAGCCCGGCCTGGTCGCGCACCACGCCGACGTCGGCCGCCATCACCTTGCGCAGCCGTGTCACCGGCTCCGATTCCTGGCCCGAGGGCGCTGCCAGCATGAGCTGGCCGCTCGCGGCGCGCAGCGGCAGCCGGTTCGACACCGGCAAGAGGCCCTGGATGTCCTCGGCGATGCGGGCGGAGAACACCACCGCTTCGAGCAGCGAGTTGGAGGCGAGGCGGTTGGCGCCGTGGGCGCCGGTCGAGGCGACCTCGCCTGCCGCCCACAGCCCGTCGAGCGAGGTGCGGCCGTTGGCGTCGGTGAGGATGCCGCCCATGTGGTAGTGCGCGGCCGGCGCGATCGGGATCGGCTGGCTGACCGGGTCGAGCCCGGCGTCGCGGCAGGCCTCATAAACGGTCGGGAACTTGTCGGGGAACGCCGCGCCGACGGCCTTGCGGGCGTCGAGGAAGGCGCCCTTGCCGCTCGCGATCGAGGCGAACACCCCGCGGGCCACCACATCGCGCGGCGCCAGTTCTGCCGCGGGGTGGATGCCCTCCATGAAGCGGTGGCCGTCCTTGTCGATCAGCACCGCGCCCTCGCCGCGCAGCGCTTCGGTGGCGAGCGGCGCCGGGTCGAACCCGATGGCGATGGCGGTGGGGTGGAACTGCACGAATTCGGGGTCGGCGATCACCACGCCGGCGTGTGCGGCCATGGCCAGGCCGCCGCCGCAGGCCTGCACCGGATTGGTGGTGACGGCGTAGAGGTGGCCGATGCCGCCGGAGGCCAGCACCACCGCCCGCGCCGGCAGGATCACCGGCACCGCGGCGCGGCCCTTGGCCGGGCGCGCCACCAGGCCGGCGACGAAACGGCCCTCGTGCACCAGGTCTTCGGCGACGTAGTTCTCCAGCACCCGGATCGAGGGGGTGTTGCGCACGGTCGCGACCAGCGCCGCCATGATGGCGGCGCCGGCGCGGTCGCCGCGCACCCGCACGATACGCCGCGCCGAGTGCGCGGCCTCGCGCGACAGTGCCAGCCGGCCTTCGAGGTCGCGGTCGAACGGCACGCCGTAGCGGAGGAGGTCGCGGATGCGGCCATCGGCCTCGCGCGCCATCAGCTCGGCCATGCGCACGTCGACGATGCCAGCGCCAGCGGCGATGGTGTCGGCGAGGTGGGCCTCCGGGGTGTCACCCTCGCCGAGCGCGGCGGCAATGCCGCCTTGCGCCCAGGCCGAGGACGCGCCTTCGCCCAGCGGCGCGGCGGTGACGATGGTAACCGGGCGCGGCGCCAGCTTCAGCGCGCAGAACAGACCCGCCAGCCCGCCGCCGACAATGACGACGTCGTCGATACCGCCCCACGAGGCGGGGGCGAGCTTGGGGGCGGTGTTGGCTTGTTCGGGCATTTCAACTCTTCCTCTCCCGGCGCCGGGAGAAGAGCCCGGCCGAAAGGTGGCCGGGGTTACTTCCTCAGGGCGATCATCCGTTCGACGGAGCGCCGGGCGCGTGCCGCGACGTCGGGGTCGACCACGACCTCCTCGGTCATGTGGACGAGGCTGTCGAGAATCTTCGGCAGCGTGATGCGCTTCATGTGCGGGCAGAGATTGCACGGCCGCACGAACTCGACGTCCGGGTTCTCCGTCATCACGTTGTCAGCCATCGAGCACTCGGTGACCAGCACCACCCGGCCGGGCTTGTTGGTCTTGACCCAGTCGATCATCGCCGCGGTGGAGCCGGCGAAATCGCTTTCGGCGATCACCTCCGGCGGACACTCGGGATGGGCGATGATGCGCACCGAGGGGTCATCGAGCCGGAAGCGCCGCATCTCCTCGCCGGTGAAGCGCTCATGGACCTCGCAGGCGCCGTGCCACGAAATGATCTCGACCGAGGTGCGGGCGGCGACGAAGCTGGCCAGGAACTGGTCCGGAACCATGATCACCTTCGGCACGCCGAGGCTTTCCACCACCTGGATGGCATTGGAGGAGGTGCAGCAGATATCGACCTCCGCCTTCACGTCGGCCGAGGTGTTGACGTAGGCGACGATCGGCACGCCGGGATAGGCGCCGCGCAGCGCCCGGACGTCGGCGCCGGTGATGGAGGACGCCAGCGAGCAGCCGGCACGGCTGTCCGGGATCAGCACCGTCTTGTCCGGGCTCAGGATCTTCGACGTCTCGGCCATGAAGTGCACGCCGCACTGCACGATGACCTCGGCGTCGGCGCGCGCGGCCTCGCGGGCGAGCTGGAGGGAGTCGCCCACCACGTCGGCAACGCAGTTGTAGATTTCAGGAGTCTGATAATTGTGCGCCAAAATCACCGCGTTGCGCTGGCGCTTCAGCTCGTTGATGGCGCGGACATAGGGTGCGAAGAACGGCCACTCCACCGGCGGAATGACCCGCGCCACCTTGTCATAAAGGTGGCGGGTCTCGCGCTCGACCTCAGGCGTCCAGGTCAGGTCCGGCACCACCACCGGGGGAAATTTCAGCGTGCGAACGGAACCCGGAAACTCGGCCGGCACCGGATGCAACGCAGCGGCGGAATGAAGAGCGGCCATCGCAGTTCCTCTGTCCCTTATGCTCCGACTGAGCATATATAGGTTGCGACATTCCCCGTTAAAGCCGGTTTCCCCATTTGCTGACGGGTTAACAAACAGGCCGGCCACACAGGAAGCCGACGGCGTGTCAAAGGACCAAAGAAAGGCCCCTCAGCGAAAGCTGATCCGCCGGCACGTCGAACCGAGCACCCTTATTCTCAATCCGAGCACATCTTTTATAACCGATCGTCACAAAAATGAGAAGCCGGATATTTCATCGTTCCGTAACAGGCGGCCATGCCGCTGGCGGGGAACTGTCGGCGGCTGTCGAAAAAACCACTCGAAACCAATGCGCTGCGAGCGCTGCGGGCGGCGGCGCTTCGCCGCGCTGACGCCCGCGGGCGCGCTTCGTCGCACGTGGGGCCATCCACATCGCACCGGCATCCCCCGCGGTGGCGCGACGCCCTCATGCCGGCGGGCGCATTGCGCCGGGCGGCGCGGCATGGTTGGTTTTGCGCTCGATTTCCGGAGTGTCTGAATGTCCGCGCCCCCCGCCGCGCGTTCCGCACCGCCTGCTGCCGTCCCGACGCGCTGGCGAACGCCGGCGATGATCGTGCTCGCCGGCTGCCTGATCGCCATGGTGTCGTTCGGCCCGCGCTCGGCGATGGGCTTCTTCACCAACGAGATGTCGGTCGACCGCAGCTGGGCGCTGGCGATCTTCTCGTTCTCCGCCGCCCTTCAGAACATCCTGTGGGGCATCGGCCAGCCGGTCGCCGGTGCCATTGCCGACCGCTACGGCCTCGCCAAGGTGCTGGTGGTCGGCGCGGTGCTTTACGCCGCCGGGCTGGTCTGGATGGCGAACGCTGCCGACCCGACCTCGCTCCACCTCTCGGCCGGCGTCCTGATCGGGTTCGGCCTCGCGGGCTGCTCGTTCAATCTGGTGCTGGCGGCATTCGGCAAGCTGCTGCCGCTGTCGTGGCGGCCGATGGCGCTGGGGGCCGGCTCGGCGGCGGGCTCGTTCGGCCAGTTCCTCTACGCGCCGCTGGCGGTGTACCTGAAGGCAGCCATCGGCTGGGACGCCACCTTGATGGTGTTCGGCGCGGCGATGCTGATCGTGCTGCCGCTATCGGTCGTGCTGATGACGCCGCCGGCTGATCCGCCCCGGCCGGACGCCGAGACCGCGTCGCAGAGCCTGACGCACGCATTGACCGAGGCGCTCGCCCACCGCTCCTACATGCTGCTGATGGCCGGCTTCTTCGTGTGCGGCTTCCACCTCGCCTTCATCACCATCCACCTGCCGAAATACCTGGTCGACCACGGCATCTCGAACGCGGTTGGGGGCTGGGTGATGGCGCTGATCGGCCTGTTCAACCTCGCCGGCTCACTGCTCGCCGGCTATTGGAGCGGCAAGGTCTCCAAGCCCTACCTGCTGTCGGCGATCTACCTGGCCCGCGCCGCGCTGATCGTCGGCTTCGTGCTGCTGCCGCTGACGCCCTGGACCGCGCTCGCCTTCGGCGCCGGCATCGGCCTGCTGTGGCTGTCCACCGTGCCGCCGACCTCCGGCCTCGTCTTGGTGATGTTCGGCCCGCGCTGGATGGCGATGCTGTTCGGGCTCGTGTTCCTGTCGCACCAGATCGGCTCGTTCCTCGGGGTGTGGCTGGCTGGGGTGCTCTACGACTCCACCGGCAGCTACGACGTGGTGTGGTGGCTCGGCGTCGCGCTCGGCCTGTTCGCCGCGCTGGTGCATCTGCCGATCCAGGAAAAGCCGGTGGAGCGGCCGGCGGCGCGCCTTGCGTCGTCGCCGGCTTGAGTTTCCGCAGACAACAACAGCCAGGGGGAAGACATGACGTTCAAGGCGATGCGGGTGGATCAGGCCGAGGGCGGGCAGACCGTGGCGCTGGTTGATTTCGACGAGGCCGAACTGATGGAGGGCGACGTCACCGTCCGCGTCAGCCACTCCACCGTGAACTACAAGGACGGCCTCGCTTTGACCGGCAAGGCGCCGGTGGTGCGGCGCTGGCCGATGATCCCCGGCATCGACTTCGCCGGCGTGGTCGAACGCTCCTCCCACCCCGGCTGGACGGCGGGCGACAAGGTGGTGCTGAACGGCTGGGGGCTGGGGGAGACCCACCTTGGCGGCTATGCCGAGAAGGCCCGCGTCAAGGGCGATTGGCTGGTGCGGCTGCCCGAGGGCATGGGCCCGGCCGAGGCGATGGCGATCGGCACCGCCGGCTTCACCGCGATGCTGAGCGTGATGGCGCTGGAGCGCCATGGCCTGACCCCGGACCGCGGCCAGGCGATCGTGACCGGCGCCGCCGGCGGCGTCGGCTCGGTGGCGGTGGCGCTGCTCGCCAAGCTCGGCTGGCAGGTGGTGGCCGCCACCGGCCGGCCGGCGGAGGCCGACTATCTCAAGGAGCTTGGCGCGTCCGAAGTGATCGACCGCGCCGAGCTGGCGGTAAGACCGCGGCCTCTGGCCAAGGAACGATGGGCCGCTGGCGTCGACAGCGTCGGTTCGGCCCCGCTTGCCAATCTGCTGTCGATGATCCGCTATGGCGGCGCGGTGGCGGCGTGCGGACTCGCCGCCGGCATGGACCTGCCGGCCTCGGTCGCGCCGTTCATCCTGCGGTCGGTGTCGCTGCTCGGCATCGATTCGGTGATGTGCCCGCCGCCGCGGCGGCGGGAGGCGTGGGCGCGCCTTGCCGCCGACCTCGACCGTGCAAAGCTCAAGGCGATGACCCGCACCGTCGCGCTCGCCGAGGTCGAGGCGGTCGGCCGCGCCATCCTGCAAGGTCAGGTGCGCGGCCGGGTGGTGGTCGAGATCGGCTGACCGCCCGGCCTGGCCGGTCTGGCGCCGACGGCTCAGGCTGCGGCGCTGTCGTCGAGGGCGTCGATGAAGCGGTCGACCTCGCCGACGGACAGGCACAGCGGCGGCCGGATCTTGAGCGTCGCGCCGAACGGGCCGGCGGCGCCGATCAGGATGTGGCGCTCGCGCAGCCGGTTGATCAGCCGCGTCGTCTCGGCCGGGTCGGGCCGGCCGGTGCCGCGATTGACGATGTCGACGCCGACATAGAGCCCGGCGCCGCGGACCTCGCCGATCGCCGGGTGGCGCGCCGACAGATCGCGCAGCGAGGCCATCATGTGATTGCCGACGCGGTTGGCGTTGCCGATCAGGTCTTCGTCCTTGATCACGTTGAGCACCGCCAGCGCCGCCGCCGAGGCCACTGGGTTGCCGCCGAAGGTGTTGAAGTAGCCGAAGCTCTCGGCGAAGTCGGCGAGAAGATCCGGCCGCGTCACCACGCCGCCGATCGGCATGCCGTTGCCCATCGGCTTGCCCATGGTGACGATGTCCGGCACCACGCCGTGGCGGGCGAAACCCCAGTGGCCGGCACCGGTGCGGCCGAAGCCGGGCTGCACCTCGTCGGCGATCAAAAGGCCGCCCTTCGCCCGCACCAGCGCCGCCGCCTCGGCCAGGAAGCCGGGCGGGTCAGCGAACACCCCGTCGCTGGAGAAGATCGAGTCCACCAGCAGCGCCGCGAAGCGGATGCCGTCATTGGCCATGGCGGTGATGGCGGCGCCGACAGCGCGGGCGAAGCCGCCGGCGATGTCGTCGCCGTAATAGGCGCGGTGCGGCGGCGGCACGGTGCGGACGTGGGCCGGCGGCGCCCCCTTCTTGTAGGACGACGGCGACACCTCGGTCACCGCGGTGGTGTTGCCGTGATAGGCGGTCTTGGTCACCACCACGCCGAGCCCGCCGGTGACCAGCCGGGCCAGCCGCAGCGCGAGGTCGTTGCTCTCGCTGCCGGTGCAGGTGAACAGCACGTTGGTCAGCGGCGCCGGGAAGGTCGCCAGCAGCTGCTCGGCGTAGTCGTGCACCACGTCGAACAGATAGCGGGAGTGGATATTGAGCCGCCCGACCTGCGCCCGCACCGCCGACACCACGCGCGGGTGGCAATGCCCGACCGAGGGAACGTTGTTGTAGAGGTCGAGATAGGGCGTGCCGTCGATGGTGATCAGTTCGGTGCCGATGCCGGCCACCACGTGCAGCGGCTCCTCATAGAACAGCACCGAGGCCTGCCCGAAGCTCCGTTGGCGGCGCGTCACCAGCTCGGCGACATCGCGGGAGAGCTGCGCGGACGCCATGGGATTGAAGGCGTTGAGGGCGAGAATCTGCAGTGCGGTGTCGGCCATGTTCTTGTGTTCCATGCATAGGTCGGCGGCGGCGTGCGGTCGCCGCTGCGAAGGTCCGCCACCGCTCGCGGCGGGGACGAAGGCGCCGGGATCAGCCGCAGCGGGACAGGAAGGTCTCGGCGAGGTCGAGCGTGCCGTGCGTGTAGGGCACGCCCATCGCCTCCGCGGTCGGCGTCTCCGAATGCGAGGCGATCCAGGCGGTGAGAAGAATCCGCCGCAGCATGATGAACGCCGGCATCTCGGCGACGTCGGCGTCGGTAAGCGGCCGCACGGTGCGATAGCCTTCGAACCACGCGTTCAACAGCTCCGGAATCTGCGGGTCGGTTTCGATGAAGCTGACGGCGGCGGCGAAATCGTAGAGGAACCACGAGAAGCCGCAGTCGTCGAAGTCGATCAGCACCAGGCGGTCGTCGTCGACCAGAAGGTTGGCAAGTCGCAGATCGGCATGGATCAGGCCGAACCGCGCCGGGCTCTGGCCCCAGCGGGCGAGGCGCCGGCCGAGCGCGTCGACGGTGCGTTCGATCAGCGCCCGTCCGGTCGGTTCGAGCCCCAGGGCGGCGCGCCAGTCGCCCCACAGCGGGAACGGTCCGACAGTGCTCTCCCAGGTCCAGGTCTTGCGCACGAAACGCGAGGGCGGCTGCCAGCTCTGGGCGTGGTCGTGCAGGGTGGCGTGGATGCGGCCAAGCTCGCGGAACCAGCGCGGGAGATCGTCCTCCGGCGCGGGCTCCCTGCCGGGGACGAACTCGAATGCGACGACGTGGCGGGTGCGGCCGCCGTCGTCGATGTCGGCGATCAGACTGCCGTCGGTGAGCGGGATCAACCCCGGCGTCGCCACCACGCCCTCGCGCGTCAGGGCGTCGAGCCAGGTCAGCTCCGACACGATTTCGTCGCGGGTATGGTAGTCGGGCCGGTGAACGCGAAACACCATGTCGCGCGCGCCTTCGCGCGTCACCCGAAACGTGGCGTTCTCCGAGATGGTGAGCAGCTTGAGGTCGGCGTCCTCCGCGACACCCCACCGGGGCAGGGCGACACGCAGGTGATCTTCAAGTCGCTTGAGAAAATCCTGATTGTACACGCCGGCCTCCGATCAGCGCGTTCGCGCCATCTGTGGAAGTGTCCACAATTTGAGTGGCGGGTGCAACATAAATCTCACGGCAACGGCGCGGCGCTGGCGGGCGTAGGGCTCGCCGCGGCCAGCCGGCGGGCGAGAATGTCGGCGAATTCGGCCAGCGTCATCACATCGCAGTAGATCATGTTGATGATCGCGAGTTCCTGGGCGTGCAGCTCGGCGGTGGCGGCGGCGCAGCAATCCTCCAGCACGATCACCTCGAAGCTCTCGTCGGCGAGGCTGCGCACGGTGGACGCCACGCACTGATCGGTGAAGATGCCGGCGCACACCACGGTGCGGATGCCGAGATTGTGAAGGGTCAGGCGAAGGTTGGTTCCGGTCAGCGCGCTGTCGGTGGTTTTGATCACCGTGATCTCGTCGCCGACCGGCGCCAGCGCCGGCACGATCTGCGCGGAACGCTCGTTCTTCGGCAGCAGCAAATTGTTGAAACCGGGCTTTTTCTGGCTGAGAGAGCGGTCGCGGCCGTCCTGCGTGCGGCAGGCGATGCGGGCGTGGACGCATTCGATCCGGTTGGCGCGAAACAGCGAAAGCGCCGACGCGATGTTGGGGATCACCACATCGCTCATCTGGGTGTGGAACGGCGTCCACGCGTCCCACTGCTGGCGCCCGGCCTCGCTCGTCAGCGCCTCGCGCGGCGGCCGCTCGACATAGGTGTTCTGGACGTCGATGACGAGCAGCGCCGTTGCCGCCGGATCGAGCGTCGGCTCGAGCGGCTCGGGCGCGTCGAGATAATAGAATGAGCGGTTGCGGGTCTTCCACGACATGGTCGTCTCCAAGGCGGAGGTCAAGCGTCGCCGCGCGCAAAATCCTCGCGTGGCCGGGGCGGTGGCAGCGCCGACAGCAGTGTGGACTTCCACATTTGCCGGGGTGTCCCGGCGGCGGGCGGCGGGGCGCAACCTGGGCGAACGGCGCGACCTAATCGAGGCACGCGCCGTCGAGCCGTCCGCTCGACGGCGTCGGCTCGAACACGCAGTCTGTCGTTCGGGACCGCTTCGGCCCCAGCTCCGGTCGTCGCGCCTGCGGAACCTGCCGGGCGGCGCGCGCGGTGTCTCAAGCGATGGTCGGCCCTTCGCCCTCCTCCGCTGTCAGCGTCTGGTGGCGATGGTGATCTCGGTGCGCGCCCGCTCGGCCGCGCGCACCAGCGCCGGCGGCGGCTTGCGGTCGGTGACGAGATGGGCGACGTCGTGCCAGCGGCCCCACAGGCCGAGCGCCGACTGGTCGAACTTGGTGTGGTCGACCACCGCAATGGTCGCCGCGGCGCGGTGCATCATCGCCCGGTAGACCGCGCAGGCGTCGGCATCGACGTCGCAAAACCCTTCGGGCGTGACGCCGGTGGCACCGAGGATCGCCCAGTTGGCGTTGTAGGATTGCAGGAACTCCAGCGTCTCCGGCCCGATCATCATGCCTTCGCGGCCGTGGTAGCGGCCGGGGCAGATCAGCACCTGGATGGTGGGGTTGGCCGCCAGCACCGTGGCCACCGAAAAGGCATGGGTGATCACGGTGACGTCGCGGCATTCCGCCGCCATCCGCCGGGCGACGTGGGTGGTGGTGGCGCCGGAGCCGATCGCCACCACCTCCTTGGGCTTGATCAGCTGGACGGTGGCGGCGGCGATCGCCTCGCGTTCCTCCACCATCAGCCGATGGCGTTCGCTGGCCGACGGCTCGGCGCCGAGCGGACGCACCGCGCCGCCATAGGTGCGGTTGATGAGGCCGCGTTCCTCCAGCTCGTAGAGGTCGCGCCGGATGGTCTCGGTGGAGACCTCCAGTTCGGCGGCGAGCTCGGACACTCGGAGGGTGGAGCTTGCCACCAGCTCGTGCAGGATGCGCTCGTGCCGTTCCTTCTTGCTCAGTTTGGTCATATCTGCCTTGTCTGCCCGGTCGGTCGTGCTCAGGCTGCGCGAAGCTTGCGCCACATCAACGCGGCAAGACCGGCGAGAGCGAGGGCCGTTGCGGCGCCCAGCGTGCTCATGGTTCCGAGCGCCGGCACCATCGGCGAATAGCCGGCCACCATCTTGGCGTAAAGCCATTTGGGAATGGTGGAATCGGCGCCGGCGGTGAACAGCGACAGCGGGAAATTGCCCCACGACAACAGGAAGGCGAACAGCGCGCCGGACCAGATGCCGGGCCACAGCAGCGGCAGCGTCACCTCGCGCAGCACCTGAAGGCGCGAGCAGCCGAGGTCGAACGCCGCCTCCTCCAGCGTCGGGTCGAAGCCATAGACCTGGATCGCGATCACCAGCGTGACCACCGGCACGATCCACACCAGGTGCGCGAACACCGCGGTGACCCAGCTGGTCGGGATGCCGAGCGCGGAGAACCACAGCAGCAAAGCCAGGCCGAGCACCGGCTGGGGAAAGAAGATCGGCAGCATGATCAGCTTCTGAAACCACCTCCGGCCGCTCCACTCGTAGCGGGCGAAGGCGAGCGCGCCGAAGAAGGCGAGCACCACGGCGATGACGGTGACGAAGCCGGCGACCAGGAACGAGTTCTGCACGATCATGCCGATCTCGATGGAGTCGGTCGTTCTCTCCCACCACGAGGTTGACCACGCCGAGACCGGGAAGGCGAAGTAGCGGCTCTTGGTGAAGCTCGCCACCGCCCCGCAGATGATCGGCAGGTAGACCAGGACCAGCACCAGCGCGGTCCACAGGCCGATGAAAAAGTGGCTTCTGGTCTGTGTCTGGTCCATGTCACCGCCTCCCCAGCAGCCGGTCGAGGTCGAGGCGGGCCAGGCCCCACAAGGTCAGCGCGGCGACGAACACCGACACGACGACGGCGAGCGCCGAGCCGAGCGGCCAGTTCTGCGAATAGGTGAAGGCGATCTCGATGTCGTGGCTGACCACGATCACCGACTGGCCGCCGAGGATCTTGGCTTCGGCGACGGCGCCGATCGCCAGCACGAACGTGAGCAGCACACCGATCAGAATGCCCGGCATCGCCAGCGGCAGCTCGATCTCGCGCCAGATCATCAGGCGGCCGGCGCCGAGGTCGCGCGCGGCGTCGATGATGTCGCGCGGCACCATGGCAAGGCCGAGCGTGATCGGGAACAGCATGAACGGCAGATAAGTGTAGACCATGCCGGCGAGAATGATCGCGGGCGAGTACAGCACTTCAGGTCCGCCGCCCGCGCCCATCGCCTTCAGCGTGCCGTCCAGCACGCCGTTCTTGATGAAGAACAGCACCCAGCCATAGAGCCGCACGTTCTCCGACACGAACAGCGGAAACACGAACAACAGCGAGATGATCGAGGACCAGCGGCCGAACAGCCGATCGAGCCCAAAGGCGATCGGGTAGGCCACCAGCGCGAGAATGGCGACGGTGGCCAGCGCGAAGCCGAACGACCACAGGAACGACAGCCACACCGTGTTGGTGGCGTCGAACAGCGTGGCGTAATTGTCCAGCGTGAACGAGCGGAACACCTCGAAGGTGCGGGGCCTCGCGAACGAATAGGCGAAGATCGCCACCAGCGGCGCAACGAAGCCGAGGCCGAGCAGGATCAGCACCGGCGCCGAGCAACGGGCGCCGAGCGACAGCCGCGGGCCGCGCCAGCCGGCCGCGGCCGGGGCGGCCGGCTGGCCGGTCGCTTCGAGGGCGGAAGGAGGAGTGAGGGTGCTCATGTCATGCCCTCACCACGATGGCATCGGCGGCGTCCCAGCCGACGGTGACGGTGCGGTCGACCGAGGCCGGCGGCGCCTTGGAGCGCGGCAGCTCGACCAGGATCACCCGCTTGCCGCAGCGCACCTGATACTGCACGCGCGAGCCGAGCGAATACTCGTTGTAGACGGTGCCCTGCAGCCGGTTGTCGACGCGCTCGCCCTCGGTGACGAAGCGCATGTATTCCGGACGCACCACCAGCTGCACGGCATTCTGGACGATCATGCGCTTGGGCTTCGGCGGCGGGGGCGCCTCCTCGCCTTCGCCTGTGGTCGCCGCGGCGACCGGCGGCGCAGGATCCTCGACCTCCAGCAGCGGCGGCTCGGTCACCTTGAACGTGCCCGGCGTGTCGACGCCGTGCCAGGCGGTGCCGGGCGCATCGCGCTCGACGTTGAACACGTTGACCTCGCCGACGAACTCGGAAACGAAGCGGTCGACCGGGTGGGCGTAGATCTGCTCTGGGGTGCCGACCTGCACCAGCCGGCCTGCGCGCATCACGCCGATGCGGTCGCTCATCACCATCGCCTCTTCCAGCGAATGGGTGATGTAGATGAAAGTCTTGCCGGTCTCCTTGTGGAGATCCTTCAACTCCTTCTCCAGCACCTTCTTGAGCTTGTAGTCGATCGCCGACAGCGGCTCGTCGAAGAACAGCACGGCGGGGTCGTAGGCCAGCGCGCGGGCGATGGCGACGCGCTGCTTTTCGCCGCCGGAGCACTTCATCACGTTCTTGCCGTAGTAGGCTTCCGGCAGCCGCACCACGCCCATCAGCTCGAGCGCGCGGCGCTTGCGCTCGGCGCGCGAAACACCTTTCACCTTGAGCGGAAACTCGATGTTCTCGCCCACGCTCTTGTGCGGGAACAGCGCCAGCGACTGGAACACCAGGCAGGTCGGGCGCCGGTTGGGCGGCACGTCGTTGAGGTTCTCGCCATTGAGCGTGATCCAGCCCTCGGTCGGGCGGTCGAGGCCGGCCAGCATACGCAGCAGTGTGGTCTTGCCCGAGCCGGACGGGCCGACGATGGTGAGGAACTCGCCCTCCCGCACGTCGAGATCGATGCGGTCGACCGCGGTGAAATCGCCGAAGGTTTTGCGGACGCCGACCAGCTGCAGGATGGGCTTGGTGGGGGAATCAACCGCGGACATGGGTCCTCTCGAAAGACAATAAAACACCTGCCAGGCCGCTGACGCGGTCTGATCGACGGACGATCGGTGGGGCGGGGGAGGAGTGCCGCGACGGCACTCCTCGGTTCAAATCAGCCGCGCAGGCGTTTGGCCGCGTTCATGATGTCGAGCGCGCGGTCGTAGTCCGGCACGATGTCGTATTCGACCGAGCCGGCCATTTCCTCTTCGAGGCTGTCCCACTGGATGGCGTCGAGTTCGTCCTTCTTGAACAGCTCGAAGCACTTCGGGTTGCCCATCTGCGCGACCGGATTGAAGGTGCCCTCGGCGAAGGCGACCTTGTGCGCCACCTCCGGCTTCTGCACGTATTCCAGGAAGTCGACGGCGATCGGCGACAGGCTCGGATTGTTGACCAGCGAGGTCACCTCGATCCAGGCGATGCCGCCCTTGCCGCCAGCCATCGGGCCCGACTTCGGGGTGATGCCGCGCAGATGCGGGTTGCCGTCGGCGCGGGCCGGGGACACCGAATAGGTGCCACCGGTGAAGTGCAGGTCGATCTCGCCAGACACCAGCGCCTGGTTCATCGCCGCGATGTCGCCGATCAGCTTGGCGCCCTTGAAGATCCGCTTGGCGGTCTCCTCGAACTTGGTCATCTCCTCTTCGGTGTGGATCTTGAAGGGATCGATGCCCGCCACCACGAAGATGCCGAACACGTTCCAATCGTCCGATTCGAGGATGCCGTATTTTCCGGCCAGGGCCGGATCGTTGAACAGGTCCCAGCCGGTGGTCTCGGCGGTGGAGCGCGAGATCTTCTTGGTGTTGACCACGAAGCAGTAGGGTCCGAACCGCTGGCAGGAGCCGAGCAACTCGGTGCCGTCGTCGCTCATCGCCCACTTGTAGGGCGGCTTGAACATCGGCAGCATGTTGTCGAAGTAGGGCTCGAACTTGTCGCGCGGCAGCGCCCGGATCAGCTTCTCCGGGAACATGATTTTTCGCGCCCACGGATTGTTGACGTTGATCAGGTCCCACACCCCGATCTCGCCGGCGCGCAGGCGGTTGATCATGGTGGGATCGTTGGTGAGGCTTTCCGCCTTCACCGTCGCCGACTTCGCCTTGCGGTAGGGGTCGAGCACCTGGGCCGAGTTGTAGCCCTCCCAGCACAGGATGTTGAGCTCCTTCTCGCGTGCGGCGAAAGCGGAGCCGATGCCGGAGACGGTGCCGGCCGCGGCCATGAGGCCGGCCGAGATGCCCTTCAGGGCCGAACGTCGTGTCAACTTCATGGTGTATCTTCTCCTCGACGCCTTCGATCCGGATGGTACGATCGGGGCGGATCGGGGTTCCGCACGGCGCCGTCCAGGTGGCCCGGGCGGCGATCGATCGACCAGGAATGTTGGACTTCATGTTGAAGTAGGTTGGAGCTTACGCGGACGACTGTGGGCTTTACAACATCTTTTTGGTGCCCCATTGTTTGTTTCATAGGCGTGCCTGAAAATTAGGCACAAATCGCGCGCCCAGCGCGGGTGTTTGACCACGCCGGCTGCGTCCGCGGCCGCCACCGACCCAGGAGAACCGTATGCTTCAGTCGCTCGCCGGCCGCGTCGCCATCGTCACCGGAGGTAGTAAAGGCATCGGCCGCGGCCTGTCCGCGCGCTTCGTCGCCGCCGGCCTCAACGTGCTGGTGGTCGGCAGATCCGCCGCCGCCGCCGAGGCCGCCGCGACGGCGCTCGGCCCCACCGCGGTGCCGTTCGCCGCCGACGTTGCCAGCGAGACGGCGTGCGAGGCGATGGTCAAGGCGGCGCTGGCGCGCTGGGGCCGCATCGACGTGTTGGCGGCCAATGCTGGCATCTTCCCCGCCGCCAAGCTCGACCGCATGACGGCGGCGGAGTTCGATCAGGTCATCGACACCAACCTCAAGGGCACCTTCCTGTCGATCAAGGCGGTGCTGCCGGCGATGAAGGCGGCGAAGACCGGCCGCATCGTCGTCACCTCCTCGATCACCGGCCCGATCACCGGCTATCCCGGCTGGGCGCACTACGGCGCCTCCAAGGCCGGCCAGCTCGGCTTCGTGCGCACCGCCGCCATCGAGCTGGCGCCCTACGGCATCACCATCAACGCGGTGATGCCGGGCAATATCCGCACCGAGGGGCTCGACGGCCTCGGCGCCGACTACATCGCCAAGATGGAGGGCTCGATCCCGATGAAGAAGCTGGGCTCGGTCGCCGACATTGCCAACGCCGCGCTGTTCTTCGCCAGCGACGAGGCCGCCTACATCACCGGCCAGGGCCTGGTGATCGACGGTGGCCAGGTGCTGCCGGAGTCGCTGATGGCGCTGGAGGAAATGGACGTCGTCGATTGAGGCCGAGCCCGGCCGACCGCGCCGGGCGTCGCACGACGTGCGCGGGAACGGGCGGTTTCAGGCGGTTTGCGGGTGATCCCTTCGGAGTCTGAGCAACACATCCGCGCTTTGGCCCGACCGAGACGACCCCACCCGGCCGCTTTGCGGCCACCCTCCCCGAAATTCGGGGCGGGAAAGATAAGCGCGACGTTTCCGGCTGTTGTCCCTCCTCCGCTTCAGCGGGGGAGGGTGGGCGGGGGTGCGTCCAATCGGCGAAGGTCCGACCGCTCGCAAAGCCCCGAGCCTATCAACCGGAAACCTCGCCGAAACCCGGTGCTCGAATGCGGGGGGCGAGCGGAACGTGCCGAAACTTAAAAAACCGCCCATCGGTGATCCGGCGCCGCCGGGGCGGATGGGCGCGCCGGGTGCACAATCAGGCCCGGGTCACCACCGACAGGCAGCGGATCATCGCCCCGGAATCGTTCCTGAACAGGTAGCGCGCGCCGGGCGCCAAGTGGATGCAGTCGCCGGCGGTCATCTGGTAGGCGGTGGCCTGCCCCGCCTCGATGATGGTGAGGTCGAGCGTGCCGTCGATCACGAACACTTGGCGGTCGATCCCCACCAGCGGCGGCGGGTCCTGATAGTCGTAGGCGACGCCCGGCGGAAACTCGAATTCGAGCAGGTCCGACAGCGCGCCGGTGCCGTCCGGCGTCAGCTTTCGGCAGGTCGCCATGCTGTCCGGCCGGCTCCAATGGAGCTGGTCGGCGCGGCGGTTGAGCCGCGAGGTGCAGCGGTGGGGCGAGCGCAGCAATTCGGGGAGGGTGACGCCCAGCGTCGAGCACAGCCGCAGCACGATGCTGCCGACCGGGAACCTCTCGCCGCTCTCGATCTTGGCGATCTCGTCGGCGCCGAGGCCGGAGCGCGCGGCGAGGTCGTCGAGGCTGACGCCGAGCTCGGTGCGCAGCACCTTGAGGCGCTCGCCGAGTCCTGGGTCGGTGCCGGACGATCGGGTCATGGCGAATCGATAGGATCGGCTGCGGCGGGACGCAAGCAAAGAGCGGGCGTCGGCGGCGAGCATCGCGCGGTCGCTGCCGCAGGATACCGCCAGGCTGCGGCATCCGCCGGAATGGACAACAAGCCATGCGGCTGCCGCGGCTCGGCCGCAAGCTCGACGTCGTGCCGGAGCGGTGGAACGTCGGGCGTCCAAACGTCAGGGGAATAGTGGCGGGCTGGTGGAGCCGAGGGGATTCGAACCCCTGACCTCTGCAGTGCGATTGCAGCGCTCTCCCAACTGAGCTACGGCCCCGCCACGCGGCGGGTTTTAGGTGGCTCGCCCCCCCGAAGTCAATGGCATTTGCGCAGGCGGGGGTCACAAGGTTGGGGGCAGTGTCTCAGTTTGAATTTTCGTCGTCGCGCTCGCAATCCGCATGACGTGGACCGCGTTGCCGATGACGTCGGCGGGGCGCTTCTCGCCTTTGGGACCGCGTGGCATCAGCCGCCCTCATTTAAGCGACGTTGCAGTTCTGCCCCATGATGCAAATTGTGAGCTTCGGCCTCTGCTGCGGTATCGTATGGGACGGCGACAATGTTGCCATCCAAGCCCACCATGACGGCGAGGAACGGCAGGTTCGCGTCTGGCGGGTTATAGACAGCGAACCAAATTTTGGTGTTGTCAGGCATATTTTTCTCCATGCTTCCCGCTAAGCATATAGGGCTGCGGTCGCGGTGGCGACAGGTGCGTCAACGGCGCGGGATTTCAAACTGAGACACTACCAGGTTGGGCACAGGCTTGCGAGCGAGGCGGCCCCCCTATAAGTCTTCCCCGAGGAACGAGGTACCGGGGGCGCTGCCATGCATTCGATACTCTGGCTGTTCGACACCATCATCACGCTTTATGTCTGGATTCTGATCGCCTCGGCCGTGCTGTCGTGGCTGGTCGCCTTCAACGTGGTCAATCCGCGCAATCAGGTGGTTGCCCAGGTCGGCGAGGCGCTGTGGCGGCTCACCGAGCCGGTGCTGGCGCCGATTCGGCGCTTCCTGCCCAATCTCGGCGGGCTCGACATCTCGCCGGTGGTGCTGATCATCGGGCTGTTCTTCGTCCGCAATATCGTGTTCGAGATCTTCTCCTGACCGTGGCCGGCGACCCCGCTTGGCGCCCCATCGGCGGCGGGCTCGCCATCGCGGTTCGGCTGACACCGCGCGGCGGGCGCGATGCGCTCGACGGCGTGGCGGAGCTGTCCGATGGGCGCCGCGTCGTTGCCGCCCGGGTGCGGGCCGTTCCGGAATCCGGCGCGGCCAACGCCGCGTTGGTGGCGTTGGTGGCGGCGGCCTTGAAGGTGCCAAAGCGCGACGTCGAGCTGGTCGCCGGCGCGACCAGCCGGGTCAAGACATTGCATGTGGCGGGCGATCCGGCGGCCCTCGCCGAAATGCTCAGGAAAGCGACGGAGACGGCATGAGTGCCACCCTGATCGACGGAAAGCCCATCTCGGCGGCGGTCAAAGCCAAGGTCGCGGCCGAGGCGGCGCGGCTTGCCCGCGACCACGGCCTCGTGCCCGGCCTCGCCGTGGTGCTGGTCGGCGAGGACCCGGCCAGCACGGTCTATGTCCGCAACAAGGGCAAGGCGACCATCGAGGCCGGCCTGCGCTCGTTTGAGCACAAGCTGCCCGAGCACACCTCCGAGGCCGAACTGCTGGCGCTGATCGCCCGCCTCAATGCCGATCCCACCGTCCACGGCATCCTGGTGCAGCTGCCGGTGCCGGCGCACATCGATTCGCAGGCGGTGATCCAGGCCATCTCGCCCGACAAGGACGTCGACGGCCTGCACCCGATGAACTCGGGCCGGCTTGCCTCCGGGCTTGCCGCCCTGGTGCCGTGCACCCCGCTCGGCTGCCTGCATATGCTGAAGACGGTGCGGCCTCAGCTCGCCGGGCTCGAGGCGGTGGTGGTCGGCCGCTCCAACCTGGTCGGCAAGCCGGTGGCGCAGCTGCTGCTGGCGGAGAATTGCACCGTCACCATCGCCCATTCCAGGACGCGCGACCTGCCGGCGGTGTGCCGGCGCGCCGACATCCTGGTGGCGGCGGTCGGCCGCCCGGAGATGCTTCGCGGCGATTGGGTGAAGCCGGGCGCCATCGTCATCGACGTCGGTATCAACCGCGTGCCGGCGGGCGAGGGCAAGACCAGGCTGATCGGCGACGTCGCCTTTGCCGAGGCGGCCGAAATCGCCTCCGCCATCACCCCGGTGCCGGGCGGGGTCGGGCTGATGACGGTGGCGTGCCTGCTCGCCAATACGCTGAAGGCCGCCTCGATGCAGGCCGGCCTGCCGGCGCCGCAGATCTAGAGCATTCTCCGCAAAAGTGGATACCGATTTTGCGAAAGAGAATGCGATAGCGCAAAGGCCTCGAGCACCGGATCGGACGCCAGCAGGAACTCGTCGCTCCTCCGCGGATCGGATGAGCATGACGGCGCGAATGCTCGGGCGGGTGGGGCGGCGTCGGTCGTGGCGATGTTGCGATCACGTTCCCGCTCGGTTCCGAGCCGGTCTCCGCAAACCGAATCAATGCGCGAGAATGAAGCCCGATTTCTCGAACGCCGCCTGGGCGGCGGGGGCCTGGAGGAAATCGAGCAGAGCCAGCGCGGCGGCGCCGGCGGAGGGGGTGGCGCCGGCCTCGTAGACGATCGGTGGGTGGCTGAGGTCCGGAAAGACGCCGACCACCTTGAGCGTCGGCTCAAGCCGCGCGTCGCTGGCGAACACCACCGCGAGCGTGGCCTCGCCGCGGCCGACCATCGCTGCGGCAAGGCGCGAGCCGGCGACGGTGACGATGCGGGGCTCGGCGTCCGCCCACAGCGAGAGGCTTTCGAGTGCGGCGCGCGCCGCACCGCCCGGCTGCATCTCCGCCTCGCCGATGGCGATGCGGCCGTCCTGCACCAGTGCCGACAGCCGCGTGCCGGGACCGAGCAGCACCTCGATCAGGCTGGAGGTCTTCTGCGCCACCAGCACCAGACGGTTGCCGACGATGCGGCGGCGGGTGTCGGCGCGAATCAGTTGGTTGCGGATGGCGCGGTCCATTGCCGCGTGAGCGTCGGAAATCAGCAGGTCGGCAGGCGCGCCATCCGCGAGCTGCTGCACCAAGGCGTCCGATGCCCCGTAGCTCACCGTCGCGGCGGTGCCGGTAGCGTCGGCGTGCAGGCCGGCGATCTCGTCCAGGGTCGGCTTGAGGCTGGTGGCGGCCAGCACCGCCAGCGGCCGCGCCTCGGCGCGTCCGGTGCGCACCATCGAAAGCGACAGCGCCGCGGTGGCGCCGATCAGCGCCTCGCGACGGGACGGACGACGAAGGCCTCGGGACACGATCATCACGGCGTTGCCGCATCACGCGGGGGCGAGTCGGGTGGCGCCCGGATGAGCCCACCGAGAAGGGCTTAACCAAGGCGAGCGCCGCTGCCAAGGGCGGTAATTCCGATCGATCGAATGCCGCTAGGTCAGGGTCAGGTCCCGGTCTTCTGGTCCTGCGTCGCGATCGGGCAGTCGACCAATGCCTCCGCCGCCGCGCTGGCGAGGTGGCCGCGGCCGCGGATGGCGAGCTTGGCCATGATCCGCATGGTATCGGGCCGGCCGGCGATGCGCTGGCCCCATTTGAGAGCTTCGTTCACCGTCTGGCCGGGCGCGACGATGGTGTCGACCAGACCCGCCATCAACGCCTCCGGGGCGCGGATCGGGTGATGCGGCGACAGCTCGAAGCTGCGGATCTGGCTGCAGGTCTCGGCCAGCCGCGGATGCAGGCAGCGCGGGGTCGCGCCGCAGCAATAGGCGGTCAGCACCGTGTTGCGGGCGGCGATGCGAAAATCCAGCACCGCGGCGAGCGCGACGTCGGTGGCGGCCAGCGTGCCGCCAAGCGCGGCGATGGTGGTGATCCGCAGCGCGGACCAGGTCGCCAGCACGTTGTGCCAGTTCGCGGGCACCGAACGGCAGAGCGCGTCGCCGCCGGGCAGCGACAGCACGACGACACTGACATCGGTGGAGGCTTTCAACAGGTCGGCGATCTGCAGCAATGGCGCCGACGGGTCCGCGCACGCTCCACCATTTCGCTGGGTAATGGGCGCTTCCGCATCCGGCGCCACCAGAGCAACCGATCCGAAGCGAATGACATGGGGCTTTGCAAACATCGCGTCCCCGTCCTTTCGCCTGCCAATTTGACGTCCTTTAAAAGCTACAACGGACAAAGCAGACGTCAAAAAATTAAAAGCAGGGAGTTGCGGCGACAATTCGGTCCACCGCCGTTGGATGAATCACGGCTGTCGGGCGTCCTCCTCTGCAGGGCATCGATCACGAAAAGATCAGTGGATGGCGAAGCGTGTCATTTTGCCGCGAGCATGTCTCGGCAGGCCGGCGGCAAATCCTGCAACGTCAAGGGCGGCGACGGCGGCGCCGGCGGCTTGGGCTTGCGCGCCGCCGCGCTGAACCACCAGGCGAGGTCGGCACCGCAGCCGTCGCCGGCGGGCACATGACCTTGATCCTTGCAGTCGGCGGCGCCGGGCGGGCAGCTGAGCCGGATGTGGACATGATAGTTGTGGCCCCGCCACGGCCGCACCTTCGCCAGCCAGGCGCGGTCGGCGCCGGCCTCCCGGCACAGCGCCTTCTTGATCGCCGGATTGGCGAAGACGCGCGAGACCTCCGGCTGGAGGGCGGCAAGGCGGATGAAGGCGCGGTGGCGCGCCGTCCACACCGCGGGGTCGACGTCGTTCCAATCGGCCGCCACCACATTGGTGGCGCTCATCGTCTCGCGATCCTCGCGCGACAGCGTGTGCGCCGGCATCGGCGTCAGCCAGATGTCGGCGTCGAGCCCGATCTGGTGGCTGCCGTGCCCGGTCAGCATCGGCCCGCCGCGCGGTTGCGACAGATCGCCGATCAGCAGCCCCGGCCAGCCGACCGCCGCCGGCACGGTCTGCGCCAGCCGCTCGATGAACGCGATCAGCCGCGGATGGCCAAAGCTGCGATTGCGCGACGGCCGCATCACCTGCCACGTCGTGCCGTCGGCTGGCAGGGCAGCGGCGCCGGCGAGACAGCCGCGGGCGAAGCCGCCGATTGCACGCGGCGGCGCCGGCGAGGGAACGAGCGCGCGGCCGAACAGTTCCTTCGCTGCGAGCTTGGGATCGTCGGGATCGGCGAGCGGCGGCAGTGGCGCCGGCGCCAGCGTTCCCGGCGTCTGGGCGCCGGCCGAACCGCCGAGCACCGCCGCAAGCGCGAGAACGAAAACCAGACGAGCCGGCATGGTTGGCCCTGCTGTCGGAGGTGGCGAAGTGCACGTCGAACTGTACAGCCGGCGGCGGGCGAAGAAAATCAAACAGCGATGAGCGGGAGAGTGCGGTGGTCAATGCGTTCCGCGTGGCGGCGATGGTCGCCATCATCCTCATAGCCGGTGCGGCTGGCCCGCTGAAGGCGGCGGCAGAGCCGGTGGTGGTGCGCATCGAGCTCGGCCAGCAGCGCATGACGGTTCGGGGCGGCGGCGTGCGCTACATCTGGCCGGTCTCGACCGCCCGCCGCGGCATGGTGACGCCGCTCGGCAGCTACCGTCCGAATGCGATGGTGCGCTGGCATCGCTCGACGCTCTATCGCGGCGCCCCGATGCCCCACTCGATCTTCTTCACAGGGAATTACGCCATCCACGGCACCACCGAGATCGGACGGCTCGGCAGCCGCGCCTCGCACGGCTGCGTGCGGCTGCACCCCGCCAATGCCCGGAGGCTGTTCGAGTTGGTCGGCGATGCCGGCCGGTCCAATACCCGAATCGAGGTCGTGCGCTGATAAGGCTTCGGGAAGATCGCGGCGCGTGATGGCATGCGCCGTGCGCCGGGCATCGTCCGCAAGTATCCGGACGGTGACGAGGCGTTGCGCACTCGTCACCGTCCGTCCGGTCTCGATCCGTTCGATCCGGCGCGGCGTATGGCTTCCGGCCCGATCGCCGGACGCCGTATCAGTTCGCGGCTTCGCTCGAAACCGACGTCGGCTCCGGCGCCGGCGCGGCCTCCGGAATGGCCACGAGCCTCGGCTTGCGTGGCGCCTTCACGCGCGGCTTGGTCGGCTTCGCCTCCTTGGCCGGCGCGGCCTTGGCGGCCTTGGTGGTGCGAGGTGCCTTCGGCGCCTTGGCCACTTTCGCGGCCTTGGTGGTTTTGGTCACCTTGGCCGGCTTTTCCTTGGTCGTCTTTGCCGCGCGGGTGTCCTTGGCGACCTTCGTTGGCTTGGCGACCTTGGTGGTTTTGGCCGCCTTGGTCGTCTTCGCCGCCTTGGTCGTCTTCGGGGCTTTGGTGGTCTTGGCGGCTTTGGTCGTCTTCGCCGGCCTTTCGGCCTTGGCGGCCCTGCTGGCTTTGGCCTTGGCGGCCTTGGCGAGCGCTTCCTTGGTCACCTTGGTCGAATCCACGATCGCCGCGCCAGGGCCGTTCTTGAGAAACGACTTGATGGCGTTCATGGCCGACGCTTTCGCGGTATAGCCTTCGCTCTGGAATAGAGTCTCGCCGTTGCGCGCCTTAAAGCGGACGCGGAACTCGCCCTTGCGGTCTTTGATGATTTCGAAGCTGTAGCCCGGCACGATCACATCCTCCCTGCTAGGCTTAGCGCGCGATTCGACGCAGTGTCGAAGCCTTTCGACAAGTCAAGCCACCCGTCAAGGGCAACAGCTCAAATTCGATCGTCAACGGCTAAAATTCTTTGCCGAGCCGCGGATTTCAGGCGCGTGCGCGGTGTCGGCGTTCAGCACTCAGATCGACGGCACGGTCGGGAATGGTGATGCGGAACGTTGCGCCGAGCGTGCCGTCGACGAGGTGAATGTCGCCGCCGTGCGCGCGCACCAGTTCGGCGGCGATCGCAAGACCAAGGCCGGCACCGCCGCGCCGGGTCGAGCCCTGGAACGCCTCAAACAGGTGCGCGCGCGCCATGGGCGGTACGCCGGGCCCGGTGTCGGAAACCTCGATCGACACCACCGCGCCCTCGCGCCGCGCCGCCAGCCGCACCTGATCGCGGGCGGGATCGTTGGGCGCACGCTGCTCCAGCGCCTGCACGGCGTTGCGCGCGAGATTGACCAGGATGCGCAGCAGGTGATCGGGATCGGCGTCGACTTCGAGGTCGCGCTCGATTGCCGTCACCCAGCCGATCGCGCTGCCTGGCAGCAGCCCCACCGTCTCGCGCACCTCCTCCGCCATCGGCGCCATCGCCACCTTCTGGCGGTTCGGCGGCTTCTCCTGCGCGGCGCCGTAGGTGAGGGTCGACTCCGCAAAGCCGATAGCGCGGTCGAGCGCGCGGATCAGCATCGGCGTGAAACGCTGCACCTCCGGGCTGTCGATCGCCGACAGCCGGTCGGACAACAGGTGCGCCGAGGTCATCATGTTGCGCAGGTCGTGGTTGATCTTCGACACCGCGAGCCCGAGCGCCGCCAGCCGGCTCTTGGACTGCAGCGTGCTCTGCAGCTCACGCTGCATGGCGCCGAGCTCGTGCTCGGCAAGGCCGATCTCGTCGGTGCGGGCCGATGGCACGATGACGCGGCTGACGTCCTCGGGGTGGGCGCGGAACGCCGTCATGTTGGCGGCGAGGCGATGGATCGGCCGCACGATCAGGCTGAGCAGGGCGGCGTAGACCAGCGCCGCCGTCATTCCGGAGATCGCCAGCGACAGCAGAAGAATGTTGCGGGCGTAGATCAGCATCGCCAGCCGCAGCGGACGCTCGTCGATCACGATCTCGATGAAGCTGTCGGGGATCGGCGTCGGGCCGACCACGCGCAGGATGCGGTTGTTCTCGGTGGTGAGCGTGTCGAAGGCGTCGGCGATGGCGATCCACGGCGGCACGTCGCGGGTGTCGACGTTGACGTCGACCTTGGGCACCTCGTCCGCGATCGCGAGCAGCCGTCGGGTGTCGGGGGTCTTCAGCGCCACCGCGTGGGCGTTGACGCTGATCAGCAGATCGCGGGTCAGGCTGGCCGGGATCGCGCCGTCCGGCACCGCGGCCCATACCAGCGCGGCGGTGTGCGCGGCGGCGAGGCGGTCGGCCAGCCACACCAGGCGGTAATGGGCGACGGAGGGAACGAAGATCGCCACTTCCGCCACCATCACGAACAGGATGGTGAGGAGAAGCAGGCGGCCCGACAGGCCAAGGCCGGTCCGGCGAAATCCGGTCGAGGCGGTGCCCGCCGTGTCCGGCGTGGCCTGGGTGCCGAGTTTGGCTGCGGGGTCGGTCCCGGCGTCTGCTCTGGGTTCGAACTTGGCTTGGGTCATGGTGGCCGGCGCGTGAAAGGGCCCTTGTCACCCGAGCCAACGCAGAAGCCCGATGAGACGTTTCACCAGTGGGCTGGTCAAACGCGGCGCGAAGAAGGCGAGTGCTACCCGCCTTCCAATTTCAGAAACGGTTGGATAGGGCAAGACGAAGCTGGTGAAAGCCCGAATGTTGCTTCGCCTCGCCAACGCAAACGACCAGGTGGCGATTATCTCGCCGGCGCCGGCGCCGACGATGCTGACACCGAGGATGCGGCCGCGCGGCGTCGTCACCACCTTGATGAACCCTGCGGTGTCGTGCTCGGTCTGGGCGCGGTCGTTGTCGCGCACCGGCCAGCGCACCACCCGGACGTCGCGGCAACGGGCGCGCGCGGCGGCCTCGCCGAGCCCGATATGGGCAAGCTCGGGGTCGGTGAAGGTGACGCGCGGGATCAGGTCGGGATCGAACGACACCGGCAGCCGGAACAGCGCATTCCTTATCACCAGCGTGCCTTGATGGCCGGCGAGGTGGGTGAACATGGCACCGCCGCCGACGTCGCCGATGGCATAGACCCGGCGGTTGGTGGTGCGCAGGCCGCGGTCGACCGCGATGCCGCGCGATGACGACGCAATGCCTGCCTGCGCCAGTCCGAGGCTGTCCACCGCCGGCCGCCGGCCGGCGGCGATCAACAGGTGCGAGGCGATAACGCCATGGCGTTGCGCGCCGTCGTCGAGGTCGATGGCGACGCCGTCGCCGTCGCGGCGGACGCCGGCGATGCGGATGCCGGTGCGCAGCTCCACCCCCTCGTGCGCCAGTGCCGCGGCCACCGCCGCGCTGCACTCGGGGTCCTCGCCGGCGAGCGGGCGGCCGCCGTCGAGCACCGTGACGCGCGCGCCCAGCCGGCGGAACGCCTGCGCCAGCTCGCAGCCGACCGGGCCGGCGCCGACGATGGCGAGGTGACGCGGCAGCGCCGCGACATCCCACACGGTGTCGGTGGTGAGAAACGGCGTCTCGGCCAGCCCCGCGATGTCCGGGATCGCCGGCACCGAGCCGGTGGCGATCACGAACCGCCGCGCCGCGATCTCGGCATCGCCGGCGACCACGCGGTCGGGCGCGACGAAGCGGCCCTCCGCCCGGATCACGGTGACGCCGAGCGCAGTGAAGCGCTCGGCGGAATCGTTCGGCGCGATCGCCGCCTGCACGCCGCGGACCTGCGCCATCACCGCGGCGAAGTCGACCGCGGGTTCGGCGGCGGCGATGCCGAACGCGCTGGCGGTGCGGATGGCGTGGGCGCGCTTGGCGGCGGCCAGCAGCGCCTTGGACGGCACGCAGCCGGTGTTGAGACAGTCGCCGCCCATCCGATGGCGCTCGATCACCACCACCGGCACGCCCAACGCCGCCGCCGCGGCCGCCACCGTGAGGCCGCCGGCGCCAGCGCCGATCACGCACAGATCGGGGGTCAGAGGCTGCGCCATGGTGCCCCGTCAGGTCGGGCGCTGCGCCGGCGCCGCCGGCCGGCGCAGGCGTTTGACCAGCAGCGGCAGCAGCGCCAGCACGCTGAGCGCGGTGAGGCCGGCGATAAAACCGGGCGTCAGAAAATCGCCGACCGACAGCGTCACCTCGCACGGCGCGCCGCCGCGGGCCACGCAGGCGGCGACCGCGGCGCGCTCGGCCTTGAGCGTGCCGCCGAGGCCGGAGCCGATCAGCGCGAACACCAGCGTCGCCGGCAGGATGCCGATCGCCGTCGCCACCACGTAGGTCGACAGCCGGACCCCGAGCAGCGCCGGCACCAGGTTGACCAGCCAGAACGGGAACGCCGGCACCAGCCGGAGGAAGAGAAGGTAGCTCAGCGCGTTGCGCTGGAAGCCGCCGGCGAGTTGGGCCAGGGTGCCGCCGGCCCGCCGCGCCAGATCGTCGCCGAACGAGGTGCGGGCGATCAGAAACACCGCAGTGGCGCCGGCGGTGGCGGCGACCAGCGAGGCCAGCGTGCCGCCGAGCCAGCCAAACAGCAGCCCGCCCAGCAGCGTCATCACCGCTGCCCCCGGCAGCGACAGCGCGGTGACCGCGGCATAGCCGGCGACGAACACCGCGGCGGCGGTGAGCGGGTGCGAGGCCACCAGGGCCTCCAGCGCGGCGTGGTGGTCGACCAGCGCGGCGAGCGACAGGTAGCGGTGACCGCCGAGCGCCAGCGCCGCGACCATCGCCGCCGCCACGGCCGCGGCCGGCAGCAGCCGCCGCCAGCGGCGGAGCGCCGGGCCGGGGCGGCGGGGAGCGGGTCCCTCGATCATCGGCGGCTCCAGGCGTGTCGGCCGGCAGAACACCGGCACGTCGGCGAAACGGCGGTGCGCCACCCTCGACGCGGCCGGCTGCGGGCCGGCGTCGACGATTCGGTGGTCATGCCGACGTCGTGGAGTGGATTTATAGCAGCAAGCGGTCGATTGCCGCGGTCCTCACCGCCATGTGACCCGGCCGCCGGGTGCGAAACGCTGGTACCGGCGTCCTCTTGCCGCGTCCGGCTGGCTCTGGTGGGGAAAATTGGTGCGGTGCCGCTTGTGCTCGCCGCCGGTTTGTGGTTTTAGGTCACCCGCGCCGGCCGGGACATCCCGAACGACGCGCCCGTATCGGCGACTGCTTCCCATGGGTCCGACTGGACCCGCGCCGATGCCCGGTGGGGCCATAGCTCAGTTGGGAGAGCGCTTGAATGGCATTCAAGAGGTCAGGGGTTCGACTCCCCTTGGCTCCACCAAATTTCTTTTGCCGGTAAATACCCTAGAAAACTCAAAGACTTAAGCGGGCAGCCCTGCGGGCTGCGCACCTGGTGCGCCACCGGAAGTGCAGCGCCCGCTTTGGCGGCGAGCATGGCAGGTCGTGCCCAAGAGGTGGCGCGCTCGTGAGATGACACGTCAGGCGCGGCGAGGCCGGCGGACCGCTGGCAGGCTGCGATTCCTCACGTGGCATGGCTCTGACGCAAGGGAGGCTGGACCTTTAGGTCCGGCCTCTTCGTGTGGTTCGGCCTGCGATGGGTGCGGATGCGCGGCTGCCGGGTTGTGCCTCACGCCGCCTGGCGATCCGGACAGGGGCATGGCCCTCGGCGATGCGTCAGTTCAGCCCTCGGAACATCGGGTGGCGCCCCGGACCGGCGGCTCGGCCGGCCCGCGACCCAGCCAAGCCAAGGCAGAACAAGTCACGCGTCTGTTATCCGTTGGCATGATCCGGGTGAGAGCGAACACGTATCACCTCGCAGAGCGTGCGCGGAAAGACGCTCTGGTGAAGAGGCGCAGGGGGAATCACTCTAATTAAATGGAGTCTGCAAAATGAAGAAAGCATCTGCAATCGGAGCAGCCTCTCTGGTCCTCACCTCGACGATTGCTTTGGCGTACGTCAACCAGGATGGGTCGATCACGCCGAGCATCACCGACCCTTATCTTTGGATCAACTTCACAATTCTTGGCCTTCCGGCCATCTGGATTGCCTTCGTTTACAACTAGTGACACGGTTTCCGGCCGATCAGGTCGGAGAACCGTATTCCGATCGCCGGAAAACCCTTATTCGCAAAGGGGTTTTCGGCGAGCTTGTTTCCGGGAGCCCGAAGGGATCATCCGGAAACCGTATGATCGGGGTGCCGACTGAAGGCTGTGTCGATCGGCGCCCTTTTCGCCTGCTGCCGAAAGGTCCGCTCGGGAGCGCGAAGGCAATCCATGCCGCTGGCCGCCCGCCGAAAACCCGATGTCGAACACGGGGTTTCGGCGAGGGTGTTTTCGGGATCGGAACGATCGTCCGAACGCCGGATCAGTCCTTGGCGCGCTCGCAATAGGCGCCGTCGGCGGTCATCACCACGATGCGGGTGCCGACATCGATGTGCGGCGGCACCAGGGTCTTGACGCCGTTGGACAGCAGCGCGGGCTTGTACGACGAGGAGGCGGTCTGCCCCTTCACCACCGCCTGGGTCTCGACCACCTCCAGCGTCACGCGCTGGGGCAGGTCGATCGCCACCGCGTTGCCCTCGAACACCGACAGCATGCACTCCATCTCCGGCTGGAGATAGACCGCCTGGTCGCCGAGCACGTCCTTGGAGACCGCGATCTGGTCGTAGTTCTCCTTGTTCATGAAGTGGAAGCCGTCGCCGTCCTCGTAAAGGAAGGTATAGGGGCGGTCCTCGACGTGCGCGCGCTCGACCTGTTCGGTGGTCTTGTAGCGCTGGGTGGTCTTCACCCCGTCGCTGATCCGGCGCATGTCGATCTGGGTGGTCGGCGTGCCCTTGCCGGGAAAGAAGCTCTCGGCCGAAATCACGGCGTAGAGCCTGCCGTCGACTTCGAGAATGTTGCCCTTGCGGACGGAACTGGCGATGACTCTCACAGGAATTCCCTCGGGCTGAGCGCCGGCGCGCCCGAAAAGCGGCGCAGCGCGGCTGGATATGGTAGGGGCCGAGCTTCATCTGCCCGAGGTCGCGTGCAATGTCCACTCCTTCCCGATGGTGGGATCCCCGGCGCTATGCCGACCGCCGGCCGATCCTGCTCGCCCGCAGCCGCATCGTCTCGGCGCTGCGGGCGTGGTTCAAAGATGAGGATTTCGTCGAGGTCGAGACCCCGGCGTTGCAGGTTTCCCCGGGCAATGAGCTGCACTTGCATGCCTTTTCGACCGAGATCATAGCAACGGACGGCCGGCGGGCTGATCTTCACCTTCACACCTCGCCGGAGTTCGCCTGCAAGAAGCTGTTGGCGGCCGGCGAGCCGCGGCTGTTCACCCTCGCGCGGGTGTTCCGCAACCGTGAGCGCACCGCGCTGCACCATCCCGAATTCACCATGCTGGAATGGTACCGCGCCAACGTCCCCTACACCGTGCTGATGGACGACTGCGCCGCGCTGTTGGCGGCGGCGGCGCGGGCGGCCGGGGTGGTGCGTTTCAGCTGGCGCGGCGCCACCGCCGATCCGTTTGCGCCGCCGGAGCGGCTGACCGTCGCCGCCGCGTTCGCTCGCCACGCCGGTATCGACCTCATCGCCACCCTCGACGGGACGAGCGGCAACCGCGACGCGCTGGCCGCGGCGGCCGCGGCGCGCGGCGTGGCGGTGGCGGCGGACGACAGCTGGTCGGACGTGTTCACGCGGGTGATGGCGGAGAGGATCGAGCGCCGGCTCGGCTTCGAGCGCGCCACCATCCTCACCGACTATCCTATTCCCGAAGCGGCGCTGGCCAGGCCGAAGCCCGAGGATGGCCGGCTCGCCGAGCGCTTCGAACTCTATGTCTGCGGCGTCGAGCTCGCCAATGCCTTCGGCGAATTGACCGACCCCGCCGAGCAGCGCCGCCGCTTCACCGCAGACATGGCCGCAAAGCAGCGCCTCTACGGCACGGCGGTGCCGATCGACGAGGATTTCCTCGCCGCGCTAGCGCTGATGCCGGAGGCGGCCGGCATCGCGCTCGGCCTCGACCGGCTGGTGATGCTGGCGACCGGTGCCCCGCATATCGAGCATGTGCTGTGGGCACCGGTCGCAGATGTGTTCGGCGGGGAAAGCGGGTAAACGAGCACGCTGTGAACTCGTTCGTCCCGTCGTCCCGGACGAAGCGGGATGCGCAGCATCGCGCTTTGAGCCGGGACCGTGACCAGAATGGGCGCCTTTCCTGCCGATGGTCCCGGGTCGCGCGGCGTTGCCGCTTGCCCGGGGCGACGACAGCCGGAGCGTTCAGCCAGGATCTCAAAGCAGCGCCGATGACGGCCCGAAGCACCGCCCCCAAAGCCCTCACCTCGGTCGGCGACCTCATCGGCGCCGGGCTGGTGCCGGCCGAGCGGCGGGCGGCGCTGGAGCCGGTCGCCGCGCGCTATGCGGTCTCGATCACCTCGGCGGTGGCGGCGCTGATCGATCCCGCCGACCCGGCCGACCCGATCGCCCGCCAGTTCGTGCCCGACCTTCGCGAGCTCGACGACGACCCGATCGCGCGCGCCGACCCGATCGGCGACGACGCCCACAGCCCGGTGCCCGGCATCGTCCACCGCCACCGCGACCGGGTTCTGGTCAAGCTGATCAATGCCTGCCCGGTCTATTGCCGGTTCTGCTTTCGCCGCGAGACGGTCGGCCCCGGCGCCGGTGCGCTGACGCCTGATGAGCTGGAGGCGGCGCTGGGCTATATCGCCGGCCACCCGGAGATCTGGGAGGTGGTGTTCACCGGCGGCGATCCGTTCATGGTGTCGGCCCGCCGCGCCGCAGAGCTGGTGCAGCGGCTGTCGGCCATCGCCCACCTCAAGGTGCTGCGCTGGCACACCAGGGTGCCGGTGGTGGCGCCGGAGCGGCTGACGCCGGAGTTGGTGCGGGCATTGGCGAGCGCCACTCCGGCAAGCTGGGTGGTGCTGCACGCCAACCATCCGCGCGAACTCGGGCCGGCGACGCGAGCGGCCTGTGCCCGGCTGATCGATGCCGGCATCCCGATGCTGTCGCAGAGCGTGCTGCTCAAGGGCGTCAACGACGATCCGTCGGTGCTGGCGGCGCTGATGCGCGGCTTCGTCGAAACGCGCATCAAGCCCTATTACCTCCACCACCCCGACCTCGCCCCCGGCACCGCCCACCTCCGCCTGCCCCTGGCGGCCGGGCGCGAGCTGGTCCATAAGCTGCGCGCGGACGCCTCCGGCCTGTGCCAGCCGACCTACGTGCTCGATCTGCCGGGCGGCTTTGGCAAGGTGCCAGTCGGGCCGGCCTATCTCGCCGCGCTCGCCGAGGACGGCAGCGGCGAGGTGCGCGACCTCGCCGGCCGCAGCCACGCCTATCCGCCGAACGGCGAGCCGTGATCCTTTCAAGGAGAAACAGATGAGCATCACCCGCATCGAAATGGGGCCGCGCATGAGCCAGGCCGTGGCCCACGGCTCGACGGTCTATCTCGCCGGCCAGGTCGCCGACGACCCCAAGGGCAAGACGGTCACCGAGCAGACCGCCCAGATTCTCGGCCAGATCGACCGCCTGCTCGCCGCCGCCGGCACCGACAAGACCAAGATCCTGATGGCGACCATCTATCTCGCCGACATCGCCACCTTCGCCGAGATGAACGCGGCGTGGGAGCCGTGGGTGGCCGCCGGCAACACCCCGGCGCGCGCCACTGTCGAGGCCAAGCTGGTCACGCCGGACTACCGGGTCGAGATCGCGGTGATCGCGGCGCGCTGACAAAGCGTCGGCGACGCTGGCGCCAGCTCGAGCGTCCGCCGATGCAATTGAACCATGCGGCCGCTTTAAGCCTTTGAATTATCGCATTCTTTTTCGCAAAGCCGGCAGTCGCTTTTGCGGAGGATGCTCTAACCGTTGCCATCCTGGCCGCACGGCTTGTCGTCGAGCGCGGCGAGGGTGGCGGCGAGCTGGCGGTTGAGGCGGCCGAGCAGGGTGGCGAGCTGGGCGCGATCGGCGTCCGGCCATGCCGCGAACAGCGCCTCGATCCGCTCCAGCCGCGCCGCCTGCATCGCCTCGGCACCGGCGGCGCCCCGCGGGGTGGGCTCGATCAGCGCGCTGCGGCCGTCGGTCGGGTTCACCAGCTTGCGCACCAGCCCGAGGCGCTGCATCGCCGCGATCTGGCGCGTCACGGTGGAATCGTCGAGCGCCAGGCTGGCGGCAAGGCTCGACACGCTGGCCGGCCCTTCGCGCAGCTGCAGCAGTAGCAGATAGTGCGCCCGCTCCAACGGATAGACGCGCTTGCGGTTGATCGCCTCCAGCGCCCGGACCAGGAACGCGAACGCGTGTTCCAGCCGCTCGGTCACCTCGCGCTTGGCCTGCTCCATCGAGTTGTCCTCCGGGTGATGCGGTTTCCGGAAGATCACGGCGTGATCTGCAACACCATACTCCTCGAAAACCCTTGTGCGAGAACAGAAATTTCAGCAATCGGGCGATGAGGCGGCAGCTTGCGCGGCCAGCCGGGGTGGCCCGATTCGCTGCTCACGGCGGGATGCCGGTGGGCGCCTTGCCCGGGCGCTGCCCCCCGCTATTGGCTGCGCAGGGTTCAATCGCGGCGTCGCCCGAATAGTTTCCTGTGTCGTACATCTTGTTTCTGCCATAGAGTCCGCGCTAGCATCTGTATCATACAATCATATTTCTGCGGGAGCACGGCATGTCGGCCGGATCGATGTCCATTTTTCGCGATCAGCCCAAAGCGGTGTGGGCCACCGCGTTCGCCTGTGTGGTCGGCTTCATGTCGATCGGCCTGGTCGACCCCATCCTGACCTCGATCGCCGAGGGGCTGCGCGCGTCGCCGGCTGAGGTGTCGCTGCTGTTCACCAGCTATTTCTTCGTCACCTCGCTGATGATGCTGGTGACCGGCTGGGTGTCGAGCCGGCTCGGCGGCCGCAAGACCGTTCTGCTCGGCGCAGCCCTGATCGTGATGTTCGCCGGTCTGGCCGGCACCTCGACCTCGATTGCCCAGCTGGTCGGCTATCGCGCCGGGTGGGGCCTCGGCAACGCCTTCTTCGTCGTCACCGCGCTGTCGGTCATCGTCGCCACCTCGCGCGGCGGCACCATGGCCGCGATCCTGCTCTATGAGGCGGCGATGGGGCTCGGCCTCTCCGCCGGCCCGCTGGTCGGCGCCGCGCTCGGCGCAATGTCCTGGCGCTACCCGTTCTTCGGCACCGCCGCGCTGATGGGCGTCGCCTTCGTCGCCATCGCGCTGTTTCTGCCCGAGCAGCCCAAGCCGAAGCAGAAAATCTCACTCGGCGCGCCGGTTGCGGCGCTGCGCGACCCCGGCCTGTTCACCACCGCGGTCGGGGCGATGTTCTATTATTACGCCTTCTTCACCGTGCTGGCGTTCGCGCCGTTCGTGCTGCAGATGTCGGCGCATGCGGTGGGGCTGATCTATTTCGGCTGGGGCCTGCTGCTCGCCGTGTTCTCGGTGGTGGTGGCGCCGCGGCTGCAGTCCCGCTTCAGCGCCATCGGCCTCCTCAGCGTCTGCCTGGTGCTGTTCGCGGTGGTGCTGGCGGCGATGGGCTTTGCCTCCCCGCTCGGCATCGCCGCCGGCGTGGTGGTGAGCGGGGCGCTGATGGGGCTTGCCAACACCGTGTTCACCGAGATGGCGCTGGAGGTGTCGGCCGTGCAGCGGCCGGTGGCCTCGGCGGCCTACAATTGCGTGCGCTGGTCGGCCGGCGTGGTGGCGCCGATCACGGCGCCGCTGCTGGCGGCGACATTCGGCACCGAGGCTGCGTTCCTCGCCGCGGCCGCGGCGACCCTGATCGCCCCGGCCTTCCTCGTCGCCCGGCGTCGCACGCTCGGCCGGTTCGGCGTCGCACCGGAGGCGGCCGAGGCCGCGCCCGAATCGGCGCCCGCCTCGGCGCCTGTCGTGCTGGCCGCCGTCGACGGCACCGCCGCCGACGCGCGCGTGCTGGAGCAGGCGATCGAGCTTGCCCGAACGGGCGGCAGCACGGTCGCGGTGGTGCACGTGTGCGAGGAGGAGATCCTCGACGGCGATGCCGCCGACGCCACGAGCATTGAAGAGGCCGACGCCATCGTCGCCCGCGCACTGGAGCGGCTGGCGGCGGCTGGTGTCGAGGCGCAGGGCGAGGTGGTGCGTGCCAGCGCCGCCAAGACCGCCGCCGCCATCCTCGCCATAGCGCGGGCGCTGCCGGCGCGGACGCTGGTGCTCGGCACCCGCCACCGCCGCGATCCCTCCAATCTGGTGCACGGCTCGGTCGCCGACACCATCAAACGCAGTGCCGGGCCGGCGCTGACGGTGGTGATGGTCGCCGAGCGGGAGACGGTGTGAAACCCGCGGCGCAACGGCGGACGAAGCGGGCGCCGAAATTGAGCGGGCGGACGCCTGTCCGCCCCACGCCCGTGCGTTGACGCAATCGGGCCAAAAACCTTTGCGCGGCGGGGGAGAATCGCCAGACTGCGGCGCCCTCCACCCGCCAGC
The DNA here is from genome assembly GCF_001402875.1 of Blastochloris viridis. Taxonomy (NCBI): domain Bacteria; kingdom Pseudomonadati; phylum Pseudomonadota; class Alphaproteobacteria; order Hyphomicrobiales; family Blastochloridaceae; genus Blastochloris; species Blastochloris viridis. Next base: position 3,323,309 of record NZ_CP012946.1, on the reverse strand, counting down.
CGGCGGAGAACCTGCGAATTCACATGCTCACCACCCCGCCCCGCGCCTCCTGGTCGGACACGCTCGCCGTTTACCTGCGCCGGCGCGTGCTCATCGTGCTGTTGCTTGGCTTCGCCTCCGGGCTGCCGCTGGCGCTGTCGGGCTCGACGCTGCTGGTGTGGATGCGCGAGGCCGGTGTCGACCTCGGCACCATCGGCCTGTTCGCGCTGGTCGGCACGCCCTACACCGTGAAGTTCCTGTGGGCGCCGGTGGTCGATGCGCTGCACGTGCCACTGCTGTCGCGCCTGCTCGGCCGCCGCCGCGGCTGGCTGGTGTTCTCCCAGCTTCTGTTGTTCCTGGCGATCGTGGTGCTCGCCACCCGCGACCCGGCCTCATCGCCGTGGGCGGTCGCGTTCGCGGCGCTGCTGGTCGCCACCGCCTCCGCCACCCAGGACATTGTGATCGATGCATTCCGCGTCGAGAGCCTGGACGAGCGCGAGCAGGCCGCCGGCATGGCGAGCTATGTCGCCGCCTACCGGATCGGCATGCTGGTGTCGACCGCCGGCGCGCTGTTCCTGGTCACCGGGTTCGAACGCACCGGCTTCGACAAGCTGGCGGCGTGGCAGGCCGGCTATCTGGCGATGGCGGTGTTGGTCGCGGTCGGTGTCGTCACCACCTTGTTGGCCACCGAGCCGGACCGCTCCGCCGGCGTGGCGAGCCGCGAGGCGGACGGCAGCGCCCTGGTGCGGGTGGCGCGGGCCGCCGCCGGCGCGTTCTCCGAATTCCTGTCACGCGATCTTGCGATTGCGGTGCTGGTGTTCGTGGTGCTGTTCAAGCTGTGCGACGCCTTCGCCGGCACCATGACGGCGCCGTTCGTCATCGACCTCGGCTTCACCCGCGACGAATACGCCGCCATCGTCAAAGGGGTCGGGCTCGCCGCCACCTTGCTCGGCGGCTTTGCCGGCGGCTTCATCGCCCGCGCCGTGCCGCTGTCGGCGGCGTTGTGGACCGGCGCGCTGCTGCAGATGGTGTCGAACCTCGTGTTCGTCTGGCTGGCCTACGCCGGCAATAGCGTCCTGGCGCTGAGCGCCGCCATCATTGCCGAGAACTTCGCCGGCGCCATCGGCACGGTGATCTTCGTCGCCTACCTCTCGGTGCTGTGCGTGAACCCGCTGCACACCGCCACCCAGTACGCGCTATTGACCGCGCTGGCCGCGGTGGGGCGGACCTACCTGTCGGCCGGCGCCGGCTATGTGGCGGAGACCGCCGGCTGGCCGCTGTTTTTCGCGATTTCCTCGCTCACCGCGCTGCCGGGGCTGGTGCTGCTCGTGGTGTTGCAGGCGCGCGGCCACTTTGCCGGGCTCGGCGAGATCGAACGGGCCAAGGCGCGACGCTAGAGCATCTGACCTGACTGCATCAGGTCAGATGCTCTAGGTCTTTGTTATTTCGCATTTTCTTTCGCACAACCGGATCCCACTTGTGCGGAAAATGCTCTAATTCGCGTGTCATCCCTCTTCCCATCGAACAGACGCTTGCTCCTCATCCTGATGAGCGGTCGAAGACCGCGGCTCGAAGGATGAGACTGGCCGCCCATGCCCCTCGAGACGATCGCTTCGCGATCTCCTCAGGGTGAGGGCGGCGGATGCATCTGCTCAAAGGTGCGAAGGATCAGAACGGCGTGCGGGCGCGCAGCGCCTGGGCCAACGTGCCCTCGTCGAGGTAATCGAGTTCGCCGCCGACCGGGACGCCGTGGGCGAGGCGCGAGATCTTGGCTCCGGTCGGCCGCAGCAGATCGGTGACGTAGTGGGCGGTGGTCTGGCCGTCGACGGTGGCGTCGAGCGCCAGGATCACCTCGCGCACCCCATCCGTGGTGACGCGGCCGACCAGGCCGGCGAGGTTGAGGTCGTCGGGGCCGACGCCGTCGAGCGGTGACAGCGTGCCGCCTAGCACGTGGTAGCGCGCCTGGATCACCGCCGCCCGCTCCAGCGCCCACAGGTCGGCGACGTCGTCGACCACCACCAGCGTGGTCGGGTCGCGCCGCGGATCGGAACAGACGCAGCAGGGATCGACGGTGTCGATGTTGCCGCACACCCGGCACACCGTGACCTTGGCGAGCGTGTCGGCGAGCGCCGCGGCCAGCGGCGCCATCAGCTGCTCGCGTTTCTTGATCAGGTGCAGCACCGCGCGCCGGGCCGAGCGCGGCCCGAGGCCGGGCAGGCGCGCCAGCAACTGGACCAGGCGTTCGATCTCGGGACCGGCGACAGCGGGCATCGGGGGATAACGTTATAGAGTGCTTCGCCGAAGCCTCGTCGTTCCGGGCGAGGCGGGATGCGCAGCATCCGGCCAAGACCCGGAACCGTCAGCAAGGCACGGCTTCTGATCTGCAAACGGTCCCGGGTCGCGCGGCTGACGCCGCTTGCCCGGGACGACGATTGGCAGCGAAATCGCTCAGAACAGCTTGAGCCCGGGCGGCAGCGGCAGGCCGCCGGCCAGCGCCGACATCTTCTCGGCCATCGCCGCCTCTCCCTTCTTGCGGGCATCGGCGAGCGCGGCCATCACCAGATCCTCGACGATTTCCTTTTCCTCGGGCTTGAGCAGGCTGGGGTCGATCGACAGCGCCCGCATCTCGCCCTTGGCGGTGGCGCGGCAGGTCACCAGGCCGCCGCCGGCCGCGCCGTCGACCTCGATGGTGTCCATCTCGGCCTGCAGCGCCTCGAGCTTGGCCTGGAGCTGCTTGGCCTTGCCCATCATTCCCATGATATCCATGTCGTCCCCTCGTTGGTGCGATCCAACGGCCCGGTACTTTCGGTGTTCCAGGCCGGCGTTATTGGATGTCGTCGTCGTCGGGCCCGGCGAACAGGCCGTCGAGCCCTTCATCGTCGAGCGGCGGCAGATCGGCAAGGGGGGGCGTGTCCGTCGCCGGCGCGGCAGCGAGATGGCGGACGCGGGCGATCTTGGCGCCGGGGAAGCGCTCCAGCACCGCGCGCACCACCGGATTGGCGTCGATGCCCTCGCGCACCTGGTCGGCTTCTTCCTGGCGCTGCTCGGCGATGGTCTTGCCGCCGCCCTCGCGTGACAGCGTCACCACCCAGCGCCGCCCGGTCCAGCTTTTCAGCTTTTCGCCGAGTTCGGTGATGATCGTGGGCGAGGCCCCGGCCAGCGCGATCTCCAGCCGGCCGTCCTGGAACGCCACCAGCCGCACCCCGGTCTCGAGCTGGGTCTTGAGCAGGATGTCGCGGTGGCTCGCGGCAAGAGCGACCACCTCTTCGAACGCGTTGAGACGTGGCGCGCCCACAGCCTCGGTTTGGGGCGCCGCCACGGTGGCCACGGCGTGCGTTGCCGCCTGGGCGCCACCAAAGCGCTGGGCGCGGGCGCCGTTGCCGCCATTGCCGGAGGGAGCCGCCGGGGCAGCGCCCGCGGAGACGAGATCGGACAATTTGCGCAGCGCCTCGTCTGGCGTCGGCATGTCGGCGGCATAGGCGAGGCGCACCAGCACCATTTCGGCGGCCTGCGCCGGGCGGGCGTGGGCGTTCACCTCGGCGACGCCCTTCGACAGCATCTGCCACGCCCGCGCCAGCACCCGCATCGCCAGCGCGCCGGCCAGCTCGCGGGCGCCGCGGCGCTCGGCCTCGACCAGAGCGGGGTCGTCGGCTACCGTTGGCACGATCTTCACGCGGGTGACGAGGTGGGTGAAGTCGGCGAGGTCGACCAGGATCGAGGCGGGGTCGGCGCCGCCATCATATTGTTCGCGGAACTCGGCCAGCGCGCCGGCGATGTCGCCGCGCATCAGCGCCTGGAACAGGTCGATGATGCGGGCGCGGTCGGCAAGGCCGAGCATGGTGCGCACCGCCTCCGCCTCGATCCGGCCGGCGCCGTGGGCGATGGCCTGATCGAGCAGCGACAGCGAATCGCGCACCGAGCCCTCGGCGGCGCGCGCGATAACGGCGAGCGCCTCCGGATCAGCAGTGACGGCTTCCTTGTCGCAGATGCCGGCGAGATGGCCGACCAGGGTCGCGCCCTCGACCCGGCGCAAATCGAAGCGCTGGCAGCGCGACAGCACCGTGACCGGAACTTTGCGGATCTCGGTGGTGGCGAAGATGAATTTGACGTGCTCGGGCGGCTCTTCCAGCGTCTTGAGCAGGGCGTTGAACGCCGCCGTCGACAGCATGTGCACTTCGTCGACGATATAGACCTTCATGCGCGCCGCGACCGGACGGTAGCGCGAATTGTCGGTGAGCTCGCGAATGTCGGCGACGCCGTTGTGGGAGGCGGCGTCGATCTCGATCACGTCGACGTGGCGGCTTTCCATGATGGCGCGGCAATGCACGCCTTCGGCCTTGAGGTCGATGGTCGGGCCGGCGACACCCGGCGCCTCATAATTGAGGGCGCGGGCCAGGATGCGCGCGGTGGTGGTCTTGCCGACGCCACGCACGCCGGTCAGCACCCAGGCCTGGGGAATGCGTCCGGTTGCGAACGCGTTGCCGATGGTGCGGACCATCGCCTGCTGGCCGATCAGGTCCTCGAACCGCTGCGGGCGATATTTGCGCGCCAGCACCCGGTAGCCCGCCGCCGGCTTGGCCACCATCTCCAGCCCCGGCAGGGCCGGGCCGTCCGCGGGGAGGGAAGGCGGGGGCACATCGGTCATCGCAGGGACGGCCTTGTCGTCGGGTGATTCGACCGGCATCGCCACCTGGACCGACACCGGGATCGTCAACCAGTGAAGGAGTGGGCCGGCAAACGGGCGACCCGGCCTCGCCGGCGGTTGTGCGCGGCCCAAGGCGCGCGTCGCATGTCGCGGACGAAAGTGGGAGGCTGGACGAGCGACCCGGCTCAATCTCGTTAGGGCTGCTTCCTTCCGGACCTGACCCGGTTGGCGAGTGGTCCGTCCACCGCCAACCTCCCGAGCCCTATATCGTCTGCCCGCGCGCCGAAGGCAAGCCGGCTTTGCGCCTCATCGGCGCATATCCCCGGCGGCACGCGCGGACGACGTCCGGCGGTTTGGCCGGCATCGTTGGCGTGTTCGGGCCGGCGCGGCCGGCCGGAGGTGGCAGACGACAGCTCTGCCGCCATCATCCTGCCGCCTTGGCAAATCGTTCGGCGCTTTGGCGGAAGTCGTCGCCCTCGTCATAGATGATGTTGACAATGGTCCATCGTCCCGCGTCGGGCGCCAGATGGACGAACACCTGCCGCGCTTCCGTCCCGGACGTGAACTCCACCGCAACGATGCGTTCCTTCGGCAGGCCGGGAATGTTGGTGACGCGCTGCACCGCAACGCTGCGGCCGGCACCGGCGCCGGGGCCGAACACCGCGGTTCTCACCCCTGCGCCGTTGCCGGCGGGCTTGCCTCGCAGCTGCCACGCCTTGCGCAGCTCGGCGCTCAGCAATGCGAGGAAGTCGCGCTCCGGCAGCGCGTTGGCGCCGAGCGTCGCCGCCCGGCTGTAGACGTCTCGAACCAGGGCCACCGGATCGTCGGAGGCCGGCACGGTGGACGGAATGCCGAATGCCAGCAGCACGGCGCCGACCAGGATCCAGCGACGTTTGATGCCATACTTCATCGGGTGTTCACTCTGGCGACGCAAGAACAGCCCCAATTGCATCAACCGACACAGACATGGCCGGTTTCATGCGGTTTAGTCGCACTCTATGACGATGAGGTTCAGGAGACGACGATATGTCCGTTGCGTTCGCGATAGACCCCCGCCTTGAACAGGGCAGCGTCGCGGTGGCCGAGTTGCCGCTCTCGGTCGTCCGGCTGGTCGACGACCGTCGCTTTCCCTGGCTGCTGCTGATTCCGCAGGTCGCCGGTGCCATTGATCTGATTGACCTTTCGGAGGAAGACCGCGGCGCCGTGATCGAGGAGATCGCCGCGGCCTCGCGTGCGCTGAAGGAGGCGACCGGCTGCGACAAGCTCAACGTTGCCGCGCTCGGCAACCAGGTGTCGCAGCTTCACATCCACGTTATCGCCCGCTTCAGCACCGATTCGGCGTGGCCCGATCCGGTGTGGGGCAAGGGGGCGCCGGTGCCGTTTGAGCCCGCCGCCCGCGATGCCTTCGTCAAGTCGCTCCGCGCCAGTCTTGCGGTCTGATCGCCCCTTGGAGCCTCCGCCGACCACCCACCAAGCGGATCCTCCAGGCTTCTGAATTTTCGCATTTTCTGCCGCAAGGTCGGTTCCCGCGCTTGCGGAAAATGCTCAAGCTCCTGCGGCACCTCATGCTTCGGCCTTCATTCCGGCGCGCCCCGCCGCCGCCTCTTGGCTATGTCGGCGGCACGATCGACCGAGCCAGCGAGCATCGCACCGACGACGCCTTCCTGGCCGGTGCCGCGCTCGATCCCGCCGCCCGCAGCTACGTCGTCGCCGGCGAGATGATCGTGCTGCACCGGGTCGACGCGGGCTACGACGCCCTGTTCGATCTCGACCGCGCCGCCGGCATCGGGGTGGCGCGGGAGCGGGCCTTTCTCGGCCTGGAGGGCCGGGCGCCGCGCTTTGCCACCCTGATCGACGCCGTGACCACGGAGACCCAGGCCACCTATCCCGACGTGTTCGTGTCGGATCTCCGCTCGATTGCGATGCAGGGGCTGGTGCCGCCCGGCCAGCTCGCCGGGCTCGCCACCGCCAAGGCGCTGATGCACTGGCACGCCACCCATCGGTTTTGCTCCGCCTGCGGAACGCCGACCCGGCTCGGCCTCGCCGGCTGGAAACGCGACTGCCCGTCGTGCCAGGCCGAGCACTTCCCGCGCACCGACCCGGTGGTGATCATGCTCGTCACCCGCGGCGAGCGCTGCCTGCTGTGCCGGCAGGCGCGCTTTCCGCCCGGGATGTGGTCGTGCCTCGCCGGCTTCGTCGAGCCCGGCGAGACTTTCGAGGACGCCGTGCGCCGCGAGACCCGCGAGGAGGCCGGCGTCGCGGTCGGGCGGGTGCGCTACCTCGCCTCCCAGCCCTGGCCGTTCCCGATGTCGGTGATGGTCGGCTGCATCGCCGAAGGCCTCAGCGAGCTGCTGACCGTCGACACCTCCGAGTTGCTCGGCGCCCGCTGGGTGGCGCGGCGCGACGCCGCGCTGATGCTCAGCCGCAGCCACCCCGACCAGAGCTTCTGCCCGCCGCCGACCGCGCTGGCCCACCACCTGATCCGCGCCTTCGTCGAGGGCAGGCGGCTTTGACCGGCCGCCGCCTGGTCAATCCGGCCACAGCCGGTCCGATGCCACCGGGTAGACCTTCGCGCCCAGCATCAAGGCGGCGAAGCCGGCCGGAAACAGCGGCGCGAAGGCAGCGTCGCGGACGTTGAGCCCGCCGGCATAGGCGCCGAGCGCCGGCATCACCACCCGCGCGCCGCAGGTGGCGAAGCAGCGTCGCCGCACCGAGCCGCCCGCCCCGCGCAGCTTGGCGGCGGGGTGGAGATGGCCGGCGATCTCGCCCGGCGCCGGCCCCGGCGTCGGCTGGTGGCGAAAGCTGAGCGGGCCGAGCCGAAGCTCGTCCGCCACCTCGCCGCCAATTCCCGCACACCCAAGCCGGGCCGGCGGCATCGGGTCGTGGTTGCCGGCGATCCACACCCAGCGCCGGCCCGCCTGCAACGCGGCGATTGCTGCACGATGCTGCGCGGTAAGTCGTTGATATGCGTAGGGATCGTGGAAGCTGTCGCCGAGCGCCACCACCTGTGCCGGACGATAGTGCGCGATCAACCGCGCCAGCGCTGCCAAGGTGTCGATGGTGTCGTAGGGTGGCAGTGGCCGGCCGCGCGCGGCAAAGCTCGAGCCCTTCTCAAAATGGAGATCGGCCACCGCCAGCAGCCGTTCGGCCGGCCACCACAGCCCGCCCAGCGGGTCGGCCACCAGTTCGGCGCCGGCCACCGTGAAGCTGGCACTTCCCGCCGCGCTCACCGCATCGCCTCCTCGACCAGCTCGGCCGCGTTCTCCGCCATCAACTCCTCCGCGCCGGCGCCGAACACCGGCTCGCGGCCGATCTCGAGCAGCACCGGCACCGCCAGCGGCGACACCTTCTCTAGCGCCACGTGGCGAATGGAGCCGTGCACGCGCGCAAGCAGCATCGCCAGCCGGCGGAGGTCGATGAGGCCGGTGGCGGCATCGGCCCGGGCGACGCGCAGCAGCAGGTGGTCCGGCTCATGGCGGCGCAGCACGTCAAAAACGAGGTCGGTCGACATCGTCATCTGCCGGCCTGATTTTTCCTTGCCGGGGTGGCGGCGCTCGATCAGCCCGGCAATGATGGCGCAACTGCGGAAGGTTCGCTTCATCAGCGCCGATTCGTCGAGCCAGGCTTCCAGATCGTCGCCCAGCATGTCCTGGTCGAACAGCGCGCCGAGCGCGAGCCGCCGCGCTGCGATTGCCGACGACAGGTCCGCCCGCGTCCACACCGCCAGGGCGTAATCGTTGGCGACGAAGCCGAGCGGGGCGAGGTGCGCCCGCTCCAGCCGCCGCGTCAGCAGCATGCCGAGGGTCTGGTGCGCCAGCCGGCCCTCGAACGGGTAGGCGACCAGATAGTGCCGGCCCTCGCGCGGAAAGGTCTCCACCATCAGCTCGCCCGGGCGCGGCAGGCGGGCGTTGCGACGCTGGATCGACAGCCACTCCGCCACCTGCGCCGGCAGCGCCGCCCATTGCGCCGGATCGGCGATCATCGCTCGCACCTTTTCGGCCAAAAAGGTCGACAGCGGAAACTTGCCGCCGAAATAGGACGGGATGCGCGGTTCGGGATCGCTCGACCACGACACATAGACCTGATCCTCGACGATGGCCTCGAACGCGACAATTTCGCCGGCGAACACGAAGGAATCGCCCGCGGTCAGCGTCTCGACGAAGCTCTCCTCGACCGTGCCCAGCGCCCGGCCGCCGCGGCCAAGCGGCCCGGTGGAGCCCTCGGCGCGGCGGCGGCCGCGCACCAGCCGCACCGTCAGCAGGTCCGATTCGACGATGGTGCCGATATTGAGCCGGTACTGCTGGGCAAAGCGCGGGTTGGCGATGCGCCACAGGCCATCCTTGCGCTGGCGCAGCTTGGCGAACCGCTCATAGCTCTTCAGCGCGTAGCCACCGGTGGCGGCAAAGCTGAGGGTGGCGTCGAAGTCGGCGCGGGAGAGATCGGCGTAGGGCGCAGCCCGGGTCACCTCGGCAAACAGGCCGTCGGCGGAAAACGGCGCCGCGCACGCCGTGCCGAGAATGTGCTGGGCCAGCACGTCGAGCCCGCCGCGGCGGGGCAGCTCGGTATCCTGGGCGCCGGCGGCGACCGCCTCCTGGGCGGCGCGGCATTCCAGCACCTCGAAGCGGTTGGCCGGCACCAGGACGGCCTTCGACGGCTCATCGAGCCGGTGGTTGGCGCGGCCGATGCGCTGGATCAGCCGCGAGGCGCCCTTGGGCGCGCCGACATTGATGACAAGGTCGATGTCGCCCCAATCGATGCCGAGGTCGAGCGAGGAGGTCGCCACCACCGCCTTGAGCCGGCCGTCGGCCATCGCCGCCTCGACCTTGCGGCGCTGGGCGACGTCGAGCGAGCCGTGATGCAGCGCGATTGGCAGATTGTCGTCATTGGCTTCCCACAGCAGCTGGAACACCAACTCGGCCTGCATGCGGGTGTTGACGAACACCAGCGTGGTGCGGTGACGCCTGATCAGGTGGTAGACCTCGCCGACGGCGTGGCGCGCCGAATGCCCGGCCCACGGCAGCCGCTCGGCGGTGTCGAGCATCAAAACCTGCGGCGAAGCGCCGGGCGGCGCCTCCACCAGGTCGGCCAGTTCGCTGGCGGCGGTCTGCGGCACCAGGTAGCGGCGCAGCGCCTCCGGCCACGCCACCGTGGCCGACAGCCCGATGGTCTGCAGCCTTGGCGCCAGCGCGTGGAGCCGGGCGAGCCCGAGCGCCAGCAACTCGCCGCGCTTGGAGATCACCAGGGCGTGCAGCTCGTCCAGCACCACGCGTTTCAGCGTGGCGAACAGGTACGGCGCATCCGCGGTGGAGAGCAGCAGCGCCAGCTGCTCCGGGGTGGTGAGCAGGATGTCGGGCGGGTCGCGACGCTGCCGCTGGCGCTTGGAGGACGGGGTGTCGCCGGTCCGGGTCTCGATGCGGATCGGCAGGCCGATCTCGGCAACCGGGGTTTCGAGATTGCGGGCGATATCGACCGCGAGCGCCTTCAACGGCGAGATGTAGAGGGTATGGAGCCCACGCTGCGTCTCGGGCGGGCCGGCTGCCAGCTCGGCCAGGCTGGGCAGAAAGCCCGCCAGGGTCTTGCCGGCGCCGGTCGGCGCGATCAACAGCGTCGAGCGGCCGGCCCGCGCCTTGTCCATCAGCGCGAGCTGATGCGGGCGCGGCGCCCAGCCGCGCCCGGCGAACCAGCGCCGGAACGGCTCGGGCAACCGATCGTCGGTCGGGGTGACGGGTTCCACGCCGAAGGCCTAAAGCGGTTTTGCCGCCGGCGCGATCAGGGTTTGCGCGTGCTCCGCCTCAGCCGATGCTGAACACCAGCACGGCGCAGGCCACGGTCGCCACCGCGGCGATACCGCGCAGCACGATCTGCGCGGTATGGGCGCTGGCGAGGCCGACATGGTGCGCGCTCGCCGCCATGCGGTGCACGCCGTGCCACAGTAGCAGCGCGATCACCAAGAAGATCACCGCCTTGCCAAACGGCGCCGCGGCAAAGGCGTGCATGGCGGCATAGCTCATGGTGTCGGCCGCAACGCCGGTACCGGTCGGCACCAGGATCCCGGTGATGACGATCAAGGCGACGCCGACCAGCGCGGCCAGCGTGCCGCCGCCGCCGAACAGCAGCCAGAAGATCGGCTCCTGCGAACGCTTCAGCGGCTTGGTCATGACGCGCCTCCCGCCGGGACGAGCATGCGGACGATATCGGCCAGCCACGGCGGCAACAGCCCGGCGATCCAGCCATAGACGAACAGTGAAATTGCCGCCGCCGCGGCAACGCCGATCACCACCACCGCGAGGTCGGGCACCACCCGGCCGCCAAACCGCAGCGTCGGCGCGGTCTTGGGCAGCACCATGAACCACGTCACCGTGTGCAGCAGCGCGAACGCTGCCGCCACGACGTGGAACGCGATCATGGCCGGCGTCGCCAGCATCGCGCGCCAGCCGTCATAGGCGGCCTCGCCCAAGCTCAACGTATAGAGCCCCCACAGCAGCACCAGCGCGTAGAGGAAGAAGAACACCGCGGAGGCTTCGCGCACCATGTAGACGAGATAGAACGGGTTCCGCAGCCACCACGTCGCCGGCATCGCCCGGCGATAGGTTTTCACCTCGGTCATCACCGGCCTCCCACAAGGCGCTTCAGCCCAATATAGTCGAGCGCCGAATTGACCTTGTTCTCGTTGATGGCGTGCATCGGGTCGACGCCCTTGGGGCAGACCTCGGAGCAGTATCCGACCACGGTGCACTCCCACACCCCGATGTCGGCGTTGGCGACGTCGGCGCGCACCGACCAGCCGACGTCGCGCGAGTCGAGATTGTAGCGCTGCAGCAGCGACAGCGCCGCCGGGCCGACGAACTGATCGTTCAGCCCGAACTGCGGGCAGGCGGCGTAGCAGAGTAGGCAGTTGATGCACTGCGAGTACTGGTAATAGGCCTCAAGCTGCGCCGGGGTCTGGCGGAAGGTGCCTTCCGACAGCGGCTTGTCCTGCTTCGCCACGATGTAGGGCTTGATCATGGCCAGCTTGTCGAGGAAGCCGGTTTGGTCGATGGCGAGGTCGCGCTGGATGGGGAAGTTGTCGAGCGGCGCCACCTTCACCGGCCCGGGGTAGAGGTCGCGCAGGAAGGTCTCGCACGACAGCTTCGGGGTGTCGTTGATCATCATGCCGCACGAGCCGCACACCGCCATGCGGCACGACCAGCGGAAGGTGAGCGAGCCGTCGAGATGGTCCTTGATGTATTGCAGCCCTTGCAGCACCGACATGTCGGGTGTGAACGGCACGTCATAGCTCTGCCGGCGCGGCTCTTGGTCGGTCTCGGGGTTGAAGCGCACGGCTTCGATGCGGATAGTGCGGGTGTCGGTCATGGCCATCTCACGTCAGCTCGGCTTTGCTGCCGGCGCCGCCATAGACGCGCGCGCCCGGCCGCGACTTGGTGATCGTCACCGGCGCCGACTTGATCGACGGCGTGCCGTCACCGCCGGATTTGGCGATGGTGTGGACGAGGTAGCGCTTGTCGTCCCGCGTCGGCAGATCGAGCCGCTGGTGGGCGCCGCGCGATTCCTTGCGCCACAGCGCCGAGTGCGCCATCGCCTCGGCGACCTCCAGCATCGCGCCCAGTTCGACGGCGGCGAGCCACTCGGTGTTGAAGGCGCGGTTGGTGTCGTCGAGCTTGACGCCGCGGCGGTAGCGCTGGCGCAATTCGGCGAGCTTGGCGCAGGCCGCCTTGAGCCCGTTCACGGTGCGGAAAAGCCCGACCCCCGCCTCCATCGCGTCCATCATTTCGTCGCGCAGCGTGACGGTGCGCTCGCCGCGCTCGCTGTCGATCAGTCGGACCAGCCGGGTGGCGGTGGCGTCGGCCTGGCGGGCGGTGCGCTCCGCGCTCGCCGGCCGCACCGACCTCGCATGCTGGGCGGCGCGTACACCGGCCACCTTGCCGAACACCAAAAGCTCGGCCAGCGAGTTGGAACCGAGCCGGTTGGCGCCATGGATGCCGACGCTGGCGCATTCGCCGGCGGCGTAGAGGCCGGCGACCGCGGTCTCGGTGTGAACGTTGGTGGCGATGCCGCCCATGGTGTAGTGCACCGCCGGCCGCACCGGGATCGGTTGCTTGACCGGGTCGACGCCGGCGAAGGTGCGCGCCGCTTCCGTGATCAGCGGCAGGCGCTCCAGGATCTTCTTCTCGCCGAGGTGGCGCAGATCGAGGTTCACCGCGCTGCCGTACGGCGTCTGGATGGTATTGCCCTTGTTGTCCTCGTGCCAGAACGCCTGCGACAGGCGGTCGCGGGGCCCGAGCTCCATCGCCTTCGCCCGCGGCCAGGGGTCGAGCGGGCCGAGGCCATAGTCCTGCAGATAGCGGTAGCCGTCCTTGTTGGTGAGGATGGCGCCCTCGCCGCGGCAGGCCTCGCTCATCAGGATGCCGGTACCGGGCAGGCAGGTCGGATGCCACTGCACGAATTCCATGTCGCGCAGCACCGCACCCTTGCGGAACGCCAGCCCCATGCCCTCGCCGGTGACGATGCCGGCATTGGTGTTCTGGCGGAACACCCGGCCGGCGCCGCCGGTGGCGAGAATGACGGCGTTGCAGGCAAACAGCACCATCTCGCCGGTGGCGATCTCGATGGCGAGAACGCCGCGCACACGGCCGTCCTCGACCAGGAGGTCGGCGCAGAAATACTCGTCAAATCGCTTGATCGAGGGGTATTTGTACGAGGTCTGGAACAGCGTGTGCAGGATGTGAAAGCCGCTCTTGTCGGCGGCGAACCAGGTGCGCTGCACCGTCATGCCGCCGAAGAAGCGGACATTGACGCTGCCGTCGGGCTTGCGGCTCCACGGACAGCCCCAGCGCTCCAGCTGCACCATCTCCTCGGTGCAGTGCCGGACGAAATACTCCACCGCGTCCTGGTCGCACAGCCAGTCGCCGCCGGCGACGGTGTCGTGGAAATGCTGCTCGAGGCTGTCGTCCTCGCGCACCACGCCGGCGGAGCCGCCTTCGGCGGCCACGGTGTGGCTGCGCATCGGCAGCACCTTGGAAACCAGCGCGATGGAGAGGGCCGGGTCGGCCTCGGTGGCGGCGATGGCAGCGCGCAGGCCGGCACCGCCGCCGCCGATCACCACGACGTCAGTTGAGATGATTTGCATGGTCTCCGCCTGGTCGCATCGTCAGTAAACGGCACGGCGCATCTTGGTTCCGCATCTTGGTCGCAGCGTTGTTTCCAGGAGCCGGTATTTGCGGAAATTCGCTAAGGTCCAATGGTTTGGTTCCGAAGATATGCGGGCCGGAGAACGGTCTGGCATAGCCGGCAACCAATTCTGCATTATCGAGCTTAAATGGTGATGCCGATGGTGCGGGTTTGGCAAGGCGGGGTTGCCCCAGCTGGCTGTGGCGCGGAGCCATCCTATGGCAGCCGTTGTGAGCGCATCGCGGTCACGCCTTGATCGCGACATCGAGCAGCGCCGCGACGCGGCGCTTGACCTCGTCCTTCACCGGTTCTGCCGCGCGCAGGATGGCGTGGGTCTGCAAAAAGTCGATCAGGCCGAACACGTCGACGTTCGGCCTCACCAGAATGTCGGGCGGGTGGCGGCGCAGCTTTTCCGCCGCGATCACCGCCTGCATGATCTGGGCGGCGGCGAACGTCGCCTCCAGCGCCGCCGGCATGGCGCCGACATCGCCGGTCGGCCGGCCGGTGACGTCGACCGCCAGCACGTAGCGCGCCCGGCCGGCGACGGCGGACACCGGCACCGGATCGGTGGCGGCGCCGTCGATGAAGATGCGGCCGCTGATCTCGAGCGGCCGCACCAGGCCCGGCACCGCGGCCGAGGCCGCGACCGTCGGCAGCAGCGGCCCTTCGGTGAACGACACCGCGGCGCGGGCGTAAAAATCGGTCGCCACCACCGCCAGCGGAATCGTCAGCTCGGCGAAATCGCTCTTCAGCCCGTCCGGCAGGAACGCGGCGAACAGCGTCTCGCCATTGACCAGCACCGGATTGCCGAGCCCGGCCGAGAGCAGATCGACGAAGCGCCCGACCCGGGCGGCGATCAGCTTTTGCAGCATGCCGCCGCGGTCGCGGAAGCTGTGGACGAGATGGTGGCGGATGTCCTTGGCCGGGATGCCGGAGGCGTAGGCCGAGCCGATCAGCGCGCCGATCGAGGTGCCGGCGATCATAGCCGGCACCACGCCGAGCTCGTCCAGCGCCTCCAGCACGGCAAGGTGGGCGAGGCCGCGCGCGCCGCCGCCGCCGAGCACCAGCGCTAGCGATTGGGGGTCGTTCGCCGGCTCCAGCCTGGGCTGGGCGGGCGGGGCGGCGGCGGTGGGCTTGGGCAGATCGGCGATCGGCTCGGCCGCCGGCAACACGGCGGTGCCGCGGCGCCGGCCGGCCCGCGCCGCCTTGGCCGGCTCGCGACCGGGGGGCGTGGTGCCCGGCGGGGTATTGCCGGGCGGGGTTTTGCCGGAGGTCATGGAGCAACTCGGGGATGATGGTCAGGCACTATAGACCAGTTCGTGCCGCCGAGCTTCAGCGGATCGCCGGGATGGACTTCTGCCCGCGGCCGGCCAATGCTGGCCCGTTAGCCCTGTCAGCCAATTGCGATCGCACCATGACCCCGTCCGTCCTCATCCTCAATGGGCCGAACCTCAACCTGCTGGGCACCCGGCAGCCGGAGGTCTATGGCCGGGCGACGCTCGCCGACATCGAACGCGACTGCCGGGCCAAGGCGGACACGCTCGGCCTTGCCGTCGATTTCCGCCAGTCGAACGGCGAAGGGACCCTGATCGACTGGATCCACGCCGCGCGCGGCACGCATGCCGGCATCGTCCTCAACGCCGGCGCCTACACCCACACCTCGATCGCCATCATGGACGCCATTTCCAGCGTCGAGCTGCCGGTGATCGAGGTCCACCTGTCGAACATCCACCGGCGCGAGCCGTTCCGCCACCAATCCTACATCTCCAAGGTGGCGGTGGGCATGATCTGCGGCTTCGGGCCGTTCGGCTACCAGATCGCGCTCGAGGCCATCGCCAACCACCTCGGCATCGCCACGCCGCGAGGCACGGCATGACCGCATCGCGCGCCTTCACCCGCCGCGCCGCGCTCGCCGCGCTGGGTGGCCTCGCCGCCGCCCCGCTCGCCGCCGCCGCGGCGCCGGGCCTGTCGATCCTGGCGGCGCCGAGCACCGCCTCGATCCTGATCGCGCGGGCGGTCGAAAGCGCCGCCCTGGCGACCGCGGGCGCCTCGTTTGCGGTGTGGCGCAGCCCCGACCAGCTGCGCGCCGCGCTGGTGTCGGGCGAGGCGACGGCGGTCAGTTTGCCGACCAACGTTGCCGCCAACCTCGACAGCCGCGGCTTGAAGCTGAAGCTGGTGTCGGTGATCAGCGCCGGCCACATGCACGTGCTCAGTGTCGACCCGGCGGTCAATCGCCTTGCCGACCTCAAGGGCAAGCACGTCCAGCTCTATTTCCGCAATGATATGCCGGATGTGTCGCTGCGCTGGCTGTTGAAGACGGCCGGGCTGGTGCCGGACCAGGACGTGACGCTCGATTATGCCGGCTCGGCCACGGAGGCAACGCAGCTGGTGCTGGCCGGCCGCGCCTCGACCGTGCTGCTCAACGAGCCGATCGCGAGCGCGGCGCTGCTGGCAGCGGCGAAAGCCGGCCTCAAGCTGCGGCGGGCGTTCACGCTGCAATCGGCCTGGGCCGAGCAGACCGGCAGCGCGGCCTTTCTGCCGATGGCCGGGCTGGCGGTGACGGCATCGTTTGCCGACCAAGCACCCGATGCGGTGCGGGCGCTGCACCGGGCCACGGCCGACGCGGTCGCGTGGGTGAAGGCCGAGCCGGCGGCAGCCGCGGCGCTGGCTGAGGCGCGCATGGGCTTTCCTGCCGCCGCGACCAAACTGGCGTTGGCGCAAGGCGATGCCACCGTCATCGCTGCGCGTGAGGCGCGGCCGGCGATCGAGGCGTTCCTGTCGGCGCTGGCCGAGCTGTCGCCGGCCTTGATCGGCGGCCAGCTTCCGGGGGACGGGTTTTATTTCGAGGGGTAAGCTTCGCGCTGGTCGTCCTCGACAAGCCGAGCGCTCGGCTTGTCGAGGACTCATGATCCGCGATGCGGACAATTCGATTGAACGGGCGCCGATAGGCCATCGGCGTCGTGGATCATGGGTCCCGGGTTCTCGCTGCGCGAGCCCCGGGACGACAAAGAACGCGCCCCCTCAATACACCTTTCCCGTCATCTTGATGTCGGCCCAGATCTCACGGACGGTCTGGTTCATCTCGATCCTGCGGTCGCTGTACCAGGTGTGCAGCAGCTCGTGGGCCTTGTGCGAGTTCGGGCTGCCGAGGAAATCGCGATAGAGCGCCTGCACCTGCTTGTTGTGATGGGACTGGCGCACCGCGCGCTTGCGGTCGATGCCGAACAGCGTCTCGCGGCGCTTCAGCGCGTGCGGCAGGTATTGCTTCTTGGAGCGCAGCGAGCCGCCGCCGTCGACGCAGCCGCCGGGGCAGGCCATCACTTCGATGAAGTCGAAATCGGCGCTACCGCTGCGCACCGCCTCGACGATCTGTCGCGTCGGCTTGAGGCCATGGCACATCGCCACCTTCACCTCGCCGACATCGCCGCCGAGGTCGACGGTGGCGGTGCGCACGCCGTCGAAACCGCGCAACTGCTCCAGCTCGACGCTCGGCAGCTCGCGGCCGTTGACGACGTAGTACATCGTCCGCACCGCCGCCTCCATCACCCCGCCGGTGGTGCCGAAGATGGCGCCGGCGCCGGTGTATTCGCTCATATAGGGGTTGTCGAACGCCGACGGCTCCAGCGTCTTGAGGTCGATGCCCTCGCGCCGGAGCAGGCGCGAGAACTCACGGGTGGTCAGCACCACGTCGACCTCAGCAATGCCGTCGTGGCGGAGCTGGCGGCGGGCGATCTCGTCCTTCTTTGCGGTGCACGGCATGATCGAGATGACGCGGATGCGTCTGGGATCGATGCCCATCTTCTCGGGCAGATAGGTCTTGGCCAGCGCGCCGACGCATTGCTGCGGCGACTTGGTGGTCGAGAGCAGCGGCAGGATGTCCGGGTAATGCCGCTCGGCGAAATTGATCCAGGCCGGGCAGCACGACGAGAAGGTCGGGCGCTTCTTCTCGGCGAGGCGTTGCAGCAGCTCGGTGCCTTCCTCCATGATGACGAGGTCGGCGCCGAAATTGGTATCGAGCACGATGTCGGCGCCGAGCTTGCGCAGCGCGGTGATGATCTGGCCCTCGACATTGGTGCCGGGCGGCAGGCCGAACTCCTCGCCGAAGCCGACCCGCACCGCCGGCGCGAACTCGGCGACGGTGACCAGTTCGGGATCGTACATCATCTCCAGCGCGCGGTCGGTTTCGTCGCGCTCGCCCAGCGCGCCGGTCGGGCACACCAAGACGCACTGGCCGCAACTGACGCAGGCCGAGTTCTTCTGCGTCAGGCCGTGGCGCAGCCCGACCGCAGTGTCGAGCCCGGTGCCGATCTGGATCAGCGCGTCGACGCCCTGGCCGTCGCGGCACACCGCGATGCAGCGCTGGCAGCGGATGCAGCGCTTCATGTTGCGGATCAAGGCGGGCGAGGAATCATCGATCGGCCGCATCGCCACCCGCGCCGGGTCATGAAAGCGGTTTTGGCGCAGGCCGACGAACTGGGCGACGTCCTGCAGGTCGCAGCGGCCGTGGCGGATGCAGGTGGCGCAGTCCTGGTCGTGATCGGCGAGCAGCAGCTCGACCTGCAGGCGCTGCTTCTCGCGCACCTCCGGCGTGCGGGTCCAGATCTCGAGCCCGACCTGCATCGGCGTGGTGCAGGAGGTGACGAGGTGGGTCTTGCCGCTGCCCTGGGTTTGGATCTCGACCAGGCACACCCGGCAGGTGCCGGGGGTGTGGTCGATATCGGCGAGTTCGCACAGCGTCGGGATATAGACGCCGTGGCGACGGGCACAGGCCAGGATCGATTCGTCGGAGCGGCCGGTGATCGGCGCGCCGTTGATGGTGGCCTCGAAATAGGTCACCTCCGCCGCGGCAACGGTGTGGGTGGCCATGGTCATGCTCCCTCCGGGATCGGCTGCTCGGTGATCACCGAGTAAATGCGGTAGCAGCGCATGCAGCGCTTGGCCTCGCGATAGGCCTCCTCGGCGCAGATGGTCTGCTCGACCTCCTCGAACATCCCTGTTCGCACATTGGGGTCGAGCTCAGGGTGGTGGACGCGGTACTGCGGCTTCACCGGCACCTCGACGGCGTCGTCGGCCAGCATCCTGTTGTCGTTGAGCAGCCGTCGCATCCGCGAGCGCGGACGGAAGCGCACGTAGCCGAGCCGGATCCAGTCGTCGATGCTGCGCGTCGCCTTGAGGCCGGCGGCCATGGCGTGGATCAGCGTCGAGGGGCCGGACGAGCAGTCGCCGCCGGCGAACACGCCGGGCCGCGAGGTGGCAAGATCCACCGGATCGACCGCGACGCAATTCCAGCGGTCGAGGCTGATGCCGTCCTCCGGGCGCAGCGCGTCCTTCTTGATCTGCTGGCCGATGGCGGCGATCAGCGTGGTGCAGGGCAGGATGGTCTCGGTGTCCGGCTCCGGCTCGACGTTGCGCCGGCCGCGGCCGTCCGGCGCGGTGCGCCGCATCCGGATCAGCTCCACCCCGGCGATGCGGCGGTCCTCGACCAGGATGCGCATCGGGGTGGCGAGGTAGTGGAAGCGAATGCCCTCGGCCAGCGCCGCCTCGATCTCGTCGGCATCGGCGGGCATGTCCTCGCGGGTTCGGCGATAGACGATGTGGACGGTGTCGGCGCCCATGCGCAGCGCCGAGCGCGCGCAGTCCATCGCCACGTTGCCGCCGCCGACCACCACCACGTCGCCGGACAGCGTGATGGTGCGGGTGCCGGCGACGTGGTCGTGCACGTCGAGCAGGAAATCGATGCCGGATTCGTAGCCGGCTACAGTTGGGTCCTCGCCGGCGACTCCGAGCCGGCTGCCCTGCTGGCAGCCCAGCGCCAGGAACACCGCGCGGTAGCCGCGCGCGAACAGATCGTCGATCGAGACGTCGCGCCCAAGCTCGTGGTTGAACAGGAAGCGGCCGCCGAGCGCGGCGATGATGTCGGTCTCCGATCGCAGCACGTCCTTGGGCAGGCGGTAGCTCGGGATGCCGATGGCGGCCATGCCGCCGGCTTCGCCCATCGCTTCCAGAATGTCGACGCGATAGCCGTGCAGGAGCAGGTGGTAGGCGCACGACAGCCCCGCCGGCCCGGCGCCGACCACTGCCACCCGCATGTCCTGGCTCAGGGGATGGGCGATCAGCTCGCGGCCGAAGGTGAGCGCCTGACCACTCTTCTGCTGGTCGGCAACGTAGCGCTTCAGCGTCTTGATGCCGACCGCCTCGTCGACCATCTTGCGCCGGCACGCCATCTCGCAGAACCTGACGCAGACGCGGCCGCAGGTCGCCGCCATCGGGTATTTCTGCAAGATCACGCCGAGCGAATGCTCCGGCTTGCCGTCGCGGATGAAGTCGATGTAGCGCGGCACGTTGATGCGCGAGGGGCAGGCCTCGATGCACGGCGCGGTCAGGTAGGTCAGGCCATTGGGCTCGCGCTGCGGGCCGCGCTTGAGTTCGCCGTCGACGACATCGCGAAAATGGCGCAGTGCCGCCAGCAGCGGCTTGGCGCAGGTCTGGCCGAGGCCGCACATCGAGGTCGCGGTCATCTGCTCGGCCAGCGTCGCGATCTCGTCGAGCGACAGCCTGGCCTTGCCGCCGTGGCGGATGGTGTCGAGCGCATCGCGCACCAGCACGGTGCCCATCCGGCACGGCGTGCATTTTCCGCAACTCTGGTCGGCGGCCTCCGCCATCTGCCGCCACAGCGCGTCGATCAGGCCGACGCCGGTGTCGAAGATGAAGAAGCCCCGGTCGCCGAAGAAGGCGCGAATGCGGTTGTCGTCGTCGAACACGTCGAAATTGGTCAGCGTCGGCGGCACGGGACGGTCCGCGGACGCCAACATTCCCGGGCGGTTGTCGTACACGACACCGTCCCAGACTCCATATGCGATCTCGGTCATGGATCCTCGCGCAAGTGTTCAGCGCGGGGCTTCGGGCGCTGGTTGGGTGGGCGGCCGGTTGGCCGCGGCCACCTTTCAGTGCGACGCGTTGAAACAATCCTAACCTTCGGGCCTGGGTCCACCGCGAGCTATGCGTTGCAGCCTCAATCGTGGAGATACGGACCTTGCGCCGCGCTCAGCCACCGGAAATTCCGTCCGGTGTAAAGGGCAGGTCCAGCATCCGCCATTGCGGATATTTGCCAGGCGGCAGCACGGCGTAAGGCTGGCAGCGGCGCAGCGCGTCCTGGGCCGCGCGCATCAAGGCCGGCCCGAACCTGGACGCGGTGCCCGCGATCAGCGCCGGCTCGCCGGCGAGCGCGCCGTTGCGCTTGAACGACACCCGCATCATCACCCGAAGCTTGGTGTCGCCGGCAATGCCGGGCGGAGCCGCCCAGCATTTCTGCACCGACGCCTTCAACGCGGCGATCTCGTCCGGCGTAAGCTTGGCCTTTTCGGTGGCAGCCGCGTCGAAATCGCCGGGCCGGTTGAGCTGCGCCATCTGCGTCATCATCTCCGCGTCGAACGGCTCCGGCACCTCCGCGGCAGATGGCTCGGCGGTGGGCACCTCGCCGGCGGGCGGAGCGGCGGCGCCTCCGGCCGGTGACGCCTGTGGCGGCTGTCCCGCATCCGGTGGGGTGCCGCCGGGCTTATCTTCGCCGGCGTCCGCGGCCGGGGCGGGCGGGGTCTTGCCGTCATCCTTGGCGCCGGGGCGAGCGTCGGGCGGGGTGTCGCGCTTGGGCGTTTCATCCGGCGCCGGATCGTCCTTCGGCGGCTCAACCTTGGCGGGCTCCATTTTGGGCGCCGCGGTCTGGTCCGGCGGCGCAGCATCGGACGGCACCAGCTCGACCTCGATGCCCGCTTCCGGCTCGACCGCGAACGGCGCCGGCCCGGCGAACACGATGGCGGCGGTCGCGATAACCAGATGAGCGGCCGCGGAAATCGCGAGGCCCTTGCGCATGACGGCCCTGTCGGTTGCAGCAGGGGTGTTTACGCGATCCGCCCGGCGCCGCCAATGGCGCGCGGCGCCGATGGCGGGCGATGCGGCGTTGGCATTGGACAGCCGCGCCCCGACGTGTCATCGAACGGTGTCTGTCCGGGTATGAGGCCTCCATGCGCTTTTTGGTTTTCCAACACCTCGACGTCGAGCACCCCGGCACGTTTCGCGAGCTGTGGCGCGAGGCCGGCATCGAATGGGATGCCGTCGAACTCGATGTCGGCGAGCCGATCCCGGCGCTGGAGCGCTATGACGCGCTGATCGTGATGGGCGGGCCGATGGACGTCTGGCAGGAGGCCGAACATCCCTGGCTGAAGCCGGAGAAAGCTGCCATCCGCCGCTGGGTGCGCGACCTCGGCCGGCCCTATCTCGGCGTCTGCCTCGGCCACCAATTGCTTGCCGAGGCGCTCGGCGGCACGGTCGGCCGTGCCAAGGCGCCGGAGGTCGGGCTGGGCACCGTCGAGCTGACCGCGTCCGGGGCCGCCGACCCATTGTTCGCCGGCTTTGCCAACCCGGTCGAGACCTTCCAGTGGCACGGCGCGGAGGTGACGCGGGTGCCGGAGGGCGGCGAGGTGCTGGCTGCGAACGGGCTGTGCGCCGTGCAGGCGCTCAAGTTCGGCCGGGCGGCCTATGGCGTGCAGTATCACGTCGAAATCGGCGAGGACACCGTGTCGGACTGGGAGGACATCCCGGAGTATGCGGCCTCACTCGAGGCGGCGCTCGGCAAGGAGGGCGTCGACAAGCTCGCGGTCGACACCATGGCGCGGCTGCCGCAGTTTGCGCTCGCCGCCCGCCGCTTCAACGACAATTTCCTGCAGGTGGTCGCGGCGAGCCGCTGACGCGCCGCCGCCGGTCCGAGACCCATCGCGCCACGTCACGCCGCGGCGAGCGGGGTCTGCCGGTTGCGCCGATAATCCGTGATCGAAACCAGGATTGTCGGCGACCCGGACGACGAAGCTCCGGCCGGATCGGCCGGAGCTCGTATTATGCCGGCTGGCGGTTGGCGGTCGGGCCGAAATGCTCGATGTAGCGCGGGCTGATTGCGGTGCGCGGCAGGATGATCAGCACGTCGGTGGTGCCGAACTGATGATCGACCACCGCGCCGTCGCCGACATAGCCGCCGAGCCGCAGATAGCCCTTCACCAGCGGCGGCAGCGCGTGCAGCGCCGCTTTGGCGTCGATCGCCTCTTTCGGCATGCGGTTCATCTCGACGTAACGGCTGGGCAGCGCGCGCGCCTGCCATTCCTCCGGCGGCCGGGCGAAATGGTGCAGGAACGACAGCTGCAGCGCCTGCGCGTCGGGATTGGTGCCCTCCAGCGAGGCGCAGCCGATCAGCGCGTCGATATTGTTGCGCACCACGTAGCGCCAGATGCCCTGCCACAGCAGTTCGACCGTGCGCTTGTTGCGGTAGGGCTTGAGCACGCACGAGCGGCCAAGCTCCAGGAAATTGAGCGTGGGGTGGCGGCCGATCAGGCTGCCGATGTCGAATTCGCCCGCGGTGTAGAACCCGCCATGGCGCATGGCGATGCTCTGGCGCAGCAGCCGATAGGTGCCGACCACCTTGGGCTGCGGCCGGCCGAACACGTTCACGGTGGCGTCGTGGTCGAACACCAGCAGGTGGTCGCACAGCGCGTCGAAGCCGTCGACGTCCCGGCGCGACAGCTTGGCCGCAGCGTCCGGAACCGCCGACATCTCGTCGTAGAACACCTTGTAGCGCAGCCGTTGGGCGCGCCGCACGTCGGCCGATTTACGGGCGAGGCGCACCTCCAGCGGTCCGATCCGGCCGAGCACGTCGGAATCGGACGGCTGCTGGCGGGTGTCGCGATGGCGAAACCCGCTATAGGCGCGCAACAAGGGAATGAAACCGCCGGCATGTTGGCCGGGCATGAATTTCGCCATGATTGCCTTCGGGCTCATTCCGTGAGCTCGCTTTGGCATGCCGTTTTCCCCCACCCGGTCCGCCGCCGTTCGCGTCGGTCGACCAGCCATCATCGGCACGGTCACGGAGACGACGAATCATCGGAAGAAATGCCAGTAAAGCATTTCGATGCGACGGTTAGAGCATAGGTGTCGGACAGTTCCGTGACAACTGCCGCCGCGCCCAACCAACAGCCTTGTGTGGGCGTAGAAGCAAGATTGTGTCGAGCGCGGCCCGGCGCCGGCCGGCGCAAATCTGTCACAGGTGTTTTGGCCGGCCGCCGTCAGGTTCCCGCAATAGGCGCTCGCAAAACTGCAGACAAAGCGCTGAATTTTTTTGGCATCGGCGCGCAGCCGCGCCGCATGCCGCTTAATTCCGCGTCAAAAATCGCGTAGTCGCCGGTGCGCCGGTTCGGTTGTGCTGGTGGCGCCTCGGCGCGGCCGGGGACGTCGGGGCGCGGCGGCGCCAACGCGGCGGCAAATTTGCGTGGATTTTGCATTGCACATCGTCGCCGTCTCCGGCGGCGATACTGCCGCGCGGGCAAGGACCACTGTGCGTGGTTTTCCTGGCGATGGCAAAAAGGCCGGGGAACACCGCGCCCGAATGAGTGTTCGTCTTTCGGTTCTTCACCTTTGGTCGGTGCCGGTCTTTCGTCTGCACGGCGGCGGCTGCGGATGGTCCACGCCCGCCGGATACGAAATCCGACCGATCAGGCCGGAAACCTGAATCCGGTCAACGAAACCTTCTGATCTGGGCTCTCGACAAACCCGCTTCCGACCCACGACGCGAGGCTGACCCGGCCGGCTCACGCCGCTGCGCGCTGTTCGCGGCTCGCCTCGGCCAGCGCCGCCTTCAGCTTGTCGGGGTCGAGCGGCTTGGTCAGAAAGCCGTCCATGCCGGCGGCCTGCGCGTCGGCTCGGTCCTCGGCGAAGGCATTGGCCGTGAGTGCGACGATGCGCACGCGGCCGGCCTCGCCCAGCGCCCGAATCCGCGTGGTTGCTTCCAGTCCGTCGACGTTCGGTAGGGACACGTCCATCAGCACCAGGTCGAACGGCGTACCGCTGGCGTGGGCTTCGCCGACCGCGGCGATGGCCGCCTCGCCGTCGCCGACCACCTGCACCCGGTGGCCAAGCTTGACCAGCAGGGTGCGGGTCAGGAATGCGTTGATCTCATTGTCCTCGGCTACCAGCACCGACAGCGGGCCGATCGCCTCGGCCCGGCCCGCGGTCTTGCTGTCGTCGTCCGCCGCCATCAATGCCGGCGCCAGCGCCGCCGGCAGGTTCGGCAACAGCCGCTCGGCGAGCGAGGTCGGCCGCACCGGCTTGACCAGATAGCCATCGAAGCCGGCCGCCTGCAGGTCGGCGAGTTCGGGCCGCTCCAGCGGCGTGACCAGCACGATGCGGCGCGGCGCGCGCGGGCGGGCTGCGGTGCCGAGCGCCTTGGCCTCGCCGAGGCCGAGGCCGCGGTCGACGATCACCGCGTCCCAGTCCCGATCCGACAGCACCGCCGCGGCGACCGTGGCGTCGGCGGCAACCACCACCGTGGCGCCCCAGGCGGCCAGCCGCGTCTTCAGCACTGGCGCCAGCACCGGCGAGGCGGTGGCCAGGAGATAGACCTTGCCGGCGAGGTCGGGCCGTGCGGACGGGTCGGCCTCGGCCGCCGCCGGCAGCGCCGCCACGAACGAGAATATCGAGCCCTGGCCCGCCTCGCTTTCCAGAGAGATCGAGCCGCCCATGCCGCGCACGATGCGCTCGGCGATGGCGAGGCCGAGGCCTGCGCCGCCGTGGCGGCGACTGGCGCGGGACTCGGCCTGTTCGAACTCGGCGAAGATGCGGGCGCGGTCCGCGGCGACGATGCCGGGGCCGGTGTCGGCGACCTTGAAGGCCAGCCGGCCATCGGCGGCGGCGGCGAGCGCGACGCTCACGCCGCCGCTCTCGGTGAACTTCACGGCGTTGCCGATCAGGTTGAGCAGCACCTGGCGCAGCCGCGCCGGATCGCCCAGCACGCGCCGCGGCACGTTGTCGTCGAGGTCGGCGACCAGCTCGATGCCTTTCATCTGGGCTCGCGGCGCCATCAGCTCGACCGTCTCCAGCACCAGTCGCGCCGGGTTGAACGAAATGAGCTGCAGGTCGAGCCGGCCGGCCTCGATCTTGGAGAAGTCGAGGATCTCCTCGATCAGTCCGAGCAGCGCCTCGCCGGAGGTTTTTACCGCCGAGGCATAGGTCTGCTGCTCCGGCGTCAGCGGCGTTTCGAGCAGAAGGTCGGTCATGCCGAGGATGCCGTTGAGCGGCGTGCGGACCTCGTGGCTGACGATGGCAAGAAAGCGGGTCTTGGCCTGGCTGGCCGCCTCGGCGCGCTCACGGGCGTCGGCGAGCTGGGCCAGCACCATGTCCGGCGTCGTCGGCGGCTGTGTGTCGGCCAACATCACCGAGGTGCCGGCTCGCAGCGACTGCTCGGCCACCACCAAGCGTTGGGTGAGGCTTCCAATGGCGCGGTCGCGCGCCGCGAGGCGCTGGTTGAACTTCATGCGCACGATCGCCAGCGCGCCGCCGAGCCCGACCGCCACCGCCACCGCCATCAGCCCGGCGGCGATCGCCACCCCGGTGCCGGCGGAGCCGCTCTCGGCCGCGCCGGCCGGTGCCGCCATCGCGACGATCGCCCACGCGCCGGCGGCGGCCGGTACCGCAAGCCGCCGGGCGCTGCATCCAGCCATGCGGCCGAACCGGCCGGCCGGTTCAAGGCGCGTGAGGGTCGTCAGACGTCGCATGAGGCTTCTCCGTAGCGTCGCGATGCAGCCTCGCCGATCAACCTTGCGCGGACGTATCGACCAGGCCGGGATACGCCCTGCCGCTGCCGTTGACTTAACGTCTTAGTTAGCGAAAGGTTGGCGTGCCGCTGACGCCGACGCGCGAAAAACCGTCGATGGGCGATAAGCTTGATCACCGACCCGGACCGCACCGCCGCCGATGCCGCGCTGAAACGGCGGCTGGCAGCGGATCATCCGGGCAACCGCATCGCCTACGGCCGCGGCAAGGCTGCATTCATCGAGGAGACCATGCGGCGGATCCGGTCGCCCCGGTAGCGCCGGCCTGGGTTGGCGTTTTGCCCAGGGCCGCCTGCATCGCGCCGTCCGCCGGCGGCCGGTAGGACAGCGCCTCGGCGAGGTGAAGGCGGCCGACGGTGTCGGCGCCGTCGAGGTCGGCGATGGTGCGGGCGACCTTCAGCACCCGGTGGTAGGCGCGCGCCGACAGCCGCAGCACGTCGGCCGCCTCGCGCAGCAGCGCGACGCCGGCGCCGTCGAGGCGGGCGATGTCCTCCAGCACCGCGCCGTTCGCCTCGGCATTGGTGAGGAGCTGCGGCAGGCCGAGCGCGGCGAAGCGCTCGATCTGCCGCGTCCGGGCGGCGGCGACGCGGGCGGCGACCTCCTTCGAGCCCTCGGCGGCCGGCGGCAGCACCAGATCGGCGGCGGAGACGGCGGACACCTGGATGGTGAGGTCGATGCGGTCGAGCAGCGGCCCGGACAGCCGGCTCTGGTAGTCGGCTTTGCAGCGCTCATTGGCGCCGCGCCGGCAGGTGTAGCCGGGGGTGTCCGCCTCGCCGCAACGGCACGGGTTCATCGCCGCCACCAGCATGAAGCGGGCGGGATAGGTGACGCGGTGGTTGGCTCTCGCAATCACCACCTCGCCGGTCTCGATCGGCTGGCGCAGCGAATCGAGCACCTGCGGCTGGAACTCCGGCAGTTCGTCGAGGAACAGCACGCCCTTGTGGGCGAGCGACACCTCGCCCGGGCGGGCGCGCAGACCGCCGCCGACCAGCGCCGCCATCGAGGCGGAGTGGTGCGGCGCCCGGAATGGCCGGCGGTCGGTGAGCGCGCCGCCCTGAAGCTCGCCGGCAACGCTCATCACCATCGATACCTCGAGCAGCTCGGCCGGGGCGAGCGGCGGCAGGATCGAGGGCAGGCGCTGCGCCAGCATCGACTTGCCGGCGCCGGGCGGGCCGACCATCAGGAGGTTGTGGCCGCCGGCGGCGGCGATCTCCAGCGCGCGCTTGGCACTCTCCTGGCCCTTGATGTCGGCGAGGTCCGGCAGCGGTGCGCCGGCGGTCATCACCTGCGGCGCCGGGCGCGACAGCACCTGGGTGCCCTTGAAGTGGTTGGCAAGCTGGATCAGCGACGATGGCGCCAGGATGTCCATGTCGGGGCTGGCCCAGGCCGCCTCCGGCCCGCTCGGGCCGGGGCAGATCAGGCCGCGGCCGCTGGCATTGGCGGCGATCGCCGCCGGCAGCACCCCGGCGACTGGCGCGATGCGGCCATCGAGCGCCAGTTCCCCCACCACCGAATAGCCGTTGAGGGCGTCGGACGGGATGGCGCCGATCGCCGCCATCAAGGCGAGCGCGATCGGCAGATCGTAGTGCGAGCCTTCCTTGGGCAGGTCGGCCGGCGCCAGATTGACGGTGATGCGGCGGGCCGGCAAGGCGAGGCCGGAGGCGATCAGCGCGGCGCGCACCCGCTCGCGCGCCTCCGACACCGCCTTGTCGGCGAGGCCGACAAGGTGGAACGCCGGCAGGCCCGGCGCGACCTGGACCTGGACATCGACCGGCAGGGCCTCGACGCCCTGGAACGCCACCGTCGCCACACGCTGGACCATGCCCGCCCCCGCATCTGCTATGCAAGGTAGCGTGCGGCCGAGCCGGGAGGCAACAATCACCGCCGCCGCAGCGGCTGGCACCCGCCGCGGCATCGCGGTTAATAATGAGTTTCCGCAAAGTCCAGCAGCGGCGGGCGATACGGTCTAGGGGCTTGAAACCGGCGGATTTGCCGAGCACTATCCAGTCGCTAACCGAAACCTCAGAGTGTCTAAGGGATTTGCGCACTGACGATGGCCGCGAATCGTCGTAATAAATTCAACTTGGCGCTGTTGCCAATTCGCAGTTCCGCCCTCACGGCATCGTTGAACCCGCACCAAGCGCGAAAACTCGACGGAAGAGGGGGTGTGCCGGTATGATTAGAGCGGGGTTCGCAGCGGCCTTGATCCTGGTCGCAGCGATGGACGTTGGATTCGCCATCGAGGTGCAGGAACGCCCGCCTGCCGAGGCGAGCGAGGCGTCGGCGCCGGAGATGGTGACGAAGCCGACCGGGTGGACGTTCCAGGGCGGCAGCAGCGCCGGCTATGATTTCCAGTTCGGCGCCCTCCTCCTTGGCATCGAGGGCGATTCCTATTTCGCCCACGCCGGCATCGACCACAACATCTGGGACGGCCAGACCTATCGCGGCGAGTTCGGCGGCGGTTGGGGCACCGTGCGCGGCCGCGCCGGCCATACCCTGGGCGGGGTGCTGCTCTACGGCACCGGCGGTGTCGCGATCGAGGATTCCGCGATCGAGGCCAGCGACGCGGCCGCCGGCAAGACGCGGGCCGGCTGGGTGGTGGGCGGCGGCGCCGAGCGGTCGTTCACGACCAACCTGTCGGCCCGGATCGAATTCCTGCGGCTCGATTTCGGCAGCTTCCGCGACGTCGGCGGGGCATCGCAGCCCAATCTCGACAAGAGCGCCGTCGACATGCTGCGGGTCGGCTTCAACTACCGCTTCTGATACGGTTCCTGGTTGATCAGTTCGGAATCGCCGTTGGCCAGGGCCGCGTCTTTTCCCTCTCCCCTTGCGGGAGAGGGTGGCGAGGATCAGCGAAGCGAAATCCGAGCCCGGTGAGGGGTATTTCAGCCTCCTCGGCGCGGGCACCCCTTGTAACTTGAACCGTCCGCGTTCGGGTAGAGTCCCCGGCTCGTGTGGCCGGTGGCAACCGGCAAATCGCCCTGCGAAGGCGGGCGCTCAGCGCCGCTTTGCCTCGATCGCATCCCAAGCCCCAGCGGCGAGATCGGGCCCGCCAAGCGCCTTGATGGCGCGGATGCCAGTCGGCGACGTGACGTTGATTTCAGTGAGATAGCCGTCGATCACGTCGATGCCGACCACGATGAGGCCGCGCGCTTTCAGCGCCGGGCCGATGGTTGCGCAGATCTCGCGCTCGCGCGGGGTGAGGTCGGTCGCCACCGCGGCGCCACCGCGCACCATGTTGGAGCGGATGTCGTCGACCTGCGGCACCCGGTTGACCGCGCCCGCCGCCTCGCCGTCGATCAGGATGATGCGCTTGTCGCCCTCGGCCACCTTGGGCAGGAACGCTTGCGTCACCCACGGCTCGCGGAAGGTGGCCGAGAACAGGTCGAAGAACGAGCCGAAATTGGCGTCCTGCGCATGGAGCCGGAACACCGCCGCGCCGCCGTGGCCGTAGAGCGGCTTCATCACCACGTCGCCGTGCCGGGCGCGGAACGCCTGGATCTCGTCGCGATCGCGGCTGATCAGGGTCGGCGGCATCAGCTCGGGAAACTCGGTGACGAACAGCTTCTCGGGCGCGTTGCGCACGGCCGCCGGATCGTTGACCACCAGCGTTTTGGGGTGGATGCGCTCGAGGAAATGGGTTGAGCTGATGTAAGCAAGGTCGAACGGCGGGTCCTGCCGCATCAGGATGACGTCGAAGGTCGAAAGATCGACGCGCTCGGCCGTACCCAGCGTGAAATGCTCGCCCTGGACATCCTTGACGGCGAGCGGCTGGACCGCGGCGAACACCTTGCCGCCCGCCATCGCCAGCCGGTCGGGCGTATAGTAGCCGAGCGCATGGCCGCGGGCCTGCGCCTCCAGCAGCAGCGCAAACGTGGAATCGCCGCGGATGTTGATCCGCTCGATCGGGTCCATCTGCACGGCAACGCGAAGAGTCATGGCTTTATCCATCGATATCGAATGCGGCGGGGATGTGCCGCGGCAGCGAGCGCGGTGCCACCAGCACCACGTCGAACCGCACGTCGAGCCCGTTGAGATCCGGCCGCGCCGCCAGCCAGGCCGAGGCGGCGTCAATGATGCGGCGGCGCTGGCGCGGCGTAACCGCATAGGCGGCATCATCCAGCGCGCCGCGCCCCTTGACCTCGACGAAGATCACGGTCGAGCGGTTGCGCGCGACGATGTCGATCTCGCCAAACGGCGAGCGCCAGCGCCGCGCCAGGATGCGGTAGCCCTTGCCGACCAGCAGCGCCGCCGCGACGCTTTCGGCCGACAGGCCGAAGCCGTGCGCGGCCAGCCTAGCCGGCGCCGGCTCGCCCGGCGCGGAGCTCTCGCGCCGACCGGCGTCGGGCTTGCCAACCTCGCCGGGGCCGACCAGCCGGCGGCCGCCGGAGGCCACCGCTTGGTCGGCCGTGAGCTGCGCCTTGATGTCGCCGGGCTTCACCAGGGTGCGGGCGGGGGTGACTGGGGACGGCCGCTTGCGCTCAGCCATGGTGGGGCTCGCGGGTCAGTTCGAGCGCGCGCTGATAGACTTGCCGCCTGGGCAGGCCGAGCGCACCCGCCACCTCGGCGACGGCGTCCTTCAGCGAGGCGGCGGCCAGCGCCGTCGCCAGCGCGGCGTCGATGTCGCTGTCGGCCGGGGCCGCCACCGGCAGCGGCGGGCCGACCACCACCACGATCTCGCCCTTGGGCTCAAGGCCCGCGATTGCCTCGGCCAGCTCGGCCAGCGTGCCGCGGCGGACGTCCTCGTGCAGCTTGGTCAGCTCCCGGCACACCGCCGCCGGGCGGCTCGGGCCGAGCGTCTCGGCCATGTCCTTCAAGCTGTCGGCGAGGCGGGGGCCGGTCTCGAACACCACCAGGCTCGCCGGCACCGCGGCGAGCTCGGCCAGCCGGCCGCGCCGCGCCGCCGATTTCGGCGGCAGGAAGCCCTCGAACAGGAAGCGGTCGGTCGGCAGGCCCGACACCACCATCGCCGCGAGCAGGGCGGAGGGGCCGGGCAGCGCCTCGACGGTGTGGCCGGCCGCGACCACCTCGCGCACCAGCTTGTAGCCGGGGTCCGACACCAGCGGGGTGCCGGCATCCGAGATCAGCGCCACCGCCGCGCCTTCGGCCAGCCGGGCGAGCAGGCGCGGGCGCATCTCGGCGGCGTTGTGCTCATGATACGGCAGCAGCGGGACCCGGATGTCGTAGCGGGCGAGCAGGCGGCTCGAGATGCGGGTGTCCTCGCAGGCGATCAGGTCGGCGCCGGCCAGCGTTTCCAGCGCGCGCAGCGTGATGTCGCCGAGATTGCCGATCGGGGTCGCCACCACGTGCAGGCCGGCCCGCGCCTTGGGGGCGTGAATTGAGGTGTTGCCGATCAGAAACGATCGCGCCTGATCGTGGGGGTTCGCCATCGGATACCGCTTGTCCACAGCCGACGCCCCCTTTACGGATGGGACGTAACCGTCGTTTTGACAGAATTCCGTGGTGATCGCACGCTTAACCGTCGGCGCCACCAACGCGGAGCAAGGGAATGTGCATCGCGACCCGTGCCAAGCAAAGGCAGGTCTCGCGCCGCGGCGCGCTGCAGTTGGCGGGCGCTGGCGCAACCCTCGGCCTCGCCGCTTCGCTCGGGGCGTGCCAGAGCAGCACCGTGTTCAGCGACGCGCCGGCGCCGCCGCCGGAGGCCAAGCCGGCGTCGACCGCGATCGGCAGCGGCTCGGTTCGCGTCGGCCTGATCCTGCCGCTGACGGCCAGCGGCAATGCCGGCGCAGCGGCGCAATCGCTGCGCAACGCCGCCGAGTTGGCGCTGGCCGAGTTCAACGCCCCCGATATCTCGCTCATCGTCAAGGATGACGGCGGTTCCGCCCAGGGCGGCCAGAGCTCGGCCGAGCAGGCGCTGGCCGAGGGCTGCGAGATCCTGCTCGGGCCGCTGTTCGCGGTGGCGGTGCGGCCGGCCGGCCAGGTGGCGCGGCAGCGCGGCGTGCCGGTGATCGCGTTTTCCACCGACGCCCAGGTCGCCACCCGCGGCGTGTTCCTGCTCAGCTTTCTGCCGGCCTCCGATGTCGACCGCATCGTCAGCTATGCGGCGGAGCAGCGCCGCAAGTCGTTCGTCGCCCTGCTGCCGGACAATGCCTACGGCCAGGTGGTCGAGGCCGAGTTCCAGCAGGCGGTGGCCCAGAGCGGCGGGCGGGTGCTCGGCTTGGCGCGCTATCACGCCGGCCAGACCCAGAGTGCGGTCGCGCAGGTCGCGGCGGTGGCGCGGCAGGCCGACTGCGTGTTCTTGCCCGACAACCGCGACGCCGCGCTCGCCGTGATCAACCAGCTCAAGGCGGCCGGGGTCGATACCGCCAAGACCGTGCCGATCGGCACCGGCCTGTGGGACGATCCCGGCGTCCATCGCGACGCGGCGTTCAACGGCGCCTGGTACGCCGCTCCGGACAATGCCGGCTTCCGCGGCTTTGCCCAGCGCTACCATGCCAAGTTCGGCAGCGAGCCGGTGCGGACGGCGTCGTTGTCCTATGACGCGGTGTCGCTGGTGGCGGCGCTGGTCAAGACTCAGGGCTCGCAGCGCTTTTCGGAAGGCGTGCTGACCAATCCGTCCGGCTTCTCGGGGGTGGACGGCATTTTCCGGTTCCGGTCGGACGGTACCTGCGAGCGCGGGCTCGCCGTGCACCAGATCGGCGCCGGCACCTCGCGCATCATCTCGCCTTCGCCCAAGGCGTTCGTCACGACCTGAGCCGCCCGGCAGCGGGGCGGCTTACGCGGCGAGGTCCGCTACCACGGCATCGAGGATCGGAAACCCCGCCTGGGTGACGCGCAGGCGGCGGTCGCCGATAGTCTCGACGAAGCCGAACTCGATGAGCTGGGCGATTCGCTCCGGATCGATGCGGCGGTCGGCCATGTCCGAATAGCGGCCGAGGTCGATGCCCTCGGCGAGCCGGAGCCCCATCAGCAGGAACTCGTCGCCGATCTCCTCCCGGCTCAGCACGTCGTCGACCACGGTGCCGGTCGCACCGGCCTCGACCCGCTGAAGCCAGGCCTCGGGGTTCCGCTCGGCGGCGAGCGCCCGCCGCCGACCGCCGACCGCCAGCCGGCCGTGGGCGCCGGGGCCGATGCCAGCATATTCGCCCGAGTGCCAATAGATCAGATTGTGCCGGCTCTCCGCCCCTCGCCGGGCGTGGTTGGACACCTCATAGGCCGGCAGACCGGCATCGCGCGTCACCGCCTGGGTGAGGTCGAACAGTTCGCGGGCAAGGTCGGCGTCGGGCGGCACGATCTTGCCGGCCGCATTGAGGGCGAAGAACGGCGTGCCCTCCTCGATGGTGAGCTGGTAGAGCGACAGGTGCTCGGTGCCGAGCGCGAGCGCGCTGGTGAGTTCCTGCTGCCAAAGGTGCGGGGTCTGGCCCGGCCGGGCGTAGATCAGGTCGAACGACACCCGCCCGAACACGCCCTGGGCGATCTCGAGCGCCGCCAGCGCCTCCTTCGCGGTGTGCATGCGGCCGAGCGCCCTAAGGTCGGCGTCGTTCAGCGCCTGCACGCCGAGCGAGGCGCGGTTGACGCCAGCGTCGCGGTAGCCGCGGAACCGGGTCGCCTCGACCGAAGTCGGGTTGGCCTCGATGGTGATCTCGATGTCGTCGTCGAACGACCACTGCTCGGCGATCGCTTCGAGCAGCGCCGCCACCGTGGCCGGCTGCAACAGCGAGGGTGTGCCGCCGCCGATGAAAATCGACCGCACCGTGCGCGGGCCGATGCGCTGGGCGGTGGCGGCAATCTCGCGGGTGAAGGCGCGGGCGAACCGCGCCTCGTCGATATCGTCGTGGCGGACGAAGCTGTTGAAGTCGCAATAGGGACATTTGGCCAGGCAAAACGGCCAGTGCAGATACACGCCGAAGCCCGGACCTGCATCATTCTCGGACAAATGACGCCTCCGCCAGTTTCAGGAAGGCGCGGGCACGGTGCGACAGGCCACGGCCGGCCGTCCAATCGACGCCGTGCTTTTCCTCGGCGCTCATTTCGCCGAATGTCCGCGTCTCGCCATCGGGAAGAAAGATCGGATCATAACCGAACCCGAGTTCGCCGCGCGGCGGCCACACGATGGCGCCGTCGATGGCGCCCTCGACCGCCACCACCTCGCCGTCGGGCCAGGCCAGGCAGAGCGCGGCGACGAAGCGGGCGATGCGCGCCTGCGGCGTCAGCGCGTTGCGGGCGGCAAGCTCGGCCTCGATTCTCGCCATCGCCGGCATGAAGTCCTTGCCCGCGCCCGCCCAGCGCGCCGAGAACACGCCGGGGGCGCCGTGCAGCGCCCACACCGCGAGCCCGGAATCGTCGGCCAAAGCCGGCAAGTTCGCGGCGACCGCGGCCGCCTGGGCCTTGATGCGGGCGTTCTCGGCAAAGGTGGTGCCGGTCTCGGCCGGTTCGGCAAGGCCGAGGTCGGCCGCCGAGACCGGCTCGATCTTGAACGGGGCGAGCAGTTCGCCGATCTCGCGCAGCTTGCCGGCATTGTGGGTGGCGACGACGAGGCGGCCCTCGCAGCGGCGCGCGGGGTGATGACCCATGATCAGGCCACCGCCTGCTTCTGCAACGCCACCAGTTCGCCGATCCCGGTGCGGGCCAGCGCCATCAGCGCCAGCAATTCGGCCTCGGAGAAAGGCTCCTTCTCGGCGGTGCCCTGGATCTCGACGATGCCGCCGGCGCCGGTCAGCACGAAATTGGCGTCGGTGTGGGCGTTGGAATCCTCAAGATAGTCGAGGTCGAGCACCGGCACGCCGTCATGGATACCGCACGACACCGCGGCGACGTGGTCCTTGAGCGGGATACGCGAAATCATGCTCCGCGCCTTCATCCAATTGAAGCAGTCGTGCAGCGCCACCCAGGCGCCGGTGATGGCCGCGGTGCGGGTGCCGCCGTCGGCCTGCAGCACGTCGCAATCGATGGTGATCTGGCGCTCGCCCATCAAAGGCAGGTCGACCACCGCGCGCAGCGCGCGGCCGACCAGACGCTGGATTTCCTGGGTGCGGCCGGAAGGCCGCCCGGTCGAGGCCTCGCGCCGGGTGCGCTCGTGGGTGGCTCGGGGCAGCATGCCGTATTCGGCGGTGATCCAGCCGCGGCCCTGGCCTTTCAGCCACATTGGCATCTTGTCCTCAAGCGTCGCCGCAACCAGGACGTGAGTTTCGCCGAACTTCACCAGGCAGGAGCCCTCGGCGTAACGCGCAACGCCGCGCTCAAGGGACACCGGGCGCATCTGGTCGGGGGCGCGGCGGGACGGACGCATGGAACGACTCCTGGGCTAAGATCGTGTTCTTCTAAGCAGGATTTTCCGACTGCGCCACCGCGCACGGCGCTCGCCGGAGGCACCGACCGCGCCAGCGGCCTTGCGGCGAGCGCCCGCGGACGACACATTAGGGGCGAAGGAGTTCAGTCCCTTGTCGATCGAACGTCCCGTCGTCGTGCCACACGCCACCTTGTCGCAGCTCGATCAGCGCTCGCGCGAAATCTTCAAACAGATCGTCGAGAGCTACCTTGCCACCGGCGAGCCGGTCGGCTCGCGCAACATTGCGCGGCTGATCACGACCCCGCTGTCGCCGGCCTCGGTGCGCAACGTCATGGCCGACCTCGAACACGCCGGCCTGGTTTACGCCCCGCACATCTCCGCCGGGCGGCTGCCGACCGAAACCGGCCTGCGGTTCTTCGTCGATGCCCTGCTCGAGGTTGGCGACCTTTCGGCCGAGGAGCGCTCCTCGATCGAGGCGCAGGTGGCCGGCGAGGGCCGCACCATGGCCGGCATCCTCGCCGAGGCCTCGACGCTGCTGTCGGGGCTGTCGCGCGGCGCCGGCGTGGTGCTGGTGGCCAAGTCCGACACCCGTATCAAGCACATCGAGTTCGTCGGGCTCGACCCCACCAAGGCGCTGCTGGTGCTGGTGGCCGATGACGGCCAGGTCGAAAACCGGGTGGTGATGCTGCCGCCCGGCCTGCCGGCGTCGGCGCTGGTCGAGGCCTCGAACTTCCTGTCCGCCCGCATCCGCGGCCGCACCCTGGCCGAAGCCCGCGCCGACATTGCGAGCGGGCTGGCGGCCGGCCAAGCCGAGCTCGACCAGCTGACGCAGCGTCTGGTGCAGGCCGGCCTCGCCTCCTGGTCCGGCGGCGCGGCGGGCGAGCGCCAGCTGATCGTGCGTGGACAGGCCAACCTGTTGGAAAACCTTAAGGCGCTGGAGGATCTGGAGCGCATCCGCAGCCTTTTCGACGACCTTGAGGCCAAGCGCGGCGTGATCGACCTTCTCAACCGCGCCGAGGTGGCCGAGGGCGTGCGCATCTTCATCGGCTCGGAGAACAAGCTGTTCTCGCTGTCGGGGTCATCCACCATCGCCGCGCCCTACCGCAACGCCGAGGGTCAAATCGTCGGCGTGATCGGCGTGATCGGGCCGACCCGGCTCAACTACGCCCGCATCATCCCGATGGTCGACTATACCGCCAAGGTGGTCAGCCGGCTGATGGGTGCGTCGATGCCGGACCCGACGCTGGCTTGATTTTTCACGATTCTCCGCCGATATCCCGGCGGGAATTGGTTAATTTCAGAGACAGGATCGCCGTTATGACGACGTCCGGACACCCGTTGAATCCCGAGCAGGCTGCCGAGACCGCCGCGGACGCCGCGCCGGCGGACCGCGCGGCCCCGGCGGATGCGACTCAAGCGAGCGCACCCCAGCCGAACCTGGAGGCCCTGGCCGCGGAGGCGGCCGACCTGCGCGACAAGCTGCTGCGCACCCTGGCCGAGATGGAGAACCTGCGCCGGCGCACCGAGCGCGAGGTCGCCGACGCCAAGAGCTATGCCATCGCCGCGTTCGCCCGTGACGTGCTCAACGTCGCCGACAACATGGAGCGCGCGCTGGCCGCGGTGCCGGCGGATGCGGTGTCGGGCGATGCCGCGTTGACGACCTTGGTGGAGGGCGTCGAACTCACCGAGCGCGAACTGGCCAAGACGCTGGAGAAGCACGGCGTGCGCCGGGTGGAGGCGGCCGGCGGCAAGTTCGACCCCAATCTGCACCAGGCCATGTTCGAAATTCCCAACCCCGACGTGCCGACCGGCACCGTGGTGCAGGTGGTGCAGACCGGCTACGTGCTCGGCGAGCGCATCCTGCGGCCGGCGCTGGTCGGCGTCGCCAAGGGCGGCCCCAAGGTGGCGCCCGAGGCGCCGCCGCCGAGCGAGCCTTCGGATCGGGGCTGAGAGACCGTTTGGAAACTCGGACGGCAGGCCGCGTTGTGGCGCGAACTGCCGGACGCCAGGAGGAAAGCAAGACCGATATCGGGGCGTACCTACGAGCTTTTTGACGCCGCGACCGGCGTTCGCCCCGCAACCCGAAGGGCCGGGCCGCTTTCGGGCGCCCGGTTCGTCGCCGATCTCGACCGTACTCCCCGGTACGCTCTTCGATCGGCTCCTGCCGGAGCGCCCGAAATCGGCTCCGGCGCGGCCCCGTCGGAGTTTCCAAACGGTCCTTTGAGACCAATCCGGGTCAGTTGAGTTCGATGCCGTCGCGCAGCGCGCGCAGGCGCGGCATCACCGCGTCGAACTCGGCCTCCGGCGTCACCGCGACGACGCGGACATAGCTGCCGCGCTCGACCCGGATCCACTGCACCAGCTTGACCGGGTTGCCGGTGGCCGCATCGACGCCGCTGGCGCGGATCTCGTGGCCCGGCACGCCGCGCACCCGCTGCGGCTCCGAACGGTCGACCCGCAGCTTCTTGACGGTCGGCATCCCGCCAACCAGACGGCGGGCGAACATGTCCATCTTTTCGCTGTCGGGGACGCCGCCGGCGCGGCCGACCACGATCAGGGTCTCCTTGCCGCCATTGTCATCGCCGCTGCCGGCCGAAAGATAGAGCGTGGTGCCGCCCAGCGTCCGCACCGGCTTGAAGCCGGCCAGCTCGCCGACCTGGAACGGCAGCGCGGCGACCTGCTGTTCGATCGGCGCCGGGGTTCTGAAGACAAGTGACAGCAGCGCCTCGCGCATCGCCTCCACCGGATAGGCTTCCCCGTTCGCGGTCGGCACCTCGGCCGTCGCCATCACCGCGCTCATCGGGCCGCGCGCGATCAGGATCCACTTGTTGACGGTCTCCGCCCCCACCGACTGCCGCCCCGACAGCAGCAGCGCCGGGCCGTTCGCCAGCGTCGACGTCGCGCGCGTTACCTCCGTCAGGCCCTTGGCGGTCAGCGACTCGTCGGTCATTTCCTGCGTCAGCACGCCATATGCCTCGCGCGGCAGATCGATGATCAGAATGCGCGCCCGCTTCTGGCTGTCCTGGAAGGCGGCGATGCCCGGCACCTGGGTCATGCCGGCGGGCGGCACCAGGCCGGCGGCGGTGCCCGGCGGAAACACCGGGCCCGCGGCGGCGGCCGGCCCCGCGAACACGGCGACAAGGGCGGCGACGGCGAGCGGACGCATGGGGTGTCTCCTCAGAATCGAGTTGGAATTGGCCGGACAGTCGTTCGAATCGTCATGACGCCGTCGAGGCGAATGGCCTACCTTCAGTATGAACCGATGGAGGCAGCGATGTGGACCCACGGCCATTTTTACTGGAACGAGCTGATGACGCGCGATCCCGATACCGTGCGGGCATTCTACGAGGCGACCGTCGGCTGGCGGTTCGCCGAGCATAACCTGACCGACGGTTCGCTCTATTGGGTGGCGTTCGCCGGCGACACGCCGGTGGCGGGCGTCTTCGCCATGTCGGGACCCGACTTCGAGGGCGTGCCGGATAACTGGATGCCTTATCTCGCGGTCGATGACGTCGAGGCGCGCCTCGAGGCGGCGGTCGCCGCCGGCGCGACGGTGATCCGGCCGGCGTTCACGGTGCCGGCGGTGGGCCGCTTTGCCATCCTGCGCCAGCCGGGCGGCGGCGCGATCGGCTGGA
Source organism: Blastochloris viridis (assembly GCF_001402875.1). Lineage (NCBI taxonomy): Bacteria > Pseudomonadati > Pseudomonadota > Alphaproteobacteria > Hyphomicrobiales > Blastochloridaceae > Blastochloris > Blastochloris viridis. The sequence goes on along the minus strand of NZ_CP012946.1, from coordinate 3,283,988 downwards.
TGACGCCGGCCTGATGCGACGGCGGTTGTCGGGCTCCGGTTGCTCCGTTCGGGGCCCGGAAACCACCTCGCCGAAATTCCCTCGATCAGGGACGAGTTGTCGGGGCCGGCAGCCGGAATACGGGGTTCCGACCGCACCGGCGGACCCCGCGTCACGCCGGATTTTGGCTCATTCGACCGACTGCAGCCAGCGCGGCGGCGGGCAGCGCAGGCCGGGCTCCGGCTCGCAGGCGCTGATCGAGTACATCACCGCCTCGACCCGGCCGATCAGGTTCTCGAACGGCACGGTACCGACTTCGGCGAACCGGCTGTCCTCGGAATTGTCGCGGTTGTCGCCCATCGCGAAGAAATGGCCGGCCGGCACCGTCATCTCCGCCATGTCGTTGCCGGGGCCGGAATCGGTGCGCTTCAGGATCGGGTGGCTGCGGCCGGCCGGCAGCTGCTCGCGATACTGCGCCACCCGCACCACCCAGCCCTCCGGCGCCCGGTAGAAGAACGGGCCCTCCGGCGCCCGTGCCGCCGGGGTGTCGTTGACGATCAGCAGGCCATGTTCGATGCGAACACGGTCCCCCGGCAGCGCCACCACCCGCTTCAACAGGTCCACGTCGGTGGTGGGGTGGCGGAACACCACGACGTCGCCGCGCGACGGCAGGCTGCCGAACAGCCGGCCGTCGGGTAACGGCAACCGCGGCAGCAGGGCGCCACCCGGCAGCGAGAACCGGCTGTAGCCATAGGCGGCCTTGTTCACGGCGATGCGGTCGCCGATCTCGATGGTCGGCACCATGCTCTCGGTCGGCACGTGATAGCTGGCGAGGGCGAACGACCGCAGCACCAGAAAGGCGGTGAGCGCACCGAGGACGGCCTTGATCTGGTTGCGCACGGAACGCCCCGAGGAATCTCTGCCGCCTTGAAGCAGAGGATTGTGACCCGACCGGGACCATATCGCCGGAGGGAAGATTTGCCAGAACCACGCGAAGGCGGGTTGCGGCAACGGCACCGGTTGACGTGGTGTGCGGCGATCGGCCGCGGCGGCGCCGATGTCGAAACCGCCTGGCCCTCGGTTGCCGCCCGCCGTTCGGCATTGCTGTCTTCAGCCAGCGCGATCGGCCCGCTGCCCGAGCAGGTTACCGGCGTTTCGGCTTGCCGTATTGTCAAGAAAATCCACTGCGCGAGACCCGGCCGGCGATCATCGACTCGGTGCGCGGCTGGCGGATGGCAAATGCCGGCCCGGAGGCCCGGCGAGGCGCTCCGCGACAACCTCCGCTCGATCACCACGCTGCACCCGAAGCCGTTCAATGGACGGTCGTGCCGTACCTCGGTGTGGCCGTCTCTGCTGCCCGGCTGAGAACGCGCCCCTTGTGGGGTGGAACCCCGCTCCTTATATAGCCGCCGAACCCTTGAGGGGCCGCGCTTTGGTCGGCCGCGGGGGCACGCAACGCCACTCCGCGACTTAAAGCCAATATCCGGGTGCTCTAAAGGCCCGGCCGGTCCGCTGCAGAAGGAAGGTTTACCGCAATGTCGAAAGTCATCGGCATCGATCTCGGCACCACCAATTCTTGCGTCGCCGTCATGGAAGGCAAGACGCCGAAGGTGATTGAAAACGCCGAGGGCGCCCGCACCACGCCCTCGATCGTCGCCTTCACCGACGATGGCGAGCGTTTGGTCGGCCAGCCCGCCAAGCGCCAGGGCGTCACCAATCCGGAGCGGACCTTCTTCGCGGTCAAGCGCCTGATCGGTCGCCGCTACGACGATCCGATGGTCGAGAAGGACAAGAAGCTCGTCCCCTACAAGATCGTGCGCGCCGGAAACGGCGACGCCTGGGTCGAGGCCGACGGCAAGGCCTATTCGCCCTCGCAGATCTCGGCCTTCACGCTGCAGAAGATGAAGGAAACCGCCGAGGCCTATCTCGGCGCCACGGTCGACAAGGCGGTGATCACCGTCCCGGCCTACTTCAACGACGCCCAGCGCCAGGCCACCAAGGACGCCGGCAAGATCGCCGGCCTCGAAGTGCTGCGCATCATCAACGAGCCGACCGCGGCCGCGCTCGCTTACGGCCTGGAGAAGAAGGGCAACGGTGTCATCGCGGTCTACGACCTCGGCGGCGGCACCTTCGACATCTCGATCCTCGAGATCGGCGACGGCGTGTTCGAGGTGAAGTCGACCAACGGCGACACCTTCCTCGGCGGCGAAGACTTCGACATGCGGCTGGTCAACTACCTGGCCGACGAATTCCAGAAAGAGCAGGGCATCGATCTGCGCGGCGACAAGCTGGCGCTGCAGCGTCTGAAGGAGGCGGCGGAGAAGGCCAAGATCGAACTCTCCTCGACCACCCAGACCGAGATCAACCTGCCGTTCATCACCGCCGACAAGAGCGGGCCGAAGCACCTTGCGCTCAAGCTCACCCGCGCCAAGTTCGAGGCGCTGGTCGACGACCTCGTCCAGAAGACCGTCGAGCCGTGCCGCAAGGCGCTGAAGGACGCCGGCCTCACCGCCGGCGAGATCGACGAGGTGGTGCTGGTCGGCGGCATGACGCGCATGCCCAAGGTCCAGGAGATCGTGAAGCAGTTCTTCGGCAAGGAGCCGCACAAGGGCGTCAACCCCGACGAGGTGGTGGCGATCGGCGCGGCGATCCAGGCCGGCGTGCTGCAGGGCGACGTCCGCGACGTGCTGCTGCTCGACGTCACCCCGCTGTCGCTCGGCATCGAGACGCTGGGCGGCGTGTTCACCCGCCTGATCGACCGCAACACCACCATCCCGACCAAGAAGAGCCAGGTGTTCTCGACCGCCGAGGACAATCAGGGCGCGGTCACCATCCGCGTCTTCCAGGGCGAGCGCGAGATGGCGGCCGACAACAAGATGCTCGGCCAGTTCGACCTGATGGGCATTCCGCCGGCACCGCGCGGCATCCCGCAGATCGAGGTGACGTTCGACATCGACGCCAACGGCATCGTCAATGTCTCGGCCAAGGACAAGGGCACCGGCAAGGAGCAGCAGATCCGCATCCAGGCCTCGGGCGGCCTGTCGGAGGCCGACATCGAGCGCATGGTCAAGGACGCCGAGGCCCATGCCGACGACGACAAGAAGCGCCGCGAGGTGGTCGAGGCCAAGAACCAGGCCGAGGCTCTGGTCCACTCGACCGAAAAGTCGCTGGCCGACTACGGCGCCAAGGTGTCGGAAGCCGACCGCAAGGTGATCGAGGACGCCCTGGCGGATCTGAAGACCGCACTCAAGGACGACGATGCCGAGACCATCAAGGCCAAGGCCAATACCCTCGCCCAGGTGTCGATGAAGCTTGGCGAGGCGATGTATGCCGCCAGCCAGGGCGGTGAGGCTGGGGCCGGCGAAGGCGGTGCCAAGCAGGACGACGTGGTGGATGCGGAGTTCACCGAGGTCGACGACGACAAGAAGAACAACAAGAAGTCGGCCTGACGCGCGGAGCAGACCATGGCCCTCACCCGGCGAGACCAACAGAAGTCTCCGGGTGGGGGCTTTTCCCTTTCCTGTCCGGTCCGATCCTGTCTGGTTCAGGCCCCGACGGCGGCCGATTGCGCCGCCGGAGCCGGGAGCACCCGCACATAACCGCCATGTCCAAACGCGACTATTACGAAATTCTCGGCGTTGCGCGCGAGGCCAGCGAGGGCGACCTCAAATCGGCCTTCCGCAAGCTCGCGATGAAGTGGCACCCGGACCGCAACCCGGGGGACGATCAGGCCGAGCACCGCTTCAAGGAGCTCAACGAGGCCTACGACGTCCTCAAGGATGAGCAGAAGCGCGCCGCCTACGACCGGTTCGGCCACGCCGCCTTCGAGCACGGCATGGGCGGACCCGGCCCGGCCGGGTTCGGCGCCGATTTCGCCAATACCTTCGCCGATATCTTCGACGATCTGTTCGGGGTGGGCGGCAGGGCACGCTCGCGCGCCTCCGGCCGCGAGCGTGGTGCCGACCTCCGCTACAACATGGAGATCTCGCTCACCGAGGCTTACAAGGGCAAATCGGCCCAGATCCGCATCCCGACCACGGTGTCGTGCGAGGCCTGCTCCGGCTCGGGCGCCAAGCCGGGAACCAGCCCGACGCCCTGCCGCGCCTGCGGCGGCGCCGGCCGCATCCGCCACCAGCAGGGCTTCTTCACGCTGGAGCGCACCTGCCCGACCTGCCAGGGCCGCGGCACGGTGATCGACGACCCCTGCCAGGTCTGCGGCGGCGCCGGCCGCATCACCCGCGACCGCACGCTCGGCGTAAACATCCCGCCCGGCGTCGAGGACGGCACCCGCATCCGCCTCTCCGGCGAGGGCGAGGCCGGCGTACGCGGCGGGCCGAGCGGCGATCTCTACATCTTCCTGTCGATTCAGCCCCACGCCTTCTTCCAGCGTGAGGGCTCGGACCTGTATTGCCGGGTGCCGATCTCGATGGTGACCGCGGCACTGGGGGGCGAGTTCCAGGTGCCGACCATCGACGGCGGCAAGACCAAGGTGAAGGTGCCGGAGGGCACCCAGTCCGGCAAGCGCTTCCGCCTGGCGGGGAAGGGCATGCCGGTGCTGCGCTCGAAAGCCTATGGCGACATGTACGTCCAGGTGGTGATCGAGACGCCGCAGAAACTCTCGAAGCGGCAACGCGAACTGCTACAGGAGTTCGACAAGGCGTCATCCAAGGAGAACCATCCTGAATCCGCAGGCTTTTTCGCCAAGGTTCGGGAATTCTTTGACGGGATGCGCGAGTGATGCGACGTTTGGTCGAACCCCGCCTTGACCGGCCTGTTACCGCAGTTTAAGCCTGTTCCACCTCGCCGGGCCGTCCGGAAACCGGTTATGCTCCAGAAAACGCTCCAACAGAAGAAGCCGCTGCGCCTCGACGATGAGCTGCGCTTTCTGCAGTCGTGGTTCCAGCGGCCATTGACCACCGGTGCCGTCGCGCCGTCAGGGCGCGCGTTGGCCAAGGCCATGGCCGAACAGGTCGATCTGGCCCGGCCTGGGCCCGTGGTCGAACTTGGTCCCGGCACCGGCGCAGTTACCGAAGCGCTGATCGCCCGCGGCCTCGACCCCAGCCGTCTGGTCCTGGTCGAGTTCAACACCGAATTCAGCCACCTGATGTCGCGCCGCTATCCCACCGCCACGGTGGTGCATGGCGACGCCTACACCTTGACGCGGACGCTGCGGCATCAACTGGCCGAGCCGGCCGCCGCGGTGGTGTCGTCGCTGCCGCTGTTCACCAAGCCGTTGCTGCACCGCCTGACCCTGCTCAACGCCGCGTTCCGGCTGATGCAGCCCGGCGCGCCGTTCATCCAGTTCACTTACGCGGTGGTGCCGCCGATCCCCAAGGACGCCGGCGACTACACCGCCACCGTAACCCGGCGTATCTGGCTGAACGTGCCGCCGGCGCGGGTCTGGGTTTACCGCCGAGCTTGAGCTAAAAGCGGAAGCGGTCGCGTATCAGCGTCCAGCCGGCGCGACCGACGGCACCGCGTGGTGCCCGACCGCCGACATCGGTCCGCCGTCGAGCCTCAAGGGATCTGCGCTTCATGATCGTACCGGCCCGCGAACGCCTGATCGTTGCGCTCGACGTTCCGAGCGTCGCCGAAGCTGAGCATTTGGTCGAGACGCTCGCCGAATCGGCGGTGTTCTACAAGATCGGGCTTGAGCTCGCGATCGCCGGCGGCATCGACTTCGCCGGCGAGCTGATCGCCGCCGGCTACCAGGTGTTCCTCGATCTCAAGCTGCACGACATCGCCAACACGGTGGAGCGCGCCACCCGTAAAGCCGCCGAGCTCGGGGTGTCGTTCCTCACCGTTCATGCCTATCCGCAGACCATGCGCGCCGCGGTCGCCGGGCGAGGCGATTCGGAGCTGAAGATTCTCGGCGTCAGTGTTCTCACCTCGTGGGACCAGAGCGACCTCGCCGCCGCCGGTGTCGAGGCCTCGGTCGCCGCCACCGTCGCCCGCCGTGCCGCCCAGGCCAAGGAAGCCGGCGTCGACGGCCTGGTGTGCTCGGCCGAGGAGGTCGCGGCGGTGCGCGCCGTGGTCGGGCGCGACATGGCGCTGGTGACGCCGGGCATTCGCCCGACCGGCTCCGCCGTCGGCGACCAGAAGCGGGTGATGGGTCCGGGCGCGGCGATCCGGGCCGGCGCCGACTTCCTCGTCGTCGGCCGGCCGATCATCGCAGCGCCCGATCCCAAGCGCGCCGCCGACCTTATCGTCGGCGAGATCGCCGCGGCCGCCGCGATCTGAAGGCAGAAACCGTCGTCGCCCCGGCCGCAGCGAAGCGGAGAGCCGGGGCCGTGCGCAGGTTCTACTCTGTCCTGCTCCCGGTCCGGCTCGCGCGGCGGATGCGACGCATGCCGCCGCGTGGCCGGGACGACGATGCTCAATCGGAGGTGACGATGGCCAAGGGTTACTGGATCGCGCGGGTCGCGGTGAATGAGCAGGCGCTTTACGACGAGTACCGCCGGCGCAACGCCGTAGCGTTCGCCAAATTCGGCGGACGCTTCATCGTCCGCGGCGGCCCGTTCGAGGGGCTGGGCAGCTCCAAGCCCCACAACGTGGTGCTGGAATTCCCGAGCTTTGAAGCGGCGAAGGCCTGCTACGCCTCCACGGAATACCAGGACGCCAAGCAATACCTGTTGCGCGGCTGCGAGGTCGATCTGGTGATCATCGAGGGCTATGACGGGGCGCAGCCGGCCTGACGGTTTGGCCGCCGGTCCGGGACCTTGACTCATCAGGACGCCGCGCGACAGTGCCAAGCGTCAACCCTGGAGGATTTGGATGGCCGATCTGCGGCTGGTGGTGGTGGGTGCCGGCGGGCGCATGGGGCGCGCTCTGGTGCGGGCGATTTCGGAGGCGCGCGGCGTCATGCTGGTTGGCGCGATCGAGCGGGCCGGGGCGCCGACGCTCGGGCGCGACGCCGGTGTGCTGGCCGGGCTGCCGGCGCTGGGCGTGCCGGTGCTGGACGATCCCGCCGCCGCCTTCGCCAAGGCGGACGGCGTGCTCGACTTCACCACGCCCGCGGTGAGCCTTGCCTACGCCGCCCTCGCGGCGAAATCCGGCCTCGTCCACGTCATCGGCACCACCGGCTTCTCGGCGGAGGAGGCGGCACAACTCGAACCGGCGTCCCGCAGCGCGGTGCTGGTCAAGTCCGGCAACATGAGCCTCGGCGTCAACCTGCTCGCCGCGCTGGTGAAGCGTGCCGCGGCGACGCTGGGGCCCGAGTTCGACATCGAGATCGTCGAGATGCACCACCGCATGAAGGTGGACGCCCCCTCCGGCACCGCGCTGCTGCTGGGCGAGGCGGCGGCCGCGGGCCGCGGCACCGCGCTCAACGACCACGCCGCCCGCGGCCGCGACGGCATGACCGGCGCACGGCGCGAGGGTGACATCGGCTTTGCTTCGCTGCGCGGCGGCACCGTGGTGGGCGACCACGACGTGGTGTTCGCAGGTCCGTTCGAGCGCATCGTCCTCGGCCACAAGGCCGAAGACCGCATGATCTTCGCCCGCGGCGCGCTCAAGGCCGCGCAATGGGGCTTCGGCAAGGCGCCGGGCCTTTATTCCATGGCCGACGTGCTCGGCCTCACGGATATCTGAGAAGGACCTTCCATGAGCGAGCGCCTCCTCGTGCTCTGCCGTCACGGCCAGAGCGAGTGGAACCTGAAGAACCTGTTCACCGGCTGGAAAGACCCCGGCCTGACCGAACTCGGCGTCGCCGAGGCCAAGACCGCCGGCCAGAAGCTGAAAGCGCTCGGCCTTCAGTTCGACATCGCCTTCACCTCGGCGCTCAGCCGCGCCCAGGAGACGCTGCGCCTGGCCCTCGACGAGATCGGCCAGCCGAACCTCGAGACCATCCGCGACTGGCGTCTCAACGAGCGCGACTACGGCGATCTCACCGGCCTCAACAAGGACGATGCCCGCAAGAAGTGGGGCGAGGAGCAGGTTCACGTCTGGCGCCGGTCCTACGACGTGCCCCCGCCCGGCGGCGAAAGCCTGAAGGATACCGTCGCCCGCACCCTGCCATACTACGTGCAGGACATCCTGCCGCAGGTGCTGCAGGGCAAGCGCGTCTTGGTTTCCGCCCATGGCAACTCGCTGCGCGCGCTGGTGATGGTGCTGGAGCGGCTCACGCCGGAAGGCATCCTGAAGCGCGAACTCGCCACCGGCGTGCCGATCGTCTACCGCCTTAAGGCCGACTCCACGGTCGAGAGCGTGCACGATCTGGCCGGCTGACGCCGGGACGTGGCCGTCCCGTCGTCGCGGGGCGGCCGATCGTTCCCTTCGCCCCAGGGCAATCGGGTGAAAAATCACGCTGCCAGGAGACTTGCGAGGAAGTCGTCGTCCCAGGCGGCGACTTTTCGCTTGAGGCGGAGAGAATCCTTGCCCGGGGCCTTGCGGATGAGATTGAGGGCCATGTGCTTGAGGGTGGTGAAATTGGCGGGGGCGTGATCGGTGCGGACGCGGCAGTCGTCATCGCGGAACACCATGTCCATGATCCAATGCAGGCTGTTCTCCACCGCCCAATGGCTGCGGATGACGGGTCCGAGCTGGTCGGCCGGGGACGCCAGCGAGGCGATGTAGAAGCGGGTCTCCTGCTCGCACTTGGCGCCGATCTCGCGCATGCTTTCGACCATGACGACACTGGTCAGGCCGGGCCAATCGTGACGGTCTCGGAGCCAAGCCACGTCGTGCATCACCGTGGTGGTGCGGGTCTCGATGCGGCCGTGATCGCCATCGACGCTGTGATGGCGGCTGATCGCTGTGTCCTTGAAACCATTGGCTTTCTGCTCGGCGGCGAACAGCTCGACGTCCTCTCGCAAGCTGCCCTGGTTGCCTTTCAGGGCCAGCACATAGTCGGCCTTCTGGGCGAGGATTTGCGCGGCGATGGCGCGCTGGCAGCCCATGGCGTCGATGGTGACGATGGCGCCCTCGATCGACAGCAGAGCGAGCAGTTGGGGGATGGCGACGATCTCGTTCGACTTGTCGGCCACCTTGACCTGGCCGAGCACCAGGCGCTGGCGCGCCGCGAAGGCGGACACCATGTGGACCGCCGCCTTGGCGTCCCTCTTAGCCGAGCGGCGCAGCGTCTTGCCGTCGATGGCGATCACGTCTGCGGGCGCCCCGGTCACCGCCGCCACCCAGGCGACGAAGCAACGCTGGAACTGCGCAGCATCGAGGGTGGCGAGGATGTCGCCGAGGTGGTCGTGCGAGGGGGTGCCATGGAGAAACGTGCGGAACCGGCGCAGCAGGTCGAGCTTCGTCTCGCCGAACCTTGCGATGTCGACGAAGGTCTCGGCGCCGGCCAGCACCGCCAGCAGGCACAGCAGCAGCACCTCCTCCAGCGAGTACATCACCTTGCCGCGCTGGCGCGGGTCGGGCATGTCCTTGAAATAGTCCAGGAAAACAAGAGCTTCCCCAAGCGCGGCAAAGTCCGGTTCCGCTGGCTCCATCGCCCATCCTCCGCATCCGAATCGGAGGAACCGACAGATTCAGCACTTCAGGCCTTTGTCACCCCTTTCTTCACCCGATCGCCCTGCCCTTCGCCCTTCGCGGCCTTGCCAGCGATTGGCGCATTCGCTAAAAGCGATCATTCGTGGTTTGCGGCGCCGACCCGATCGGCAGCCGATGGCGCGAGACCAGAGGGCATTTTGGTGATTCGCTCGACGACGAGCCACACCTGGAACCGGACCGCGATTGCGGACGTCCGGCATGCTCTGCTGCTCGGCGGGCTCCTGCTCCTTAGCTGCCCCTGAGGGCCGGCCGGGCTTTGCCTGGGCGCTCAGGGGATTTCGAGCACCTCTCGGAACCAAGCAAGACTGGACCTTTAGACGCGCCGAGGCCTCGCGCCCGCGCTCTGCACCATAAGGATGCCCCGATGACCGCCAACCCGCAGTCCGACGCCGCGACCGAGTCCACCGCCAAAGACCGCGTCATCATCTTCGACACCACGCTGCGCGACGGCGAGCAGTGCCCCGGCGCCACCATGACGCTGGAGGAGAAGCTGCAGGTCGCCGACCTCCTGGACGAGATGGGCGTCGACGTCATCGAGGCCGGCTTCCCGATCGCCTCCAACGGCGATTTCGAGGCGGTGTCGCTGGTCGCCGCGCGCATGAAGAACGCCTCGGTCTGCGGCCTCGCCCGCGCCGCCTTCAAGGACATCGACCGCGCCGCCGAGGCGCTGAAAGGCGCGCGCCGGCCGCGCATCCACACCTTCATCTCGACCTCGCCGGTCCATATGAAGTGGAAGCTGCAGAAGACCCCGGACGAGGTGCATGAGCTGGTGGTCGCCCAGGTGTCGCGCGCCCGCAACCACGTCGAAGACGTCGAATGGAGCTGCGAGGACGGCACCCGCACCGAGCACGACTTTTTGTGCAAGGTGGTCGAGAGCGCCATCAGGGCCGGCGCCACCACCATCAATATTCCCGACACCGTCGGCTATACGACGCCGGAGGAGTATTTCGCCCTGATCAAGATGGTGCGCGAGCGCGTGCCGAACTCCGACAAGGCGATCTTCTCGGTGCACTGCCACGACGACCTCGGCATGGCGGTGGCCAACTCGCTGGCCGGCCTCCGCGCCGGTGCCCGCCAGATCGAATGCACCGTCAACGGCATCGGCGAGCGCGCCGGCAACGCCGCCATGGAAGAGGTGGTGATGGCGATCCAGACCCGCGGGGACGTCCTTCCGTTCGCGAGTGGCATCAAGACCGAGATGTTGACGCGCGCCTCCAAGCTGGTGTCGGCGGTGACCTCGTTCCCGGTGCAGTACAACAAGGCGGTGGTCGGCCGGAACGCCTTCGCCCACGAGAGCGGCATCCACCAGGACGGCATGCTCAAGCACACCCAGACCTATGAGATCATGACGCCGGAGAGCGTCGGCGTGAAGCAGACCTCGCTGGTGATGGGCAAGCACTCCGGCCGCAACGCCTTCCGCGAGAAGCTGAAGCAGCTCGGCTATCAACTGGGCGACAACGAGTTCGAAGACGCCTTCAACCGCTTCAAGGATCTCGCCGACCGCAAGAAGGTGGTCTACGACGAGGACATCGAGGCGTTGGTCGACCAGGAGATCGCCACCGCGCAGGACCGCATCAAGCTGGTGTCGCTGTCGGTGATCGCCGGCACCCACGGGCCGCAGCGTGCCACCATGCGGCTCGAAGTCGACGGCGCGCGCGTGCTGGAGGAGGCCGAGGGCAACGGGCCGGTGGATGCGGTGTTCAACGCCATCAAGGCATTGGTGCCGCACGATGCCAAGCTCGAACTCTACCAGGTCCACGCCGTCACCGAGGGCACCGACGCCCAGGCCGAGGTTTCGGTCCGGCTCTCGGAAGGCGGCAAGACGGTGACCGGCCGCGGCGCCGACCCCGACACGCTGGTGGCGTCGGCCAAGGCCTACCTCTCGGCGCTGAACAAGCTGATCTTGAAGCGCGAGCAGCTGCACTCGACCGCTGCGGAATGATGTGGCGGGCGGCCGATCCGGCCAAAGTTCGGTAATCCGGTCGCCGGAAATCCTGGCCTCGGCCAGGGATTTTCGGCGACGCTCTTGCCGGATCGCGACGCGATCGGCCGCAACCCGGATGATTTTTCGAAATCTGCGCTCATTCCAACGGCCGGCTGCCGCCGCCGTTGGAATGATGTTCCGGAACCGCGAAGTCCGCCTGAGAAGTGCGCGACCCAAACGAAAAGCCCGGCACCACCATGCCGGGCTTTTCGCTGTTTGGCTCGCCGCAGTCGCGGCGTCCGTCAGTTCCAGAACACTTCGGTTTCCGGGCGCAGCAGCGGGCTCGAATTGTCCTCCGCCGGGCGGGCGGCATCGGCCGGCCGCGGGCGCGCGGCCCGCGGCCGCGCCGGCGGCACCGGAACCCGGGTCGCCGGCATGATCGGCTCGATCACCGAGCTCTCCGCCAGCGGCTCCGGCTGGGCAGCCTCGGCCGCCGGCATGGCGGCGCCGGCCGGCTCGGCCGCGCCGGGAGAGCTGACGGCCGGCGCGGGCGGCGCCGCGGCTTCGGCCGCCGGTGCAGCGGCCGGCTCGGGTGGCGGCGGGGCGGCTACCGGCGCCGCGGCTTCGGGCACCGCGGCTTCGGGCGTTGCTGCCGGCACGGACGCGGGAGCCTCAGCCTTGGGTGCGGAGGCTGGGTCGTCCGCCGGAGCGACCGCCTCGGCCGGTGCGGCCGCCGGTTCGGTCGCCGGGGCGGCCGCGCTCGGCGCCACCATTGCCGGCGCCGGGGTTGCCGGCAGCGCCGGCGGTGCGGCCTCGGTTGGAGCTGCCGGCGCGGCGCTGACCGGGATTGCCGGTGCGGCGGTTCCGGTGACGACCGCTGACGGCGGCTGCGCCATCCACCAGCTTGCCGCGACGCCGGCGCCACCGACCAGGCCGAGCGCCAGCACCGCCAGCACGGCATTGCGCAGCGTCGCCCCGGTGCCGCGCAGCGGCATCGGCAGGTCGTCGTCGAAAATCCCGCCGCGGGAGGGGGCATCTGCCGGGGCAGGGCTGGCGAAGGCGGATTTGCCGCGCGCGCGGCGGGCGAAACTGCGCTTGAACGGCGGCTGCCCGTCCAGAATGTGCAGAGGTTCAGCCGCCGAACTCCATTCGGGCCCGGTGCCGTAGCCCTTGTGTGTCGACCACATTCTGATACCCCCTGCCAAAACTTGCCAGGACGTTAACCTCTTGCCGCGCTGGTCTCCAGGGCCGGGTGCGACAGTTTTGTGGACGACGTCTCCGCCGATTGAAATGACTGCGAGGGCTTCCCATTTCATTCCCGGTCCCAGGGAGGGGCTCGCTGCGATGATCTACATACTCGCCATTCTCTTGCCGCCGCTCGGGCTGCTGTTCAACGGCCAGCCGCTCGCGGCAATCGGCAATGTGGTGCTGCTGGTGGTGTGCGGGGTGCTTGGCCTGCTCTTTCCAGGACTTTGGGCCGTTCCGTCGATCCACGCCGTGGTTTCGGTCTACATGACGCGCGAGGACCGGCGTCACCGTGAGATCGTCGATGCCATCGAGCGCCACGGCCCGCCGCCGCCGCCAAGCTGGCGGCGGTGACGGCCGATCCGGCCGAGGTTGGACGTCGCCGATGGCCGGCGACGTCCGCTTACGGCAGGCCGACCAGGAATGCCTCGCTGCGGGCGAGGCCGTCGACCGCAATGCCGCAGTCGAACAGCGTGAAGGCGTGGCAGCCGCCGGGATAGACCGCCAGCTCCGCCCGCAGCCCGGCTGCCGCCCAGCGCGCCGCCAGGAACAAGGTGTCGTCGAGCAGCGGGTCGCGGGTGCCGACCGTGAACAGCGCCGGCGGCAGGCCGGCGAGGTTCGCGCGCAGCGGCGAGACGTCGGCATCGAGCAGATTGCCGCCGTTGGACAAAAAGCTGCGCACGAACATGCGGATGTCGCGGGTGTTGATCACCAGCTTTTCATTGCCCCACCCCGCCGCGCTCGGCGTTAGCGCCAAGTCGTAGCAGCCCGCCACCAGGTTGGCGCCGCGGAACGGCGTCAGGCCGTGGCGGTCGCGCAGCCGCAACATCGTCACCACTGCGAGGTGGGCGCCGGCCGACTCGCCGCCGATGGCAAAGCGCGAGGTGCCGAACCGCCGGGCGCCTTCCTGCACCAGCCACAGCGCCGCCGCCTCGCAGTCGTCCGGTCCGGCCGGATAGGGCTGCTCCGGCGCGAGGCGGTAGTCGACCGACACCGCGACGAAGCCGGCGAAGGCGGCGCCGCGCTCCAGCTGCGGGTCCTGCTGGTCGGCGGCGCCCAGCGTCCAGCCGCCGCCGTGGAGATGAAGATAGACCCCGCGCGGCTGCCCGCGCGGCGCGATCACCCGCAGCGCGAGGTCGCCGCCCGGCCCCTTGATGACGACGGTCTCCGCCCGCGGGCTCTTGGGCGCCAGCGGAATCGGGCCGAGCCCCTGCGCCCGCCGCTCGCGCACAACCGCCGCCGGAAACGACCACGGGTCGGGCAGGCTGGCGAGCTTGCGAACGAGATCGGCGTTGAAGGCCTTGGTGTCGGGGCGGATCGCCGCGTCGGTGAACACGGTAGCATCGGGAAAGACGAGCGCGGCCATGACAACAACTCTGCCCAAACCAGTCTATACCGGGAACCGGGCGGGGCCGCCGGGTGTCTGTGTTGCGCCCGCCTGCTGATGCTTCGCAGCGTGGCACACGTTCAAAGCTGCCGCCAGCCTTGCGCAAGATCGGAGATCGCCGTGACCATTCGCCAAAGTGCCATCGCCCGCGGCACCGTCGACCGCTGGGCCGCGACCACGCTGGAGGTTGCGACGCGCGGCCGCGGCCTGGTGGAGATGACCGAGGCGGTGGCGGCGTTCGTCGCCGCCAGCGGCGTCGGCGAGGGGGTGGTGACGGTGTTCTGCCGTCACACCTCGGCTTCGCTCACCATCCAGGAGAACGCCGACCCGGACGTGCAGACCGACCTCGTCGCCGCGCTCGACCGGCTGGCGCCGGAGGACGCCGGCTGGGTGCATCGCTGCGAGGGGCCGGACGACATGCCGGCCCACGTCAAGGCCATGCTGTCCGGCGTCTCGCTCGCCGTCCCGATCCGGGGCGGCCGGCTCGCGCTCGGCACCTGGCAGGGCATCTATCTGATCGAGCACCGCGCCCGGCCGCACCGGCGCGAGGTGGTGCTCCACGCCATCGGGGCATGATGCGTTCGGCTGCCGGTCACCGCAACCCGGCGAGCCGGACCGCGAGCGCGGCGCCAAGCAACGCCGCCGCCAGCGCCGCCGAGCGCATGGCGAAGGTGATGTAGGCATCGTGCAGGACGGTGGTCACCGCCCATTTGGCGTGGGCCTCGGGCGGACGGTGGTGGCGCGGCAGCAGCAGCCACATCTCGGTGCGACGATAGTCCGCCCGCGCCGCGCCCCAGGCTTTCGCCAGCAGGATCATCGTCATCAGCAACGCCAGGAAGCCGCCGGCGCGGAGCGAGAAGGTCGGCACCGCGCTGAAGCCGAGCATGATCAGGAAAATCGCAAAGAGGCCGAACGCGCTGCCCTTGGCGACGGTGAAAAACGCGAGCTTGCGCAACTCCTCCATGGCCGCTCCTCCGCGCTGCCGAGCCGAGCCGACACGCGGACCCTCGTCATGACCTTGGCTGTTGCCGCGCCACCGCCCTGGTCCGCGCTGGGTTTTCGTCAGCAACACAGCGGTTCGCCGGCACGCCGTAAAGGTACCGCGACCGAGCTTACGGCCAGCCCGGCCGGCGGATCATACGAAATCCGCCCACGCCGGCAGAAGTTCCGCAGTGCGGTCTCCAAAAAATCCCTTCCCGATCAAGGGCGTTTCGGCGAGGCAGTTTCCCTTGCTCACCAAGCGGGCAATCGGAAACCGTATCATACGGTTGCCGGATGATCGGCTGGGTGCGGGCGCCTGGCCGTTCACAGGCCGATGGTGAGAAAGCGTCCCATCGCCGGCAGCGTGAGCAGCGCGGTGCCGGCCAGCCAGATCCACAGCGACACGTCGTCCGACTGGTCGAGCCCGCGCAGGCGCTCATAGAGCGCGGCCGGGATGCCGGCGACGATGATGGTCACGGTCGCGGTGATCAGCGAGGCGAACATGAAGGTGAGCGGCGCCGAGCCGAACAGGATCGCCGGCGCCAGCAGCAGCACATGGAAGAACACGAACGACAGCACGGCGCTGTTGAACAGGCCGTTGACGGTGGCGAAGAAGGCGATGGCGACGAAATAGGCGTTGCGCGGCATCGGAAATCCTCACCCGGTGGGCAGCAGGTTGGAGGTCGCCAGCGCGAAATAGAGCGCGACGCGGGCTGCGAACAGCCAGACCAGCGCGAACAGCCACACCACCACCGGCGCGGCCGCGCGCGGCGTCACCGCTGCCACCAGGCCGACCACCGGGTCGGTGAGGCGGCAGAAGAACCGCCAGATGAAATTGCTGGAATTGGCGTCGATCACCATGCCGAGCAGCACGCGGCCGAGCAGGGTGTAGAACAACGCCGCGAGGATGAAGTTCGGCAGGTGGAAATACCACTGGGAAAGGATCGTCCCGGTCGTCACAGCCGTCTCCCCATACTGCCCGCTCTGCCGGCGGCATTGTCCAGTCATAAGAGCACGTTCCGTAGCGACGGCAACTGGTTTTATGCCGTCGCGCATCGTTCGAAAGTCGAAGAATTTCCTTCGGCGGTCGTCGAGATTGCGACGGAAACGCCGTCCGCACTGGCGACGACGATCGACGGGGGTTGCGAAACCTCTTCTGAGGCCTCACCTAACGGGAGTGGAGGCTCGATTGCCGCCGGCGAGGTGGCGAAGTCTTCTTCTCCGGGGCAAGACGTGACACAAAACCGAAGATCCCGTCCGCAACCGAAAAGAGCCGCCGCTGATGGCTGACAGCGTGACCGTCCTGTCCGCGCCGCCTTTGGGGCGCACCGCCGCCGAGCCGGCCAGCGTCGAGGCGCGGCGCGACGGCATCGCCTCGCTGGTGCGCCAGCGCGGCTTCGTGCCGATCGAGGCGCTGGCGCGGCAATTCGGCGTCACCGTCCAGACCATCCGCCGCGACCTCAACAAGATGTCGGCCGAAGGCCGGCTCGAGCGCTACCATGGCGGCGCCGGGTTACCCTCCAGCGTCGAGAACATCGATTATTCGATGCGGCAAGTGATGAACCTTGCGGAAAAGGAGCGCATCGCCCGCCTCGTCGCCGCGCACGTGCCGGCGCACGCCTCGCTGTTCATCAATATCGGCACCACCACTGAGGCGGTGGCGCGCGCGCTGGTCGGACACCAGGACCTGCGGGTGATCACCAACAACCTCAATGTGGCGACCACCCTTGCCAACGCCACCGATTTCAAGATCATCGTCACCGGCGGGCAGGTGCGCAACCGCGACAATGGCCTGATCGGCCCGGTGGCGTGCGATACCATCGGCCATTTTCGGGTCGACTTTGGCATCATCGGTATCAGCGGCATCGACGCCGACGGCACGCTGCTCGACTTCGACTATGACGAGGTGCGCGTCGCCCAGGCCATTTTGCGCAACGCCCGCCAGACTTTCCTGGTGGTCGACCATTCCAAGTTCGGCCGAAGGCCGATGGTGCGGATGGGGTCGATCACCGAGGTCGCCGCGGTGTTCAGCGACGAAATGCTGCCGCCGGCGATCCGCACCCTCCTGGCCGACCACGGTGTCGCACTGCACGTAGCGTCGCACTGAGGTGCCGCGCACCGGTGCTGCGACGCACCGGCCCTTGATCCTGCTGCGCGCCGACGGCCGAACGCGGCACACCGTGGGGGCGTTGCGGCCGGCCGGATTGGCTGTCGGCGGGGGGTGGTGCACGATAAGACGGCGCAGAACTGCGGGCGTGGATCGCGGCGCCGGACGGGGGCGTTGGCGCCGGGGCACCGCACATGGAGCCTGCGCGCGGCAGGTCCGCGGCGCGCAACAGTCAGGTACCGTCCGCCGCCAGCGGAACCACTGAGGTCTCCTTGAGCGAGGACAGCGCGAGTTCGGTGTGGGTCTGCGTCACGCCCGGCGCCGCGGCGATGCCGCTGAGCAGCGCCTCCAGCGACTCCAGGCTCTCCGTGCGGATCTTGAGCAGATAAGACCAGCGTCCGGTCACGTGGTGACACTCCAGCACAGCGTCGTTGCGGCGGACTGCGTTGAGGAACGCGTCGACGTCGTCGCTGCGCGCGCCGGCGGTCAACACCTGGGTGTAGGCCAGGATCGGCCGGCCGACCGCCCTCGGATCGACGGCGGCGGACCAGAATTGGATCGCGCCGCAAGTATGAAGTTTTTTCAGCCGCTCGTTGACGGCTGAGATCGACAGCCCGACCGCGGCACCAATCTCGGCGTACGAATCCCGTCCGCCTTTTTGGACATAGGCCAGTATCTTGCGGTCGATCGCATCCATGAGCCCCTCCCCCAAATCCAACCGGCTCGTGGCAATCCACGCGTTTGTAGACAAGTTCACCGGGGGCGCGGGTTCAAGAGCAAAGTGTGAGAAAGTTCCGGAACCTACAAGAAAACGCACATTTGAGCTATCATATCATTACCAAGGGTGATCCGACACAAGAAGCCCGATGCTAGACCGCGTCGCTGCGGTTGGCGAGGAGGCCGCGACTGCGGAATTCGCGCAAAAATCTGCGGAATCCGACCTCCGGGACGGGAATTTTGTCATTAACGGCGGAAAATTTCTGCCATTTGCATATATTTTTCGGCGAAGACCCGATTCGACCGCAGGATTTAGTCTTTGTGGCCGGATCGGTGAAATGAATATGCGTAGGGCGATGTCTCCAGCCCGGCCCATCAAGCATAACGGCCCAGAACACGGGTGTTCTGGGCCGTTATGCTTGATGGGTCGGGCGTCGCCGCCGCCGTTCTCGGTTACCTTGCGGCGACCGCGACGAACCGCAACTCGCCGTCAGCGTTCGCAACCAGAATGAGAACTGACTTGCGGCCTTCCTTCTTGAGCGCGTCGAGCCGGCGCTGCACGTCGGCGGGCGAGGCCACCTGCTCCTGTGCCACCTCGACGATCACCTGACCGGGCTGCAGGCCCTTCTCCGAGGCCGGGGAATCGCGATCGACCCCGGTGACCGCCACGCCTTTGACGGTGTCCTTGATCTTGAAGCGCTTGCGCAGTTCGTCCGTCAGCGTCGACAACTCCAGGCCGAGCACCTTGCCGGGCTGCTCCGCCGCGGGCGCCTGTTGCGGCGCGGGCTTGTCGAGCGCGGCCTGCTTTTCGGCCTCTTCGAGCCGGTCCACCATGACCTTCGCGGACTGCTCCTTGCCGCCCCGCAGGAACGCGATCTCGACCGACTTGCCGATCGGCGTTGCCGCCACCACCCGCGGCAGGTCCCGCATCTCCTTCACGTCGCGGCCGTCGAACCGCACGATGACGTCGCCGGCCTTGAGCCCGGCCTTGGCCGCCGGCCCGTTGTCGGTGACGCCGGCGATCAGAGCGCCGTTCGCCTTGCCCATGGCGAGCCCCTCGGCGATCTCGTCGGTGACCTGCTGGATGCGCACCCCGATCCAGCCGCGGCGGGTCTCGCCGAAATTGCGCAACTGTTCGACCACGGGGCTCGCGGTTGCCGACGGCACCGAGAAGCCGATGCCGATCGAGCCGCCCGACGGCGAGATGATGGCGGTATTGATGCCGACCACCTCGCCCTTGAGCGAGAACAGTGGGCCACCGGAATTGCCGCGGTTGATGGCGGCGTCGGTCTGGATGAAGTTGTCGTAGGGTCCCGCGCTGATGTCGCGGTTGCGCGCCGACACGATGCCGAGGGTGACGGTGCCGCCGAGCCCGAACGGGTTGCCGATGGCGATCACCCATTCGCCGAGCCGGAGCTTGTCGGAATCGCCGAGCTTCACCGCCTTCAGCGGCTTGTCGGCCTTCACCTTCAGCACCGCGATGTCGATCTTGGAATCGCGCCCGATCACCTCGGCCTTGAGGCGGGTGGTGTCGTTGAAGGTGACGAAAATCTCGTCGGCCTCTTCGACCACGTGGTTGTTGGTGACGATGATGCCGGACGGATCGATCACGAAGCCGGAGCCGAGCGAGGTCTGCCGGCGCTGGCGGTGGGGATCGAGCGGGTTGTTGCCCTCGCCGCCGTGCTTCTTGAAGAACTCCTCGAAAAACTCCTCGAACGGAGAGCCCGGCGGCAGCTGGGGCATCTGGCCCTTGGCTTCGACGCGGGCGGTGGTCGAGATGTAGACCACCGCGTCGATCACCTTGTCGACGACGTCGGCCACGTCGGGAAGCTCGCGGCTCGCTGGCTGCTGGGCAGACGCGCCGAGGGGCGGCAGCAGGACGGCCACCGCGAGCATGGCTGCGAACCCGGCGCGCAGCAGGCGCGAGGCGCGGGCGGTTGAGGGCATGGCGCTCAGAACTCCTTGTTTCGAACAGGATAGACGCTGGCGCGGACGGGCGCCGAATTCAACCCCTGCCGAGGGACCTTCGGCAACCGCGCCCGTTGCACCGGGCGATCGGCCGGGCTTCGACCTCGGGAGGGTTTTCGCACAGCGCCGGGGCTCCGTGCGTTGAAAATCCGGCCGGCATCGGGCGCCGATGGCATTGGGCGGGCCGGACCTCAGGTCCGACCCGCCCATCGCGAAGCCAAGGATTGCGAGGCCCGGCCGACGTCGCCGGGCCCGCCTCAACCGCGTATCATCCACACCAGCGCGACGCCGAAGACCGCCATCGTCAGCCCGCCGATCCGCAACGCGACGTCGGGGGTGTCGAGAATACGCGCAACCGCCCGCCGCATGGCGTCGGGGGCTGCGGCATACAGCAGGCCCTCGATCGCCAGCATCAAGCCGAGTGCGACAACAAAGTCTCCCATGTCGATCAAGACCTTAGGGCCAGAGTCGTTGGTTCCGAAGGTCTTGCCGTCACGGCTTTGCCGGCGCGGCCGGCTTCCGATCCACCGGATCGTTGAAGAACCGGAAGAACGCCGAATCGGGCGAGATGATCAGGCGAGTGTCGCTGGCCTTGAGGCCGGCTTCGTAGGCCTGCATCGAGCGGTAGAACGCGAAGAAGTCGGGGTCGCGGCCGAACGCGTCTGCGAACACGCGGTTGCGTTCGGCGTCGCCCTCACCGCGCACCTGCTCGCCACGGGCATTGGCATCGCCGAGCAGCACGGTGACGTCGCGATCGGCGCGCGCGGTGATGCGCTGGGCCTGCTCGCGGCCCTGGGCGCGGATCTCGGCCGCCTCACGCTGACGCTCGGTCTTCATCCGCTCGAACACCGCCTGGCTGTTGGCCTCCGGCAAGTCGGCGCGGCGGATGCGGACATCCACCACCTCGACGCCGAGATTGCGGGCCTCGGGCAGCACCTGCTGGCGGATACGCGACATCAGCTGCGCGCGCTCGTCGCGCACGAGCTGGGTGAAGGTCGTCTCGCCGAGCACACGGCGGGTCGCCGAGTTGAGGATCACCGCCAGCCGGGTGTTGGCGCCCTGGATGGTGCCGACGGTCTGGAAGAAGCGCAGCGGATCGTTGACGCGGTAGCGCGCAAACGCATCCACCACAATGCGCTTCTGGTCGGCGGCGATCACCTCCTGAGGCGGCGCGTCGAGGTCGAGCACGCGGTTGTCGAAGAAAATGACGGTATCGACGAACGGCAGCTTGAAGGCGAGGCCGGGGTCGCGGATTATCCGCACCGGCTCGCCAAGGCGCAGCACCAGCGCCAACTGGGTCTGATGCACGACGAAGGTGGCCGAATAGCCGACGATCACCAGCGCTGCCAGGATGACGAACGCAATTCCAGCGAAGACTCCGCCCTTCATCGCGTTCCCCCCTGGGTTTGATTGGTGCGCCGCTGCAGGCTGTCGAGCGGGAGGTAGGGCACCACGCCCTGGCCCTGCTTCTGGTCGATGATCACCTTGTCCATATTGCCGAACACGCGCTCCATCGTTTCCAGATAGAGGCGCTCGCGCGTCACCTCCGGCGCCTTCTTGTATTCCTCATAGATCTGGGTGAAGCGGCTGGCGGCACCGCGGGCCTCGGTGACGGTCCGCTCGCGGTACGCTTCGGCCGACTGGGTGACGCGGGCGGCGTCGCCGCGCGCCTCGGGCACCACGCGGTTGGCGTAGCTCTGGGCTTCGTTCTGGGCGCGCTCGGCGTCGGCACGCGCCGCCTGCACGTCGCGGAAGGCGTCGATTACCTGGCTGGGCGGGTCGACCTTCTGCATCTGAACCTGGCGGATCAGCACGCCGGCGCCGTACTCGTCGAGGGTTTTCTGCATCAACTCCTGGACGCCGGCTTCGATCGCCTGGCGGGCGCCGGTCAGGATCGGCTGAATGTCGCGACGGCCGACCACCTCGCGCATCGCGCTCTCGGCCACCGCCTTGATGGTGCCTTCCTGGTTCTGGATGTTGAACAGGAAGTCTCCGGCCTTGGCGATCTGCCAGAACACCGTGAAGTCGATGTCGACGATATTCTCGTCGCCGGTCAGCATCAGGCTTTCTTCGGGAACGTCGCGCACCACGGTATTGCGCCGGGAGTCGTCGAACTGGCGCATGCCGACGTCGATGCGGTTGACGGTGGTCACCTTCGGGGTCAGCGCGGTCTCGATCGGCCAGGGCAGGTGGTAGTTCAAGCCCGGCTGGGTGGTCTGGACGTATTTGCCGAACCGCAGCACCACGCCCTGTTCGTCGGGTTCGACCCGGTAGAAGCCCGACAGCATCCAAAGGCCGACCAGGACGACGGCGCCGATGGCGATGCCCCGGCCGCCGAACGAGCCGTTGGGCAGCACGGTTCGCAGACGATCCTGCCCCCGCCGTATCAGGTCCTCAAGGTCCGGCGAGCTGGGTCCGCTGGGCTGGGGGCCGCTGCCCCAGGGGCCGCGCGGCCCCTGTCCCCACGGTCCGCCGCCGCCGCTCTGGTTGCTCCAGGGCATCGATCGTTCCTTCCTGTCATGCCGACGCCGGAAGTCGGCTCGCGACCCCGGCGCCCAATTCCGTCGAAAAACCCGATGGACAGCAGGCTTTTCAGCGAACGGATACGAAACACCGGCCGTGCGGCCGGGTTTCATCCTTGCCGTCGGCGCATGCGCGACGCGGTCTTGGCCGGGATATAGGAACGCAGCAAGCCCTTTCAACGGATCGCGGGCCCGAACGGCCACACCAGGGCGTTCTCGGACCGAAAATGCGACGATCAGCGCGGGCGGCTGCGGTAGTGGTCGAGCACGAACAGCCGGATGGCGGAGGACAGGTTGCCGTGGTTGCGGCCGCCGTCGATCGAGGCGACGAGGTCCGACAGCGTGGTCCTGCGCAGCAAGGCGATCTCCTTCAGCGCATCCCAGAACGCATCCTCGAGGCTGACGCTGGTCTTGTGGCCTGCGATCACGATCGATCGCTTCACCACCGGGCTCTTCATCTCATTCGCCCTTTTCGTGGTCATCGGCATCGCAGCCTTCACGTTTATGGGCGTCGAGGTCACGGACAGCTCTTTCACGCCGGGTCTCCTCAATCGCGCGCTCGGCCTTGGTGCGGCCGTGGCGCAGCCTGTTGCTTGACGCAATGGCATCGGCCTCGATGCGCGCCTTTTTCTTGCGCGCCCGCCGCAAATTGATCACCTCAACCATGGATGACGAATCCGAGGCCCCAATGCCAAGCTGGATGGGCCCGCAGCCATACCAGGGCAAGCCGAAGCTGGGCACATCCGTTGATGTGAGAATTTATACCAATTCCGGTCGATAGGAAAGTTCCGGAAATCATTTTCCTACAAATAGATCGGGCAGCGTTAAGCAATAGACATTGCTCGCATATTCGATTCGGCCGCGCGCGAACGGCGCCCTTAGCCAATTACCCGTACGCGTTCGATAGCGACCAAATGCCGGTTTCGCATTGTCAAATAACGCACAGTTGATCGGATGCAATTCCCAGCCGTCGGGCCACGGATTCCGGCCGCCGTGATTTGGGTCCCAATATCGCGCCGACGTGGTATGAGCGCGCGATCTTCACACCAGCGGACCTAATTGCCATGACGACGCGTCCTCAAACCCGCACCGAAACCGACACCTTCGGCCCGATCGAGGTGCCGGCGGATCGCTACTGGGGCGCCCAGACCCAGCGCTCGCTCGGCAATTTCAAGATCGGCTGGGAGCGGCAGCCGCTGCCGGTGGTGCGTGCGCTCGGCATCGTCAAGCGCGCGAGCGCCGAGACCAACCGCGACCTCGGCAGGCTCGATGCCACGCTGGCCGATGCCATCGTCAACGCCGCGCAGGAGGTGGTCGACGGCAAGCTCAACGACCATTTTCCGCTGGTGGTGTGGCAGACCGGCTCCGGCACCCAGTCCAACATGAATGCCAACGAGGTGATCTCGAACCGCGCCATCGAGATGCTGGGCGGGGTGCAGGGCTCGAAGAAGCCGGTCCACCCCAACGACCACGTCAACATGAGCCAGTCGTCGAACGACACCTACCCGACGGCCATGCACGTCGCCAGCGCCGAGCAGGTGGTGCACGAGCTGTTGCCGGCGCTGCGCCACCTTCAGGCCGCCCTCGACGCCAAGGCCAAGGCGTTCGCCCACATCATCAAGATCGGCCGCACCCACACCCAGGATGCCACGCCCCTCACCCTCGGCCAGGAGTTCTCCGGCTATGCCAAGCAGGTCGAGAACGGCATCGCCCGCATCGAGCTGACGCTGCCGGGCTTGATGCAGCTCGCCCAGGGCGGCACCGCGGTCGGCACCGGGCTCAACGCGCCGAAAGGCTTTGCCGAGAAGGTGGCCGAGCGCATTGCCGCCATCACCGGGCTGCCGTTCACCTCCGCGCCCAACAAGTTCGAGGCGCTCGCCGCCCACGACGCCATGGTGTTCACCCATGGCGCCATCAACACCGTGGCGGCCTCGCTGTTCAAGATCGCCAACGACATCCGCCTGCTGGGGTCCGGCCCGCGCTCGGGGCTGGGCGAGCTGTCGCTGCCGGAAAACGAACCCGGCTCATCGATCATGCCCGGCAAGGTCAACCCGACCCAGTGCGAGGCGATGACGATGGTGTGCGTGCACATCTTCGGAAACCAGACATCGATCACCTTCGCCGGCAGCCAGGGTCACTTCGAACTCAACGTCTACAACCCGGTGATGGCCTATAATCTGCTTCAGTCGATCCGGCTGATGGCCGACGCCGCGGTCAGCTTCGCCGACAATTGCGTGGTGGGCATCGAGGCCCGCGAGGACAACATCAAGGCGGCGCTCGACCGCTCGCTGATGCTGGTCACCGCGCTCGCCCCCAAGATCGGCTATGATGCCGCCGCCAAGATCGCCAAGACCGCGCACAAGAACGGCACCACGCTTCGCCAGGAGGCGGTCGGCGGCGGCTACGTCACCGACGCCGAGTTCGACGCCGTCGTGCGCCCGGAGAAGATGATCGGGCCGGAGTGATCCGGCGCCGATCATCGGGGCACCGGGCGGCGCGCCGGCGATCCGCAGCCAGATGGGCCGGGGCGATTGCCGGCCCGCCACCCCGGCCGGCGCAAGCCCGCCGCGGCACGGCCGGGGTCACGCCCAAGCCACGCGAATGTCGACGCTGCCGCCGCCGTCATGTAAGACACCATCACATGAACTGGTCCAAGGACAACGGTCGTTCGGGGTCGCGCGGCTATCATCACGGCAATCTCCGGGAGACGCTGATTCGCGCCGCCCTCGAACTGATCGCCGAGAAGGGGCCGGCCGGCTTCACCATCGCTGAAGCGGCACGCTGGGCCGGGGTCAGCCCGGCGGCGCCGTACCGCCATTTCCGCGACCGCGACGAGTTGATGGCCGAGGTGGCGCGCCGCGGCTTCGAGGGCCTGGCAACCCAGCTGGAGGCGGCGTGGGACGGCGGGCGGCCCAGCCCGTTCCTGGCGTTCGAGCGGCTCGGCAAGGCCTATCTGGCGTTCGCCCGCGCCGAGCCGGCCGCCTATTCGGCTATGTTCGAGGCCGGGGTGCCGCCGGACGATCCGCCGACGCTGCGCGAGGCGGGCGATCAGGCGTTCGCCGTGGTCCGCACCGCGGCCGAGGCGCTGGCCGCTACCGTGCCACCGGCCAACCGGCCGCCGGCGGCGATGGTAGCGTTGCACATCTGGTCACTGTCGCACGGCATCGCCTCGTTGTTCGGCCGCGGCGACCGTGCCCGCCGCAAGCTGCCGATGCCGCCGGAAGACCTGCTGGAGGCTGGCATGCTGGTCTATCTGCGCGGGCTCGGCCTGCCGGACGCGCGCTAGCGCATCCGACCTGACTGCACCAAGTCGGACGATCTTTGTGATCTCGCATTTTCTTTCGCACAACCGGATCCCACTTGTGCGGAAAATGCTCTGACTGTCAGAACGAAAACGCCAGCATGCCGGAGCTGGCAATGATGATGCCGAACACGATCAACACAGCGCCGCTGACGACGCGCACCACCGAGGGGTGCTTCTGCAGCGCGCGCAGGCGCTGGCGGGCTCCCTGCGACAGATAGCCGACTGCGAGCATCGGCACCGCGAAACCGGCAGCGTAAACCGTCAGCAGGGCAATGCCGTGGCTCATGTCGGCGCGGCTGGCGACCTGGGCCAGGATGCCGGACAGCATCGGGCCGACGCAGGGAATCCAGACCACGCCCAGCGTCATGCCGAGCAGCAGCCCGGACCCAAGGCGATCGCCGGCAACAAAATTAAGCCCAGAGAGAAAGCCGAGGCGCTTGAAAGGGTTGATGTCGAGCAGCAGCAGCACGCCGAACCCGGCGATCAAGACACCGGCACCACGTTCGACCTGCGGCATGACGGCGGCGACCAGGCCGCCGAACAGCGCGCTGGCAACGCCCATCAGGATGAACGTCAGCGCCAGCCCGAGCACGATCAGCACCGGCCGGGCGCGGTGGTCGTCGTTTCCGCCGGTGACGATGATCGGCAGCACCGGCAGCACGCACGGGCTGAGCACGCTGAGGAGCCCGGCGCCGAACGCGAACGGGGCTTCGACCAGGAAGGTCA
Organism: Blastochloris viridis; assembly: GCF_001402875.1. Classification (NCBI taxonomy): domain Bacteria; kingdom Pseudomonadati; phylum Pseudomonadota; class Alphaproteobacteria; order Hyphomicrobiales; family Blastochloridaceae; genus Blastochloris; species Blastochloris viridis. Next base: position 3,257,624 of record NZ_CP012946.1, on the reverse strand, counting down.
TGGCGGCATCAGGAGGTCTTGCCGCCGAGGGCGGCGATTTCCTTCAGGATTTCCTCAGCCGGCTGGATGCCGGGCGAGAAGCGCTTGATTTCCTTCTGGTCGTCGCCAACCAGAATCAGCAGCGGCAGGTAGCGGACGCCGTATTGCCGGAACCGGCTCATGCTGGCGGAATCGGCGGTGCTGACCGCAACGATGCGCGCCTTTTGCTCGATCTGCGGCCGGATGCCGTCGATGATCTGCGACTGGACCTGGCAGGGCTGGCCGTTCGGGTTGAGGAAGAACAGCAGCGTCGCGGCCGGGGCTTGTTCGCCGGCAACCGCGACATGAGGCAGCGCCAGCGGCAACGCCACGGCGAGGCAGAGAATGAACCGCTTGAGGGCATTTCCGACAACACGTATGCGCACCCTATCCTCCATGACGCAGTTCGAACGTGGTCACTCGACAGCTCGACGATCAGCGCCGCCGAGCGGTGCGAGCGCATTGCCGTCAACCTCCGGCGCCACGACGACACCGGGCGAGCGGAGTCATTGTGTAGGCCGAACCTCACGCCTCCACTGTGACAAAGTCACAGCGCACCACGGACAGCTCGATTAGGAACGTTCGGTGCGAAGAGACCGTTTGGAAACTCGGACGGCAGGCCGCGTTGCGCAACCTGCCGGACGCCAGGAGACCAGCGCGACCGATGGGCGCGTAGCGCCAGGACCTTCGGCCGCTGCACCACGCCCGCGACGACGGCCGCGAGGTCTGCGGCTGCTGCGGGGACTGTCCCTGGCCTCTTCCCACCCCCACATGTCGACGTTGCCCGCCCCGAAGGAGCCTTGATGCCGCACCACAAGATCGTGACGAGAGCCCTGCCCGTGCCCAGCTCGCGCCTGTCGCGCCTGGCCAAGCTCGGCGGCCTCGCCTCGTCCATCGCCGGCAACGTCGCCACCGAGGCGGCGCGGCAGCTGGCGCGCGGCCAGCGCCCGCGGATGGAGGATTTGCTGCTCACCCCCGCCAACGCGATGAAGGTGGCCGACAAGCTGGCGCGGATGCGCGGGGCGGCGATGAAGGTCGGCCAACTGATGTCGATGGACGCCGGCGACATGCTGCCGCCGGAACTGGCGCAGATTCTCGCCCGCCTGCGCGCCGACGCCCATCACATGCCATGGCTGCAGCTGCGGAGAGTGCTGATCAGGGCCTGGGGCGCCGACTGGCGGAGCCGGTTCGAGACGTTCGACGTCGATCCCATCGCTGCGGCCTCGATCGGCCAGGTCCACCGGGCGCGAACGAAAGACGGCCGCGACCTCGCGATCAAGGTGCAATACCCCGGCATCCGCCACAGCATCGATTCCGACGTGGACAACGTCGCCGCACTGATGCGCGTCGCGGGACTGATGTCCAAGGGCGTCGACCTCGCCCCGATGCTGGCCGAGGCCAAGCGCCAGTTGCACGAGGAAGCCGACTACGAACGCGAGGGCCGTTGCCTGTCGCAATTCGGCGCGCTGCTCGCCGACCGGCCGGCGTTCCTTGTGCCCGAGCTGCACGGCGACTTCACCACGGCGGACGTGCTGGCGATGAGCTACGTCGAAGGCCGGCCGGTGGACAGCATGGTCGCCGCGCCGCAGGCCGACCGCAACCGGGTGATGACGCTGCTGATCGACCTTCTGTTCCGCGAGCTGTTCGAGTTCCGCCTGATGCAGACCGATCCGAATTTCGCCAACTACCGCTATGTGCCGGCGACCGGACAGGTGATTCTGCTCGACTTCGGCGCCACCCGCGCCTTTCCCGCCGCGTTCGCCGACCTCTACCGCCGCCTCATGCGGGCTGGGCTTGAAGGCGACCGCGCCGGCATGCGCGCCGCCGCCCGTCAGATCGGCTTTCTGGGCGAAGATACGCCGGCGCGGCAGGAGCAGGTCATGCTCGACATGTTCGAGACCTCGCTCGAGCCGTTGCGCCAGGATGGGCCGTTCGACTTCGGCGCCTCCGACCTCACGTCGCGGATGCGCGAGTCCGGCATGGCCATTGCCGAGGACCATCAGCATCTGCGCATCCCGCCGGTCGACACGCTGTTCCTGCAGCGCAAGTTCGGCGGCATCTACATGCTGGCGACGCGGATGCGGGCCAAGGTCGACCTGCGCGCCCTGATCGCGCCGCACCTTTGATGCGGTTTCCGCCCCTCGCGATCGCGCCGGCGCTCGCCCAAAACCCGCGATGTGAAAGGGTTCTCGGCGACCGGAATGCCGGAGGCGGCATGACCACACCGCAGGAGAGAGAAGCGATGGCCAACGCCAGACACGTCAAGTTCTGGGACAGGATCGCCGACCGCTACGCCGCACGGCCGCTCAAAGACCCGGCGGCGTTTGACGCGATGCTGGCCGATGTCGCCAGCCGGCTCAGCCCGACCGACCGGGTGCTGGAGATCGGCTGCGGCACCGGCTCGGCCGCGATCCGCCTTGCGCCCCACGTGGCGGACTATACTGCGACCGATTTCTCGCCCGCGATGCTGCGCATTGCCCGCGCCAAGCCCGCGCCGGAGAACCTCACCTTTGTCCTCACCGACGCCGGGAGCGCGTTCGACGGCGGCCCGTTCGACGCGATCTGTGCCTTCCAGGTGCTGCACCTGGTGGAAGACCTGCCCGGCACGCTCGCCGGCATCCACGCGCATCTGAAACCGGGCGGCGTTATGATCGCCAAGACCTGGTGCTTCGCCGACATGGGGCTCAAGCTGCGCAGCCTGTTCCTGGTCCTGCGCCTGCTCGGCATCTTTCCCTCCGCCGCCTCGCTGACCAAGGCCGCCCTCCGCCAGGCCATCCGCGACGCCGGCTTTACCATCGTCGACGAGCGCGTGTTCGGCACCAACCCCCACGGCCCCTACATCGTCGCCCGGACGCCGGTCGAGCCCTCGTGAGCACGGCCGGCGCGGCGTTGCGGCATCGGCCAGAGCAGCGCCGCCGCCGACCGCAGCCCCTGCGTCAAAGTGCCAGCGGCGGGCAGCATCGTCCCTCCCCACATCAGTGCGCGAGACACCGGCCGCGGCGGCCCCGCCCGCACGCAGACGTGATCGCGCCATCGGCGGCCGGACCGTGCCGCTCTTGACATCCGGGCCGGCGATTCCCATCATGTAAATGCGATTAACATTCACGGAGACCACGATGACCGACGCTTCGCAACGTTGGGACCGCCCCTTCGCGGATGAGAGCGGCTGGCGCCCCGGACGCTTCCATCCCGGCCGGATCGTGCTGCTCGTGGTCACCTTTCTGATCTGGTGGCCGATCGGCTTTGCCACGCTGATCTATCTGATCTGGAGCGGACGAATGGACTGTGGTGGAACCTCACCGCGCTTTGAGCGCAAATTGAACCGGATGCAGGAGAGGGTGGACCGCATGCGTGCCAAGATGTGCGGCGGCAACGGGGGTGGTATTTGGAGCGGCGTCTGGCGCGGCGACTCCTCGAACGGCGCCTGGGGCAGCCCGAGCGGCAACAGAGCGTTCGACGAGTACAAGGCCGAGACACTACGCCGGCTCGAAGAGGAGCAGACCGACTTCCGCGACTTCCTGGAGCGGCTGCGTCAGGCCAAGGACAAGGCGGAGTTCGACCAGTTCATGGAGCAGCGCCGCCGCCCGGCCGAGCCGCGTCCGGAGACCGACCGGGGGCCGGTGGTCTGAGCGAAACCGCGAGCGTCAGCACGTCGTCATGTCCCGGCTTCGGCTGGGGCATGCCCGTCTTCGGCCAAAATTGTATTCACATCGCAGGGCTTTGAATTCCAGAAGCAACTCGACTTTCGACAGTTTGATTCATTCATCGGGTCGACCTCCCAATGCTCTCCGGGGAGGATCTAAATCGGATTCAGATTCGGACGCATTCCGGTACAGCGCTTCGTAATCTTTCCCGCCGTAGAAGATATTGGTGATGCGCACGCAATCGTCCTCGACCGTGTAGGCGATGACGGCGATGTGCTCGAAGGGCACCGTGCGCAACCCTGGTTCAAGGTCATCCCGGGCGCGTCCGCCCAACGGAACGAGGCCGATGCGCCGGCAACGCGCCCGGAGGCGGCCTACGAAATTTTGAGCCGTGACCTGGCTGGCGCTGATACGGAAAACGTAACGGAAGATGTCTTCGAGGTCGTCAACCGCCTCCGGACGGTAGCGGACCTTAAGCTGGCGCATCGCGGCGGGCTTTCGCCGTGTCGGCAAAGAGCGCTTGCAGCCGGGCCTCGACGTCCTCGTCCTCCAGATCGGAGCGGGGGTCGTGCAGTGACCGGCGCACGCGAGCACGAATGGCCGCAAGGCGCTCCGCATCCTCCAGCCGCTGGCGCTGCCAGATGCGCACGGCGTCGCGCATCGCTTCGCTGGTGGAGGCATACTCTCCGGCTTCCACGCTGTCCCGGATGGCGCGGAGCATATCTGGCGTCATGGTGACGCTGATTTTCTCAGCGGATGGCATCGCCAAATCCTCATCGTTGCACGCCATAGGGTAGCATAAAATCCCACCTACCACGATGGGGCTTCCTTCGACGTCAGGCTGCGGCGTTGCCGCCGTCATTGCGCGCCGCCGACTTTGAGCCCGGCGGTTTTCGTTTGCCGGCCCCTCCGTGCGCGCGCCGCGCCCCGCGCACCACCAGGCGCAGCGCGACGTTTGGCGCGGCCGTCATCGCATCATCGTTAACCGGCCGTTAAGCGGCGGCGCGGCATTTGAAGCGTGCGGACGTCCGGCGAGGCGCCCTTGTTCAGCCATATTCGCCAGCGATTCGAACGTTGCCTGCCGTTGTCGCAAGGTGCCGTAGCGCCTTCCGTTCATCGTCGACGGTGCGGGCCGTGATCTCGTCCGAGCGTGGTGCCGTGCGATGCCGGAGACGGACGACCGAAAGCAGTACCAATGAATCCTGCCGATATCACCGCTTCCGTCGACATGTCCCTGCTTGGCCTGTTCTGGCAGGCCAATTGGGTGGTCAAGGCCGTCATGATCGGCCTGATCACCGCCTCGGTGTGGGTGTGGGCGATCGCCATCGAAAAATGGTTCCTGTTCCGCCGCACCCGCGCCGCGGCCGATCAGTTCGAACAGACCTTCTGGTCCGGCCAGTCGCTGGAGGAGCTCTATCGTACGCTGGCGGCGCGGCCCAACGAGTCGGTTGCGGCGCTGTTCGTGGCGGCGATGCGCGAGTGGAAGCGCACGTTCGAGGGCGGTGCGCGCTCGTTTGCCGGCTTGCAGCAGCGCATCGACCGCGCGATGGACGTGTCGATCGCGCGCGAGGTCGAGCGGCTGGAAGCAAAGCTGCTGGTGCTCGCCACCGTCGGCTCCGCCGGCCCGTTCGTCGGCCTGTTCGGCACCGTCTGGGGCATCATGACTAGCTTCCAGTCGATTGCCGCCTCCAAGAACACTTCGCTGGCGGTGGTGGCACCGGGCATCGCCGAGGCGCTGTTCGCCACCGCCATGGGCTTGATCGCCGCCATACCGGCGACGATTTTCTACAATAAGTTCACCTCCGAAGTCAGCCGACAGGCCTCGCGGCTGGAAGGATTCGCCGACGAGTTCTCGGCGATCCTGTCGCGCCAGATCGACGAACAGGGGTAGGCAGATCGCCGCCCGACACGGACCCGGCCCCGGCACGAACGCGGGCTCGTCCAAGGGGCAGGTCGAGGAGAGGTTGAAGGCGATGGGTGCCGCTGCTCCCTCTGCGGGCAACACCAGGGCTGGACGGCGCCGCCGCAGAGGCGGCCGCGCCATCATGAGCGAAATCAACGTCACGCCGTTCGTCGACGTGATGCTGGTGCTGCTCATCATCTTCATGGTGTCGGCGCCGCTGCTGACCGTCGGCGTGCCGATCGACCTGCCGCAGACCCAGGCCAAAGGCATCGAGCAGAACACCGAGCCGGTGACCATCTCGGTCAACACCAAGGGCCAGGTGTTCCTGATGAACAGCGAGATCCAGATCGCCGAACTGGTGCCGAAGCTGCAGGCCATCGCCCAGGCCCGCGGCGGCGGCCAGGATGAGCGGGTGTTCGTGCGCGGCGACAAGACCGTCGACTACGGCACGGTGATGAAGGTGATGGGACGGCTGTCGGCCGCCGGGTTCCGGCGCGTTGCGCTGGTGACCGAAGTGGAGCAGGGGAGCTGATGCGCGACAGACGGAGCATCGCCGCCTCGGCCTCGCTCCACGCGGTGGTCTTCGGCATCGGGATCGTCACCTTCGACGCCCAGCCGATGACCGTCACGCCCACCGATTCCTTGAACGTCGACGTGATGTCGCTGTCCGAATTCACCCAGCTCACCCGCGGCCAGAAGACCGCGCCGAAGGCGGAAAAGCCGCGCCAGCTGGTCGAGAAGATCGCCGAGTCCAAGCCCCCGGAACACGAAGCCAAGAAGATCAGCGAGAAGCCGCCGGTCGACGCCGTTGCCCCTCCGCCGCCGCTGCCGCCCAAGGTCGAACGCCCGCCCGAGCCCGAGAAAAAGGCCGAGGCCAAACCCGAGCCCAAGCCCGAGCCGCAAAAGCCCGAGTCCAAGCCGGAGCCGAAGAAGGCCGAGCCCAAGCCGGAGATCAAGCCGGACGCCGAGGCGCTGGAGAAGCTGATCGCCAAGACCGAACCGAAGAAGCCCGACCCCAAGCCGGAGCCGAAGCCCGAGCCGCCCAAGAAGGTGGCCGAAAAGCCCAAGCCGCCGGAGCGGCCGAAGCAGGCGGCGCCGCAGCAGCAGACCGCGCCGCCGGACCCGAACAGCAAGTTCGATCCGACCCGGATCGCGGCGCTGCTCGACAAGCGCGAATCGACGCGTCAGGCCGCGACCGGCGCCGAGGTGTCGCGCACCGCTTCCCTCGGCACCGTCACCGGCGCTGCGGCGCAGCTGTCGCAGACCGAGATCGACGCATTGCGCGGTCAGATCCAACGCTGCTGGAACCCGCCGGTCGGCGTGTCCGACGCGCGCGATCTGATCGTTCGCATCCGCATTTCGCTCAACCAGGATGGTTCGCTCGCCGGCCAGCCGATGGTGGTCGACCGCGGCGGCGGCTCGACCTTCCAGATCGCCGCCGAAAGCGCGATGCGCGCCATCCGCCGTTGCGCGCCTTACACCCTTCCCGTCGCAAAATACGAGGCGTGGCGCGACGTCGAAGTCACCTTCGATCCGCGCGACATGTTCCGGGGCTGACGCCCGCCCATCGTCTGAGATTGAGATGCCCGTTTTTCACCCGACCCGACGAAACCTTCTCCTCGCTGGCGCCGCCGGCGCGACATCGCTCCTCCTGCCGCAGCCGGCGAGCGCCCTGCTCAAGCTCGACATCACGCAGGGCACGGTGCAGCCGCTGCCGATCGCGCTGCCGGACTTCATCGGCGCCAGCGGCGCCGATGGCGAGGTTGGGCGCAACGTCACCCAGGTGATCACCGCCGACCTCAAGCGCTCCGGCCTGTTCGCGCCGATCTCGCCGCAGGCCTTCATCGAGCGCATCACCAATTTCGACGTCCAGCCGCGCTATCCCGACTGGCGGGTGATCAACGCCCAGGCGCTGGTCACCGGCCGCATGACCCGCCAGCCCGACGGTCGGCTCAAGGCGGAGTTCCGGCTGTGGGACGTGTTCGGTGGCAGCCAGCTCACCGGCCAGCAGTATTTCACCACATCCGAGAACTGGCGGCGCGTCGCCCACATCATCGCCGACGCCATCTATGAGCGACTCACCGGCGAGAAGGGCTATTTCGACACCCGCATCGTGTTCGTCGACGAGTCCGGCCCCAAGGAACGCCGCGTCAAGCGCCTTGCGGTGATGGACCAGGACGGCGCCAACGTCCGCTATCTCAGCCGCGGCGACGAGGACGTCATCACGCCGCGCTTTTCGCCGTCGAGCCAGGACATCACCTACATGGCGCTGAACCGCGGCTCCTGGCGGGTGTTCCTGATGAACATCGAGACCGGCCAGCGCGAGGCGGTCGGCAACTTCCCCGGCATGACGCTCAGCCCGCGCTTCTCGCCGGACGGCCAGCGCGTGGTGTTCTCCGCCGAGCAGGGCGGCGTGACGTCGATCCACGTCATGGACCTGCGCTCAAAATCGGTGACGCGGCTGTCGAACTCCGGCGCCATCGACGTTGCGCCGTGCTACTCGCCCGACGGCCGCCAGATCGCGTTCGCCTCCGACCGCGGCGGCTCGGCCCAGCTCTACATCATGGGGTCGGACGGCTCCGGCCAGCGCCGGCTGTCGTTCGGCGACGGCAGCTACACCACGCCGGTGTGGTCGCCGCGCGGCGATCTGATCGCCTTCACCAAGCAGGGCGGCGGCCAGTTCGCCATCGGCGTGATGCGCACCGACGGCTCGGGCGAGCGCATCCTCACCGCCGGCTACCACAATGAGGGGCCGACCTGGGCCCCGAACGGCCGCGTGCTGATGTTCTGGCGCGATCCGGGCGGCGCCGGCGGGCCGCAGCTGTTCACCGTCGACCTCACCGGCCAGAACGAGCAGCGCGTGCCGACGCCGAGCTACGCCTCCGACCCGGCCTGGAGCCCGCTCCTGAGCTGAGGCGGGGCCGGCCGAAGCCGAACGCGCCCCTCAGCAGGCGCAGCCGACCGCGTGGCCGGCGCCGGCGCGGCGCAGCGGCACGCCGTAGCTCGCCGCGCGGGCCGGCAGGCGGCGCAGCCGGTCGATATAGTCCTGCGGCAGGTGGTGCGCCTCGGCGCCGGCGATGATGTGCGCGACATAGTCGGTGCTGGGCAGGCGCGGCTCGCCGTTGATGGAGCGCTTGTAGAACACCACGTCGTGGCGCTGCCGATCGGCGCCGAGCGCTTCGGTCGGGAAATGGAAATAGGGACCGCTGCCGTCCGCCTTGGCGCCCTGGTGGGCGTCGAGCCGGTCGAGGTCGGACGCCGACAGCCGGTAGAGCATGCCCCACGCCGTCGCGCCGGGGCGGCACACCAGCGTCTTCTCCGCGCCGTCCCAGGTGTCGGAATGGCCGAAGAACGCCAGCTCGTGGTCGGGTAGCGCAGCGGGCGCCACCGCCACGGCGCCGGGGCAGATCTCCGCCATCAGCGCCGGGTTCATGGTCGGGCCGTAGGCGAAATACAGGATCTTCGTCGGCTTGCGCTTTGACAGCATGGTCGCTCCCTCCGAATTGACGGCGCCCGCGCCGGTGCGCCGGCCGCGCTTCACTCCGCGCAGATGGTGATGGTGGACATCACCCCCTCGCGCATCACGATTTCACGCTTTAGCTTGAGGCCGAGCTCGCGCACCGTGCGCCACAGCCATTTCGGATTGTGGTCGCACACCAGTTCCAGTCGCCGGAAGCCGCGCTGTTGCAGGACCGGCAGCAGCACCGCCATCGAATCGTGCGAGCCGTCGGGATTCTGGAAGCGGGTGAGATCGGCGCGGTAGTGCTCGGCTCCGACCCGCTCCAGCACCAGCGTCGGCGGCTCGCCGGCGTCGTCCGCCACCGCCGCCGCGGCAATCTCCGCCAGGCGTTCGGATTCCTTCAGCGCCACCGCGTCGAGCACGTCGAGCGCAAACCCCTGGCTCTGCCAGGTCTGGAAGCCCAGCTCATCCTGCAGGATCGCGCTGAGCGCGCCTTTCGAGCCGGCCGAGACGAACACATTGCAATCGTCGAATTGCCCCACCGCCTGGATGAGGCGTGCCTTGAGGCCGGCGATGGTGGCCGGCACTCCGGCGCCTGGAAACGGGATGTCCCGCTGAACGGTCCAGGCGCCGGAGGCATCGTCATAGAGCACGATGCAGCCGTGCTGATGCAGACCGGCGAGGGCGCCGTTCTCGTCGATAAAGGCCGCGATCCGCATCGTCTCACGTCCGCTCAATCGAGTTGCCCGGTCACGTCACCACACGTTGAGCACCCACTCCTTGTTCTTCTTGTATTCCATGTCGGTGAACAGCGCGTTGGCCATCTGCTCGGCGAGCCAGGTGGCGCCGCCATAGCCGACCACCGGGTGACGGAACAGGCCGGCGCGGTCGTAGGTGGGAAAGCCCACGCGCACCATCGGGATGTTGTAGTCGATCGACACGAACCGTCCCTTGGAGTGGCCGAGGATCAGATCAAGCTCGATGTCGCCGTCCTTGATGCGCCGCTCCAGCTCCCAGAAGTCGGCGTTGGTGATGATCTCCATCGGGAAGTCGACGCCGGCCTGGATCGCCTGGATGCGCGGGTCCTTGCCGTAGGTCGAGTTGTCGTCGCCGAGCAGCAGCAGCACCGGCTTCATCTCGAGGTCGAGGCAGAATTCGGCGAGCCCGATGACGAGGTCGGGGTTGCCGTAGATCGCCACCTTCTTGTCGGCGAGGAACATGTGGGTGAGATCGGCCAGCGCGTCGAGCGCGATGCCGCGTTCCTTGACCAGCGACGGCGGGATCGGCTTGCCGGTCATCTCCTTGAGGTTCCGCAGGAAGGTGTCGGTGTTGCGGATGCCGATCGGGGTCGGGCCGATGATGGTCGGCATCTTGAACTTCTTCTGCAGGAACTGCGCGGCCTTGCCGCCCTCATAGCGATTGAGGGCGATGGTGCCGAGCGCGTTGCCGGTGTCCTGCAGGTCCTCGATGGTGGTGCCGCCGTGCGACACCGCGCTGCCGTCCGGCATGATCGGCGAGTCGAAATCCTCGATCTCGAACAGCACGGTGGCGTCGATATCCATCTCGGCGAGGAGGTGCTTCAGCTCCTTGACGTCGCCCGGATTGGCCCAGCCGGTGATGAGATTGATCTTGCCGTTCGGCTCGGTCTTGTGCGCGAACTTCTTGACGAAGTCGCGCACCGCGATGTCGTAGCCGCTCACCATCGACCCGACGAAGCTCGGCGTCTTGATGACGAGAAGATGGACGTCGCGGCCGGCGTACTTCTCCTGGAGCAGGCCCTCCTCCAGCTTGTTGACGACGCCGTCGCAGTCGTCGCCGATGATCTCAGTCGAGCAGGTGGTGATGATCGGGATGACGCGGACGTGCGGATAGCGCGCCAGCAGCACGTCGATGCCTTCCTCGACGCGGCCGGTGGCGCCGAACACCGCGCCATCCTCATGCACCGAGGAGGACGCGATCTCGAAGCTCTCCTTGAGGTGCTGCGAGATCAGGAGGCGCACGAACATCACGCAGCCCTGGCCGCCGTGGACGATGCCGATGCAGTCCTTGATGCCGATCGAGGCATACTGCGCGCCGGCCGGCTGGCAGGTGAAGATCGGATTGATGGTGCCGATACGCTCCTTGGTCTTGAGCTGGCAGAACTTGGTTTCGCAGGTTTCGATATCGCAGGAATCGCTGGACATTGCTTCGCTGGACATGATGGTTCCGATCAATAGTGCGGCACGGTGAGTTCTTCGTTCAGCGAGCCATCGACAACGAGATAGTCGATGCGCTCGTGCAGCCGTTGCAGCAGCGTCTTGATCTCCTCCTTGGTCATGTCGGCGAGCCACGGCATGCGCTCGCGGTAGGCTTCGGCGAGTGTCACCGCCTCGACCCAGTAGTAACGGTCGGACGGCGTCTCGCGCGCCACCTCCTCGCCGGTGAGAAGCTGCGCCGTCCTGGGGATGATGCCGGCATTCTGCTTCTTGCGGTCCCAGCCGCGCGAGTTGAACTGCCACAGGCAGTATTTCATGATGTAGTCGACCATCTGGTCGAGGCGTTCGGAGGTGACGGCGTCGACCGGAACCGTGAGGCCACCGATTGTCAGGCTGTCCGCGAGCGCGTTGGTTTTGGTGATGTCATCCATCTCGTTCGTCCTCGTCGCTCGTCGTCACTCGGCCGCGGCGACCACGACCTTCGCCGGCAATTCCGGATAGGTCTTGGTGCGCAGCCCGGCGATGATGTCGTACTTGCCGTCGTAGCGCTGCAGCGCCGGCGTGTTCTTGATGTCGTCGCTCAAGGTCGCATCCGACAGCATGCGCGCGGTGACGAAGCCGGTGCCGGTCGGAATCTCGTCCTTGCTGATGTCGAGGGCGGAGAGCTGGTGGATCGGCGAATAGATGCCGTTGTAGATGTCGCGGGCGAACCGCACCCAACCCTCGTAGCCCTTCCACGGACCGTTGTGATAGGCGTGGGCGTTGAGGTAGGGCACGCGCACTTTCTTCGCCACCTCGCCCGGCCGCTTGCCGGTGAAGATGATGTCGGGCTTCAGTCGCTCCAACGCCTCAAGCCCTTCGAGCTCGTTGGGATCGTCGATCGCTAGCGCCCCCTCGCTGCAGCGCGACACGCCCTTCTCCATGTCGCCCTGGTGGCCGAACTTGGTGTAGACCGACACCACATGGAGGCCCATTTCCTCCTCGATGGCGTGGGCCCAGTGCCACAGCTTGGAGCCGCCCGGCCACAGGCACACCTTCTTGCCGCGCAGCCGCTCCTTGTACCAATCGAGCTGCGGCTTCCACTTCGCGGTCTCCTCCGCGATGATCTTCTCGGCGCGGTCCTCGATGCCGAAGAAGCGGCCGATCTTGCGCAGCGAGATCGACAGCGGCTCGAAGCCGAAGCCGTCGATGTCCATGCGCGGGATGCCGTAGCGCACTCGCAGCTCGTCGCAGATGTATTCGGCCGAGCGGGCGCATTCGAGCACGTTGAGGTGGGCGCGGTGCATCGAGCGCAGGCCGTCATAGGTGCCGTTGCCGGTGAAGGTCGACAGCACCTGGATGCCCATGCGCTTGAAGAAATCGAGCATCACCTCCTGGTCGCCCTGGATGTTGTACTCGCCGACGTAATTGATGACGTAGTCGGAGGTGATCTCCGGCTCGAACGTGCCGACCTTGTTGTTGACCCAGGCGATGTTGATCTTGTGGTGGCCGCCGGACTGGCTGGGGCCGGCGAAGCCCGGCGAGTTGCACACGAAGATGTCGACGTCGGGCAATTCCTCCTTCACCTCGGCGGCGATGGCGTCGATGTCATCGCCGATCAGCGCGGTGGCGCAGGTCTGGTAGATCGTCATGCGCTTGATGTCGGGGAACGCCTTGAACGCCTCAAGCATGTTCTGCTTCAGCAGGCCTTCGGCGCCGAACACCACGTGCTTTTCCTTCACGTCGGTCGCGAAGGTGTATTTGAGCTGGAAGTTGTTGTTGTCGGAGATGTAGCGCTTGGTCTGCCAGGTGTCGTAGGTGCACCCGACCGGCCCGTGGCTGATGTGGATGACGTCCTTCATCGGCGTGCCGATCACGTGCTTGGCGCCGCAATAGGCGCAGCCGCGCTCCGAGATCGAGCCGGGGATGGTGTTGAGATAGCCGAGCGGCAGGCAGGAGGTGAGGTCCTCTCCCGGACCTTTCACCACGGCGTGTTTCTTGCGCTCGGGAATGCAGGTGCTGCAGTCGAATTCATGATACGGCACGTCCAGCTCTCCTTATGCGGGGACGATTGCGCGGGCTCAGGATCGGGTCGGGAGAGGAGGTCTGCGTCAGTCCCACAGTCCGTATTTGACGACCATCTTCTCAAGCTCGTCCATGGTCATCGGCTTGGGGATCACGAACATCTGGTTGTCGAGGATGTTCTGCGCGAGCTGCTTGTACTCGTTGGCCTGATTGACCGAAGGATCGAACTCGGTGACCGTCTTCTTGTTGAATTCGGCCTTCTGGACGATATTGTCGCGCGGCACGAAGTGGATCATCTGGGTGCCGATCGCCGCGGTGAACTCCTCCAGGAATTCGCGCTCGCCGTCGACGTTGCGGCTGTTGCAGATGATGCCGCCGAGGCGCACGCCGCTCTGCTTGGCGTATTTGACCAGGCCCTTGCAGATGTTGTTGGCGGCGTAAATCGCCATCATCTCGCCGGACGCGACGATGTAGACCTCCTGGGCCTTGCCGTCGCGGATCGGCATGGCGAAGCCGCCGCACACCACGTCGCCGAGCACGTCGAAGAAGATGAAATCGAGGTCGTCGGTATAGGCCTCGTTCTCTTCCATCAGGTCGATGGCGGTGATGACGCCGCGGCCGGCGCAGCCGACGCCGGGCTCCGGACCACCGGACTCCACGCAGCGGATGCCCTTGAAGCCGGTCTTCACCACCTTGTCGGTGGTGACCTTTTCCGCGCCGTACAGGCGCAGCGAGTCCATCACGGTTTCCTGCATCTGGCCGCCGAGGATCAGGCGGGTGGAGTCGGCCTTGGGGTCGCAACCATGAATGAAAACGTTCTTGTCGTGGAAATGGGCGAGGGCCGCGGCGGTGTTCTGCGTGGTGGTCGACTTGCCGATGCCGCCTTTGCCATAGATCGCAATCTTGCGGGTCATGGTTCAAAATCCCCTAGTCTGGCTTGCGAAGAATTTCGCGTCACGTTGAGCCGGTATCGCAACTGCCGTGCCAGACCGGGGTGGCGGCGGCAGAAAACCGGCACGCCCGCCGGAAAATCGGCCGGCGTGGCGAACGGCTGGGTTAAGCGGCTGTTCGATCCTTGTTTTTCGGCGCGACGCGGCGAGCGCCGACGCGCGGAAATGCGCGGCCGCGGTGCATTTCCAGCGGAATGTGCAATCCGGTAAATTTCAACGTTTCGCCGGTCGCGGCGGCTGCGTTGGCGGGAATTGACCGGTCCGGTAAATTCGCGCGGCATTGTTCGAGCGGGGTAGATTTCTGCGCGTCTGGCGCCAACGCACCGCGATGCCGGCGGCGTCGACGCTGCGGCGGATGGCGGATGGCGATGATGTTCAGTCCGCGGACTGGTGCGGATGGTTCGTATGAACCCGGCCGATCAGGCCGGCGCTTCGTCGTCCGGAAACCGGAAAACCCCGTCAGGTCGAGGAATGTTCGGCGAGATTGTTCCGGGAAACTCGCGTGGCCGCTCCGTACCGCCGAAGCTGCTGCTTGGCGATGATGCGGTTTCCGGTTGATCAGCTCGGAACGGCCGTTGGCCGAAGGGCGCGTCTTTTCCCTCTCCCCTTGCGGGAGAGGGTGGCGAGGATGAGCGCCGCGAAATCCGAGCCGGGTGAGGGGTATTTCAGCCTACTCGGCGCAGGCACCCCTCACCCGCCTCGCGATCTTTGCGATCGCTCGGCACCCTCTCCCGCAAGGGGAGAGGGAAGAAAGAGCCGAGCTGATAAAACGGAAACCGTATGACAGCGGCAAGCGGACAATGGTTTTCGTCGCCGCTCGGTACCGCCAACCGTGTCGCTCGGCCCGGCCGAGCCGATGCTTCGGACACCCGAGCGCCGGGCGTGGCAATGAGAGCCGCGGCCGATTACGGCGGCGCGCTCACGCCTCCGGGCCCCATTTGCGCGGATCGGCCGAACGGAAGCTCTTGTAGCTGATGCCGTAGCGCTCCATGCGCACGCCAAGCATGCGACGGGTGAGGCCGAGTTCCTGCGCCGCGTCGCCGATGTGGCCGTTCGAGGTCTTCAGCGCCTCGACGATCATTTCATATTCCACCGCCCGCAGCTTCGATTCCAGGCTGACGCCGAATGCGGTGCCGCTTTCCTTCGGCATCTGCAGCGAGGGCGGCAGGTCGTAGGCGTGAATGACGTCGTCCTCGGACAGGATCACCGAGCGCTCGATGACGTTCTCAAGCTCACGCACATTGCCCGGCCAGTGGTAGCTCATCAGCATGTTGAGCGCCGGCGTCGAGATGCGCTTGATCGACTTGCCGCTGGCCTTGGAGAAGCGCGTCACGAAGTGGTCGGCCAGCGTGATGACGTCGCTGCCGCGCTCGCGTAAGGGGGGCACGGTGATCGGGAACACGTTGAGGCGGTAGTAGAGATCCTCGCGAAACGTGCCGCGCTCGACCATTTCGGCGAGGTTGCGGTTGGTGGCGGCGATGATGCGGACGTCGACCTTGACCGGCTTCGAGCCGCCGACCCGCTCGAACTTGCGCTGCTGCAACACCCGCAGCAGCTTGGCCTGGATCGGGAGGCTGAGCTCGCCGACTTCGTCGAGGAAGATGGTGCCGCCGTCGGCCTGCTCGAAGCAGCCCTTGTGCTGGGCCAGCGCGCCGGTGAACGAGCCCTTTTCGTGGCCGAACAGCTCGCTCTCGGCGAGATTCTCCGGCAGCGCCGCGCAGTTGGAGGTGACCATCGGCCCCTCCGCGGTGGGGCTGTTGTAGTGGATGGCGTTGGCCACCAGCTCCTTGCCGACGCCGCTTTCGCCGAGGATCAGGACGGTGGCCTTGGTGGCGGCGACCTTCTCGATCAGGGCGTAGACATCCTGGATCGGCTTCGAGCTGCCGATGATGTTGGAGGGGCGGAAGCGCTCCTTGAGCGCGGCTTTGATGCGGCGGGCCTCGTGCTCCTGCCGCACCTTGTCGACGTTCTCCATCAGATAGAGCTCGGCCGCCGGCGCGATCATCGAGGCCACCATCGCCAGCAGCTCGACATCCTGGCGCAGCAGACGCGGGTTCATGTAGACGCGCTCGGCGCCGATGGTGCCGAGCACCCGCTTTGCGTGGACGATCGGCACGCAGAACAGCGCCGATTTGATGCGGCTGCTTTTGCGCTGCCCGTCGGCATCGGCGTCGCGGTGCTGCACCACCACCGCCTTGCCGCTTTCGACCACCTTCGCGGTGATGCCGCCGTCGGGAGCGTAAGCGCCGCTGGTCTTCTCCGCCTCGTCGAGCCCGAACGAATCCTGGATGAAGATCGAGCCGGAATGGCGATCGTACAATGTTACCATGCCGCGCTGCATCTTGAGGTGCTGTCGCATCACCCCGAGGATGATCGGCAGCGAGCGCGCCAGGTCGGCGGCATTCGCGTTGATCTGGCTGATCTTGTAGAGAACAGGCAGCACGCTCACCCGACATTCGCCGGTGAAGCAATGACTGAATTCCTCTACAAAGTCATCGACGTCGAATGTGAGGACGGTGGTATCGTCCATATAGGCCCTTCAAGCTGGAGCGGGGGAACCCAACTCCGGCGTACAAAGCAAAAAACAGGCCACACGCTGGCCGTGCCAGCCAGACCCCGCCGAACGATTAGCAGTATATAACCGAATTATATAACGCGAAATGCCGGCCGGCATGCAACGTGCAAGAGCCCAGCCGCTGGCCGGCCGGCATCGGTCCATGGCGACAGCACAGCGTGTCAGGAATGGAGGCTATCGGATGACGACCACCCCGCCGAGCGAGCGCACCCGCGTCAGGCGCTACAACTGGCTGGCGCGCTATGACCGCGACACCATCGTCGCCATTCTCGACGCCGTTCCGCTCTGCCACATCGGCTACGTCGCCGATGGCCAGCCGTTGGTGACGCCGACGCTGCACTGGCGCGAGGGCGAGCGCATCTATTGGCATGGCTCGGCGGCGAGCCGGATGATTCGGGCGATCGAGGGCGCGGAGATCTGCCTGACGGTCAGCGCCATCGACGGGCTGGTGATGGCGCGCTCGGCGTTCAATTTCAACATCAACCACCGTTCGGTGATGGTGTTCGGCCGGCCTTCGAGGGTCGTCGACCCCGCCGCCAAGGAGGCCCACCTGCGCACCATGGTCAACCGGCTGATTCCTGGGCAGTGGGAGCGGCTGCGGCCGATGAAGCCGAACGAGCTGGAGGCGACCACGGTGATGTCGATGCCGTTCGACGAGGCCTCCGCCAAGGTCCGGGTCGGGCCGCCGGAGGACGAGCCGGGCGACTATTCGTTCCCGGTGTGGGCCGGCGTCATTCCGATTCGGCAGACCGTGCTGCCGCCCGAGCCCGACCCGCGCAATCTGCCCGGCGTCGAGTTGCCGGCGGCAGCGCTGGCGTTCCGGCCGTGACACCAACGGCGGCGGCTGCCCGCCGTTGGTCCCGATCGCAGATTTCGGTGAAATCGTTGATTTCAGGGGCGAATATCTGCGCGCGTCAACGGCCCGTGCGCCAGCATCCGGGGCGGTTGGCATGAGGCGGTTTCCGGTGGCTCGGGCCGGAAACCCATCGGCACTTCCGGCGCGTCCGCGCCTACGGGACGCGCCGGCGGCTCACCCCAGCGTGGGGTAGTCGGTATAGCCCTCGGCGCCGCCGCCATAGAAGGTGGCGACGTCGGGCGCATTCAGCGGAGCGCCGCGCCGCAGCCGCTCGACCAGGTCGGGATTGGCGATGAACGCCTTGCCGAACGCGACCAGGTCGGCCGCGCCGCTCGTCACCGCCGCCGCGGCGGTCGCGCCGGTGTAGCCGTTGTTGGCGATGTAGGCGCCATGGAAGGCGCGGCGCAGCGCGCCGTAATCGAACGGCTGGCCGAAGTCGCGGTCGCCGCCGGTGGCGCCCTCGACCACGTGGACATAGACCGGCTTCAAGGCGTCGATCTTGGCGATCAGATAGCCGAACAGCGCCTGCGGGTCGCTGTCGGCGATGTCGTTCGACGGCGTCACCGGCGACAGCCGGATGCCGACGCGGTCGCCGCCGACCTCGGCAATGCTCGCCGCCAGCACCTCGAGCAGGAAGCGGGCGCGGTTCTCGATCGGGCCACCGTAGGCGTCCTCGCGCCTGTTGGCGCTGTCGCGCAGGAACTGGTCGATCAGATAGCCATTGGCGGCGTGGATCTCGATGCCGTCGAACCCGGCCGCGATGGCATTGGCGGCGGCCTTGCGGTAGTCGGCGACGACGCCGGCAATCTCGTCGAGCCGCAGCGCCCGCGGCGCCGAGGTTTCGACGAAGGCGCCATTGACGAAGGTCTTGGTGTTGGCCGCGATTGCCGACGGCGCCACCGGCGCCACCCTGCCCGGCTGCAGCGCGACGTGCGACACCCGGCCGACGTGCCAGAGCTGGATGAAGATGCGGCCGCCGTTGGCGTGCACCGCGTCGGTGACATGGCGCCAGCCGGCGATCTGCTCGGGCGAGTGGATGCCCGGCGTGGCCTGGTAGCCCTGGCCCTCGGGCGAAATCTGGCTGGCCTCGGTGATGAGGAGGCCGGCGCTGGCGCGCTGCTGGTAATAGCGCGCCGCCAGCGGCCCCGGCACGTTGCCCTCGCCGGCGCGATTGCGCGTCAGCGGCGCCATGACGATGCGGTTGGGCTGCTCCAGCCGGCCGAGCCGGAACGGCTCGAACAGCGCGCCTTCGGCCTCTTGACGATGCTCGCTCATCAAATCCTCGCAGGTTGCGGCAGTGAGACGCGGATGCCGGTGCGCCCCAACGCGGCACGGTCGCCGCAGCGATCATACCGGCGGCGGCGGCCGGCGGGGAAGCCAGACCGGAGATTAACCAAGGCCGGGCTGCACCGAGCCGGCGCGGTGGCGCTATTTTCCGTTCAGCAGCCGGCTGGCGATGTAAATATACTTGCGGCCGGCCTCCTGGGCCTGGCACACCGCCTCGGCGAGCGGCATCTCGTCCCGCACCGTGGCGAGCTTGACCAGCATCGGCAGGTTGATGCCGGCCACCACCTCGATGCCGGGCTTGTTCATCACCGAGATGGCGAGGTTCGAGGGCGTGCCGCCGAACATGTCGGTGAGCAGCACCACGCCTTCCCCGCTGTCGACGGCAGCCACCGCGTCGATAATCTCGCGACGCCGCTGCTCGATGTCGTCATCCGGACCGATCGTGATGGTTTCGATCTGCTGCTGGGATCCCATCACATGTTCCAGGGCGGCGCGGAACTCGACCGCGAGCCGTCCGTGGGTAACCAATACCAGACCGATCATGCCCCGCTCCGCCGGAAACGAAACATTCGTCCCGTCCCTCGGGCCGGCGGGCATCATTGCCGCAGCGTCTCCGTCAGCGCAAGAGGTGGGGCCAACGGAGTGCGGGGGGAAGCGTATATTTACTGGTGGCAACATCCGCAACCAAGCATAGAGGGATCGGTCCGGCCGAAATCGGCAGGCGTGGAAGATCGACGCCGAGCACCTCGGTCCGGATTGCCGCCGGCTCCGGCAGCCGGCAGGCGTCGGGGGCCGCAAGGTCGACGATCAGCCCGATCGCCGCCACCGGCTCATAGGGCAATTTCAGCACGCCGAGGCCGCGCGCCTCGATCAGCCCGGCGAGGGCAGGGGCCGGCGCGGCGAGCAGCCGCCCGCCGGCCGCGACCAGCGCGACGCGGTCGTCGCCGACCAGCCGGGCGAACCGCAGCCGGCCGCTGTCGGCAAGGCCGATCAGGTCGAGGGCGAGGCGGGATTTGCCGGAGCCGGAGGGGCCGCGAATCAAGATCGCGGTCTCGCCGACCAGCACGGCGGTGGCGTGGACGGTGCGGGCGCCGCCGAACGCGGCAATGGCGGGCGGCGCCGAATCGGCGGCCGCGGCATCGGAGGAGGCGGGGCGTATCATGTCCGGGCTCCGCCGTCAGGCCGCCGGCAGCCGCACGGTGAAGCGGGCGCCGAGCACGGTTCTACGGGCGGCGTCATAGCCGGCGTCTCGCCCGGCCTCCGGCTTGGACTTGGCCAGCCCCGGCCGATTCTCCGCCCAGATCTGGCCGCCGTGAGCCTCGACGATCTGGCGCGAGATCGACAGGCCGAGGCCGGAATTCTGGCCGAAGCCCTGCTCCTCCGGCCGGTCGGTGTAGAAGCGGGTGAAGATCTTCTCCAGCGCGTCGGGGCGGATGCCCGGCCCGTCGTCCTCCACCGCGATCTCAACCTCATCGCGCAGCCGCCGGCAGACCACCCGCACCGTGCCGCCCTGCGGCGAGAACGAGCGCGCATTGTCGATCAGATTGTGCACCACCTGGCCGAGGCGCGAATCGTGGCCCTGGATCGCGAACTGGCGTGCCGCCGGCAGGCCGGGATGCTCGACGAAGATCGGCAGCACCTTGACGCCGTCGTCGCGCCGCACCTCGTTGGCGATGGTGACCACCGCGGTCAGCAGCTTCTGCAGGTCGATCTGACCGGCCTCCTGGCGCTGCAGCTCGGCGTCGAGCCGGCTGGCGTCGGAGATGTCGGTAATCAGACGGTCGAGCCGTTTGACGTCGTGCTGGATCACCGCCAGCAGCCGGCCGCGGCTGTCCTCGCTCCGCGCCAGCGGCAGCGTTTCCACCGCCGATCGCAGCGACGTCAGCGGGTTCTTCAGCTCGTGGGCGACGTCGGCGGCGAAGCTCTCGATCGCCTCCATGCGCCGGTAGAGCGCCTCGGTCATGTCGCGCAGCGCGCCGGACAGGTGGCCGATCTCGTCGGTGCGGTCGGTGAAGTCGGGAATCTCGACCCGCCCCTTGATGCGGCGGCGCACTCGCTCGGCAGCGTCGGCGAGCTTGCGCACCGGGCCGGCGATGGTGCCGGCCAGCAGCACCGACAGCAGCACCATCACCAGCGCCGCCACCACGAACACCCGCACGATGACGAAGCGCTCCTGCTCGACCAGGTCGTCGATCTCGCCGCCTTGCGTCGACAGCAGCAGCGTGCCCAGCACGGCGCGGAAGCGCTGGATCGGCACCGCGACCGAGACGATCACCTCGCCGCGGTCGTTCATGCGCACCATGCTCGATTTGGCGCCGGCCAGCGCCTGGGCCACTTCGGGGTAGCTCCTGCCGGCGTTGGGCGGCAGATCCTTGTAGAACGGCAGCGAGCCGCGCGTGAACCAGCGCTGCACCTCGCCCCAGATCTTCTCCAGGCCGCTCGCCTTGTCGACCGGCGGCGGCAAATCGAGCCGCAGGATGTCGCCGCGCGCGTAGAGGCTGCGGCTGTCGAGCACCAGCATGCCGTCGCGGTCGTAGATGCGGGCGCGGGTCTTGGTCGGCAGCACCAGCCGGCGCAGCAGCGGCGCGACGCGCTCGGGATTGATGGGGAATTCCAGCGGCGAGGCGTAGTCGTCGGCGAAATTGTCGCCGAGTTGCTGCTCGAGCAGGCGGTTGGGATCGACGGTGATGGCGTTGGTCTCGACCGTGGCCGAGGCCGCCACCGCGCCGGCCATGATCTCGCCCTGGATCAAAAGGCTCTGGATGCGCGCGTCGATCAGCCCGGCGCGGAACTCCGACAGATAAAGGATGCCGGCGACCAGCGCCGCCAGCCCGCCGAGATTGAGCACGACGATGCGGCGGGTGAGGCTGGAGAACACCAGCGCCGCGGCACTGCGGCGCAGCCCCACCAGCCAGCCCCGCGAGCGGGCGGCACGATCGACACGGATCGCGTCGGCGGTGCGGTCGTCGACGTCGGCCTTCATCGCGGTCGTCCTGCCGGCCGCCGGGTCCGAGCGCGGGCCATCGGCACGGTCATTCCTTGAAGCGATAGCCGACGCCGTAGAGCGTCTCGATCATGTCGAAATTGTCGTCGGCGGATTTGAACTTCTTGCGCAGCCGCTTGATGTGGCTGTCGATGGTGCGGTCGTCGACATAGACTTGGTCGTCGTAGGCCGCGTCCATCAGCGCGTTGCGGCTCTTCACCACGCCGGGCCGCTGCGCCAACGCCTGCAGGATCAGGAACTCGGTGACGGTCAGCGTCACCGGCTCGCCTCTCCAGGTGCAGGTGTGGCGCTCGGGGTCCATGCGCAGCAGGCCGCGCTCCAGCACCTTGGCGGCGTCGGTCTCGCGCGGCGGCGTGACGCCGTCCTTGGGCGTGACGCGGCGCAGCACCGCCTTGACCCGCTCGACCAGCAGGCGCTGCGAGAACGGTTTGCGGATGAAGTCGTCGGCGCCCATCTTCAGGCCGAACAATTCGTCGATCTCCTCGTCCTTGGAGGTGAGGAAGATCACCGGCATGTCGGTCTTCTGGCGCAGCCTGCGCAGCAGCTCCATTCCGTCCATCCGCGGCATCTTGATGTCGAGAATGGCAAGGTCGGGCGGGCTGGTCTTGAAACCTTCGAGGGCTGACGCACCATCTGTGTACGTCATGATGCGATAGCCCTCGGCCTCGAGCGCGATCGAGACCGAGGTGAGAATATTCCGGTCGTCGTCGACGAGGGCGATGGTCGGCATGAACAAAACCTTTGCATCGCGGCGAGGAAGCGCCACCTGGGAAACACTGGGAAACCGCGTGGGCGACTGCTCTGTCAGACTGCCCGGCGGGGAAAAAAACCGCGATCAGGGCCGATCTGTGGCCGCGGCTGGTTGGTGCCGACTATACAGTCGGTTGAGGGTCGAGCGATACCCGTCGCGAAAAGCGCTGCCGGCGCACGGTTTTTGCGGCGGCGGAAAGGGAAAATACCTTGCAGGGAGAAGGTGATGAGCATTGACAGCCCTGGCGCCGGCCCGGCAATCACATCGAGCGCCATCGAACTGCCGGTCGATTCCGGCGCCGGGTTCGACGCCGCCGGAACGGCCAAGACTCTGCTTCGCACCACCCGCGCCGGCGCGCTGGCCACCAACGATCCGAAGTCCGGATTCCCGCTGACCACGCTGGTCAATGTCGCCACCGACGTCGACGGCGCGCCGCTGCTGCTGCTGTCGGGGCTGTCGCTGCACACCCGCAACCTCGCCGCCGACGGCAGGGCCTCGCTGCTGCTGGCCGAAGCCGGCAAGGGCGATCCGCTGGCTCACCCCCGGCTGTCGCTGGTCGGCATGGTCCGCAGAATCGACGACGCGCGGGCGCGCCGCCGGTTCCTCGCCAAGCATCCGAAGTCGCAGCTCTACGTCCAACTGCCGGATTTCACCTTTTGGCGCATGGAGTTGGCGGCGATCCACCTCAATGGCGGGTTCGGCCGGGCGGCGGCGATCGGGCCGGCCGACGTGCTCACCGACATCGCCGGCGCGGGCGCGCTGATCGAGGCCGAGCCGGACATCGTCGCCCACCTCAACGACGACCACGCCGAGGCGGTGCGGCTCTACGCGACGCGGCTCGCCGGCGCGCCCGACGGACGGTGGAGCGTGACCGGCTGCGACCCCGACGGGCTCGACCTCGCTTGCGGCGACCGCACCGCGCGGGTGGTGTTCCCGCAGCGGGTCACCGCGCCGGGGCCGCTCCAGCTTCTGCTCAAGACCCTGGCAACGGACGCCCGAAACACGCCGTAAGTTGCGTGAAAGGCGGCGGACGGCCGGCCTTGCCGCGGTGCCGCGTCGATATTCCGCAACGTCAAAACTCCGGCCTGATCGGGCGGATTTCGCAGAATCACGCCGGCGTCGGCGTCACCCCGCCCAGCACCGCGGCCGCCCAGGCGCGGTCGATGTTGCCGCCGGTCAGCACCACGCCGACGCGGCGGCCGCGCAGCCGGTCGCGCTCCGCGAACGCCGCGGCGAAGGCGGCGGCGCCGGCACCTTCGGCGATGTTATGGGTGTCCTCGAACAGCGCCCGGATCGCCTCGGCGATGGCGTCGTCGCCGACGGTGACGACGCGCGCCGCGCCAGCGCGGATGATCGCCAGCGCCTCGGGGTCGGGAACCCGCACGGCGACGCCGTCGGCGAAGGTGTCGGCGCGCGGGCTCGGCATCACCGTGCCGGCGGCGAACGAGGTAGCATAGGCCGGGGCGCGGTCTGACACCACGCCGACGATCTCGGTGTTGAGCCCGAGCGCGTCGCGCACATGGATGCAGGCGCAGATGCCCGAGCCGAGCCCGATCGGCACGTAGAGCACGTCGATGTCGGGGACGGCGGTCAAGAGCTCCAGCGCGTAGGAGGCGACGCCGGCGACCAGGTCGCGGGCGAACGAGGGCGCGAACAGCAGCCCTTCGTGCTCGGCGAGCGCGCGGGCGTGGTCCTTGGCGGCGTCGAAATCGCAGCCGTGCTCGACCAGACGGGCGCCGAACGCCCGCATCGCGGCGTTTTTCTCAATCGAGTTGCCGTGCGGCACCACGATCGTCACCGGCAGCCCGGCGCGGGCGCCGGCGAACGCCAGCGATTGGCCGTGATTGCCGCGTGTCGCCGACACCACGCCCGCCGCGTCCGGCCGCGCCGCCTTGAGGCGGCTGACGAAGACCAGCCCGCCGCGGACCTTGAAGGCGCCGGTCGGGGTGTGATTCTCGTGCTTGACCCACACCGCGGTGCCAAGCCGGCGCGCCAGCAGCGGCCAGCAATATTGCGGGGTGGGCGCCAGCGTGGCGTGAACCAGTGCGGCGGCCTGTTCGATGTCGTCGCGAGACAACGGCATGGTGCTCTCCAATGAGGACGCCATGCCAGACGACCGGCGCGTTGCGGTCAAATGCAAAAGGGCGATCGTTTCCGATCGCCCTTGGTGAACTTGCCGCGCGCATCGAGGATGTGCGCGATATGACACCAACTCCGGCCGACGTTTCGGCGTCCGGTCGCCGGAAAATCCCTTTCCGATCAGGGTTTTCTCGGCAGGGCCACCGCGCGGTCGCCCGCAGGCCGGATCACACCGCCATCGAGTGGCGGGCCTTGCCCTTGGAGAGGTAGGTGTCGAACGCCGCCGCGGCGAGGCGGACGAACGGCCGGCCGGCCTCGGTGACGGCGATGTGGCGGCCCTCGATCTCGATCAGGCCCTGGGTCGCCAGCGGCTCCAGCGCGGTGAGTTCGTCGCCGAACCGGAGGTCGGCGGCACCGAACGCCGCCGCCTGGGCGTCGAGATCGACCGAGAAGTCGCACATCAGCCGCTCGATGATGCTGGCGCGGAGCTTGTCGTCGGCCGACACCGCGATGCCGCGCACGGTGGCGAGCTTGCCGTCGTCGATCGCCCGGCTCCAGCCGGCGATGTCCGGCGCGTTCTGGATGAAGCCCTGCGGCACCCGGCCGATCGAGGACGCACCGATGCCGAGCAAGGCGTCGGCCTCGTCGGTGGTGTAGCCCTGGAAATTGCGGTGCAGCCGGCCGTCGCGGGCGGCGAGCGCGAGGTCGTCGTCGGGCCGGGCGAAGTGGTCGAGCCCGATCGGCACGTAGCCGACGCCCTGCAGCGTCTCGTGGGCGGTCTCGGCCTGCTCCAGCCGCTCGGCCGGGCTCGGCAGGTCGGCCTCCTCGATCAGCTTCTGGTGCGACTTGAACCACGGCACGTGGGCGTAGCCGAACAGCGCGAGGCGGTTCGGCTTCAGCGCCTCGGCCAGCACCACGGTGCGGCGGACGTCGCGCAGGGTCTGCTTGGGCAGGCCGTACATCAGGTCGACGTTGAGCTTGTCGATGCCGACCCGGCGCAGGTTCGCCACCGCCTGGTCGACCACGCTGAACGGCTGGACGCGCCCGATCACCTGCTGGACGTGGTCGGAGAAGTCCTGCACGCCGAGGCTGGCGCGGGTGACGCCCATCGCGGCCAGCGTGTCGGCCTGCTCCTGCGTCACCTGGCGCGGGTCGAGCTCGACCGCGTGCTCGGTGTTGCCGTCGACGACGAACAGCGACTTCAGCGTCGCGGCCACCCGCAGCATCTCGTCCGAGCCGAGCATGTTGGGGGTGCCGCCGCCCCAATGGATGTGGACGATGCGGCGCCCGCCCGCCCGCGCGCCGATCAGCTCGACCTCGCGCACCAGGCGATGGGCGTAGGCCTCGACCGGCTCGCGCCGCCGCACCACCTTGGTGTGGCAGCCGCAGTACCAGCACATCTGGGCGCAGAACGGCACATGGAGATAAATCGACAGCGTCGCGTCCGCCGGCAACGCTTCCAGCCAAGCGCCGTATTGCTCCGAGCCGACGTCGGTCGAAAAATGCGGGGCGGTTGGGTAGGATGTGTAACGGGGTACGGTGCGCTCGGCGAGCAGAATCGGCGTATCGGTCATGCTTCAACCTCGACCGCACTAGAACAAAAACAAGCTGCCAACCTAGCGGGACATGCCGGCGGCGGCACCTCAGGAAACTCCCGTACCTTCCCGAAGCGCGACCTTGCAACACAACAGGAAACGGGCGCGATGCTATCGACATGCCGCGGCATGGGTATTGGGACGGACGCGGATTGGCAGGCTGGCGCCATCGCCTTTCGTTTAGTAGGACTAATTCGCATCCAGTTTTTCCATATCCCCCAGCGGGGTGGCGAGTGATACGACTTGGTCCAAGTCCAAGGTGCCGGCGAGCGGCGCCTGGACCGGCATCGCCGCACCACGGGTTCACGGGGTCCACCATGGCAGCCGCAGTCAGCCGTCCTTCATTGACATTCGGGGAAGGAGGCGGCGCCGTCGCGTTCGCCGCCCTCGCGGTGCTGTGCGTCGTCGTCGCCACCCAGGCGGCCGACGACGTCATGGCGTTTCATGCCCTGGTTGGGGCGGCGGCCGCGGTCGGCGGCGTCGGCCTGATCGTCAACCGCTACTACACCGGCACCCGCGATTTCCGCGCCGAGATCGACGGCAAGCCCAATTACAACCTGGGGCCGATCAAGTTCTCGGCCGCCGCCGCGGTGGTGTGGGGGGTGATCGGCTTTCTGGTCGGCGACATCATCGCCTGGCAGCTGGCGTTCCCGGCGCTCAAT
Source organism: Blastochloris viridis (assembly GCF_001402875.1). NCBI lineage: Bacteria > Pseudomonadati > Pseudomonadota > Alphaproteobacteria > Hyphomicrobiales > Blastochloridaceae > Blastochloris > Blastochloris viridis. The sequence continues at coordinate 3,230,641 of NZ_CP012946.1, read as the reverse complement.
CTCGATCTGCCGTGGACCAGTTTCGGCCGGATGCGTCCGCTGCACACCTCGGCGGTGATCTTCGCCTTCGGCGGCAACGTGCTGATCTCGACGTCGCTCTACGTCATCCAGAAGACCTGCCGCGCCCGGCTCGCCGGCGACATCGCACCGTGGTTCGTGGTGCTGGGCTACAACCTCTTCATCGTCATCGCCGGCACCGGCTATGTGCTCGGCGTCACCCAGTCGAAGGAATACGCCGAGCCGGAATGGTATGCCGACCTGCTGCTGACGGTAGTGTGGGTCACCTACCTCCTGTTGTTCCTCGCCACGCTGTGGAAGCGCAAGGAACCCCACATCTACGTCGCCAACTGGTTCTATCTCGCCTTCATCGTCACCATCGCCATGCTGCACCTTGGCAACAACGCCACGGTGCCGGTGTCGTGGTTCGGCTCGAAGTCCTACATCGCCTGGGCCGGCGTGCAGGACGCCATGTTCCAGTGGTGGTACGGCCACAACGCGGTGGGCTTCTTCCTCACCGCCGGCTTCCTCGGCATCATGTACTACTTCGTGCCGAAGCGGGCCGAGCGGCCAGTCTATTCCTACCGGTTGTCGATCATCCATTTCTGGACGCTGATCTTTCTCTACATCTGGGCCGGTCCCCACCACCTCCACTACACCTCGCTGCCGGACTGGACGCAGACGCTGGGCATGACGTTCTCGATCATGCTGTGGATGCCGTCCTGGGGCGGCATGATCAACGGCCTGATGACGCTGTCGGGGGCCTGGGACAAGCTGCGCACCGACCCGGTGCTGCGCATGCTGGTGGTGTCGGTCGCCTTCTACGGCATGTCGACCTTCGAGGGTCCGCTGATGTCGGTGAAGGCGGTCAACTCGCTCAGCCACTACACCGACTGGACCGTCGGGCACGTCCATTCCGGCGCGCTCGGCTGGGTCGGCTTCATCTCGTTCGGCGCGCTGTACTGCCTGGTGCCGTGGCTGTGGAACAAGAAGCAGCTCTATTCGCTGAAGCTGGTCAACTGGCACTTCTGGATCGCGACGCTCGGCATCGTGCTCTACATCACCGCGATGTGGGTGTCCGGCATCCTGCAGGGCCTGATGTGGCGGGCCTACACCTCGCTCGGCTTCCTCGAATACTCGTTCATCGAGACCGTGGAGGCGATGCACCCGTTCTACGTCATCCGCGCCACCGGCGGCCTGTTGTTCGTCATCGGCGGGGTGATCATGGCCTACAATCTGTGGATGACGGTGCGCCACGGCGAGTCCGAAGAGACCGCGCCCGCGCGTCCGGCGCTGCAGCCGGCAGAGTGAGGAGGATCGGATGTCCGCCTGGACCAAGCATCAGGTGCTGGAGAAGCACTCGATCCTTCTTCTGCTTGCGATTTTGTTCGTGGTCGCGATCGGCGGCCTGGTCGAGATCGCGCCGCTGTTCTACCTGAAGAGCACGATCGAGAAGGTGGAAGGGATCCGGCCCTATTCGCCGCTCGAACTCGCCGGCCGCAACATCTACATCCGCGAGGGCTGCTACAATTGCCACTCGCAGCAGGTGCGGCCGCTGCGCGACGAGGTGGAGCGCTACGGCCATTACTCGCTGGCCGCGGAGTCGATGTACGACCATCCGTTCCAGTGGGGCTCCAAGCGCACCGGTCCCGACCTCGCCCGCGTCGGCGGCAAGTACTCCGACGAGTGGCAGCGCGATCATCTGCGCAATCCCCGCGCACTGGTGCCGGGCTCGGTGATGCCGGGCTACCCGTTCCTGTTCAAGCGCGAGCTGACGGTCACCGACATCACCGCCCACATGAAGACGCTGCAGCTGATCGGCGTGCCCTACACCGACGAGCAGATCGCCGACGCCGAAAGCGACCTCACCGCGCAGACCCGGCCGGACGACAGCGGTGCCGCGGCCGCGCTCCAGGCCCGCTATCCCAAGGCGGTGGTGCGCGACTTCGACGGCGACTCCACCCGCGTCAGCGAGGGCGATGCCTTGATCGCCTACCTGCAGATGCTGGGCACGCTGGTCGACTTCAAGCTCTACGACAACAAAGCCAACCTCAGGTGACCGCCATGGAGATCTACACCGCGCTGGCCGGCTTCGCCCAAACCTGGGGCCTCGTCTATTTCGTCGCCATCTTCGTCGCGATCGTCATCTACGCGTTGTGGCCGAAAAACCGCGCCCGCTTCGACGATGCGGCGCAAATCCCGTTGCGCGAGGACTGATGCCATGGACGCCGAAAACAAGGACGCCGTCCACGTCGGCAAAGGGGTCGACGCGATCACCGGCACCGCCACCACCGGCCACGAATGGGACGGGATTCAGGAACTCAACACGCCGCTGCCGCGCTGGTGGCTGTGGATCTTCTATGCCTGCATCGTGTGGGCGTTCGGCTATTGGGTGGTCTACCCGGCATGGCCGCTGATCTCGACCAACACCAAGGGCGTGATCGGCTACTCCTCCCGCGCCGAGCTCGCCGCCGACATGGCGGCGCTGGCGGCGCAGCGCGGCGCGGCCAGCAAGGCGCTGGTCACCGCCTCGCTCGAGGATATCCAGAAGACGCCGGAGCTGCTCACCTTCGCGCTGGCCCAGGGCAAGGCGGCATTCGGCAACAACTGCGCGCCCTGCCATGGCCTCGGCGCCACCGGTGCCAAGGGCTATCCCAACCTCAACGACGATGACTGGCTGTGGGGCGGCTCGCTGAAGGACCTTGAGTTCACCATCACCCACGGCATCCGCGGCGACAGCTCGGACACCCGCCTCAACACCATGCCGGCGTTCGGCAAGGACGCCATCCTGGACAAGGACCAGATCGTCACGCTGGCCAATTTCGTGCTGTCGATCTCCGGCCAGACGCCCGATGCCGGCGCCGATCTGGCGAGCGGCGCGCAACTGTTCGCCGAGAACTGCGCGGTCTGCCATGGCGATGAGGGCAAGGGCAATCCCGAGCTCGGCGCGCCCAACCTCACCGACCGGATCTGGCTTTACGGCGGCGACCGCGCCTCGCTCGTCGACACCATCACCAATGCCCGCGCCGGCGTGATGCCGACGTGGAAAGACCGGCTCGACCAAACCACCATCAAGGCGCTTGCGATCTATGTGCACTCGCTCGGCGGCGGCAAATGATGCGGCAGCACGGCACGCCGGCGCCCGTCTTCGGCCGCCGGCTTATCACGTTGCAGCGGATTCGTGCACCGCAGCTCCCGGCACGGGTGGCGGGGGTGTCCCCGCCACCTGCCACCGGAGGCAAAGGCTGCCAGGCGTTTTCCGGGAGCGCACGGCGTGCTCCCGGAAACAGCAACGTCGAAAATCCGGCTGTAACGACAGGATTTCCGACGACGGGACGACGGTATTCCGGCGTGACCAGCCGGAACACTGGTCAGATCGGCTGATTGGGCTTGGCAGCCGGGGTTTGCGGCTGGACGGCCGGGCTGGGCTGCGGCTTGACGAGGTCATGCTGAAGCTGCTGGGCGTGCTCGAAATGAGCGCGAAGCTTGGGCACGTTCTGCTCGGCGAACTTCACCATGTACCAGTTGTCGCCGTATTTGGCGTAGTTCTCGAACAAGGTCACCGCCTGGTCGTGCGCGGCGATCTGCAGCGCAATGTACAAGGCGTCGAAATCGGCACCCTGGCTGTCCTTGAGTTGCTGGAAGTGGGCGGCCTGCTCGCCAGTGACATACCCGCCGGGGATCGCCGTCGCGCCCGGCAGGATGCCCGGCCGAATGCCGGTGCGAACGATCAGTTCGTCATCTGCTTCGGTATGATCGGCGATCATGCGCTGGGCGAAGTCCTTGATGCCCTGGTTCTGCGAGCGTTCGAGCGCGAGACGGCTCGTCGCGATCTCGAACGCACCGGAGAACGCCGCATGCTGTTTGAAGTCGGGGGTGGGCGGCGCGACCGGCGCCGAGGTGGAGGTCTGGCCGAACGCCGGCCCGCTCAAGGACAGCGTCGGGCCGAAGGCGAGCGCGCACGCCAGAGCGATGGCAACGCCGCGCGACGTTACCGCAAAGGGATTGACGGAAAGAGCTTTCACCGGCGTCTCCTCGATCAAAGGACGACACCCCCGCAGCCGCCCCATCAACCAGATTTGTCCGGACATGTTCCAGGTACGGCGTTCGTTACGATCAGATCACGATGCCGTTACACGGCTGGCACCGCCGTGAGCGGCGCAATATCGACAGAGGGGCAGCCGCCGCGCTCCGGCCGGCCGGGCGTGATCTCGACCGGCCCCGCCTCCTTCGCCAGGACGCTGCCAGGGACACTGTCATGAACATGCACGCGGCTCCCGACCCGGTCGAAGAGCTTCCGCTCTATGTGCCGCACAAGAAAATCTATCCGCAGAGCGTCAAAGGCCGCTTCCGCAACATCAAGTGGGCGCTGCTCGGCCTGTGCCTGTCGGTCTATTATTTTCTGCCGTTCGTGCGGTGGGATCGCGGCCCCGGCGCGCCGAGCCAGGCGGTGCTGATCGATTTTCCCGGCCGGCGGTTCTATTTCTTCGGCATCGAGATCTGGCCGCAGGAAGTCTATTACCTCACCGGGCTCCTCATCCTGGCGGCGCTGATCCTGTTTTTGATGAACTCGGTCGCCGGCCGGCTGTGGTGCGGCTATCTGTGTCCGCAGACGGTGTGGACCGACCTGTTCTATGCGGTCGAGCGCTGGGTCGAGGGCGACCGCCGCGAACGCATCAAGAAGGACCACGACAAGCTCACCGCCTGGCGGGTCGGCGAACTCGCGCTCAAGCATTGGCTGTGGCTGATGATCGCGTGGTGGACCGGCGGCGCGTGGGTGCTCTATTTCGCCGACGCGCCGACACTGATCAAATCGATCGCCACCGGCCAGGCCCCGTTCGTCGCCTATCTGTGGATCGGCATCCTCACCTTCACCACCTATTCGCTGGCCGGCTTCATGCGCGAGCAGGTCTGCGTCTACATGTGCCCGTGGCCGCGCATCCAGGCCGCGCTCACCGACGAATGGGCGCTCAACGTCACCTATCGCTATGATCGTGGCGAGCCGCGCGCCCACGTCAAAGAAGCCAAGAAGCTCAAGGCCGAGGGCAAGCCGGCCGGCGACTGCGTCGATTGCGGCCAGTGCGTCGCGGTGTGCCCGACCGGCGTCGACATCCGCAACGGCGCCCAGCTCGACTGCATCCAGTGCGGGCTGTGCATCGACGCCTGCGACCGGGTGATGGAAAAGGTCGGCCGCCCGACCGGCCTGATCGGCTACGACACCGACGACAACTGCCAGCGCCGCGAGCGCGGCGAGGCGCCGGTGTTCCGGCCGTTGCGGCCGCGCACGCTGATCTATGTCGGCGCCATCGTGCTGGTCGGCGCGGTGATGACGTGGTCGCTGGTCAACCGCATCACCACCTCCGTCAGCGTGCTGCACGATCGCAACCCGCTGTTCGTCGCGCTGTCGGACGGCGCGGTGCGCAACGGCTACACCCTGCGCGTGCTGAACAAGCAGGCCACCGAGCGCACCTTCGCGCTGACGGTGGACGGCGTGCCGTCGCCGCGGCTGGAGGTGATCGGCATCGAGGCGGCCGACGGCCCGCCGCTGATCGCAACCGGAGCGGACACCACCCGCGAGCTGCGCGTGCTGGTGGCGGTGCCGGCGGCGGCTGTGGCCACCATCGAGCGCTCGAGCGGCGTCACCTTCCGTATCACCGACGTCGACGGCGGGGGCGAGGCCAGCGTCGCCGATCACTTCATCGCCCGGTGAGACGGGCAGCGCCACGCCGGCGTGCCTGTCTTCCTTCCACGACACCAGGAGCGCGGATCATGCCCGTTTCGGCCACGCCCAAACCCAAGCAGGCCCAGCCTGGGCCCGAGTTGCCGCGCCGGCCGGCCGCGCGCACCCTCACCGGCCGCGCCGTGCTGGTCTGGCTGCTGGGCTTCTTCGCCTTGGTGTTCGGCGTCAACGGCGTGATGGCGTGGCTGGCGCTGTCGAGCTTCTCCGGCACCGTGGTCGACAGCGCCTATCGCGCCAGCCAGCGTTTCAACGGCGAGCTCGATGCCGCCCGCGCCCAGGCGGCACGGCACTGGGCGGTGACGCTCGACGTTCAGCGTGGCGCCGACGGCGCCGCCGAGGTGCGCCTGCTCGCCCGCGACGGCGCCGGCGTGCCGGTGTCCGGCGTCAACGCCCAGGTCGAGCTGCAGCGGCCGACCGACCGCCACGGCGACGTCGCGCTCGAGCTTGGCGAGCGCGGCGGCGGCGAGTTCGCCGGCCGCGTCGCCGAGCTGGCGGCCGGCCAGTGGGACGTGGTGATCGCGATCGCGGGGGCGGCGGGCCCGGTGTTCCGCTCGCGCAACCGCGTCGTGGTGCCGTAGGGCAGGGCGCGCCAAGGTGGGAGCCGGCGTTGCGAATGCAGCGGCCGGCTCGAACGCGAACCGACGGTGTGCCGGCGACGGTGCCGCAGCACACGAGGCTCTGGGGGCGGCAGAATGGCCGAAGCGCGCGACCTCTCGGTGTTCGTGACCCGACTCGACGGCGGCGTCTCGCGCATGGATCTCGCGGTCGAGGGCATCACCTGCGCCGCCTGCATGATCGAGATCGAGGGCGGTCTTTCCGCGCTCCCCTCGGTCACTCGTGCCCGCGTCAATCTCACCAACCGCCGCGTCGCGGTGGAATGGAAGGACGGCGAGGTCGACCCGGCGCGGCTGATCGACCGGCTGTCCGAGCTCGGCTACCGCGCCCATCCGTTCGATCCCGCCCAGGCCGAGGCGGAGGAGGCGCGCGAGGCGCGCTGGCTGCTGACATGCACCGCCGTCGCCGGTTTTGCGGCGATGAACATCATGCTGCTGTCGGTGTCGGTGTGGTCGGGCAATGTCACCGACATCACGCCGGAGACGCGGGATTTCTTCCACTGGCTCTCCGCGCTGATCGCCATTCCCGCCGTCGCCTATGCCGGCCAGCCGTTCTTCCGCTCGGCGATGCGGGCGCTGCTGCACGGCTCGCTCAACATGGACGTGCCGATCACCCTCGGGGTGCTGCTCGCGGTCGGCATGAGCGTGGTGGAGACGCTGCACCACGCCGAGCACGCCTATTTCGATTCGGCGGTGATGCTACTGTTCTTCCTGCTCACCGGCCGTTTCCTCGACATCAACATGCGCCGGCGCACCCGCGCCGTCGCCGGCAACCTCGCCGCGCTCAAGGCGGAAACCGCCGCTAAGTTCGTCAGCGCCAGCGAGATCGCCGAGGTGCCGGTGGCGGCGATCAAGCCGGGCGACCTCGTCCTGGTGCGGCCGGGCGACCGCATCGCCGTCGACGGCGTGGTCGAGGACGGCCGATCAAAGGTCGACGCCGCATTGGTGACCGGCGAGACCGGCCATGCTGCTGTCGGCCCCGGCGCCCGCGTCTATGCCGGCACCGTCAACGTCTCCGGCACGCTGCGGGTGCGGGTGGCGGCGGCCGCCTCCGGCACCTTGCTCGACGAGGTGATGCGGCTGCTCGACCACGCGGTGCAGGCGCGCTCGCAGTATGTCCGCCTCGCCGACCGCGCCGCGCGGTTCTACGCGCCGGTGGTGCATCTCACCGCGCTGGCCACCCTGCTTGGCTGGCTGGCGCTGGGCGCGCCCTGGCAGTGGTCGCTCACCGTGGCGATCACCGTGCTCATCATCACCTGCCCGTGCGCGCTGGCGCTGGCGATCCCCGCGGTCCAGGTCGTCGCCGCGGGCGCGCTGTTTCGCCACCAGGTGCTGCTCAACGCCGGCGACGCCATCGAACGCTTCGCCGAGGTCGACACCGTGGTGTTCGACAAGACCGGCACGCTGACCACGCCGGAGCCGGCGGTGGCCAATCTCGCCGACATTCCCGGCGACGTGCTGCAGCTCGCCGGCCGCCTCGCGCTCGGCAGCCGCCACCCGATGGCGGCGGCGCTGGCGCGCGCCACCGCGGCGCGGCAGCCGGTCGAGGGCGCGCGCGAGGAGCCCGGCCAGGGCGTGGGCGCAACCCTTGATGGCGTCGAGGTCAGGCTCGGCCGCCCCGCCTTCTGCGGCGCGGAGGCGGACGCCGCGGTGGTGGCGGCGTGCGACCCCGACGCCTCGCTGATCGCGTTCTCGCGCGGCACCGAGCGCTGGGTGTTCGCGCTGCGCCAGACCTTGCGGCGCGATGCCGCGGCGGTGGTCGGCGAGATTTCCGCGCGAGGCTACCGGGTGGAAATCCTGTCGGGCGACCGCGCGGCGGCGGTGGCGCGTGCCGCCGCCGAGCTCGGCGTCAAGGATTGGCGCGCCGGCCTGACGCCGGCGGCGAAAATCGCGCGGATTTCCGAGCTGAAGGCGGCCGGCCGCAACGTTCTGATGGTCGGCGACGGCCTCAACGACGCCCCGGCGCTGGCGGCGGCCGACGTGTCGCTGTCGCCGGTCACCGCGGTCCACCTCGCCCAGGCCGCGGCCGACGCGGTGTTTCTCGGCGAGCGCCTTGCGCCGGTCGCGGCGACGCTGGCCATCTGCGGCAATGCGCGGCAGCTGATGCGGCAGAATCTGGCGCTCGCCATCGTCTATAATGCCGTCGCCGTTCCGGTCGCCATCGCCGGGCTGGTGACGCCGCTGATCGCGGCGCTCGCCATGTCGGGTTCTTCGCTGCTCGTGACCGTCAATGCTCTGCGCGCGCGGGGGGCGACCGAAGGGTCGCCGCCTGCGACTGCCCCGGCGTGCCGGACGGCCGAGGAAGGCGGATAATGGACGTTCTGATCTATCTTGTACCGATGGCGCTGACGCTCGGGCTGCTCGGCCTGGTGGCGTTCCTGTGGTCGATGAAGACCGGCCAGTTCGACGATCTCGACGGCGCGGCCTGGCGCGCCATCATGGACGACGACGACGCGCAAAGGCACGCCGTCAAGGAGCCGCCGCCATTGGCGCCGCCGCCCAAGCCGGCGGAGTGAGCGCGCGGCTACTCCGCGCGTTTCACCACCGTCGGGCCGAAGCCTTGCGAGGTCGGCATCATCTCCATGCGGACGATGTCGAGGTGCGCCGGCAGCGTGGTGGTCCAGAACACCGCCTCGGCGATGTCGTCCGCGGTGATTGGGTCGGCGTTGCGATAAAGGCCGGCGGCGCGCTCGGCATCGCCGTGGAACCGCACCACCGAGAACTCGGTTTCGGCCAGTCCCGGCTCGATGTTGGTGGCGCGCACGCCGGTGCCGGCGAGGTCGGCGCGCAGATTCTGCGCCAGCAGCTTCACGAACGCCTTGGTGGCACCGTAGACGTTGCCGCCGGGATAGGCGTGGTCGCCGGCGATCGAGCCCAGCGTGACGACGTGGCCGCGGCCGCGCGCCACCATGCCGGGCAGCACGGCGTGGATGGTGGCGGCAAGCCCCAGGCAGTTGGTCTCGATCATCTGCCGCCACTCGTCGAAATCGGCTTTGTGCGCCGGCTCAAGACCCAGCGCCAGGCCGGCATTGGCGACGCAGACGTCGACCTCGTCGAACGGCGCCGGCAGCGTGGTGAAGGCGCCGCGCACCGCCGCGGTGTCGCGCACGTCGAGCACGATGGTGTGGCAGCGCTCGCCGAGCTCGGCCTTGAGCTGATCCAGCCGCTCGGCTCGGCGGCCAGTGGCGATGACGCGCGCGCCGGCGCCGGCGAAGCGGCGGCAGATCGCGGCGCCGAATCCGGCGGTGGCGCCGGTGACGAGGACGGTGAAGCGGGCGGGATCGAGCATCTGGTACATGGCTTTGGTGCCTTGGTGCAGCGGATGTTCGCCGGGCGGGCGAACGCGGGATGGCCCTGGACGTTTCAGGTCCTGGATAAAGCGTTTCGCCGCGAGGGGAAACCGGTCTGCCGACGCTTCGGGTTGCCGGTCAGTCCGGAAAACAGCAGTGCGGTCGCCAGGACGCCGCGATCAGGCATTTTCCGGCGAGATCGGTCCGTTTCCCCGAGGAGTCTGCCGGAATCTGCGCAAACCGCGATGAACTTTGGCCAAGCTGAAGCGTTGATTGTTCCGGCAATGAAATGGAGCCGTGATGCGTCTCGTTGTGGTGTCCAATCGCGTGGCCGCGCCCGACGGTGAGGGCAAGACCGCCGCGGGTGGCCTCGCCGTCGCCCTGCGCGCCGCGCTTCAGCAGCAGGGCGGCATCTGGTTCGGCTGGAGCGGCAAGGTCACCGACGAGCCGGCGGCCCAGCCCACCATCGTTCGGCGCGGCAAGGTCGGCTATGCCGTGGTCGACCTCACCGCGGTCGACCGCGACGAATACTATCTCGGCTTCGCCAACCGCGCGCTGTGGCCGAACATGCATTATCGGCTCGGGCTGACCCAGTTTTCGCGCGCCGAATATTCCGGCTACATGCGCGTCAACCGCCGCTTCGCGGAGGCGCTGGCCGCCATCCTGCAACCTTCGGACCTGGTCTGGGTTCACGACTACCACCTCATTCCGTTCGCGGCCGAGCTGCGCCGGCTCGGCGTCACCAACCGCATCGGCTATTTCCACCACATTCCCTGGCCGCCGATCGACGTGTTCGGCGCGCTGCCGGGTTGCCAGGATTTGTTGCTCGCGTTGACGGCCTACGACCTGGTCGGGGTGCAGACCGCGCGCGACGCCGGCAATCTGGTCCGCGCCATCGAGGAGGCCGGGCCGGAGGCGCGCCAGCGGCTCGATCGCGGCGCGCTCAAGGTGGCGGCATTCCCGATCGGCATCGACACCATGGCGTTCCACGCCGCCGCCCTGCGCGCCGAGGACAACTCGGTGGTTCAGCGCACCATGGACGGGCTCGCCGCGCGCGACCTGGTGATCGGGGTCGACCGGCTCGACTATTCGAAAGGCATCGTCGAGCGGCTGGAGTCGTTCGAGCGCTTCCTGATCGCCAACCCCGACCGCCGCGGCAACGTCGTGCTGCTGCAGATCTCGCCGCATTCGCGCAGCGAGGTGCCCGAGTACGAACAGCTCGACCGCCAGACCGATTCCGCGCTCGGCCGCATCAATTCCTCGCTGGGCGACCCGAGCTGGACGCCGATCCGCTTCATCAAGCAGGCCTACACCCGCCCGGTGCTGGCCGGGCTCTACCGCCACGCCGCGGTCGGGCTGGTCACGCCGATGCGCGATGGCATGAACCTGGTGGCCAAGGAATACGTCGCCGCGCAGCGGCCGGAGGACCCCGGCGTGCTGGTGCTGTCGCGGTTCGCCGGCGCCGCCGAGCAGATGACCGAGGCGCTGATCGTCAATCCCTATGACAAGTTCGAAGTTGCGATGGCGATCGGCGCCGCCTTGCTGATGCCAAAGGATGAGCGCATCTCGAGATGGCAGGCGCTGTTCGAGGGCCTGCGCCGACAGGATATCACGTGGTGGACCCGGACCTTCATCGATGCCCTCGCCCGCAAATGACCCGCCAGCGCGGTGTCCGGCAGCGCGGCCTGCGGCCGTGCTTCGGCTTTGCGGCCTCAGCCGCGCAGCAGCGGTCGGAGATTATTCAAATCCTGCCTCTATAATCCACATAATCCGCGGCCCGGCGTCACCGGACGTCGGCGGCCACCGCGATCGGACATTACGGCAACATGCGGGCGCCGGGGCCTTGGCCCGACCGCACCACGCCGCAGCCGGATGAGACCACCCATGACCGAGTTGACGACAGCGCTCGCCCACCCCGACTTGGCGGTCGATCCTGCGACCGGCTTTGCGGTGTTCCTCGATTTCGACGGCACGCTGGTCGATATCGTGGCGCGGCCGGATTGGGTGCGCGTCGAGCCGGCCACGCTCGACGTGCTGGCCCGGCTGCGCCGGCGGCTGAACGGCGCGCTCGCCATCGTGTCCGGCCGCAGCCTGGCGGTGCTGGACCAATTGCTGGCGCCGCACCGGTTCGATGCCGCCGGCCTGCACGGCGCGGAGAGCCGCATCGGCGATGACGTGTGGTGCGGCAGCCCGGTGGCATCGCCGCTCCGGCGCGCGGTCGACGAACTGCGTCGCCGCTTCGAGGCCGAGGCGGGCATGCTGGTCGAGGACAAGGGCAAGGCGGTGTCGCTGCATTGGCGCGAGGCGCCCGAGCGCGCCGACGACGCCGTGGCGGCGATGTCCGCCATCGTCGCCGACCTCGGCGGCGGCTACCGGCTGCAGCGCGGCAAGGCGGTGGCCGAGATCGTGCCGGCCGGGGCCTCCAAGGGCGTCGCCATCTCGCAGTTCCTGGCGGTGCCGCCCTATCGCGGCCGCCGTCCGGTCTTCATCGGCGATGACCTGACCGACGAGCACGGCTTCGAGGTGGTCAACGCCAATGGCGGGCTCACCGCCCATGTCGGCGCCGGCCCGAGCCGGGCGCAATTTCGCCTGGCCTCGCCAGCCGAGGTGCGCGCCCAGCTGGCGCGCTGGGCGCAGGGCGAGCCGATCGGCCTTGCGCCAGCCGACACCCGCACCGAAACGTCCCACAGTCCGACGGAGTCTCTATGAGTTCGCTAGATCTTGCAGTGATCGGCAACTGCATGGTTGCGGCGCTGATCGACCGCCGCGCCCGCATCGTATGGTGCTGCTTTCCGCGTTTCGACGGCGATCCAATCTTCAACGAGCTGCTCGACGGTGGCCGCAAGGACGACGATGGCAGCGGCAGCTTCGCGATGGAGCTGGTCGGGCAGGTGTCCTGCCAGCAGCACTATCTCGAAAATACCGCGGTGCTGGTCTCGGTGCTCGAAGACCGCGACGGCAATGCGCTCGAAATCGTCGATTTCGCGCCGCGCTTCTCCCATTTCGGCCGCACCCACCGGCCGCCTTTGCTGATCCGCCGGGTGCAGCCGCTGCGCGGCCGCCCGCATCTGGTGGTGCGGGTGCAGCCGACCTTCGAATGCGGCGCCCGCAAGCCGGAGATCACCCGCGGCGCCAACCACGTCCGCTATGTCGGGCCGAGCCAGACCGTGCGGCTGACCACCGACGCGCCGGTGTCCTATATCCTCGAACAGCGCCAGTTCGTGATCGACCGGCCGATATCGTTCTTCTTCGGTGCCGACGAGCCGCTGCGCTCGAACGCCGATTCGACCGCGCGCGAATTCCTGGGGTCGACCGTCGACCACTGGCGCGACTGGGTGCGGGCGCTGTCGATCCCGTTCGATTGGCAGGAGGCGGTGATCCGCGCCGCGATCACCCTCAAGCTGTGCAATTTCGAGGAGACCGGCGCCATCGTCGCCGCGCTCACCACCTCGATTCCGGAAGCGCCGGGCACGGAACGCAACTGGGACTACCGCTATTGCTGGCTGCGCGACGCCTACTTCGTCATCAACGCGCTGAACCGGCTCGGCCAGACCAGCACCATGGAGGCGTTCGCCACCTACATGACCAACATCGCCGGCGATCTTGGCCAATTGCCGGGCCGGCTCGACATGCCGCCGTTGTTCGGCATCACCCGCGAGGTCGAGCTCGAAGAGCGGTTCGCCCCGGCGCTGACCGGCTATCGCGGCATGGGGCCGGTGCGCATCGGCAACGCCGCCTACACCCAGATCCAGAACGATGCCTACGGCGCGCTCGTGCTGGCCGCGGTGCACGCATTTTTCGACCGGCGGCTGATCCGCCGAGGCGGCAGAGGCGAAAGCGACCTGTTCGCCGGTCTCGAACGGCTGGCCGCCCGCGCGGTGGCGGTGTTCGACGTGCCCGACGCCGGGCCGTGGGAATTGCGCACCAAGGCCTCGGTCCACACCTTCTCCAGCGTGATGTGCTGGGCCGCCGCCGACCGCATGGCGTTGATCGCGAACGGCATCGGCCGGCCGGAGCGCGCCGCGATCTGGCGCACCGAGGCCGACCGCATGCACGCGGTGATCACCGCGCGCGCGTTCAACCCGGAGCGCAACTCGTTCGTGTCGACCTTCGACGGCAACGAGCTCGACGCCACGCTGCTGCTGCTGAACGACCTCGGCTTCGTCACGCCGGACGACCCGCGGTTCGTGTCCACCGTCGAAGCAGTCGGCGCGGCGCTGCGCCGCGGCAAGCTGTTCCTGCGCTACGACACCGCCGACGATTTCGGCCACATGCAGACCGGGTTCCTGATCTGCGGCTTCTGGTATGTCGATGCGTTGTGGGCGATCGGGCGCCGGCAGGAGGCGCGCGAGCTGTTCGAGGAGATGCTGCGCCACCGCAACTCGTTCGGGCTGTTGTCCGAGGACGCCGATCTCCTTACCGGCGAATTGTGGGGCAACTTTCCGCAGACCTATTCGATGGTCGGGCTGATCAACAGCGCCGTTCGCCTCAGCCGAAGCTGGGAGGACGCGTTCTGACGCAGCGTCCGCGGGTCCGGCCGGAGCCCGCGAATCCCAAAGGCCCTGAAGGCTGACCTTTCGTGGCGTCATGGTGATCTTGGCTCATGGTGTCTTGGCCTCATGCTGAGGAGGCTGCCACCGGGTCGCGCCGCAGGCGCGCCCGATGACAGGCTCCGCAGCCGTCTCGAAGCATGGGCCGAAGGCCGCCGTCAGCGTCGCCTCATCCTTCGAGACGCGGTCTTGCGACCGCTCCTCAGGATGAGGCGAGCTGACGGTGGTGGAAGGTCAGGCGCAAACGCCGCGGGTTTAGGGTCACGCGTATCCGCAAGAGATCGCGCTGTGCGCCGGCCCGACCTCGGTTGGCGAGGGGAGGGGATTTCATCGGCCGTCGGGTCGAAAAGACGGCCGCCGAAAACGCCGGTTCCGACCACGGATTTCGGCGAGGCTGTTTGCGATCAGCCGTGATGGTCCGGGCGCGCACCCTGGGGCTTGCCGCAGATCACCGTCCGCAAGCCGCATCAACGCCGTGCGATACGCAAGAAGCCGCAATGGCCGGGACCAGCCCGGCCATTGCGAGAGAGCCTGTGCTAAAAATCGAGAGGAAGCGCGACCGCGACCTGCCGGTTTTGCGTCACTTCAGGTGCGCGGAGATGAACTTGTTCATCTCGAACATCGACACCTTGTCCCGGCCGAACACCTTCTGCAGCTTGTCGTCGGCCAGGATCTCACGCTTGTTGGCCGGGTTCTGCAGGTTGTTGGACTTGATGTAGTCCCAGATCTTGCTCACGACTTCTGAGCGGGCCAGGGGGCCGGCGCCGACCACCGCGGCCAGTTCCGGCGAGGGCTGCATCGGCTTTTGCAGGGCGTTGGGCTTTCCGGTCTTGGTGGTGGTCGCCATCGTGTCCTCCGATTGGTCCTTTTGCATCCCGAGCCTGTCGTCGGTTGGGTTGAAACCGCATCCAGTCTCTGGTCCGGGGGTATTCCGGCGCACCGCTCGACCGTCGAGCCCGCGTCCGAATTGGCGCACCATAACGCCTTCCCGGCAGATTTGAATGCCGATCCCCCGTTTTTTGCAGTTTCGTAATGTACGCGGCTGAGTTCGGGGCCGTCTCAGCCCGCCCGCGCGATCGCCGCCAGGCCGACGAACGCCGGATCGCCATGCAGAACGACGTGAACCGGAATCGGCTGGAGGTAGGCGCGGAAGCGGCCCTTGGCCTCGAACTGCGCGCGGAATGCCGACTGCTTGAGATAATCGACCAGACGCGGGGCGATGCCGCCGGCGACGAACACCCCGCCGCGCGCCCCGAACGACAGCGCGAGATTGCCCGCCACCATGCCCAGCATGGCGCAGAAGGCGTCGAGCGTGCTGCGGCACACCGGACAGCTGCCGGCCAGGCCGGCCGCGGTGATCTCCGGCCCGGTGCGCGCGGTGTGGCAGGCGCCGTCCAGGGTGGCGATGGCGTCGTGCAGATGCACCAGGCCCGGCCCGGACAGCACGCTCTCGGCCGAGACGTGGCCGAGCTTGGCGCGCAGCACCGCGATGATGGCGTCCTCGCGCGGCGAGGTGCCGGGCAAGGTGACGTGGCCGCCCTCGGTCGAGATCACGATGCCGCCGGCCGGCGTCGGCACCAGCGCGGCAACGCCGAGGCCGGTGCCCGGCCCCAGCACCACCATCGGCGCGCCCGGCACCGAAGCCTCGCCGCCGAGCGCAAACAGGTCGCCGCCGCCGAGGTGGGGCAGCGCCCAGGCCTGGGCGGCGAAATCGTTGACCAGCCGCACCGAGCTGAAGCCGAAGGTGCGGCCGAGCTGCTGGGCATCGGCGATCCAGTCGGCGTTGGTGAAAACGGCGCGGCCGTCGTCGACCGGGCCGGCGATCGCCAGCACCGCGCGGGTGGGCGGGTGCGCCGGCGCCGCCTTGGCCAGGAAGCTCGCGATCGCCGCCGGCAGGCTGGCGTGGTCGGCCACCGCCAAACGCACGATGGGGCCGACCTTGTCGGCGCCAAACAGGGCGAAACGCGCGTTGGTTCCGCCCAGGTCGGCGATCAGCGTGGTGTTCGGCGCCGGTGCGGTGGTGGTCGCGGTCATGGCTCTCCCGCCCGAGTGGCTGGCCCGCGCCGTCCCCGCCGCCGGACGCGGGCTGGAGCAGCGGAGCGAAAATCCCGGTCCGATCAATGGCTTGATGCGAGCGCGCCGCGAAGGTAGGCCGATGACGGACATCGACCACTAGGCCAGCGGCCGCGTTGGCGCAAGATGGTGGCGCCCGCACCAAGCGTCCGGCCGATGCCGGGTTCCCTCCCCGGCATCCGGTTAATCGGACAATAACGCGCGCCGACGTATCGTTAACCGAAGCTTTCAATCCGGAAGCGCGCCGGGATCTCGCGTCCCATCACGCGCATTCCGACCGCCAAAACGCGGCGCACGCATTTAATGACAGGTAAAGACGTCGGCACGGCTTTGTCGAAAGAAGTTTTTATTAGGCAAAACGCTTAAACAGCGATTCAATTGTTGCCATCATTATAATCCTGTCGGCGCTGGGAGGCGCACGGGCAACGATGCCGGCCAGTCCGCCGGCCTTCGACGGGAGAGCACGATGGCGCGTTACGAGATCGCCGAACTGGAGACCGCCGCGATCGCCGCCGGGCAGGCGTCGGGCGACATTTTCTACCGACTGGGCCTGATGTACTCGACGGGCGCCTCGGTGAAGACCGACCGGGTGACGGCCCACAAATGGTTCAATCTGGCGGCGATGCGCGGAAATGGCGAAGCGGCGCGGCTGCGCCGGGAGCTGGCGGCCGAGATGACCGACGCCGAAATCGCGACCGCCCTGCGCGCCGCCCGTGAATGGGCCAAGACGCATTAACGGTATCCCGTGACGGCTGACGCGGTCGCGATCGGTGCAGAAACCATCGCGCCGCCGACGAACAAGCGTCCGCCACCGCGCTGCGAACGGGACAATCGCCGAGTTTGAACCAGGGCACCGAATCCGGGTTAACGCGCCCTGTGTCCGAGAACTTGGGCGCAATATTGGGGGTCCCAGCCAGCGCGCTTTCGCCTGAGCCTGAGACTTTTCTTGTCGGTGACGGCGCGCAGGAGATTGAAGGCGAAGTGGCGGACGACAGCCATGTTCCTGGCGCCGTGTCCCTTGCGCAGGCGGGACTGGTCGTCGCCGAAGGTGACGTCGAGGACCCAGTGCAGGCTGTTCTCGATCGCCCAGTGGCTTCGCACGGCCTCGGCGGCAGCGGTTGCCGAGAGCGCGGCCGAGGAGACGTAGTATCGGGTCTCGAAACGGCAGCGGTCGGCGAGCTCGGCGCGCGATGCGACGCGCACGATGGTGGCGACGTCGGGCAGCCGCAATTCGCCGGGAAAACGCCGGTCCCCCTTCAGCCAATCGACCTCGCGGGCAACCGTGACGGTGCGGCTCTCGATGCGGCCATGGCCCTTGTCGAGGTCGGTGACGCTCTCGGTCTCGGCCGCGGGCGCCTCGGCGAAGAAGCTCTCGATCTCGGCCCGCAGGGTCGGCTGGTTGGCCTTCACGGCGAGCAGATAGTCGGCCTTGGCGCCTCGGATGGCGGTGGCGATGGTCGGATTGGTGGCGATGGCGTCGATCGAGATCAGGGTGCCGTCGAGGCCGCCGGCGGCGGCGAGCCGCTCGATCAGGAGGGGGATCGCCGTGGTCTCGCTGCTCTTGTCGGCGACCGCCTCCTGGCCGAGCACCAGGCGGCGGGTGGTGGCGAACGCCGAGACGAGATGGAGCGGCGCCTTGCCGGCCCCGCGGTCGTGGCTGCGCCGCGAGGTCTTGCCGTCGATCGCGACCAGGTCCGGGCGATCCGGCCAGCTCTCCCGAACCCACGCCGTGAACGCCGCCGCGAACAGGTCCGGGTCGATGCGGTTCATCAGCAGGGTCAGCCAGCGCGCCCCCGGTACCCCGTGGTGGTAGGGCAGGAAGCGGCGCAGAAACGACAGATGCGTCTCGCCCCACTCGGCGATCCCCTCGTAGTCGTCGCAGTCCGCCAAGGTGCCGCACACCACCAAAAGCAGCACCTCCGGCAGCGGGTGAGCCACCCGCCACGCCTCGCGTGGGTCCTCGATCACCGACAGGTGGTCGAGCAGCACCTTCAGGCGCGACTTCTCAGGGACAAGCAGGGCATCAAGGCTCAGGCCATCAAGGCTCATGGCGGGGCTCCGAATCGAGGCCCCTCATCGAATCAGACCTTCCGCAACCTCGAAACCGCCGTTAACCCGAGTTCGGCGCCCTGGAGTTTGAACAGTCGCGCTTGCCAGTCTCGCCATCGTCAGGCATAGCAGGCGTGATGGAGCTGTGGCCGAGAGGCTGAAGGCGGCGGTTTGCTAAACCGTTATAGGGTCGAAAAGCCCTATCGAGGGTTCGAATCCCTCCGGCTCCGCCATTGCCGCCGATTCGACGACACAGCACGCAATCAGCGACAGCGCCGCCAAAGCCACCACACCACACGCCGAATGCGCCAATGCCGCAATGGCCAGGGCTGGATGCTCGTGGATACGCTGGCTCGGTTTCCGCCGTGCGGAAAAGTCCAGAATCCGCGAAGGCTTTCCCTCACGGTCCGCAGATAGCCCGTCGCTCGTGCGGCGCTCATCGCCAAACCACCACGGGCGACGGATTTCAGAACAGGCGAGCGCGGCAACATTTTTACCGCAGGCCGAGCCCGATCACGATCCGATCGGGCTCGCGGGGACGATTTATCCAGATCCGCACACGCGTTCGCGGCGTCGGCGTCGAGGCGCATAAGACTTCTTCGTACTCGACGGTCGAGACAACAACGACTCCCGAAGGGGTCTCCAGATCTCCATCGAAGGCCGGCGGACCATTGGGCGCGACAGAACCGGCGGCCCCAAGCGTGATCTCCGTCTCACCGTCCATTTCAGCCAGACAGCCGACAGAAATGCAGGAGGACGTCGACAGGATGAGAGGGCCTAGAACCGGCTCGGGTGGAACGCCTCCATCGCGATCCGAGATGAAGATCAGCGAGTTTGGCGGCGAGATCTTGCACGTTTCAGTCATCGGGGTTGCTTGCTCCTGAGCTGACGGGTCCAGCCTCCTTGCCGGTAGCTGCAGGCGAGGCATTGTGGATACAGCCGTTGGGGCGTGCCAAGCGGCACGAGTGCGCTAGGGAGTTGATGGTCAGGTACAAAATTTCCAGAGCCAGTGCCAGGATCGGTCTTCCCGCAGGTGTGACATCCGCGGGCGCGACCGATTTCGTTGATGGATGCTCGTTCCTCAGATGTGTAATTGCGGTCAGTACCTCGCGCTGGAATCGATTCGCACGCAAAGGGTCCCGGGCCAATTCCGACGCTCCGCAATTTATGTTCGCGTGCTTCCGCCTCACGCGCAATAGCCTCGTTTGCCGCGACCTCTCCTTCGATAGTCTCTGTCAAACTTGGAGTTGGTCGCCAGGCGGGGTCGAGTTGCTGGACAGGGCGGATCGCAGCCTGCGCCTGTGCTTCGCTTGCTGCGAGGCGGGCTTGTTGCGCAGGAGTTGCATCTGAGAATCGGCCATCACCCCGCCCTGAACTTCCTCGCGGCTCACGCGGGGCAAACCCGGGGCGGTTCAGTTACAGGTAAAAATCAAGTTTTGATAAAATTGATTCCGCCTTCCAGCAACCCGAACACATCGTCAAGCACCTCGTAATACGAAACGCCCTGCGCCTGCGGCTGTCGCCATATGTCATAGGCCGCACTTGCCGCAAACTCTAAAACTTCTGCTAAGACACTAGCCTTGATGTCCGTTCTGGGATCGACGCCAAGTCGCTCGGCAATTACGGAGACCAACTCGCCTTTGCGGGAGTGTGCTTGCTCCAGGCTCCGTGCCCGTATGAGGGGATGGGTGCGAATAAGCGCCCGCAACGTGCGGAAACGGTCGCCATCAACGCCGTAAAAGCCCTCTTCGCACCCCTTGGTAACGGTGACGGTTGCCCGTCTCAAGGCGGTGATGATCGGCTCATCGATCGGGCGCTCCTTCAGCGCCGCGACGATCTCCTCGTGCTCGACGGCATAATAATCAAGAACGACGTCCTCCTTCGACGAGAAGTAACGAAAGAAAGTCCGCGCTGACACGTCAACGTCGTTGGTGATGTCATCGATTCGAGTCTCGTCAAATCCTTTCTCCTCGAACAGCGCATATGCTGCCTCGACTAGCGCTGCGCGCAGCTCCATCTTCTTGCGTTCTCTCCGGCCAAGGGCAGAACAATCTTTCACGACTACAAAAACTCCGTGTCTTTGTGGCCCTTCGCTCCATGAAAGGCACGATCTTATTTATGTGCTAGGCGCCGCCCCGCCACCACGCATGCCGTCCGCGGAATGTCGCCTCACACGGCAATTTTAGCGGAAAAATTCCCTCGGCCACCGCCCGGCATCAAAAAATTTCTCGCAATGCCAAATGTCAGTCAATGACGGTTTTCGCTTGCCGAAATATGCCATCAGGTGCTATTTTTCCTGCGCTTGGTATCGGAAGCTCGCTTCCTCCGCAACTGGTTTGCGCAACGCCCCGCAAGTTCAAAGGCAGCCGCATTGGACCCGGAACTTAAACGAGGACGCCATGAGCGCTATACCCTCGCTGATTTCCTACCCACTGCCGTCGGGAAGCAGCCTTCCCGCCAACATCACGCATTGGAAAGTGGACATGGAACGCGCCGTTCTATTGATCCACGACATGCAGCGGTACTTTGTCGGGTTCTTTGACGACCGTATGCGCTATCTGCTGATCAATAACATCAAGATACTTCGCCAGGTTCTGGTGAGCCATAAGGTCCCGATCGCCTATTCGGCCCAGCCTGGCGGAATGAACGACACCGAGCGGGGATTGCTGAAAGATTTTTGGGGCCCCGGCATGAAAGTCGCGCCCGAGGATCGTAACGTCGTTGACGAATTGAGGCCGGAGCCGGGCGACTGGATACTGACCAAGTGGCGCTATAGTGCCTTCTTCCGGTCCGATTTACTTGCCCGGATGAAAGCTGCCCGGCGCGACCAGATCATCTTATGCGGCGTCTATGCGCATGTCGGAGTCATCGCGACCGCTGTCGATGCCTTTTCGAACGATATCAAGCCTTTCCTGGTCGCCGATGCGACGGCGGATTTTTCGGAGGACTTCCATCGCTCAACGCTCACCTATGCGGCGCAGCGTTGTGCGCATGTGACAACGGTCGAAGAGGTGCTCCCTTGACGCCCTCAAGCCGAGACGCCGACGCCCTTCTTGATGCGATTATCTCCAGCGCGCCACCGCCATATGCGTTGATCCAGCGCAATCTGGCCGATGGTGGCGCCGGCCTCATCGATGTCTTGGTTGGGGACAGCGAAATCGCCGACACGCTCGCCGATCTTGCGACCGAAATTAGCCCCCCGAACCCGGTTCTCCCGGAGCACGGGGTGCTGGCCATCGTACCGTTCCGGCAAATTCGCGAACGTGGATATGACTATATCGATGACGGCGAGGCGCTCCGCCTGATCACTATCAAAGACTGTGCGCGGTTTCCGTTAGACGAACTTCTGCGCAGGCTTCCCGATTCCAAGATCGAACTTCGCAACGAACGATACGATCTCGATGACGAAGCATATGCGGGAATCGCGCGGAAAATCATTCACGACGAAATCGGCGGGGGAGCCGGCGCGAACTTCGTCCTGAAGCGGTCTTATCTCGCCACGATCGACGGTTTCGACAATCTCACCGCGCTCTCGGTGTTCCGAAGCCTGATGATGCTTGAAACCGGAGCGTATTGGACGTTCATCGCCCACACGGGCGATCGCACGTTCGTGGGCGCCTCGCCAGAAAGGCATGTCAGCCTTTGCCATGGCGTGGCCGTGATGAATCCGATCAGCGGCACTTACCGGTATCCCCCATCTGGCCCGACGCTGGAGGGCGTCCGGTCGTTCCTCGCCGACAGCAAGGAGGCCGACGAACTCTACATGGTCGTGGATGAAGAGCTGAAGATGATGGCTCGCATCTGCGACACCGGCGGCACCATCGACGGGCCGACGATCAAGCCAATGTCCCGGCTGGCGCACACCGAATATCACATCACGGGCGCCTGCTGCCTCCGGCCGGCTGAGATCCTCAAAGAGACGCTGTTTGCCCCCACCGTGACCGGCAGCCCGCTTGAAAACGCCTGCCGCGTTATCAAGAAGCACGAGCCCCACGGGCGCGGCTATTACAGCGGGATCATCGCCCTGATCGGCCGCAACAGCGTGGGCGGTCACGCGCTCGACTCGGCGATCCTCATCCGCACCGCCGACATCAGCTGTGAAGGCCATATTCGCATCGGCGTCGGCTCGACGCTGGTGCGGGACTCCAATCCGGCCTCGGAAGCGGCGGAGACGAAGACCAAGGCATCCGGCCTGCTGCAGGCGATGACCGGCAGCGGTACCGACCAGGCTGCACCTGCGGCAGCGGCGGCCAGCCGGATTGTAGGTCAATTTGCCGAATTCGCGCGCGATGGCGTCATTTGCAGCCTCCTGGCCGCCCGCAACAGCGAGATTTCCGCATTCTGGCTCAAGGACGGCCGACAGCGCGTCCGACCGCAATTCGACCTCGCTGGGTTGAACGCGGTGATCGTGGACGCCGAGGATGCCTTCACCTCAATGATACGGCACCAGTTGCAGTCGCTCGGTCTCGGGGTGGTGGTGCGACGTTTCGATGAACCGCTCGACCCGGATCAGTTCGACCTTGTCGTGATGGGTCCCGGTCCCGGCGACCCGTGTGACGTCGGCGATCCCCGCATCGCTTCTCTCGACAACACCATAGGGACGCTGCTCGCCGAACAGCGTCCGTTTCTCGCGGTGTGCCTGAGCCATCAGGTTCTTTCCCGGAGACTGGGGCTCGATCTGCTGCGGCGCGCCCAGCCCAATCAAGGGATGCGTCGGCGGATCGATCTCTTCGGCCAGCGAGAACTCCTCGGCTTCTACAATTCGTTCAATGCGCTGTGCGCGGCCGACGAACTGACGACGCCAAACGGCAACAAGGTCGATGTCAGCCGGGATGCCGAGACGAACGAGGTCTTCGCGCTCCGCTCCAGCTTCTTTGTGTCCTTTCAGTTTCACGCGGAGTCGGTGCTCTCGCAAGACGGCGACCGGATCTTCGGCGCGCATCTGCGCAACATCGTTCGTGAAAGAGCGCCCCGCGCGACGCACTGGTCGGGACATTTCCGCGCGTTTGGGAAAGAAAGGCAGGACGCCTATGACGAACACCACCGTTGACGCGACGATCAGCCGCCAAGCCTGGCTCGGGCTCCTGACCGTCCTCGGCCCTGTTCTGCTGGTGTCGATGGATGGCTCGGTTCTGTACCTTGCAATGCCGCGCATCAGCTCCGCGATCACACCGTCGGCTGATCAAGCCCTGTGGATTCTCGACATCTATGGCTTCGTGGTCGGCTCGCTGCTGATCACCTTCGGCAACATTGGCGACCGTTTCGGTCGCCTGAGGCTGATCATCGCTGGCGCCATTCTGTTCGGCATCGGATCAACCGGCGCAGCGTTCGCGACCGATCCGGAAAGCCTCATCGCGTTCCGGGCGCTGATGGGGCTCGGCGGTGCAACCCTGCTGCCCTCGGGCCTGGCAATCGTCGCGGCGCTGTTTCCCGATCCGCGGGAGCGCGCGCAGGCCATCGGCATCTTTGCCGCGACCTTCGCAACCGGGTTTGCCATCGGCCCGATGGTTGGCGGCTTCCTGTTGCGCTCGTTCCAGTGGTGGGGCGTCGTCTTCCTGATCAACGTGCCGGTCGTCATCGCCTTCATTATCGCCGCGCCCATTACGCTGAAGGAGGTTCGGTCGAGCCGCTATGGCCGGATCGACATCCTGAGCCTGTTTCTGTCGTTTGCCGGCATTCTGCTGTTCACCTACTCGGTGAAGCGCGCCGCGGCCTACGGGGTTTCGTCCGACCAGGTCCTTGCCGGCCTCGCGGGCGTCTTGGCCCTCGGGTGGTTCATTCGGCGCCAGGGCATCCTGCAGTATCCCCTCATGGACCTCACCTTGTTCCGCGACCGGGTGTTTACGGTGGCGATTTCGGCCGGGCTTCTCTCGCTCGTGGTGTGGTCTGCGGCGGGCTACATGACGGGCCTCTATCTTCAGTTGGTCCTGCGCTATGACGTCCTCACCACGGCACTCCTGACGCTTCCGGGCGCCGCCGTTCTCACCGCGACGTGCATCTTCACCCCCCGTATCGTCGAGCGCATCGGCAGACGCGCGGGCCTGATCGCCACCTACCTGCTGATCAGCGTGGGGGTGGCGCTGCTTCTGTTCGCCACCGCCGAGCAGGGCGTTGCGGTGTTCATTGCCTCGACCATCATCGCGGGGCTGGGATATGGCATTTCGTTCAGCCTGGTCGCGGAGGTCGCCGTGTCCGCCGTGCCGGCCGAGCGCGCGGGCGCGGCGAGCGCCATCGCCGAAACCAGCAACGAACTTGGCAACGCTCTCGGCATTTCGCTGCTCGGATCGGTGGCGGCCCTGGTGTTTCGTCTCCTTGGACCCGGTGTTGCGGGAACGCTGAACGAGACCCTTGATCACCCCGGCATCAGCTCGCAGGCGATCGTCCAGGCCAATGAGGCCTTCGTCACCGCGATGCATGCCGCGATGGGCATTGCCGCGGGGGTCATGCTCCTTGTCGGCGTCCTGGCCATTCTCTGGCTCCCGAGAAAGCTGCCCGAATAGTCGCAGCACGAAACGAACCGCCGCACAACTTGGGCCTTCGTCAGCGTCCCACATCGACCCTTGCAGGAAGGATGATGCCATGCGTCTTGCCCGAACGGTCGACCAAGTGATGTCCAGATTTGCCGATCGCCCGGCGATCGGCGAGCGGCCCAGACGTCCGGTCCGCAACGATGCGACGTCGCAAACCGTGCTCGACGACGCGCGGTCATACGACACCATCACCTATCGGGAGCTATGGGGGCGGGCGAACGCCATCGCCGCCGAGTTCCAGCAAAACGGGGACCACGCCCTGAGGCCTGGCGAGAGGGTGGCCTTCCTCGCCTTCACCAGCGGCGATTATGCGGCGATCGACCTTGCGTGCATCCGGCTGGGAGCGGTGACCGTTCCGCTCCAGACCACCGCGTCCGGCGCCGAGCTTGGTGCCATTGTCGCTGAAACCGAACCGGCAATTCTCGCGGTGAGCCCACAATACCTCGATGCCGCGATCAAGCTTGCGCTTGCCGGCCCATCGGTTCGGCGCGTCGTGGTGTTCGATTTCCATCCGCAGGTGGACGAACACCGCGACGCCTTCGAGGCCGCGATGGACATCCTCCGCCGGAATGCTGGCTGCGCCCTGACGCCGCTGGCGGAGGTCCTGGAACAGGCCGCCGGATTGCCGGGAGCGGCGTGGCCGGCGGACGACGATGCCAACGACCCCTTGGCGATGCTCATCTATACCTCGGGAAGCACCGGGTCGCCGAAGGGTGCGATGTACACCGAGACGCTCGCTGGCGGCATGTGGGGCGGGTCCTGGTCGCGAATATTCTCCGACGAACGCGCGAAGAGCATCCATTACATGCCGATGAGTCACGTTGCGGGGCACTCGGCACTGAAGAACACCCTGGCACGCGGTGGCACCTGCTACTTCACGTCGCGTAGCAACCTTTCCAGCCTTCTTGAAGACATCGCGCTGGCAAAGCCGACGGAACTGTCGCTTGTGCCGCGGGTGTGCGAAATGCTGTACCAGCGCTTTCACAGCGAAATGGCCAAGCGGCTCTCGCAGGGAGGGGAGGAGGCCGCCCTCGAAGCTGCCATCATGGAGGAGATGCGCACCGACATTCTCGGTGGCGATGTTAAGTGGGCGAGCTGCAGTTCGGCGCCGCTCTCGCGCGAGCTCAAGACCTTCACCGAGAGGTTGCTCGGTGTCGAGCTCCACAACGTCTACGGCTCCACCGAAGCAGGCGGCATCTGGGTCGACAACAAGCTGTTGCGACCTCCGATCACCGACTACAAGCTCATCGACGCTCCGGAGCTTGGCTATCACCTCACGGATCGGCCGTTCCCGCGGGGCGAGCTTCTGCTTAAGACCACCTCGATCATCCCCGGCTACTACCGACGCCCGGACCTGGCCGAGGAGCTATTCGACCCCGAGGGCTTCTACCGGACCGGCGACATCGTTGCAGAGACCGGGGAAGGCGAATTGCACTTCGTCGATCGCCGCAAGAACGTTATCAAGCTTGCCCAGGGCGAGTTCGTTGCCACGGCCAAGCTGGAAACAGTCTTCACCGCCAGTCCGCTCATTCGCCAGATCTTCATCCATGCCCGCAGCGAGTGGTCGAGCCTGCTTGCCGTTGTCGTTCCTGCGGCCCACATCCTCGGCCAGTTCGCCGAGCTGGAGCACGAGCTCAAGCGCCTGATCCACGAATCCTTCCGGGAGATCGCCAGGAAGGAGCAGCTCAGGCCCTACGAAATCCCGCGCGACTTCATCATCGAGCACGAGCCGTTCAGCCAACAGAATGGCTTGCTGTCGGACCATGGCAAGCCGATGTGGCCCAAACTCCGGGCGCGGTATGCCGCCGAGCTGGACAAGCTCCATGGCGACATCTCGTCTCGGGAGATCGAGAAGCTGCGGGATATCTACCGGAACCGCAGCGGGCAGACCGTCATCGAGACCGTCCAACAAGCTGTTCAAAGCATCTTTGGCAGCTCCGATATCGACGTCAAACCCACCGATTACTTCCGCGATCTCGGCGGCGATTCACTATCGGCTGTCCAGCTCTCGATCGTCCTTGAGGAGGCTTTCGATACGCGGGTTCCAATCGACATGATCATCAGCCGGGGGACGGACCTCAAAAGCCTCGCCGATTACATCGAGCAGAAGCGGCAGAAGGGCACCGATCGCCTCTCCGTCTCGTCCGTTCATGGTGTCGGCGCGACCGCCTACCATGCCAGCCAATTGACTTTGGATAAGTTTATTGCCCCGGCGGTGCTTGAACGCGCTGCCGCGCTTCCCGGTTCCGATGCGGCTCGACAGACGGTGTTGCTGACGGGCGCCAGCGGCTTTCTTGGGCGCTTCCTGTGCCTGACGCTGCTCACCAGCCTCGCCAGTACCGGCGGAAGGCTGATCTGCCTTGTTCGCGGAAAGGATAGGGCCGCAGCCTACGAGCGGCTCGCGAGTGCCTTCGAAGGACACGATCCGCGTCTGCGACATGAGTTTCGCCGCCTGTCGGCGCGGCATCTGGATGTCATTGCCGGCGACATCGCGCTCCCCCAACTCGGCCTCGACAACGATACCTGGGAGCGGTTATCCGGCGAGGTCGATGCGATCGTCCACGCCGGAGCCCTGGTCAACCACATCCTGCCCTACAGCCAGCTATTCGACGCGAATGTGCTTGGCACAACGGAGTTGATCGAACTGGCGTTGACCGGCCGGCTGAAGGAATTCGTCTTCATCTCCAGTATCGCGGTCGCTGCGCCGTCCGAGGGGCGCAACGCTCTCGATGAGGAGGGAGATATCCGGCAATCGCTTGCGAGCATGACCATCGACCGTGCCTATGCGAGCGGCTACGCCACCAGCAAATGGTCCGGCGAGGTGCTGCTGCGCGAAGCGCACGAGAAATTCGGCCTCCCCGTGACCGTCTTCCGGTCGAGCATGATCCTTGCGCACCGCGATTTCGAGGGGCAGATCAATCTGCCGGATGCGTTCACGCGCCTGCTTCTCAGCGTGATACTCACCTCGCTGGCGCCGCGGAGCTTCTATCGCACCGATGCGGCAATTCCGCCATCGAGGGCGCACTATGACGGCCTGCCGGTGGATTTCACCGCGAACGCTATCGTCACCTTGGGCCTCGGCTACCAATACGGCTATCGCACCTACAGCCTTGTCAATCCTCACGACGATGGCGTCTCCCTCGACACCGTGGTCGGTTGGCTTGAAGAGTCGGGCCACCGAGTTCGGCGCATATCCGATTACAAGGCGTGGCTCGAAGCTTTCGGCAATGCGTTGCGGGCGTTGCCGGCGCACAGTCAAAAGCACTCGGTGCTGCCGCTTTTGCATGGATACGAAAGGCCGCTCGACCCGGTCTCCGGCTCGCTGGTTCCGTCGAGCGAGTTCGAGCGGGCAGTGGCAAAAGCGCGTCTGCGGCTGGGAAAGATCCCGCAACTCTCGAAGTATTTGATAGTCATGTATATTTCCGAGCTGTTGAAGATGGGTCTGATCCCGGAGACATCAAGCTCAACCATGTTGTCGCCCCTGGCGCCAAGCCGCTCGTTCGATGTTGTATAGGCGAAGGCTCTTGCATGACGCGAAGGCCGCGACTGAACCGCCCCGGGTTTGCCGGAGGCGTTTTGGCTTGAGTTACGCGGCCATCGCTGTCTCTTCCAGCATGGCATAGTAGCGCGCCTCGGCTTCGGCCGGCGGAATATTGCCGATCGGCGCCAGCAGGCGGCGGTTGTTGAACCAGTCGACCCATTCCAGCGTGGCGAACTCGACGGCCTCGAACGACCGCCACGGTTCCTTTCGATGGATAACCTCGGCCTTGTAGAGGCCATTGATGGTCTCGGCGAGCGCGTTGTCATAGGAGTCGCCGACGCTGCCGACCGAGGGCTCGATGCCCGCCTCGGCCAGGCGCTCGGTGTAGCGGATGCTGACGTATTGCGATCCGCGATCCGAATGGTGCACCAGGCCGGCCTTGCGGGCGGGCCGCCGGTCATGAAGCGCCTGCTCCAGCGCATCCAGCACGAAGCTGGCGTGCGCCGTGCGGCAGACGCGCCAGCCGACGATGCGGCGGGCGTAGGCGTCGATCACGAAGGCGACGTAGACGAAGCCCGACCACGTGCTGACGTAAGTGAAGTCGGAGAGCCAGAGCATGTTTGGCGCCGGAGCATGGAACACCCGGTTGACGTGGTCGAGCGGGCACGGCGCCGCCTTGTCTGGCACCGTCGTCCGCACCGGCTTGCCGCGAATGACGCCGCGCAATCCCATGTCCTGCATCAGGCGCTCGACGGTGCAGCGCGCGACGTCGAAGCCCTCGCGCACCATCTGCCGCCAGACCTTGCGCGCACCATAGACCTCGAAGTTCTCGGCGAAGACGCGGGCAATCTCAGGACGCAAGGCCTGGTCGCGCTTTGCCCGCGCCGAGAGCTTCGCCGGATCGGCCCGCTTGGCGACATGGTCATGGTAGGTCGAGGGGGCGATCGGCAGCACCTTGCAGATCGGCTCGACCCCGTGGACCTCGCGGTGATCGTCGATGAACGCGATCATGTCTTGGACCGGCGGTCGAGCTCCGCCATCGCAAAATACGCCGACGCCTTGCGCAGGATCTCGTTGGCCTGCCGCAGCTCCCGGTTCTCCCGCTCCAGGGCCTTGAGCTTCTCGGCGACGTCGCTGGGCACGCCCACCCGCTTTCCGGCGTCGACCTCGGTCTTCCGGATCCACTCGTTCAGGGTCTGCGGCGTGCAGCCGATCTTGGTGGCGACCGACACCACCGCCGCCCAGCGCGAGGGGTGCTCACGCTCGTGATCCAGCACCATCCGCACCGCCCGCGATCGAACCTCAGGAGAAAACTTGCTGCTCGTCTGCTTGCTCATGGCTCCACCTTCTCAGGAGTTGGAGCCTCCGGCAAACCCGGGGCGGTTCAGCGTCGACAAAATAGAGCGGCGCCTCGGGGCCGGCGGCGTCCATCAGCGGCTTGAGCGTAGCGTCGAGGAAAGCCTGCTGCACCAAAGCGTCGGCCTTGGCCGGCACGCACTTCGGCTTCTTGTAGACAAAGCCGAGCCGCAGCAAGAGCTTGGCCATCGCGTGGGGCGTATAGTCCACCGCGAAGGAAGTGCGGACAAAGGCGCAAGCCTCCTTGGCAGTCTGGGGAACCTCGTCAGCGATCCAGGCCGACAGCTTCGCCTGCTGGGCGGCATCCAGCGGCGAGCACCGCCCGACATAGGCCAGCGCCTCCACCCCGGCTCGGCCGCGCTCGGCATAAAGCGCCCGGTGCTCCAGAACCGTGCTCTCGTTGAGATAGAGCGCGGCGGCGATCTGCGCCGGCGTCCAGCCATCGTCGAGCAGCAGCAATACGTTCACCCGCCGATGCACCGCGCTGTTGATCTGCCGGCGCATCAGCTTCAGGAAATACGATCGGTCCTCAGCCGTCAGAACCAGCCCTGCCATGCCGACAGGGAATCACCAAACCCGCGCCAGGAAAACCGAAAAATCCAAATCCTTCGGAGTCGCGGTATATGACCTCCTCGGCACGCTCCGGCAGCGCGAGTTGGACGCGCTCGGCCAGAGGCTCGCCGGCGAGATGAACATGCCGTTCCAGCAATCCGCCGGCGGCGAGTTTGTCGCCGGGACCTATCGCCAGCGCTTCGCGCTGTCCTCCGGCCGCTTCGCGAGGATCGGCGATGGGCTGGGCTTCAAGCTGGTGCTCTGGACGCCTTCGGTCGAGAAGCACATCGATCAGCACATCTCGGGCGTCGCCCGCGCCGATGGCGGCGTCGACTGGTCCTTCGGCCGCAGGCGCGGGCTCGGCTTGTGAGGCGGGCTATCCATCGCCGTAGTCGGTCGGGAGATGCCGTTCGATCTCCATAGCGTCGTGCAGCACACGCCCGACGCCGATCAGATCCAAACGGGCGAAGCGATAGAGCAGCAGATGACGCGGCCGCCGAACGACGCCGCTCTCGTGTCGCGCTCGATCCCGGCTATGGCGCAGATGGTAGCTTCGCACATTCGCGCCGAGTTCTGGACGCGCGACGCTGCCGGTTCGCTCCGGCTCAGTGGCCAGTTCACGTAGCGCGATGATGAGCAGACGTTCGTATCGCAGCCGGGCCAGCTCCCCGAAATGCTCGTGCGTCCATTCGAGAATCTCGACGAGATCGGCGCGCGCCGACGCGGACAGGCGAAAGTCGGCCATCCCGTCAGGCGCTGGCTTTGCGCGCCCGCACCGCGGCCTCACGCCCAAGACCGCCGATATAGTCCTCCAGCCTGTCGACCGGCACATCGTCGAACCGGCCTTCGTCGAGATCGGCGAAGCCGACGCTGGCAGCCTCGCGCAGCGCCTTGAGCTTTGCGGCCTCCCGCTCTTCCCGCTGCTCGATCATGCGCAGGCCCTCGCGCATCACCTCGCTGGCGTTCTGGTAGCGGCCGGACTTCACCAGCCGGTCGATGACCTTTTCATGATGATCGGTCAGGACGACATTGCGTGTCGGCATGACGGGGACCTCGCTGTTCGATTCCGATGCCCGACCATAGCACGCATGGCATATTATGCCAATGACGGCAGGTCGCACCCGGCGGGTTCCGCGCGTAGCGTGCAAGTATTTTCCGCGACTGGAGTGGGCCCTTTGGATCGGACAGTTTTGACGGCGTGAATTGACCGGGTCCGGGCTTTCGAAGGAAGAAAGCCCATGGCGAAGCATCGATCACATCGTGTCGAGTTCAAGCGTCAGGTTGCCCAGGAGTTTCTGGCTGGAGAGACTCTTCATGCGCTGAGCAGGCGCCATGATATCTGTCGCAACCTGATCCGGGTCTGGGTCGCCAAGTACGAGGCTGGGGACTTCGATGCCGACGTCGAGGCGGCGACCAAGATCCAGGCCTATGAAGCCCGGATCGGCGCGCTGGAGCGGCTCGTCGGCAAGCAGGCGCTCGAGCTTGAGTTTCTAAAGGGGGCGCTGAAAAGCGCACCACGGCCAAGAAGCGGGACTACGTCCGTTATTGTCGGCCCTGCGGCCTCTCTGTCGCCGAAGGATGCCGGCTGATGGGGATCGCGCGCTCCACCTATTACGAGCGGCCCTCCGGGACCTTGGACGATACCGCCGTCGTCGAAGCCATCGCGAGCATTTGCGAGGAGTTCGAGAGCTACGGCTGGCGCCGCGTCCGGGCCGCGCTCCGGCATCGGGGTATGGCTGTAAACCACAAGAAGATCAGGAGGTTGATGCGCGAGCACGACCTCCAACCGCGCTCTCGCCGCCGTCACGTGACGACCACCGACAGCAATCACGCCGAGCCGATCTTTCCCAACCGCGCCGCGCAGATGACGCCGACCGGTCCCGACCAGCTCTGGGTGGCCGACATCACCTACGTCCCCATCCTTGCCGGGTTCGTCTATGTCGCCATCATCCTCGATGGATGGTCGCGCCGCGTCGTCGGCTTTGCGATGGCCCGCACCATCGATGCCCGCCTGACCCTGGCGGCGCTGCAGGCGGCCGTCGCGCGGCGCAAGCCCCCGCCTGGTTGCGTCCATCATTCCGACCGCGGGGCCCAGTACGCAGCAAGGCTCGACCGTGCGGCGCTCGCCGAATACGAGCTCGTCGGCTCGATGGGACGCCGCGGCAATCCCTACGACAACGCCAAGGCGGAGAGCTTCATGAAAACGCTGAAGGTCGAAGCCGTCTATCCGATGGCTTACGAGACCTTCGAGGACGTGGCCGCCGACCTTCCCCGCTTCATCGACGACGTCTACAACAGCCGGCGCCTCCATTCGGCGCTCGGCTATCTGAGCCCCGCAATGTTCGAGGACCAACACGCCCGGACGATGGTCAATCCGGCCGCATGACCCTGTCCGATCCAAAGGGCCCACTCCACCGCCGGGCCGTCGACGCGCCGCCCGATCCCGCTTGACCCCTTCAACCGCCGAAAGGCACCATCACCCTGACCCGGGAGGTCCGCTCGGAGTGGCCGGCTTCAAATCGGAACGCCGGCCGGCTTCGTCGGAATCCGCACCTTGAGCCATGGTTGACGCGAGCCAGCGCGAGCCTGGTCGCATCGTTCGCCAACGGCGTCGCCAAGGATAAAGCGGCAGTCAGGGCCGCGATGACGTCGGCCTGGTCAAACGGACAAACCGAAG
This sequence comes from Blastochloris viridis, assembly GCF_001402875.1. Classification (NCBI taxonomy): domain Bacteria; kingdom Pseudomonadati; phylum Pseudomonadota; class Alphaproteobacteria; order Hyphomicrobiales; family Blastochloridaceae; genus Blastochloris; species Blastochloris viridis. The sequence continues at coordinate 3,197,732 of NZ_CP012946.1, read as the reverse complement.
GCCAGATTACAAAGCTCAAGCTCGTCAAGCGTCAAATGTATGGACGCGCCAAGCTCGATTTGCTTCAGGCCAGACTAATCGGCGCCCCGTAGTGCGCCTGCACCAAAATTGCGTCAGAGCCAATATTGGGCGCCGATCGGGGGTCAATGTTCCGAGCCGATTGACATGGATGGGATCTAAAGGAGCCGAGCGGCCACTGCATCGGAGGCGACCCTGTCGAGCAAACGCGCGATCCGTTCCAGGATGAGGTCGGTATCCTCATGGGTCGCCACGAGGGGCGGGGCAACCATGAACCACTGCCCAAACCGGCCGCCCGCCGTCTCACGGGCGTAGATCAGGAGGCCGAGGTCGAGTGCGTGGCGGCGCAGCCGGTCAAGCGCCCGAAACTCCTGCTGCAAGGGGGCCTTGGTCGCCTTGTCTGCGACCAGTTCGACCGCGAGCAACATGCCCAATCCACGAACATCGCCAACCAGAGGGCAGGACTCTTTTAGCGCCTCAAGACCGGTCCGCAGCTCTGCTCCTCGCCTGATGGCATTGGCGCAAAGGTCGAGCCTGTCGAATTCGTCGAGGACCGCGAGTCCCACTGCGCACGACACCGGGTTTGCATTGTAGGAATAGCTGAAATTGAAGCCGGTCAGGCGCGCCAGCGTGTCGGCGTGGGTTGCCGACACCAGCATCGCGGCCAGCGGCGCGTAGCCGGCGCCCAGGCCTTTGGCCTGGACGATGATGTCCGGCCGGACGTCCGGCCAGTGATGGGCAGCGAAGAACGTCCCGGTCCGGCCGGCGCCGCAGATCGCCTCGTCGAAGATCAGGAACACGCCGTGACGGGTGCAGATGTCGCGGATGGCGGTGAAGAAGCCCGCCGGCGGCACCACTGCGCCCGTCGAGACACCACCCACCGGCTCGATCAGGAACGCCAGGACGGTCTCGGGACCGAGCGCGACGATCGTGTCCTCGAGCTCCCGGGCGCTGGCTGCGGCGCTTGATTCCGGGGTCTCGCCCGGATTCAGCCGATACGTCACGGGAGCCCGGATCGTTTGCGCCATCACAGCGAATCCGTCGAAAAATGGTCGCAGCGTGTCGTTGCCGCCGGCAGCCAGCGAAGCAATCGTTGCCCCATGGTAGGAAGGATCGAGCGAGATGATACGGCGTCGCGACGCCTGGTTGGTCGCAAGCGCATATTGGCGCGCAAACTTCAGCGCATTGTCGATCGCTTCGCTGCCGCCGGAGGCAAAGTTGACCCGTTCGAACCCGGGACCGGCCATGGCGCTCAGGCGCGCGGCGTAATCGAGGTTGCTCCGGCTTCGCGCGATCTGGGGGTAGGCGTAATCGAGCCGCAGGGCCTGGCGCGACATTGCGGCGACGACGTTGGGATTGCAGTGTCCGAGCGCGCTCACCATGGGACCGGACGAGGCGTCGATGTATTCTTTCCCGGCCTCGTCCCAGAACCGGATGCCCTCGGCACGCGCCATCATCGGGAGCGGCACGGCGGGCGGGCGGCCATAGAACACGTCCTGGGTCCCGCCGATTTCGGGGAATTCGGTCGACATGATCACCCCTCTTCGCCGAAGACCGGATCAAGCCGTGGCCTGACACGGCTCGTCGAATATCACCTCGTCGAGGCCGGCGCGGCTTAGTCCAGCAGGCATTCGGTGAACGCGTGAAGCGGCGCCGTGCGCTCCCCAGCTTGCTCAAACGAAAACCGCTCCTGCCCGAATGCCGGTCGCATTTGGTCGAGCCATGTCGCGCCAGGGTCGAAGGCAGCGAAGAACACCGTCTGGATCAAGCTGGCATCCCTCGCCTGAACGAAATCGCAGACGAGCAGCTGTTCGCGCGGATCGACCGCGGACGATGAGCCGTTGCGAAACGCCACGGTCCTTTGACGATCGGTCAGCTCGGTGCGGGTAACGACCCCCAGAATCCTGATCTTGCCGGGGAGTGCGGACATGGTCGGTCCTTGGGCGGAGCGCGCAAGGCCCGAGACGCTCGCGGCGGCACGGCGGAAGATCTCGTGGGCGCGCACGAGCGGCACCGCGAAATAGCTGTGGGGACCGGTGTCGCGCTCGATGAACATGTAGTAGGGGACGAGCCCGAGCCGCACGCCGGTACGCCACAGCTCCGACCATATTTCGGGAGCATCGTTCACGTGACGGATCAACGGCGCCTGCATCCGCACCTGGGCGCCGGTGTCGCGGATGCGCCGGATTGCCTCGCGTGCGAGAGCAGGCTGAAGCTCGATCGGGTGAGTGTAATGTCCCATGATTGCGAGATGCCGGTTCGCCGCGGCGACCTCCCCGAACAACCTGAGGCAGTCGTCGGCGTCGGCATCGGACACGAAGCGTTGCGGCCAATAGGCGAGTGACTTGGTGCCAATCCGAATGTTCTGGACGTGCTCGAGTTCGGGGGCGAGTAGTGGCTCGATATAGCGCCGAAGCGTTCGGGTCGCCATGATCATCGGATCGCCGCCGGTGATCAGGATATCGGTGACCTCTGGGTGCGCCTTGAGATAGGCGACAAGGTCGGCCGTGCTCCTCGCTTCGATCCGCATTCCTGGCATGCCGACGAATTGGGCCCACCGGAAGCAATAGGTGCAATAGGCGTGGCAGGTCTGCCCTTGAGCTGGAAAGAACACGACAGTCTCGCGGTACTTGTGCTGTACGCCCGGGAGCGGCCGGCCAGCGATCTTCGCGGTGTTGTGGGTAAGCTGCCCCGCGGGATGTGGGTTAAGGCCGCGGCGAATCCGCTCGACAGCACGCCCGATCGACTCGACGTCGGCGGCCGCCTCCACCAGCGTTCGCACGTCGTCGAAATCGGTCTTCGACAGCATGCCGAGCTGCGGGAACACCAACTGGAAGATCGGATCTCCTGGCACCCGCGACCAGTCGATCAGGTTCTCCACCACGTACCGGTTGGTGCGGAACGGCATTACCCGCGCGACGATGTCGATCCCGTGGCGAAGGTCCGAGTCCAGCCTCTGCCACTCCGGCATCCCGGAAACGGTTGAGCGGCCGATCGCATGATAGCGAGTCGAAACGGCCGAGCCGGGAAGCGTCACAGTCGCCATGGTCGGTCCCCGCGCAAGCGGTCGCTTCGCCCCCGCGCAGCGTCGCGGCGAAACCCTGTCCTTAGGTCGTTGCGCGTCGACTCGTACATCACCGCGCACGAACGGTGGCTGGAGTTGCGTCGCGCCCGAAGGACGCCGACCTCTCTTTCAATCGTCATTCCGCGCCAACCCATCCGCCAGCGCTCAAGAGCACCCGGCGATCTCGCGGCATCGAGCGGATACTCCGGTTTTCGCATTCCCGCCTCTTCCGTCGCAAAGCCGTCGCCCCCGTTTGCAGCAAGATGTTCTAAACTAGCCGCTGGGCGATGTAGGCGGCCCCGATCGCGCCCCGCACCTGGGGGTTGTCAACGATGTAGAGGTTCGTCTGCAGCTTACTTTCCAGGGCGCGGACCACGCCGCTGTTGAGTGCCACGCCGCCGCTCATCCCGACCGCCCCGCTGATTCCGACCTGGCGAAGCAGCACGACCGCGCGCTGGGCGATCGAGTCGTGTACGGCGCGAACGATGTCTGGGATCGGCGTTCCGACGGCGACGAGGGATACGATTTCCGTCTCGGCGAACACCGCGCAGGTGCTGCTGATCCGCAGCGGATTGCTCGCGCGCGCCGATACGTCGCCAAGCTCGCCGAGACCGAGGCCCATCGCGCGCGCGGTGACCTCGAGAAAGCGTCCGCAGCCGGCAGCGCATTTGTCGTTCATGGCGAACTGCTCGACCCGCCCGCTGTCGTCGATCCGGATGGCCTTGCTGTCCTGGCCGCCGATCTCCAATATGGTTCGGATGTCCGGGTTCCTGAGATGCATGCCAATTCCGTGACAAGTGATCTCCGACACGTGCTTGTCGGCGAACGGCAGGTTCTCCCGCCCGTAGCCCGTCGAGACGACGAATTTCACGTCGCCGCGCGTCACTCCGGACTTGGCGAGCACGTTCTCGATAGTGGTTTCGGCCGCCTTCCGGTTGGTGCCTCCGGTCAGGACCACGTCGAACGCCATCACCTCGTCGTTCTCCATCAGGACCGACTTGGTCGACAGCGAGCCGATATCGATGCCGAGCGTGATCATCGCGCTTCTCCGCTCACCGCAATGTCTCCAGAAATGCGTCGACGCGGTTCTTGATATGGGTGAAGACGTAGTTGTTCCGGTCGACGGGATCGATGCTGATGGTCAGGTGCTTGATCCCTTTGCGGGCTGCCAGGGATCGGAACCCCGGACCAATGGCCATCATGTTTCGACACCCCCAGGTGTTGGCGATGATGAACCCCTCGATCCCATAGGTGTCGGCAATGCGGTCGAGGTCGCGTTCCATTCGCTCGGCGCTCCAATGGTAACGGATCGCCCGCTCGGCGATGCTCCGGAACGGCTGTTCCTCGTCGAGCTCTGCCAAATTTGCTTCCCACAGTGCCGCCCAGTACAGAATGTCGACGGATTGGTCCAAGTGTCGGAGTAACTCGTCGGTATCGCCCGGCGTCTGGCCGATCCACATCACCCGCGGGCGCTTGGGCCCCCCGGTCTCGGCCAGCACCGCCGCCTCCTCGGACAAGGACTTGCAGAGCTCGACGTTTTCGGGGGCGCCGAAATAGTTCATCCCGAAGATCTCCAGAAGCTCGCGTGCCACGCCGGGCAGGGCGTGGCGTTCCAGGAGCCGGGCCGCCTTGCGATAGTACACACGGGCGCGATTTGAGTTCCGTACGCTGCTGCGCAGGCACTCCGAATCGAGCTCGGCCTGAAACACCTCGGCGATCCGGGTCAGCATTGTCTCGATCTGCTGAACGAGATAATCGAGCGCGTCGTTATCCAGCAGATTCGGTGTGTGCAGCGCGAAGGTCGGCGTGCCGTAGCGCTTGCCGGCCATGAAGATAGTCTTGAGCAGCCCCTCGCAGGGCTGGTCGTTGGTGAGCACGACGTCAGGCCGCGGGTAACACTCGGCGAGCATCATTCCGAATGGCCCGCGAAGGAACGAGCAGATGTCGCGGGAAAGCTCTCGCTCCTGGGTAAGACGGAAGACGTGGTCGATGTCGAGAGACTGCGCGAGCATGTTCGACATCGACTCGATATTCCACGGCAGCGCGCCGGCGGCAAACACGACCTCGGTCGGGAACTGCTCCGACACGTAGGCAACCTTCGAACCACCCTTGTAGGCCTCGGCGATCCGGTAGCAGTTGACGATGGAGCGCATCCGGGTCGTGGCGAGCAGCGATGCGGCCTCCTCTGTCGGGGCCCGCTGGCGGCCGATCAGATGCAGCATGTTCTCGTATTGCGTGGCGCGCTGTTGCGCGATGCTCTCCCGGTCCATCTCGCCTCCTCAGAAGAACCGCGGTTCCAGGAATGTCTCGATGCGTGTTTTGATGCTGGCAATATTGGTTCCGTTGTGCTCGCCTTCGATGAACAGAACGGGGACTTTCCGCTCTCGCAGCTTCTCTTTGATGTAGGGATAGTCGTGGAGGTTGGTGTCACAGAACTTCAGAGCGAAGTAGATAACTGAATCCACGCGATAGTCTCGCAACAGGTCAAACATGTGGCGCAGCCGGACGTCGGTATCGATACGGCGCGCGCTTGTGTGCTTCTCGAGGTAGTAGTCGGCGATGGCCGCGACCGGCTCGTTGTCGGGATCGATCCGGCCTTCGAAATATTTGACCCCGTTGCTGATGTCGGAGCAGACCACGTCGGCGCCGGTCGCCTCAATGACCTCAACGATCGCCGGCTGGTCGAAATAGCTGCCGCAAATCATCACGCGGTGGCGCTGGCGCCCAGCTAGGGGCTCGTGCGATGCGGTCGCGTCGAGAAGCGCCGCCATGCGGCCATTAAACTCGTCCTTCAGCCCAGTCGTCGCAGCCTTTACCACAGCGATCGATTGCTGCCCCGTCAGCAGCGGACGGCCGCGCCGGTTGCCATCCTGGAGCTGCTGCATCAGCTCGCGCGTACGGTTGCACCGCGCGATGGCCTCGCGAAGCGCTTCCTCGCCGACCACCCGGCCATAGCGTTGCTCCAGTCGGCGGATCAGCTTGCGGAGTTGGCCGGCGAAGAACGATTTGGACAGCGGGCTCGCATCACTGGGGAGTTCCACGAACCAGCTCTCGCAGCCGGGAACGGCCCGGGCCCAGGTTTCCCATAGACGCTTGCGCATGTCGCAAGCGTCGACGAACACCACTGCGTCGGCGAAGCCGTAGACGCCAGCGAGCCCTTCTCCGAGGCAGCTCAGCACGTAAGAGCAGTAGTTGCCGCCGAGGTACGTTATCGCGCCGTCGGGGTCGGCGCTAAACTCGCCGGTCAAGCGAAACGGGATCGCGCCGGCCGCTAGCAGAATCTCTTCTGGGGTCTGAATGGACACGTACCCGACCTTCGGCTGGTCGGTCGCGGCCAGGAGCGCGAGGCGGTCGCGGTCCAGGTCCAGGACATCCTGGAGCGCGGCGTCGATCGAAACCGGTCGAGTCATGACGGCGTTGTTTCCCCTGTCAGCGGGACGTTCCGGCGATCGCCGCGCAACGCCTCCGAGAGATGGTGGGACAGGCTCGCGATGGACGGTGCGTCCAGCCATTGGCACAGGTTCGGCGCGACGCCGAACCGGGCGGCAACGCGGGCATGCAGCGTCACCGCCGCAAGGGAGGTCATGCCGACGCTGCGCAGGTCGGTCGTGGCGTCGATCGGCGGCACGCCAACAAACTCCTCGACCATCGCCCGGATGGCCAATACCAGGCTTGGGTCCGCGTTCTCGTCCGCCACCGATAGCGGCGGACGTTGCGGCATCGGCAGCATGTCCGCCGCAACCCGGCCCGTTTCGTCGCGCGGAAGCGCGGCGACCGGAACGTACGCGTCTGGGATCATGTACGCCGGTAGCCACTCGGCAAGATGTCGCCTCAGGTCGCGGACCAAGGCCGCGGCCGAGCCCGGTAGCGCGCCCTTGACCACAATAAACGCGCACAACGCTGGCTGTCGGCGATCGCCGTGACCGTGCACAACGGCCGCGTCGGTGATGTTCGCGTGTTCGCGCAAGCGGCACTCGATCTCGGCGAGATGGACACGGCAGCCGTCGATGTGCACATCGACGCGATCCATCAGCTCGATCCCACCGTCCGCGAGCCGCCGTGCGCGAAGACCAGAGCGGAAGATCCGGGTGCCGGGGACGTGCGGATTCGGCGTGAAGCGGCGCGAGGTCGTCCCCTTATCGCCGAGATAGCCCCGCGCCAGGCCCGACCCACCGAGACAGAGCTCGCCGGTCACCCCGACCGGCAGCAGGCTGTCGTCGTGACCGATGATATAGGCCAGCGCGTCAGCGATCGGGGGGCCGACCAGGTTCTCGGCCGTTGCGGCCGTCACCGGCGTGCAGGTCGTCACGTCGATGTGCTCGGGCAGTCCGAAGCATGTGACGAATTCGTAGCCGCTGCGCCGCAGCGGGGAGGCAGCTCCGCCGGTCGTGATCAGGGTCCGCAGCGGCAGATCCGTAGCTACGGCGAGCCGTTCGCACAGCGCTGCCGGCAGCCAGGCGACCGTTACGCCGCGAAATCTCAAGCCTTCGAGTAGCGTCGTCGCGCACCACCGCGCCTCGTCCGGCGCGATCCAAACCGCCCCGCCGGCGCATAGCGTCGAGACCAGCGTGAGGAGGGCGGCACCCGACGTCAGATCGCCATACATCACCGTCTGGTCAGTCTCGCCGACCGCGAACCTATCGATGAACCAATGGGCCCGGTCGAGCAGCGAGCGATGCTCGATCATAACGTTCATCCGCGCGCCGTCGCGATCCGCAGCAGCACCCACGACGGCGAGCGTGTCGGGATCGGCCGGGCGATCGAGGGGGGCCGTGTCCGCTTCAATCGTGTCGTCGAGACGGACCACTGGGACCGGAAGCGCGTTCGATTCGGCGCCGCGGTCGCAGAGCAGCAGCGCTACACCGGTTTCGGCGAGCCGGGCCGCGACCCGTCGCGGCGGATCACAGGTGCCGAGCGGGACGCAGGCCGCGCCGGTCGCCCAGATCGCCAGCAGGGCGGACACCATCTCCACCGAGGGGGGCACAAGCAGGCCGACGATCGTTCCCGGCCCGGCTCCCTCCGCCGCCAGCCGCTGCCCGAGCTGCTGCGCCCGCCGGTGGAGGTCACGGTAGCTCACGGCAATGCCATCGTGGGCTACGGCGATGCGGTCCGGGGCGGCGCGAACCTGCCGTTCGAACAGGGTGACCACGGTCACAGCCGAAGCATCGTCCTCCCCAGCCGGAGCCTCATCCCGGACGGCGGGAAGCAGCGCGTCCTTCTCGGCCGGCGTCACGATCTCGATCTGTCGCAGCATCCGGCCGGGGTCTGCGACGATCTGGTCGAGAACGCGGAGATAATGCCCTACGATCCGCGTTGCGGTGCTGCGGCGGAACAGATCCGTGTTGTATTCGAGCTCGAAATCGAGACGCCCGGGGCGCTCGACCGCGCCCATGGTTAGATCGAACTTGGCAATGTTGTAGTGCGGGTCGATTTCCTCGATCTCAAGGCCGGGTATCTCGATGCTGGTGAAGGCTTGGTCCTGAACGACGAAGACGGCGCTGAACAAGGGCCGGCCGGTGGCGACCGTGTGCTCCACCATGAGGTCCCAGAGCTGGTACTCCTGGTGCTCGACGGCGCCGCGAACTCCGGCCTTGACCTCCCGGAGGAACTCATCGAAGCGGCGTTCGGCGCGCGGCCGGCTCCGGATCACATGGGTGCTCACGAACATTCCGACCACGTCGTGGACGTCCGCGAGATAGCGGCCGACCGTCGGCACGCCAATGACGATGTCCTCACGGCCGCTGTATTTGGAGAGAAGAACGTTGTAGGCGGCGAGCAGAAGCACATAAAGCGTGACGTCCTCACGCGCGCAAAGCGACCGCAACGCGCCGTGCAGCGGCGCGTCAGCGGTGACATTGATCCGACTGCCAGCGAACGCGAACCGCCCCTCGCGCGGAAAGTCGGCGTCGAGCCGGATCGGGGCCGGCGGCGCGTCGAGGATGCGGCGCCAATAGGACTCGTGGGCGCGGATCCGGTCGCTGCGCAAATGGCCATCGAGCCACTCGGCGAAGTCCTTGTAGGTTGTGGCGGGACGCGGCAATTGCACGCCGGCATAGAGTGCCGCGATCTCCTTGAGCAACAGGCCCATCGAGGTGCCGTCGCTCACCAAGTGATGCATATCGATGAGAAGAACATGGCGACCGGGCCCGCGCGGGACGACGGCCGCCCGGATCAGGGGTGGCAACGACAGGTCGAAGGGCCGGATGAAGTCGCGCGTGACCTCGCCGATCTCTGCCTCGTCGCAGGACGAAAGGCGCTCAATCGCGAAGCCCACGTTCGGAACGGCGTACTGGACGACGCGGCCATCCACGGCCAGGAAACCAGTGCGCAACGATTCGTGGCGGTCGATGACCTCGCGGAAAGCGCGTTCCAGCCGTGCGATGTCGAGCCCGCCACCGATCTGGAACGCCATTGGAAGATTGTATTCGATCCCGCCCCGGGCGGTGCAGACCGCATGGAGCAGTGCCTGGGTCGGCGTCGTGGCATAGTGCAGGCGGTTCTCCGCCGGTACCAGCGTCGTTGTCTCGCTCGCCAGGCCCGCGGCGAAACACACCGCGAGCGCGGCGATGGTCGGCCGGTCGAACACCGCGCCGAGGGCGACTGCGGTGCCGAGGGCCTTGTTGGCCTTGGCGATCATTATGGTGGCGCGTAGCGAGTCGCCGCCGATCGCAAAGAAATTGTCGTGAATGCTGATGCGGGCCCGGTCCAGAACCTGCCTCCAGATGGCGACGAGCCGCCGTTCGGCTGGGGTGCGGGGCGCCTCGCCGGCGGCCGCGGTGTCGCTGTCCTCGCGCGGTAGCGCCGCGAGGTCGACCTTGCCGCGCGCATTTAGCGGTATCGCGTCGAGCGTCACGAAGAAGGTCGGGCGCATGAAGTCCGGAAGACGCTGGCCGAGATGGGCCTTTAGGTCGCCGAGGCTCGTGGCGGCGCGCCAGACGACGTAGGCGTAGAGCTGCTTGTCGCCATTGCGATTTTCTCGGGCGACGACGACGGCGTCTTTCACCGCGTCGTGGGCGAGGATGGCCGCTTCGACCTCGCGCGGCTCGATGCGGCAACCGCGAATCTTCACCTGGCTGTCGGTGCGGCCGAGATAGTCGAGCGATCCGTCCGGCCGCCACCGCGCCACGTCCCCGGTCCGGTAGAGCCGTTCTCCCGGTTCGAACGGGTTGGCGACGAACTTCTCGGCGGTCCGCACCGGATCGCCGAGATAGCCTCGCGCGAGCCCCTGCCCAGCGATGCACAGCTCGCCCGGAACGCCGATGGGAACCAGCCTGTCGGCAGAGTCGAGCAGATAGACACGGGTATTGGCGATCGGCTTGCCGATCGAGATCGGTCCGTCGGCCGCGACGGGGCCGCTGGTCGCCACCACCGTGCTCTCGGTCGGCCCATAATTGTTGACGAGTTGGTAGGCGCCGTGGCCGCCGCGGCGCAAGCGGTCGCCGCCGGTCAGCAGCAGGCGTAGTGACCGGTTGTCGAACTGCAGGAAGAGTTCACAGACCTGTGTCGGCAGGAAGCCGACAGTGATGCCGGCGTCGTCGAAATAGCGCGCGAGCCGGGCGAGATCGAGGCGGATCTCGTTCGGGACGATGTGCAGCGCGGCGCCAGCCTGCAGCGAAGGAAGGATCTCCCACACCGAGGCATCGAAACTGAACCGGGCGTATTTGGTGGTCCGATCGGCACTGGACAGAGCGAAGGTCCGGATATGCCAGGCACACAGGTTGTTGACGGCGGCATGCTCGACCATGACGCCTTTCGGCGTCCCGGTCGTTCCGGAGGTGTAGATGACGTAGGCAAGGCTCCGGCTCGACGTGGTGATGCCGGGATTGCTGTCGTCGCCTCGGTAGAGCGCCGGCTGCCTGAGGTCGAGCGTCGGCGGTGCTGTCTCTCCCCACGGCTCGGCGCCGGCGAACAGAACTATTTTGGCCTGGCTGTCGGCCAGCATCGCGCGAGCTCGGTCGACGGGACAGTCGGGGTCGATCGGCAGAAAGGCTCCGCCGGCCTTGAGCACCGCCAGAATGCCGACCATCATCTCGAGCGATGGCTCCGCGACGATGCCGACCACGTCCTCGGCAGCGAGGCCGGTCCCGACAAGCGTGCGCGCGATCTGGTTGGCGTGCCGGTTCAACTCGCCGTAGGTGAGCGTCTGTGCCCCGTACACGACGGCCGGCGCGTCCGGGGTCCGGTCCGCCTGCTCCTCGATTAGGCCATGAACGGTCTGGTCGGCCGGAAAACTGGCCTCCGAGCGGTTGAACTCCACCAGGATTTGCCGGCGCTCGTCCTTGGTTAGCGGTTCGAGATCGCGCAGCTTGCGCGCCGGGTTGGACGCGATCTGCTCCAGGAGGTGCACAAAGTGTCGCGCCATCCGCTCGATGGTGTCGCGCCGGAACAGGCCGGTGCAGTACTCCAGTTCGAAGGCGATGGCATCGCCACGCTCCTCGGCCAGCAGAGTTAGATCGAACTTCGCGACCTTCCAGGGGACCTCCTCGACGCGGACGACGACGTCGTCGGCATGGAACGCCGTGCGCCCGCCATCGAGCGTCGTGAACACGGTATCAAACAGCGGATTCCGGCCAAGGTCACGTTCGATCTCGAGCGTGTCCACCAGCTCCTCGAACTGGTATTCTTGGTTGCCGTAGGCGTCGAGCGCGTGGGCCTTCACGGTGTCGAGATAGTCGCGGAACCGAAGCTCGCCGCGCGGCCGGTTTCGCGTCGCCAAGGTGTTGACGAACATTCCGACCACCCGTTGCAGCGCGGCAATCCTCCGCCCCGCCACCGGGATGCCGACGACGATGTCGTCCTGGCCGGCATATTTGGACAGCAGGACCGTGTACGCGGCCAGCAGCGTCATGAACAAGGTCGCGCCGGCCGCCCGTCCCACCGAGCGCAGGCGCTCAGCGAGCGCGGGATTGACCGTGAAGCGCACGAGGTCGCCCTCGAACGAGCGGACGGGCCCGCGCGGAAAGTCGGTCGGAAGCGCGAGAACCGGCACTTCCCCCTGGAACACCGCTCGCCAATAGGCCTGCTGGGCGCGGACGTCCGCGCTTGCGGAGCGGGCACGTTGCCAGGCGGCGTAGTCCTTGTACTGGACCACGGGAGCCTCCGGCGTCCGGCCTTCGTAGAGGGCGCGCAGATCGTCAACGAGGATCTCGATTGACAGCCCGTCGGCGACGATGTGGTGGACATCAATGAGAATCGTGTGTTCGACCGGCCCGACCTCCAGGATCGTTGCCCGGATCAGTGGCGCTCGGCCGAGGTCGAAGGGGCGGACGAAGCCTTCCGCTGCCTGCGCGAGCCGTACGGGCGCGCCGGGTGCGCGGTCCTCGAACGTGAAATCGACATCGGCATGCGTCTTCTGGACAATTTCATCGTCGACCAGCACGAACGACGTTCGCAGCGACTCGTGCCGTGCAATCAGGGCGCAAAAGGCGTGCTGCCAGCGTTGCCGATCGAATGGTCCGGCCACGTTCAATGCGAACGGGACATTGTACTGGACATCGCGCGGTGCAAGCTGGTGAACGATGAACAACCGTTTTTGGGCCGCTGAGACCAGGTGATGCTCGCGCGGGCCGACCTGTCCGATCTCTGCCCACGGGTCCTCCCGCGTTCCATCGACCAGGCCGGCAAGGCCGCGGATCGTGCGATGCACGAAGACGTCGCGCAGCGCGACGCCGGCGCGCAGCTCGCGGTTGACACGGGCGATCATGAGGGTCGCCTTCAGCGATTGTCCGCCGAGGTCAAAGAAGTCGTCGTCGAGGCCGATCCGCGGAACGCCGAGCACCTGCTCCCAAATTGCGGCGATGGCGAGCTCCACTGCGGAGCGGGGCGTGGCGGAGCTTCGGCTCCCGCCGGGCGGCTCGCCCGGATCGGGAAGCGCCGTCCGGTCGACCTTGCCGCTGCGCCCGATCGGAAGGCGATCGACGGCGACCACGCGCGATGGAACCATGTGCGGCGGCAGGTACTGTCCCAGCCGGCGTCGGAAGTCGGCGGCCTCGACCGCACCGGTCGCGACGACATAGGCGCACAGGTAGGGATCGCCGGCTGGGTCCACCCGCCGCGTCACCGCGGCGTCGGTCACCTCAGGATCGCGCAGCAGGGCCGCCTCGATCTCGCCGAGCTCGATGCGGAAGCCGCGGAGCTTGACCTGATCATCGTTGCGGCCGAGAAAATCGAGATCGCCGCTTGGCAGCACGCGGGCAAGATCACCGGTCCTATAGACGCGGATCTCGCGGCCACCGAGGCGCCGCACGACAAACCGCTCGGCCGTCATGTCGGGATTGTTGAGATAGCCGTCGGCCAGGCAGGCTCCGGCGATGTGCAGTTCGCCGATCGCTCCCCTGGGCGCCGGCAGCCCGTAGCGGTCAAGGACAAAGACCGCGGCGTTGTCGATCGCCCGTCCGATCGGCACTGACGATGCCGTATCCACCATCGGGTCGAACTTGTAGATCATGCAGCCGACCGTCGCCTCGGTCGGCCCGTACTCGTTGTAGAGCCCGACGCGACCGCCGAGGCCGGCGTGGACCTTCGCGGCGAGGCCGGTCTTGAAGTCCTCGCCGCCGACAATGAGCGTGCGAAGACGGGTATTGGCGGGCGCGCCGTCGCGCAGCGCCTCGGCGAGCAACGCCAGATGGGTCGGAGTCAGCTTGAGCGCCTCGACCTGGTCGTCGCGGAGAATGTCCCGCATCAGCGCCATTGCATCGTCGTTGCGGTAGACCACGATGCGGTTTCCCGAGACCAGTGGCGCGAACACCGAGGTAATGGTGAGGTCGACCGAAAGAGGCGAATGCAGCGCGAAGGCGGTGGGCGTGTCGCCGGCATAGGTCCGCACCGCCCACGTGACGTAATTGGAAAGCGCCCGGTGCGAGATCATCACGCCCTTGGGCGCGCCGGTCGAGCCGGAGGTATAGATCACATAGGCGAGGTCGCCGCCTGAGATTGGTGCGAGCTTTGGCAGGCGCTCGTGCGCCTCGGTGGCGGCGGGGTCGAGCGCGAGGTGGGCCGGTCCGAGGCCTGCGAACGGATGGGCGGCGCTTGGCAGCAACACGACTGACATTCCCGAGGCTGACGCGATGGAGCGGAAACGGTCGGCCGGGGTGATCGGGTCAATCGGAAGAAAGGCGGCGCCGAGCTTGAGAATGCCAAGAATCGCCGCGATGGCCTCGACCGAGGGCAATGCGACCAGGCCAACGATCGAACCACGGCTTACGCCGGTGGCGTGAAGCCGCGCCGCGATGGCATTCGCGCGACCATCGAGGGTCGCGTAATCCACCGTCTCCCCGCCAAACGAGATCGCCGCGGCCGCCGGGATCGTGCGCGCCTGGCGCTCGAATAGCTCCACCACGCTTTGCATCGTGCCAGTCGCTTGCGGCGAGCCTCTGGCAGCGGCACGCCGCTCCTCGGCGCTCGACACGTCGATTTCGCGCAGCCGGATGTCGGGCTCGGTGGCAACGACTTCCAGCGCAGTGAGGTAGTGGGTGGACAGCCGTTCGATCGTGTCGCGCCGGAATAAGTCGGAACAGAACTCGAACTCGAGTTCCAGGTCGCCATCCTGCCGCTCGATCGCGGTCAAGGTGAGGTCGAACTTCGCGATCTCGTAGTCGAGCTCGTAGCGGCTGAATTCGATGCCGCCGCCGACGGTCCGTACACTGTTCGCCGAAAGGGCGGTGAACATGGTGTCGAACAGTGGGCTTCGTCCGAGATCGCGCGGCGGCGCGATGCGGTCAACCAGGTCCTCGAACTGACAGTCTTGGTTCTCGAATGCCATGAGGCACTCGTCACGGACCTGTTCCAGATAGTCGGTGAACGGGAGGTCGCCGCAAGGCCGGCTGCGAAGCGCCAGGGTGTTGACGAACAGGCCGACAACGCCCTGAAACTGCTCGGCGTTGCGACCGGCGGCGAGCGTTCCCACGACGATGTCGTCCTGCCCGGTATATTTCGCGAGTACAACGTAGTAGGCGGCTAGCAGCAACATGTACATCGACACGCGGCTGCGGGCCGCGAGCGCACGCAACGCGGCGGCGAGCTGCGGGTTGGGACGAGCCGACACCCGGTCTCCATCGAACGATCGCGCCGCCGGCCGAGGGAAGTCGGTCGGCAGGTTCAGCGCCAGCCGCTCGCCGTCGAGCAGCTGGAGCCAATATTCCCGCTGCTGCTCGGCTTGCCCGCTCCCGGCGAACTTCTCCTGCCACAGTGCGAAATCTGTGTAGTCGGCCGGTAGTGGGGGCAGCATATCGCCATCGTAGAGCCGGCTTAGCTCTTCGCTCAGGATGTCGATCGAGACGCCGTCGCAGACAATGTGGTGCAAGTCGAGCAGAAGAACGTGCTTGAGGCGGTTCAGCCTGATCAGGCAGGCGCGGATTAGTGGCGGGCAATCCAGCTCGAACGGCCGAACGAAGCGTCGCTTGATTGCTTCGACCCCCTCCTTGCCGCGCGCTCTCTCGAAATCTAGCGGGACGCACATCGGCGCCTGCACGGTCTGGATTATGGTCCCGTCGGCAATCGCGAACGAAGTTCGTAGGCTACTGTGACGCGCCACCAGTGCCGAGAGCGCGCCCTGCAGGCGGGCAGCACTTAGCGCGCCGCTCAGTTGGATCGCGACCGGAACGTTGTACTCGACGCCATCGGGCGATAGCCGGTTCAGGACATACATCCGCCTTTGGTTCGCGGACGCCGGAAAGGAGGCCGGCTCAACCAGTGACGCCATCACGGTGCTCCGCTTGCGCTAGTGTGGCGACCAGTCGCGCCAACTCTGCCACGGTCGGCGCATCGAACACGTTTCTGAGCGTGATCTTCAATCCGAACATCCTGCTCAGCCGCGAGGCCAGCGCGCTGGCCTTCAGGGAATGGCCTCCGATCTCGAAAAAGTTCGCAGTTGCAGCGATGTTCCGGGCGTCGAGCAGCTCTTCCCAGACGCTTGCGATGGCGATTTCCGCCGCGTTCTCGGGCGGACGCGCTGAGCGACCTTCGGCCATCCACCGCGCTGGCTCAGGCAACGCGCTGAGGTCGATCTTGCCGTTGTCCGTGAGCGGCATGTGCTCGAGACGGCAATAGGCGGAAGGCACCATGTAGGCCGGAAGCCGCGCCGACAGGTGCTGCCGTAGCTCCTGCGGGCCGATGCCGGCGGCGGCGATATAATACGCGCAAAGGAAGGTACCACCGTCGTCCGCCTTCACCGGAATGACGCAGACCTCGCGAAGCCGGCGGTCCTCCAGAAGCCGGTTCTCGATCTCGCCGGGCTCGATACGGAAGCCGCGGATCTTGACCTGCCGGTCGGCGCGGCCCACGAACTCTAGCACCCCGTCGGCGCGGCGACGGACCAGGTCGCCGGTACGGTAGAGCCGCTCGCCCGCAACGTGAGGGTTCATGACGAAGCGCTCCGCGGTGAGGGCGGGGCGAT
The DNA here is from genome assembly GCF_001402875.1 of Blastochloris viridis. NCBI lineage: Bacteria > Pseudomonadati > Pseudomonadota > Alphaproteobacteria > Hyphomicrobiales > Blastochloridaceae > Blastochloris > Blastochloris viridis. The sequence goes on along the minus strand of NZ_CP012946.1, from coordinate 3,181,257 downwards.
GAAGATAGCCCCGGGCGAGACCGACGCCCCCGACATAAAGCTCGCCGACCACGCCAATCGGCGTCAGCGTCATGTGGCGGTCGAAGACATAGGCTGCCGAGTTCGGGATCGGCCGGCCGATCGGCATTGTTCGTCGTTCGGATCCGGTGACGACGTGGCAGGTCGAGTAGGCGGTGTTCTCGGTCGGGCCGTAGGCGTTGATCACTGTCAGGCGTGGGTTGGCGCTCCGGAGCCGCTCGATGTGGCGGATCGACGCCACGTCACCGCCGGTGATGAGATAGCGCAACTCGCCGAAGACCGTGGGGTCGGCGTCCGCCAGCTGATTGAGCACCGGCGTGACGAGGAAAAGGATCGTGATGCGGTGCCGGGTGAGTTCCTCGCCGAGTGCGGTGCAATCGAGCAGGATCTCGTCGTCGATCTGATGGAGCGTCAGCCCGTTGAGCAGCGCGCCCCAGATTTCGAACGTCGTCGCATCGAACGCGGGCGCCCCGGTCTGGAGCATCCGGTCGTCGGGACGAAATTCGAGATAATCGACATTGGTCACGAGGTTGACGACGCTGCGGTGCTCCACCATGACGCCCTTGGGCCGCCCGGTGGAGCCCGAGGTGTAGATGACGTACGCGAGATTTGACGGCCCGGTGACACGCTCCAGCGGCCCCTCGTCGACGCTCACGGCGTCCGCATCGCGCAGGCGCAGCACCGGGACGTTGAGAGGGAGCTTGCGCCGATCGTCATTCGGCATGATCACGGCGTGCGGCCGCGCGTCCTGGAAGATGTTGTCCAGTAAGCGGTGCGGGCTGTCCCGGCTGATCGGCAGGTAGGCGCCGCCGGCCTTGAGGACGGCCAGCATGGCGAGGACCATCTCGGCCGAGCGGCGCCCGACCACGGCCACAATGCTGTCCGGTCCGACCCCGTGGGCACGCAACAGCCGGGCGAGCCGATTGGTCCGGCGATCGGCGTCGCGGTAGCTGATCCGGTCGGCGCCGTCGACGAGCGCGATCGCCATCGGCTGGCGCCAGGCGTGCTGCTCGAACAGCTCGTGGATGCAGGCCTCCTCGGCGAAAGGCGACGGCGGCGGGTTGCACCCTTCGATCAGCCACTGCGCCTCGGCGCCGCCGACCACGGCGAGACGGTCGAGGCCGACGTCCCAGCCGCACGCCAGCTGGCCGAGCAAGGTGACGTAGTGGCGCCCCAACCGGGCAACCGTGCCGCGCTCGAAAATGTCGGTGTTGTGCTCGATGCGGATTTCCGCGCCGGCTGATCCCCAATGGATGTCAAAGATGAGATCGATCTGAACCGCGTTGGTCTGGGTGGCGACGTCGATCCATCGCGCCTGCGCAACGCCCTCGAATTCCGCGGTGTCCTCCGGCTCCGCCACGAGGTTGAACATCGTTCGGACCAGTGGAACGCGGCCGTTGCCGCGGGCCGGGCCGAGCTTCTGAATCAATCGCTCGAACGGATAGTCCTGCATGAAATAGGCTTCCTCGACCCGTTCATGCACGGCCTGCACCAGGCGCTCGAAGGTGTCGTCGAAGCGGACGTCCGCTCGTACCGCCACCATGTTGACGAAGAAGCCGACGGTGTTGGCAAGCTCCGGGCTGTAGTGCCGGCCCGAGAACAGCACGCCGGCCGTGATATCCTCCTGCTGGCAAACCTTCTGCAACAGCACCAGGTATGCGGCGAAAAGGCTCGAAAACAGCAGAACGCGGCTCTCCCAGCTCTGCTGCTGGAACGACTCGATCAGGTGGGGCGGAATAGCGACGATCTCCAATCCGCCGTTGAAGGACATCGCCGGTGACGGCGCGGCATCAGTGGGCAGGTCGAGGGCTGGCGGCTCGACCGGGAACCGGCCCAGCCAATAGGCCTCCTGCTCGCGGGTCTGCTCGGCGCCGAAATGGCGGCGCTGCCAATGCGCAAAATCCGAGTAGGTCAGCACCGCCGACGCCGGCGCTACCGCCTCGTTGCCTGCGAGCCGATTGTAGATCGACGTTAGGTCGCGCCACAGGATCGCCACAGAGGCGGCATCCGCGATGATATGGTGGACCCGCAGCATCAGGGCCTGATCGGCCGGGCCGAGCGTGACAAGTACGACCTCGAAGAACAGGTCGTCGGGTCTCCATTCCGAGATCGGTTTCCGGCAAATCGCGGCGATCTGCGCCGCCAGCGCGGCGTCGCGGTCCAGGCCGGCGTCCGCCGACGCGTCGATGTGACGGAACGCGCCGCCGAGGTCCTGATCGAAGGTCTGCACCGGCCCCTCGCTCTGCCGGGTCACCCGCGTGCGCAGCACGTCGTGCGCGGCGGCGAGCAGCTCGGCCGCCTGGCGCAACCGCCGCGGGTCGAGACGGCCTGCTAGCCGCTTGCAGGTGTTGATGTCCCAGATCGAACTGGCGGGATCGAGCTCGCAGAAATGAAGGACCCGCTCCTGCTGAAAGGTCAGCGGACAGGGAAGGGTTCGGTCGCCGGCACGGATCGGCGGATATTTGCGAATGCCGACGGCTGTCATGGCGAGGTGTCTCGACGTGAAACGTCGCCGTCCGGCGCCGGGCGCCCCCCGGTCGGGAGGAGGATGAGGCGCTCCTTGATCGGCACCGGCCGCCCGAGCATCGGCTCGATCAACTCGGCAATCTCGGCAATGGTCGGCAACCGGAGGAAATCCATCGCCCTCAGCCGCGTGCCAAGCGCCTGATCGAGCGCCGCGATGAAGCGAAGCGTCAGCAGCGAGTTTCCTCCGAGGCGGAAGAAATTGCTGGCGGGCGTCAGGCCCCGTAGGTCGAGCAGATCTTCGGCAATGGCGATGATTGTGCGTTCGAGCTCGCTCGCGGCGCGTTGTGGCGGCGCCTCGGGCGCGCCGTTTCGGGCTGGGGCAGGCAGGCGCTGCATGTCGACCTTGCCGCTCGGAAGCCGGGGCAGGCGGTCAAGCGCGACGAACGCCTCTGGAATCATGAACCTTGGCAGCCACGCTGCCAATTCGGCCGAGATCCGCTCTATCGAAGCCGGGTGGTCCTTTTCGAAGGCAAGATAGGCGACGAGGCTGTTCTGGCCGAGCGGGCCGTCCTTGACGGACACGGCGGCCTCGGCCACCCCCGCGCAGCCTAACAGCTTTTGCTCGACCTCGCCGATCTCGACGCGGAAGCCGCGGATCTTGACCTGCCTGTCGGCGCGGCCGAGATAGTATATCAGCCCGTCGTCGCCCCATTTTGCGAGGTCGCCGGTGCGGTAGAGGCGACCGCCTGCGGCATCGGGCGTCGCGCAAAATCGCTCCGCGGTCAGGTCGGGCCGATTGAGGTATTCTGCTGCGAGCCCGACGCCGGACAGGCACAATTCACCGACAACGCCGACCGGAACCGGACGAAGCGTCTCGTCAAAAATGTGCGCGAAGGTGTTCGCAATGGGCCTGCCGATCGGAACCCGCCTCGCCTCCGTCCCGCGCGGCAGGGAATGATAGGTGGCGTAGATCGCAGCCTCGGTCGGACCGTACAGGTTTTCGAGCCGGACATCGGGAACCATGCGATGGAAGCGGTTGACCAGGTCGGGCTTGAGCGCCTCGCCCGCCGCGAAGACATAACGAACCGTGGCGAGTGCCGAAACGTCGCCCGCCGACAGGGTCCCCAACAGCACGTCCAGCATCGATGGCACGAAATTGACGTGCGTCACCGCAAACGTCGCGATGGCGTCCAGCAAGGCCCGGCTGTCGCGTTCCGCGCCACGGTCGAGCACCGCGAGCCGGCCGTCGTCGAACAGCCAGCCGAACAGTTCGGCAGCCGACACGTCGAAGGTGAAGTTCGTCTTGAGCAGGATCGTCTTGGCGGCCAGCGGGTACGTCGCCTCCAGGAACGCGAGCGTATTCATCAGGGCGCGATGGGTGACCACCACCCCTTTCGGATCGCCGGTGGAGCCGGAGGTGTAGATCACATAGGCCGGCCGTTCGGGGTCAAATGTCCGCTTCGGATCGATGGCAGGCGCGGCATAGGACGTCGCGTCGTCGACGTTGATGACGGGCACGGGACCGAGGCGTCCCACCGGCACGGGCGGCGACTCGCTCGCAACGAGCAGGCAGCGGACGCCACCATCCTTCAGGATGTAGTCGATCCGCTGCTGCGGAAAGCCCGGATCAATCGGAATATAGGCCGCGCCGGCCTTGAGGGCGGCGAAGATCGCCACCACCATCGCCGGCGAGCGCTCCAGCATCACCGCGACGATGTCGCCGTCGGCGACGCCGGCCTCCATGAGGGCCGCGGCGAGCTGGTTGGCCCTCCGGTTCACCTCGCTGCAAGTGAGTGCGCCGGCCGATGTCAGCAGCGCCGGCTGATCTGGTGCGCGGGCCGCACGCTCCTCCAGCATCCCAACGATGCCGCGGCCGAGGACACACGGGGCGACATCGCCCTCTTCGAACAAGCGGATCAGCCGCTCCTCGTCCGCGTCGAACATCGGCAGATCGCGGGCGATCGCCTCCGGGCGCTCGATCATCGCAGTGAGCAGCACCTCGTAGTGACGTAGAATACGCTGAATAGTGGCCGCCTCGAACAGGTCGGTGTTGTACTCCAGGCGCAGCTCGGAGGCGCGGGGACCAGTGTGGAAATTGAGGAGTAGATCGACTTGCGTCGCGGTGATGTCCGGCTCCAGGACACGCTCCTGGCGGACGCCGTGAAACACGTGCGGCGCGTCGAATTCGGTGACCATGTTGAACATCGTCCGGAACAGCGGGTTGCGGCGATGCTCACGATCCAGCTCCAGTCGATCGACGAGGCGCTCGAGCGGGTAATCTTGCATGCGATGGGCGCCGGTCATCCGATCGTGGACGTGGCGCACGAAATCGTCGACGGTGGCTTGCGGATCGACCCGCAGCCGCAGCGCAACGGTGTTGGCGAAGAAGCCGGCGAGCGGCTTCAGTCTCGGGTCGTGATGGCGTCCGGCGAACACCGTGCCGATGACGATGTCGTCCTGCCGGCAATACTTGCAGAGCAGCAAAGCCTGCGCCGCAAGCATCGTCGAAAACGGGACGATGCGATGCCTCAGGCTGAACGACTGCACCCGGTTGACGAGATCAGGAGGCAGCGGGCGCCGTTCGGCGGCCCCTCGAAACGACAGCTCCGGCGGCGCCGAGAGGTCGGCGGGAAGATCGAGATCCGGTGGCCTGTCGGAGAATTGCGAGAGCCAATAGCTCTCCAATTCGTGGGTATTGCGGTCGGAGAACCGCTCCCGTAGCCAGCGCGCATAGTCGGCATAGTCGAGGGCAAGCGGAGGCGGTTCGTCCTCGCCCACCCGTCGTGCGTTGTAGAGTCGCGTCAGGTCGTTCCACAGAATGCGGATCGTGGTGGCATCGGAAATGATGTGATGCAGTTTTAGGATGAGCTGCCACTCCTCCTCCGCCCAGCGCACCAGCACGACCTTGAAAAGACGGTCGGTCTCGAGCGAAAAGGGACGCCCGTACTCCTGGTTCAGCAGGGTCTGCGCGCCGGCTTCGAACGCTGCGGACGGGTCGGCACCATCGCCACCTTGGGATCGGTCGACATACTCGAAGACCCCCTCCGTGCCCTTGAAGGGCGACTGGAACAGTGCACCGTTGACGAGGGTGATTCGGGTGCGAAGCGCGGCGTGGCGGTCAATCAGCACCGCCACTGCATCCTCCAAAGCGCGGACATCAAGCGGCCCTGACAGCCGCCGGCAGGACGCGCGGGTCCATATCGACTTCTGCGGCGAGAGCTCGTTCAGGAAGAAGATGCGCTCCTGCTGGAACGACAGCGGATCCAGCGCCTCATCGGAGGGCCGTCCGAGTTCCAGGCTCGCGGCGATGGTGGTGGGCATCCCCGTCTCCCTTCAGCGACCCGGAATCCGGGCCAGACGTTCCTTGATCATCTCGTCGGCGATGATCAGACGTTGGATTTCCGACGTGCCGTCGCCGATCTCCGTGAGCTTGGCGTCTCGATACAGGCGCTCCAGCGGCAGATCCCTGGAGTACCCGGAAGCCCCGTGAACCTGGATTGCATTGCGCGTGATCTCGACCGCCATTTCGGAGGCGAACAACTTGGCCTCCGACGCAGCCTTGGCCAGCGGGAGCCCGCGCTCCCGTAACTCGAGGCCGCGTGCGAGCAGCAGGCTCGCCGCGTCGATGCTCGTCTCCATGTCTGCGAGCATCTGCTGCACCAGCTGGAAGCGACCGATCGGCTTACCAAATTGCCGCCGGCCGACCGCGTGGTCGACGCACAGGTCGCGGGCTCGCTCGGAGATTCCGATCGCGATCGCCGCCATGTCGAGGCGGGCGGCTGGCAACGTCCGCTGCAGTATCGCAAAGCCACCATTCCGGCGGCCGATTAGGTTGTCCTTGGGGACCAGCGCGTCCGTGAACACAAGCTCACCGGTGTCGGAGGCCCGCATGCCGAGCTTCCTCTCGCGCCGCCCCGTCGCCTGGAATCCCGGGGTGCCTCTCTCGACTGCGAGCAAGCTCAGTCCGAGGATGCCGGCTGCGGGCGCGGTCTTGGCCACGACCACGGCCACATCGGCAACATTGGCGTTGGTGATAAAGACCTTCGAGCCGTTGAGAAGAAAGTGCTCGCCGGCATCGGTCGCGGTGGTGGCGATCGCGGCGATGTCGGAGCCGCTGCCCGCCTCGGTCATGGCGAAGGCAGCGATGGCCTCGCCGCCGATCAGCGCCGGCAGCAGGCGCTGCTTGAGGCGCTCCGACCCGCCAAGGAAAATTGGCAGCATCGCCAGCGTGGCGTGTGCGACGGCGCTCATCGCGGTCGAGGCGCAGGCCTGGGCGATCTCCCGGATCAGCCCGGTATAGACAGCCCAGCCAAGCGCAAGACCGCCATATTCGCTCGGAAAGCCGGCGCCGAACACGCCGAACCGCCCGGCCGCCCGAAAGACGTCGACGGGAAACTCCTCCCGTTCGTCGGCGGCCGCCGCGACCGGTGCCACAACCTGCCGGACGAAGGTCTGTGCGCTCATCAGAAGGTCGGTGTCCGGGCTCCTCATGCCGTCACCCCGAATGCCTGGTGCCACGCGTCGAGGGCGACAAGAGCATGAGCGGTCCTGAAGATGGCGAGGTTGTCGGTTGCCGCGAACTGGTTCTTCTTCCGGAAAAAGTCGTCGACCTTCTTCCTGTCGAAATAGCCGGCGATGCGGGAGTCGTGTGCCTGCACCAGCGCGTTGGCACGATTGCGCTCGGCCCAGACCGACTTGGGGTCGACCGGGATGGGAACCGGCCGCTTTTGCCGCGTGACAACGGCGGCGGGTAGCAAGTCGGCGGCGACGCTACGAAGCACCACCTTGTTGATGTCCGGCTTCGCCTTGTAGCACGCTGGCAGGTTGAGGACGTACTCGACCAGATGGTGGTCCAGAAATGGGACCCGCGATTCGACGCCCCACGCCATGCTGGTCTTGTCGAGACGTTCGAGCATCTCGACCAGATAGTATTTCAGGAACAGGTAGAGCAGCTTGTTGAGCGGGTCGTCGCTCTGGAAGCTGTCCATATCCGCCGAAAGCGTTGCACGGATACGATCGCGGCACCGCGTTCGTGCCACGAAGTCGGGATCAAGAAGCGCCCCGACCTCGTCGAGATAAGGCGCCCACGGGAACTCGGCCGGTGTGCCAGATCCGCAGCGATCGAGGAAGAAATAGTAGCCGGCGAACAGCTCGTCGGCGCCTTCGCCCGACATCACCACGGTCACATTGGGCTTGACCTCACGATAGAGTAGGAACAGCGAGGGCGATGTCAGGTCGACCGGCTTCTCGACGTGCCAGGTGACGCGGCTCATGGCGTCGCGGTAGTCCTCCGGCCGGAACACGAACTCGGTGTGCTCGGTGTGATAGGCGCGCGCCACCAGCTCGGCGTAGCGGCCGTCGATGTCGTCGGGCCGGAGCGTGGCGCCATGGTCGTAGCCCATCGCGAATGTCTTGAGGCGCCCGCCGACATGGCCGGCGGCGAGCGCGGAGACCACGCTGGAATCGAGGCCGCCGCTCAACAGCGTGCCAAGCGGAACGTCACTCACCACCTGCGCCGCGACCGCCGAGTTGAGCAGCCCGCGCACCGCATCCCGGCTTTCTTCGAGCGACGAGCCGGCATGGCGAAGCGCCGCGCGGGCCATCGACCAATAGATGTGAAGCCGCAGCTCGCCGTCGTGCACCGCCAGGATGCCCCCAGGCACAAGCGAGCGGATTCCCCGGAACATCGTTCTGCTGTCGAGCAGCGACGTGCACAGCAGATAGTCGGCGACCCCGTCGGGATCGATCTCACAGCGGGCCGCCGGGTGGGCCAGTATCGCTTTGATCTCTGAAGCGAATAGAAAAACGCCGCCGAAGACGCCATAGTAGAGCGGCTTGATCCCCAACCGATCGCGGGCCAGTACCAGCAGGCGCTTCGTGCGGTCCCACAGCGCGAACGCGAACATGCCGTTGAATTGCGACACGCAATCGAGCCCGTCCTCCTCGTAGGCGTGGACGATGACCTCGGTGTCGCAATCGGTGGCGAAGCGGTGGCCCTTGCGTTCCAAAGATGGTCGCAGGCCGCGGTAATTGTAGATTTCTCCGTTATAGGTGACCCAGACGGTGCCGTCCTCGTTTCGGAGCGGCTGACGTCCCCCGGAAAGATCAATAACCGACAGGCGCCGGTGACCGAAGCCGACGGCGCCGTCAAGGTAGACGCCGGCATCGTCGGGACCACGGTGGGACAGCTGCGCCGTCATTCCCGCCAGCGCCTCCGGCGAAACCGGCGCGTCGCGCATGTCGAGGATGCCACAGATGCCGCACATCGCTAGGCTCCAGGTCCGCAGCGACTGCAGGAGCGGCACATCAGGTCTCGTTCGACTGCGGATGCGACATCGACGACGGTGTCGTCGTGATCGTTCAGCTTGTCGAGCGCTGCCTCGCGGGTCAGTACTCCGAGCCTGACGAGCTGGCTCATCTCGTAGTCGTAGGGATGGAAACGGTACAGGTTCTTGTGCCGGATGATGCCGAACGCGTTCAGGCGGCAATTGGTCGAGCTGGGATCGACGTCCGTGGGCTTCGACCAGCCGAGGTCGGGGAGAACGCGGTAGATCTCATTCTCGTCGTAGCCGACGATAGGCAGCGGACTGACGATCCACGGAAACGGTCGCGTCTTGTACTCAACGGCCGACAGCGTCAGATAGTCATACGCCCAAGGCCCAGTCCGCTCCGCTAGCCTCGCGAACAACTGCCGGCGCAGGGGCAGGGGGATGACGTTGTCCTTGAAAATTAGCTCCTCGTCCGACGTGAGCACCTGGCCGGGCGTATTGCCGAGCATGACCATCGGCACGTTCTTTTCGATCGCGATGCGCAGCATCGTGGTGATAACGATGCGGATGCACGCGATACAAACGCCGCTGCCGAACCTGGTCAGATGGTCCGGGAAGACCCGCGACAGCGCGCTCTCCAGGAAGATTGCGTTCATATGATCCTGGCGGTGCCGGACGACGATATGGTCGACGGCAAGGGCGGACACCACGTTGCGCATGTTGGCGAAGCAGGCCGACGACACGAAGCCGTTGTCGAAGGTCACCGCCAGCAGCCTGAGGCCGAACCGCGACGCCAGTAGGTGGAGCAAGTAGGAGCTGTCCTTGCCGCCGCTGAACGCGACGACGGCGTCATAACGGTGGTTGCGTGCTTTGGCGTCTGCGAGGAGGCTCCACAGCGTATCCGTGAGGCGGGCGGACGGTGCCGGTGGATGCCTGGCGGTGAAGTCTCGGCACAGCGAGCAGACGCCGTCCTGGTCGATGGTGATGCCGGGGAAGTTCTCGGGAAGGACGCAAACGCTGCACCGCCGCATCACACCTGCTCCAGTCTCAGACCGGCGCGGTCGATCTTGCCGTTGGCCGTCGTCGGCAGGCTGGCAACGAAGGCGATGTCGTCCGGCACCATGTAGTGAGGCAGATGGCGCCGACAATGCTGCGTCACCGCCGACTTGGTGAGGGTCGAGCCGTGCCGGCACACGATGAAGGCCTGCAATGCAGGACCACCCCCGGAGTCCGCGCCACAGACCACGGCGGCCAGGGCAACCCCGTTGAGGGCGAGCAGGCACGCCTCGACCTCCTCCGGATAAAGCTGGTAGCCGAATCGCTTGACCATGGTGTCCTTCCGGCCGACGAAATAGAGGCAGCCGTCTGCGTCGAGCCTGCCAAGGTCGCCGGTGTGGACGCGACCGTTCCGGAAGGTCGCGGAGTGCGGGCGCTTCCAGTACCCCGGCGACACGAACGCGCCTGCATGCACGACCTCTCCGACGGTGCCGGTGGGGCATGGCTGTCCGTTCTCGTCAACGACAGTGATCGTCACCCCGGGCAGCGGCCTGCCGGCCGAGCCGAGCTTGGTGAAGAAATCCTCCGGCGCGAGACAGGTCGATCGGAACGCCTCGGTCGTTCCGTACATCATGTAGAAATCCGTCGACGCCAGAGCGCGCTTGAGCCGCAGCAGGTCGGGCTCGGAAAAGTGCTCCCCGATCAGCGACAGGTAGCGCAGGCACGGCAACGCCCTGTCCGCGAAGGCGGGGTAGCGCTCCTGCATCAGCCGCCAGAACGAGGGAACCGCATGAGCGCCGGTGATGCGCTCCGCGGCAAGGGTCGCGACGACGTCCTTCGGGAACAGCGAATCCTGCAGAACGAGCGTTCCGCCGACCAGCGTCATGGTGAAGAGCTGGCTAAGCGCGCCGTCGAACGAGAACGGCGTGAGGCTAATCAGGCGGTCGTCGGCCACGTTCCCAAGCACCTGTGCCGAGACGAGCGTTGCGTCCGACAGGATCTGATGGGTGACCATGATGCCCTTTGCCGACGCCGTAGTCCCCGAGGTGTAGATGATCGCGGCGAGGTCGTCCGCGGCGTTCGACCCTTCGGGAAACACCCCACCGGCCGCGGTGAGACCGCGCAAGATCGGCGAGAGTTCGATCGCCGGCACGAGGTTCGCGTCCGGAAAGGCGGAGGCAACGGCGCCTTCGGCGCTTAGCCGGATCACCAGGGGCGGCAGCACGGCGGCGCGGGCCGAGCGCTCGAGCATCACGTGTTTGCTAGGATGAAAGAAGAGGGCGGCGGGCTCACATTCCGTCAGCACGTGATTCAGCTTGTCGTCACGAAACGCCGGGTTGATGTGAACCAGGACCGCGCCGATCTTCATGACGGCAAAGATCGCCGCGACCTCCTCGATGCACTTCGCCGAGTAGATCGCAACACGCATGCCGCGCTCAACGCCGGCCTGGTGGAGGAAGGCGGCGATCCGGCTCGACGCCTCGTCCAGCTCCGCATACGTGACGCGCTGGCCATGCCAAGCGATCGCCTCCTTGTCCGGAAGGTCGAGCGCACTCCGGCGCAACATGGCGTTTACAGGCAGCATCACGGTGCGGTCACGCATGTGAACGCGCGGCAACCGCGCTCTGCGCATCGTTTGCCTGGAGCGTCGTGACCAGGTTCACCAGACCATCGACCGTGCCGAAACTCGCCATGTCAATCTCGTCGCCGGTGATTTCCAGGCCAAACGTCTCTTCGATGAACGCGACCAGCGACAGGACGTCAAGCGACGTCAGGACTCCGCTTTCAAACAGGTTGCTGGCAGGGTCGAAGCCGCGTTCGGATGAAATCTCTTCGATGTAGACGACGATGGAGTCGCGAATGCTCATAGGAAATTCCCCGGGCGGTTGCTCGGCCACGCTCGACAATTCGCATCCAGGTCCTGCTGCGGGACGCCGCGAAATCTCGGCGGTCGACACCGCTGACGGGACCAGCCGTTCGCAGGAGCATTCTTTGGTGAGCGCTCTGCGCGGAATTCGGCTTATCGGAGACGGCTTCTCAGGTGCTCGCAGTCTGCTCAGCCGCCTGGTCGCTAGGAACGATGGCGAGCCATGTCCCGGCGGCGGCGACCAGAATTGCAGGGACCTGAACATGTTGGATGAGAACTGCGGTCGGCTTGATCTTCACCAACGCCAACCGAGGACCCGACGTCGGCTCATCCTTGTCTGACCCCTCCTGCGCCGGTTGCCCTTCAGCCTCCTCCTTTGGAGGTGCTTGCTCGTTGGTGGAATCGGACGATTCCGCCGCGGGCGCGGGGGCGGAACTCAGCGCGGGAAACTGAATGTCGATCACGTCCTCGGAGGCGACCTCGTACCGCGTGCCGTTCAGGTCAATGAAGTGAGACGCGTCAGTGGCGTTCAGGAGCGTTGCGACGATCACAACATGAGCGGGTGACGAGTCTGCCGCACTGTCGGTGGTCGCTGCCGGCCTCGGGGTGGCCTGGAATCCGACTGACTGTTGATCGAGGTTCATTTGGTACTCCTTGAGTCTCGTTGAGGGAGCACGTGTCGGGACGCCTGCTACGGTTTCCGGTCGGAGAACCGCATTCCGTACGCCGAAATAGACCCAACTTCTCAGGGACGGCGCGGTGGGCCGTTCCTCTGAATTCAATGGGATCAACGATCGTGAGGTACCTAGTCTTATCGACCCCAAGAGACGACGAACAATGTCGCGAAATGCACGCCTCCGAAAACTTTCGAGGCGTAAATCTCCGTCGTGCTTTGCGCGCCTCTCGATATCGATCCGTGTCGCGTTGTTGGAGACGAAATCACGCTGTCCGAACGCCTAATTTCGGACGTTTCTGGTGGGCGCCATGAGCAGCTTACGGAAATCGAAACGCCCAGGCTGTAACTGATGCCATGCCACGGTCTTGATGGTGCCTTGAGCAACTATGCAACCAAGGATACCATGGTTCGGCGCGTTGACAACCGGTAACTGAACGTCAACGCGGCAGGATTGCCTGAGCCCGAGTTGTGGCTTGCGGCATGGATAGAGGCCGGAATGCGGACGCGTGTGAGCGAGGTGACAGGCGATTTTCCCGGCGATGCGCGGGTTTACCTTGTGCACGTCGGCAATTTCGCGCCATCGCATGCTGAAGAGACGGTTCTCAGCGTCGGCGAGCGGAGACGCGCAGACACGTTCGAGCTTGCGTTTGTGCGGAAGCGCTTCGTGTGGCGACGGATTATCCTGCGCACGCTGATCGCGGCGCGTCTCGGGTGCCGGCCTCACGAGGTCGACTTGCAGTCCACGCCCGCGGGGCGGCCGTTCGTGGCGGGTTCCGACCTCGACGTCAGCGTCAGCCATTCGCGCGATGTTGCGCTCATTGCGATGATAGGGGGCCGCAAGCGCATCGGCGTTGACGTGGAGGCGTTGGCACCGATGCCGGATCAGGAGCAGGTTGCCGAAATCGTGCTCACGCCGCAGGAGCTAACCGAATTCCGACGGTTCGACGTCTCATGCGACGTGTTCTACCGAATCTGGACTTGCAAAGAAGCCTGTCTCAAGGCGATCGGGACCGGCTTTCGGCTGGACCCGCGAGCAGTCGAGATCCGCCTCGCCGATCTGGCTGCACCGATGGTGCAACGCATTCCGGGATCGGTGCGGTACACCTTGACGTGTTTCGAGCCGATAACCGGATACATTGCCGCGTTGGCGGTTCAACTCGGCGAGGAACACAGCGAAGAGATTGCCAGGTAATCTGAACAGTCGCGTTTGAGTGTGGGCGTTGAGCCGCCGGAAGCCTTGAATCTTTGCCGGCTTCGATCATGGCGGCCGCCGTCCAACGCAGGGCCATGGCGACTGAACCGCCCCGGGTTTGCCGGAGGCGTTTTGGCTTGAGTTACGCGGCCATCGCTGTCTCTTCCAGCATGGCATAGTAGCGCGCCTCGGCTTCGGCCGGCGGAATATTGCCGATCGGCGCCAGCAGGCGGCGGTTGTTGAACCAGTCGACCCATTCCAGCGTGGCGAACTCGACGGCCTCGAACGACCGCCACGGTCCCTTTCGATGGATAACCTCGGCCTTGTAGAGGCCATTGATGGTCTCGGCGAGCGCGTTGTCATAGGAGTCGCCGACGCTGCCGACCGAGGGCTCGATGCCCGCCTCGGCCAGGCGCTCGGTGTAGCGGATGCTGACGTATTGCGATCCGCGATCCGAATGGTGCACCAGGCCGGCCTTGCGGGCGGGCCGCCGGTCATGAAGCGCCTGCTCCAGCGCATCCAGCACGAAGCTGGCGTGCGCCGTGCGGCAGACGCGCCAGCCGACGATGCGGCGGGCGTAGGCGTCGATCACGAAGGCGACGTAGACGAAGCCCGACCACGTGCTGACGTAAGTGAAGTCGGAGAGCCAGAGCATGTTTGGCGCCGGAGCATGGAACACCCGGTTGACGTGGTCGAGCGGGCACGGCGCCGCCTTGTCTGGCACCGTCGTCCGCACCGGCTTGCCGCGAATGACGCCGCGCAATCCCATGTCCTGCATCAGGCGCTCGACGGTGCAGCGCGCGACGTCGAAGCCCTCGCGCACCATCTGCCGCCAGACCTTGCGCGCGCCATAGACCTCGAAGTTCTCGGCGAAGACGCGGGCAATCTCAGGACGCAAGGCCTGGTCGCGCTTTGCCCGCGCCGAGAGCTTCGCCGGATCGGCCCGCTTGGCGACATGGTCATGGTAGGTCGAGGGGGCGATCGGCAGCACCTTGCAGATCGGCTCGACCCCGTGGACCTCGCGGTGATCGTCGATGAACGCGATCATGTCTTGGACCGGCGGTCGAGCTCCGCCATCGCAAAATACGCCGACGCCTTGCGCAGGATCTCGTTGGCCTGCCGCAGTTCCCGGTTCTCCCGCTCCAGGGCCTTGAGCTTCTCGGCGACGTCGCTGGGCACGCCCACCCGCTTTCCGGCGTCGACCTCGGTCTTCCGGATCCACTCGTTCAGGGTCTGCGGCGTGCAGCCGATCTTGGTGGCGACCGACACCACCGCCGCCCAGCGCGAGGGGTGCTCACGCTCGTGATCCAGCACCATCCGCACCGCCCGCGATCGAACCTCAGGAGAAAACTTGCTGCTCGTCTGCTTGCTCATGGCTCCACCTTCTCAGGAGTTGGAGCCTCCGGCAAACCCGGGGCGGTTCACAAACTCCGTCGACCAAGAACACGTTGGTCGGTTTCTGCCCGACAGCCTCGCAGGACTGACGAAGCTGTTGCCGTCCTTGGTGAGGCGCGAAGCGATCTTCGTTGGTGAGGCCGCTGCCATTCCTGCGAGAATTAAGATTCGCGAGCTGAACGACAATCAACTTCCAGATTCGAACGACATCAAATTCGCGGACGGCTGGGCGAAGCCTCCCATCAGTCTTGAGGCGATCGCAGCTGTAGTGAAGCGCTGGCGGCGTGAAGATTAAGAGGGCTGACCTGGGAGTCTGACCCGTCCTAGCATCTGATACCAACGGTCGGCTGCCGCCGCCGTCGGTATGATTTGCGGCGTATGGCCAGGGTTCGCTCCTGGCGCATAGGGTCGTATCCTGTTGCTCTTAAGGCTGCGTCCTCCAAAGGTAGTCGCTGGCCGAGCTTTCGACGCCCTCAAGGTTGAGCCCGTCCAGCAGCAAGCGCCCGTCGATGGGATCGATCACGGGTGCTACATAAACTCCCCGTATTTTCCGGTTTCGCCCGTTCATTAGGCTCAGGCTGTTCGCGTCGCGCATCGAGTGGCCGATGACAATTGGCCGGGATGTATTCATCACGTCCTCAACCGCGGCCCAAAAGGACCTGTCCATCCGCGCACGATTCGCGTCGCCGGGGCTCAAAACGAGAGTCGTCGGACGGTCGATCGACCCATCGATCTTGAAGATCGTGACCGCCGGCTTTGCATCGCCGCTCACATCGTCGCCTGGCGTCCGCACGGAGTATGGGATCTTGAGCATTTCACAGGCGCGCTCAAACAGCCGGTCGTAGTTGGTGGTCAGGATGATGGGAAACCGTCGCACCGCCGCCACGTGGGCCGGGGTGGGCTCGACGGGCAGGGGCGGATTAAGGAGTTTGCTGACGATGCTGAGGCTTCGGTCGCGTCCCAGCATCGTCTCGGCCACTTCGAACAACTGGGCTAGGCTGTGGCGTGACGTCTGGTCTGGATCAAGGCCGAGAGTTCGGCCGATAACCCCCGCCAAGGCGTTAGCACTCGGATAGCCGGCGCTGAGCGACAATCCTGCGCCGGCGAACAGGACCTCCGGCGGCGCGGAAGCGTCCGCCAGAGGCGGCGGCGGCACCCAGCTCGTGAAGGTGAACGCGGCTGGCGATTGCGCTGCTACCTTCGAAACTCTATTTTGCACGGCGGTGCGCAGGAATGAACTGGTGAACACGTCAAGCAAAGCCTGGAATGCCTTTTCCCGCAAGTCGGATGCGAGATTGAACTCGCAGCGAAATAAGCCGGTTTTCCAGTTACCGATTTCATTGCGAAACTTGTCCCTGAGAATCGCATCTTCGCTGGTCGAATCCGCTCCGTACTTTAGCTTTTTGAAGAAGGGCAAAATTGGAATCTCTTGATCCCGGGCGACGTCGATCTCGAGATGGGTGACGGATTTGCCCTTGCCGCCGCCGTAACCCTCCGTCGGTATCCAGCCATACCGTTCACCCTGGATCAGGATACAGATCAGAGAAGTCCGGATTTCCTGCTCCAGGACGGCCCAACTTGTCCCGCCGTTCGGGAGGATGCCTTCGGCGTTCACCGGCTCGAGATTCAGGCTCTTAATAGCACCGACGACTGCCTCCCGCTCGTTGGCGAGGTCGTCCATTGTGCTGCTCACAAACACTCGAATCTTCGCCGGCATGCGATGCCCCCAACCACACCCCCAACAGCATAGCATAACTTCCGACCTACCCGCGGTCGGCGTGGATCACCGTGTTGGTGCAGGTCGCTGCCATACCTGAAGTTCACCGACGCTTCCTTGACGGCTTCAAACGAGGCGAGTCGGATTGGAGAACTTCTCGGGATATCGGAGGCTCAGCATTTGCCTGCCGTCATGCGGAAACAGCGCAATCTCGCCGAATTGCCCGATGTCAAACGGCAGAGGTGGCTGATGCCTTGGAGCGCATTTCATTCTATAATCACGACACATTGAAGGTGCCGTCGTCGTTTGGCGAAACTGATGCTTAGTCATTCTCGAACGCCTGCTTCCCTTTCGCGGCCCAGAGCGCCAATGCCTTCGCGCGTTCTTCGCCTTTGAGCTTATCTGCCATCCAGAGCAGCGCGCCATAAAGGATCGTTCGGTCGTCGCTGGTGAGGTCGACGATGCCGGCTTTGACGACGAGGCCGCCGAGTTCGATCAGGTGCCGCGTGCGCTTGCGGCGCTCAACTTGCCAAGTGCGCATGTCATGCTGCGCCCGTGCCGCCTGATGGCGGCTGCGGGCCACCTGGAAGCGTTGAAGCGCTGCCGGTGTTGCGGTCAGGCGTCGATGCAGGCCGCGCCGTTGCGCCGCTGTCGCCTGGGGGCGGCTCTCCGGCACCGCCCGATCGGGATCGCCCCTGAAAAAACGCAGCGCCGCGCTTCGCCCAGGCCTCCCGCTTGCCGGCATCCTTGATCTCGGTCAGCACCATCAGCGCGCCGGCCAGTTCGTCGGCGGTGAGCGCGTCGGCGCCGGTGGCGATCACCAGTTCGCCAAGCTGCTGCACCTTGCGGCTCTTGAGATGTCGCGCCTTGTCTTCGAGCACCTTCAGCTCCGCATCGAAGTCCCGCGGCTTGCGCATCACGTCCTCCCTGCGCTGTTGATGGCGCGAGGGTAGTTGAGCGTCTGCCGGAATGCTGTAGGGTTGCCGGGACGGTTTGGAACCGCGCGGGCATTCCCGAGAAATTAGTTTCGAGGGCGCGCTTATACGTCGTTCCGACGTGCGCTTCGCCGTGCTGATGATCGGGTCGCGATGGCGATCTATCATCTGCACGTCAAGGTCATTGGCCGCACATCCGGCTCCAGCGCGGTGGCGTCTGCCGCCTACCGCTCGGCCTCGCGACTGCGCGACGATCGGCTGGAGCGCAGCCACGACTTCTCCGCCAAGCGTGGCGTCGTCCATTCTGAGGTTATGCTGCCGGACAATGCACCGGAGGCGTGGCGCGACCGCGAGCGGCTGTGGAATGACGTCGAGGCGTTCGAGCTGAGGCGCGACGCGCAGCTGGCCCGCGAGGTGGAATTCGCCCTGCCGCGGGAGTTGACCTCGCGCCAGGGCATCGACCTCGCCCGCGACTTCGTGCAGGCCGAATTCGTGGAGCATGGCATGATCGCCGACCTCAATGTGCATTGGGACATCGGCGCGGATGGCGTGCCGAAACCCCATGCCCATGTCATGCTGACCATGCGCGAAGTCGATGAGAGCGGCTTCGGCCGGAAGGTGCGCGAGTGGAACCGCACCGAGATGGTGGAACGTTGGCGCGAACGCTGGGCGGAGCTGGCCAACGAACGTCTGGCCGAGCTCGACATCGACGCGCGCATCGACCACCGCAGCCTGGAAGCGCAGGGCATCGCGCTGGAGCCGCAATGCCAGATCGGCGCGCCGGCCCAGCGCATCAAGGGCGAAGGAATCGAGACTGCCGACCGCGCGGCAATGGCGCGCGGATCATCGCCGATCCTTCCCTGGCGCTGGACGCGATCACCCATCAGCAATCGACCTTCACGCGCCGACACATGGCGATGTTCGCGCATCGGCACAGCGACGGGCTCGACCAGTTCAACGCGGTGATGGGCGCGATGCGCGGTGCGCCCGATCTGGTCGAACTCGGCCAGGACGGACGGGGCGAGGATCGCTTCACCACCCAAGCGATGATCGAGGCCGAACAGCGCCTGCACCGCGCCGCCGAACTGATGGCGGAGCGGCAACGCCACGAGGTGAACGACGCCGACAGAAAGGCGGCGCTGGCGCGGGCGGAATTGCGGGGCCTCGTTCTTTCCGGCGAGCAGGCCGACGCGCTGGCGCATGTCACGGACGGGCGCGATCTCGGCGTCGTGGTCGGTTATGCCGGGACGGGAAAGAGCGCGATGCTGGGCGTGGCGCGGGAGGCCTGGGAAGCGGCGGGCTATGAGGTCCGGGGCGTGGCGCTGTCCGGCATCGCCGCCGAGAATCTGGAAGGCGGATCGGGCATCGCCTCGCGCACCATCGCCAGCATGGAACATGGCTGGGGACAGGGCCGCGACGCGCTCACCGCGCGCGATGTTCTGGTGATCGACGAAGCAGGCATGGCCGGCACGCGCCAGCTGGAGCGCGTGCTCTCTCATGCCGCCGAGGCCGGCGCCAAGGTGGTGCTGGTCGGCGATCCGCAGCAGCTGCAATCCATCGAGGCGGGCGCGGCGTTCCGCTCGCTCGTTGAGCGCCACGGCGGCGCGGAAATCGGCGAGGTGCGCCGCCAGCGCGAGGGCTGGCAGCGCGACGCCACGCGCGATCTGGCAACCGGCCGGACCGGCGAGGCGATCCAGGCCTATGACACCCATGGCATGGTGCATGAGGCATCGACACGGCACCAAGCGCGCGAAAATCTGATCGGGCGCTGGGACCGCGACCGGCAGGCGTCGCCGGACCTCAGCCGCATCATCCTCACGCACACGAACGCCGAAGTGCAGGCCCTCAACGACGCTGCGCGCGAGCGGATGCGCGCCGCCGGCGATCTCGACGATGACGTGCGCGTCACGACCCAGCGCGGCGACCGCAGCTTTGCCCGCGGCGACCGCATCATGTTCCTGCAGAACGAGCGCAGGCTTGGTGGGGATGGACTTGGCGTGAAGAACAGCACGCTTGGCACCATCGAACACGTCAGCCCGCAATCCATCACCGTGCGCACCGACGATGGGCGTAGCGTCTCGTTCGATCTCAAGGATTACGATCGCATCGACCACGGCTATGCCGCCACCATCCACAAGGCGCAAGGCATGACCGTGGACCGCGCCCTCGTGCTGGCGACGCCGGGCCTGGATGCCCATTCGAGCTATGTCGCGCTGTCGCGCCACCGCGACAGCCTGGACCTGCATTACGGCCGCGACGACTTCGCCAGCGAGGAGCGTCTCGTCCGCACCCTGTCGCGCGACCGCGCCAAGGATATGGCGACGGATTACGAGCGGCTCGACCCGGCGCAAGGCTATGCCGAGCGGCGCGGCATCACCTTCCGCGAGCGTGTCGTCGAGATCGTGCGCAAGGTCGTGCCGGAGCGGACCGTGGCGGCCGATCCGGCGGCAGCGCTACGCGATGCCCGCCGCGATGCGCTCATCCGCCATGCCCGTGCGGCCGATGCCATATGATCGCCCGCGCTTGGTTTGAAGACGCAGGCGCTCGAGCGCCTGCGTCCGGAAAGGGCGCTCTATCGAACGCTTGACAAAACAAGGATAGCGCGGCGCGCCGTAGCGCAAGGTGGCGGGCCGCGGCCGATGATGACGAGCACTATGTTTACGCTATAGCCCTCCTAAATAGAGCTAAGGGCAAATGACTCAAACTAAGTAAGTTTCCAGCATCTTCTCAATCTATTCATGGCTGCAAGGCAAGGATACGTCATATACCGCGACTCCGAAGGATTTGGATTTTTCGGTTTTCCTGGCGCGGGTTTGGTGATTCCCTGTCGGCATGGCAGGGCTGGTTCTGACGGCTGAGGACCGATCGTATTTCCTGAAGCTGATGCGCCGGCAGATCAACAGCGCGGTGCATCGGCGGGTGAACGTATTGCTGCTGCTCGACGATGGCTGGACGCCGGCGCAGATCGCCGCCGCGCTCTATCTCAACGAGAGCACGGTTCTGGAGCACCGGGCGCTTTATGCCGAGCGCGGCCGAGCCGGGGTGGAGGCGCTGGCCTATGTCGGGCGGTGCTCGCCGCTGGATGCCGCCCAGCAGGCGAAGCTGTCGGCCTGGATCGCTGACGAGGTTCCCCAGACTGCCAAGGAGGCTTGCGCCTTTGTCCGCACTTCCTTCGCGGTGGACTATACGCCCCACGCGATGGCCAAGCTCTTGCTGCGGCTCGGCTTTGTCTACAAGAAGCCGAAGTGCGTGCCGGCCAAGGCCGACGCTTTGGTGCAGCAGGCCTTTCTCGACACCACGCTCAAGCCGCTGATGGACGCCGCCGGCCCCGAGGCGCCGCTCTATTTTGTCGACGCCACCCACCCCTCCTATACCGGCCGGCCCGCCCATGGCTGGCTGCGCAAGGGAAAGACCGTCGAGCTGAAGTCGAACCACGGCCGCACCCGGCTCAACATCAACGGGGCGCTGTCGTGGCCGACGCGCCAGCTGGTCCACCGCGAGGAAGACCTCATCACTTCCGCCGCGATGATCCGCCTGTTCGACGATCTCAGCGCCCATCATCTCGGCACGGCGACGATCACGGTCGTGCTCGACAATGCCAGGTACAATCACTCGCGCGAACTCACGGCCTATCTGGCCAGGCCGGGCTGCCGCCTGAAGCTGGTTTATCTGCCGTCCTACGCGCCCAACCTCAACCTGATCGAGCGGTTCTGGCACTTCATGAAGCGCAAGGTGCTGTTCAACAAGGCCTATGGCAAATTCGCCCTGTTCAAACAGGCCTTCGAGGACTTCTTCCAGAAACTGCCGACCTACGCCGCTGACCTCGCCAGCCGGATCACCGACCGCTTCCACCTCATCGGCAAGCCAAACTCGGGGATTTCATCGGCGTAGGGGTATACCAACGGCCTTTACGTTTGACCTTTGGCCGACGTCGGCTCGCCTCATCCCGAGGAGCGGTCGCAAGACCGCGTCTCGAAGGATGAGGCGACGCTGACGGCGGCCTTCGGCCATGCTTCGAGACGGCTGCGGAGCCTGGCATCGGGCACGCCTACGGCGCGACCCGGCGGCAGCCTCCTCAGCATGAGGCCGAGAAAGGTCGCTCCTCAGGGCCACTGGTATCAGTTCTCATTTCGTCCTCTCCCTCTTTTTTTGGTCTTCGGCAGCTTGATGACCATGGCATCGTCACTATTGGCTTCATCGCCATCGATCAGCCCATCGTCATAGCTCTCGACCTCACCCTCTTCGATTTTATGGGTCGGGAACGAAATATAATCCAGCACATCCGGGTTGAAGAACACAGTGCGGTGATAACCCTCATACGGTAAGCGGATCATGTTCGGTTCGTCGTTATCGTTTCCGCCATAGGGGTAATGGATATCAATAAGAGGCTCGATGCATTCGAAAAGATTGCAATCGACATAGGCGATTTCCCGCCGCTTGCCGGTCGAGAATTGGACCGTCACCGTGTGAGCTAGGGCCATAATCTCATCGGTTTCCGCCGCTCTCGCGGCTTTCTCAATTGCGAGGTTCTCGGGTTTGATAGCACCCTCGGCGACCAGTTCATCGAACTGCTCGTCGGTAATCATGATCTGGCGTTGGACGCGCTCAACATCGGCCTTAGCGAAATCTGATGTGTGGTCGCCCCCTCCAATCTCTTCATCTCGAATGGCCTCGACGATGGCCCAGTCTCGGGTGTCAGGCATCTGGATTGGCGTTGCCAGTTTGTAATAAGCATGATCCGGCCCGTAGGTGTCATAAGCCTCACTAGAAAAATAGAGCTCGGAAATCGCCTTGTGCCGGATCGCCACGGTGCGGTTGCCCAAGTCCTTCATAACGATGAACCGCTTGTCGCTCTGTAACTCTTCATAGGCTTGCGCGTGTGCCTCTTCCGAAATCGAAAGCACCAGCGGCTCGCCACCACCGACGAAATGCACCGCACACTCACCGTAATATTGCAGGTCCAGAGGAGCCTCGTCGTCATAGAACGCTGCCTTTTTCGGCGGGTGACGACCAAGCAATTCCAATTCGGTAGTCTTGAAGTGCTTTGCCAGCTTGGCAAGGTGGCTTTTCGGAATCTCGGTCTTGCCGGTTTCCCAGCGCTGATACGTTGGCTGCGTCACGCCCGCCGCCTTGGCGGCTTGGGTCTGGGTCTCCGCATTCATGACCCGGAAATGTTTCAGTCGATTGATCGTCATTCGACTCTCCTAAAGGCTAGAATAATTATTCGCATATATACGCATTATTATTCCAGCCTTGCAAGGGCACTTGCCCGCTAGCAGCTTGGCTACGCAATCCGCGAAATGAATTTGTCTACGCTTGTCTGCGGTAGCCGTAGACGCCCCAGCATTTTAGGCACGGATGCTGGCGTACAATCAGCGGCCATTTCGGCGAGAGCTATCCTGCCTGGTCGGGAGATGAGAACCCTCTATTGATCGTGCTGCAGAGGGCTATCGGCGGGACGCTTCGCGCAATAACCAAAAATATCGTGCGGTGATTGGCGGCTATGGGCGGCAATATCGGGCAATCGGCGGCTCTCGGCGTGCCCAGTTCTGTTCCGAAGTGGCGGAGAGGGAGGGATTCGAACCCTCGATAGAGTTTCCCCTATACACGCGTTCCAGGCGTGCGCCTTAAACCACTCGGCCACCTCTCCGTCGGGCCCAGCCATCAAGGCGCGTGCACTCTATTTCAAGAGAGGCGCAGGATTTGCCTGCGCTGGCCGCCTTAAACTGCCTTGCCCGTTGCGCGCACTGGGTCAGCTCCGACGGTCCTTCAGGACCGCCGCGCCTGCCCGTCCGTGCGGACTGCGGCGCTGCTTATGGCCGCCCCGCGGCAGGTTTGCAAGAGAACGGTCACATTTTCTTGTCAGTCACCCGCGCTCGGATGCGGCAAGGAAGACCGAGATCGCCCGCGAGGCGAAAACCCGCCGCGCCGCCGAATATCGCAGCGGTGAAGGCGGCCGCTACGACCAGCGCTCCAGCGCCGAGCGCGTCAACGTCAACCTGAAGGACAACCACGGCGGCTCGACGGTCCGGGTGAGCGGAGCCGCCAAGGTGATGTGCCACCTGATGTTCGGCATCCTGGTCGTCGCCGCCCTCCAGACCGTCCGTCGCCTCGTCTGAAGCCGGGGGTGCTGCCGTCGCGTCCCCGCTGCCAGACGCGCCGGAAGCCGGGCGATCGACCCGCCGTGTGCCCGCACAGCCCGAAACGCGCCGACCAGGCAAGATTTCGTGTGCCACCGCCACAAATCCGCCAATCCGGCCACGCCAGGCCAACCGAAAAACCCCGGACGTGCCCGAGTTCTGCAAGAGACTCATCGGAAAGGGATTTTCCGGTATCCGCCGAAAAAACGCCGGCCTGATCGGCCGGATTTGATATCACCCGAACCTGCCTCAGCCTGCCGCCGGACCTCGACCCGCCGAAGATGAAATCTTCGCGTCGCCGGGAGCGGGACGGCGGCTTTGCCCGGACACACCTGCCTAAAGGCCTCAGGAAATCGCCGGCCGGAGCCGACGGCAGGCTCCCACTGCCGGCTCTCAGCCGGCCTCGGTTCGCGCTCGGCGCGCCCGTTCCTCGGCCGGGGGCGCCAGCACCGACACCAGCGCGCGCTTGATCGCGGCCTGGCGCTGGGCGCTGGTGATCAGCGCGCCGGTGAGGTCGGTGACATAGAACACGTCCACCACCTTCTCGCCGAAGGTGGCGATGTGGGCGGAGGCGATGTTGAGGTTGAGTCGCGACAGCGTGGCGGTGAGGTCGTGCAAGAGGCCCGGCCGGTCGAGCCCGGTCACCTCGATCACGGTGAAGCGGTTGGACCAGGCGTTGTTGAGCGTCACCTCGGGCGGCACGTCGAACGCGCGCTGGCGGGTCTTGGGCGCGCCGCGCTGCACCATCGCCTCCGACACCGGCACGTCGCCCGACAGCGCCTTCTCGATGGCATCGCACACCCGGCCAATGCGGCGCGTCTCGTCGGCATCGTCCGGGAACTCGCGGGAGATGGCGATGGTATCGAGCGCGAGGCCGTCGGTGGTGGTGTAGATCTGGGCGTCGACGATGTTGGCGCCACCGGCGGCGCAGGCGCCGGCGATCACCGACAACAGCCGCGGGTGGTCGACCGCCAGCACCGTCACCTCGGTGACCCCGGCGCGGCCGGCGAGGTCGAACCGGGTTGCCGGCAGCCGGCTCGCCGCCTCCGAGGCGTGCACGAAGCGGGCGTGGGCGAGCTTGTGCGGAAGGTCGACCTTGAGCCAGTAGGGTGGGTAGTGGCGGGCGAGATAGGCGTCGATATCGGCGGCCGACCACTCCGCCATGGCGTTGCGGAACTGGCGCTGGGCGGCGGCGACGCGCTCGGAGCGGTTGACCTCGGAGAAGCCGCCGGTCAGCACCGGCTCGGTCTCGTAATAGAGCGTGCGCAAGAGCTGCGCCTTCCAGCTGTTCCACACGCCGGGACCCACCGCGCGAATGTCGGCGGTGGTGAGCACGGTGAGCATCTTCAGCCGCTCCAGGCTCTGCACCACGCCCGCAAAGGTCTCGATGGTCTTGCGGTCGGACAGGTCGCGCGATTGGGCGATGGTCGACATCGTCAGATGATGCTCGACCAGCCAGGCCACGGTGTCGGTCTCGGCCGGGGTCAGGCCGAGGCGCGGACAGAAGCGCCGGGCGACGCGGGCGCCGAGGATGGAATGATCGTCCGGCCGGCCCTTGGCGATGTCGTGCAGGAACAGCGCGATATAGAGCAGGTCGCGGTTCTGGATGCCCGCCATCAGCTCGTTGGCGAGGCCGAGCGAGGGGTCGGTGCCGCGCTCGATGGTCGACAACACGCCGATGCAGCGGATCAGATGCTCGTCCACCGTGTAGTGGTGGTACATCGAAAATTGCATCAGCGCGACGATGCGGCCGAATTCCGGCACGAAGCGTCCGAGCAGCCCGACCTCGTCCATGCGGCGCAGCACGGTCTCCGGGTCGTTCTTCGACACCAGAATGTCGCGGAACAGCCGGTTGGCTTCGTCGTTCGAGCGCAGTTCGTCGTTCACCAGCTTGAGCTGGCGGGTGATCAGCCGCATCGGGTCGGGATGGAAGGCGAGATCCTGGTGATCGGCCAGCCAGAACAGACGAATCAGATTGACCGGGTCGCGCTCGAACACCTCGTCGTCGGTGATGGTGATGCGGCCGTGGTCGACGATGAAGTCGCCGGCATCGCCCAGGCTCTTGCGACGCCTGGGGATCAGCCGCTGGACAAAGCGGTTGAGCACCGGCAGCGACTTGGCCTCGTTCTCCTCCAACTGGGAGCAGACGATACGGGTGAGGTCGCCGACGTCCTTGGCGGTCAGGAAGTAGTGCTTCATGAACCGCTCGACGTCGCGCTGGCCGGGGTGCTCGGTGTAGCCGAGCCGCTGCGCCATCTCGCGCTGGACGTCGAACGACAACCGCTCCTCGGCGCGGCCGGTGAGGAAATGCAGGTGGCAGCGCACCGACCACAGGAAGTCCTCGGCCCGGCGGAACGTGCTGTATTCGGCCTTGGAGAACACGCCCTGCTGCAGCAGGCCGGCCGGCTCGCGCACGCGGTAGACGTACTTGGCGATCCAGAACAGGGTGTGGAGGTCGCGCAGCCCGCCCTTGCCGTCCTTGACGTTGGGCTCGACCAGATAGCGCGAGGCGCCGACCCGGCGGTGGCGTTCGTCGCGTTCGGCAAGCTTGGCGGTGACGTATTCGGAGGCGGTGCCGGACACCACCTCGCGGTCGAACCTGGCGATCAGATCGTCAAAGAGCGTGCGGTCGCCGCACACGAACCGCGCCTCCAGCACCGCGGTGCGGATGGTGATGTCGGCCTTGGCCTGGCGGATGCACTCGTCGATCGAGCGGGTGGCGTGGCCGACCTTCTGGCCGATGTCCCACAGGGTGTAGAGGATCGATTCGGCGATGCTCTCGCCCCAGGCGGTCTGCTTGTAGGGCAACAGGAACAGCAGATCGATGTCCGAGCCCGGCGCGAGCAGGCCGCGGCCATAGCCGCCGGTGGCGACCACCGCCATGTGCTCGGAGGTGGAATGGTGGTCCGAGCCGTAGATGGCGGCGCCGACCCGCTCGTAGAGCATGCGGATCAGGGCGTCTTCCATATCGCACAGCCGGGCGGCGCAGGCGCGGCCCTGGCCGTCCTCGCGCAGCCACGCCTCGGTCTGGCGGCGGCCGTCGGCCAGCGCCTGCTTGGCGCGATGCACCACCGCCATGCGGAGCGCGGAGGGATCGCCGCGGTGCGTCTGGGCGATGGCGTCGAGATCGGCTCCGAACGCAGCTTCGTCGAACACCGCCTCGAACGGGCGGGGAGCACGACTGCGGAGGGGACTGCGTGGCTGGGCGCACGAGGTTCGCGGCATGGCGGCTTGGGATAGCTGACCGGCGCGGCGCTGTCATCCCAGGATGGGTCAGGCCGGCATCATAGGTGTTTGTGCGGGACAGGATGTCTCCGGGCAACCTTGATAATTGCCGCACCACCTGCGCGAAGCCATGACCTGGTTGCCGCGGGCGCGCGGATCGGGAATTCTCCGGCGCGGCGCCGACCCCCGGCACAGGAGTCGTCGACGGCGTTGGCTTCAACAAAAACGTTCCGATATGGCTTTTGATCCGTTTTGGTTTCCGCTCGCGGTCAAGATGGCGGCCACCGCCGCGGTGGTGGTCGCCGCCTCGCGGCTTGCCGAGCGCGCCGGGCCGCTGATCGGCGGCATGATCGCGACGCTGCCGATCTCGGCCGGCCCGGCCTACATCTTCCTCGCCCTTGGCCACGACGATGCCTTCCTCAAGGGCAGCGCCGTCGCCAGCGTTGCCACCAACGATGCCACCGCCCTCCTGGTGCTGACCTACGCCGCGCTGGCGCCGCGGGCGCCGCTGGCGGTGGCGCTGGGCGCGGCGTTCGTGGTGTGGTTCGCCGGGGCGTGGCTGGTGACGGTCTGGCACCCCAGCTTTGCCGAAGCGGTGGCACTATCGTGCGTGGTGCTGCCGCTGGCGGCGCTGGCGGCGCGGCCGCTGGCAAAAGCGGTGGCTCTGCCGCCGGCGGTGGCGCGATGGTGGGATGTGCCGTTTCGTGCCGGGCTGTGCGGTGTGCTGGTGGCAACGGTGGTGACGCTGTCGGCTCGCCTCGGCCCGGCGCTGTCGGGGATCGCCGCGGTGTTCCCGATCGTGCTGTCGAGCCTGATCCTGATCCTGCATCCCCGGATCGGCGGCAACGCTGCCAGTGCGGTGATGGCCAACTGCCTGGTCGGCATCATCGGCTTTGGCTTGGCGATGGCCGCGGTGCACCTCGCCGCGGTGCCGCTCGGCGGTGCGGTGGCGGTGTTCTTGCTGTTCGCGGTCTCGGCCGCCTGGAACGCTGCGCTAACGCTGCACAGTGTCGCCAGATCGCGGACGGTCAAGTCGCCGCCGCCGCCGCCTTGAGGCGGTAGAGCGCCTCGAGCGCATCCTTCGGCGTCATGTCGTCGGGGTCGAGCGCCGCCAGCAACTCGGCGACCGGGTCGGGTGCAGCCGCGGACGCAGGCTCGGCGGCCTTGGGCCGCAGCGCGGCGAACAGCGGCAGATCGTCGGCGAGACGGTGGATCGGTGCGCCGCGGTCGCTCTTCTCCAGCTCCGCCAGCACCACCTTGGCGCGCGCCACCACCGCCGCCGGCAGGCCGGCGAGCTTGGCGACCTGGATGCCGTAGGAGCGATCGGCCATCCCTTCGGCAACCTCGTGCAGGAAGATCACCTCGCCGTGCCATTCCTTGACCCGCACCGTGGCGTTCTTCAGCCGCTTGAGGCGGGTGGACAGCGCCGTCAGCTCGTGGAAATGGGTGGCGAACAGGGTGCGGCAACGGTTGGTTTCGTGGAGGTGCTCAAGGCTCGCCCACGCGATCGACAGGCCATCGAAGGTGGCGGTGCCGCGGCCGATCTCGTCCAGGATCACCAGCGCGCGGGGACCGGCCTGGTTGAGGATGGCGGCGGTTTCCACCATCTCGACCATGAAGGTCGAGCGGCCGCGGGCGAGATCGTCGGCCGCGCCGACCCGCGAGAACAAGCGGTCGACCACGCCGATGTGGGCGCTTTTCGCCGGCACGAACGCGCCGATCTGCGCCAGCACCGCGATCAGCGCGTTCTGGCGCAGGAAGGTCGATTTGCCGGCCATGTTGGGGCCGGTGATCAGCCACAGCCGGCCGGCGTCGCCGGCCGGTGTCGGCGGCGACAGGTCGCAGTCGTTGGCGACAAATGGGCCGCCGTCGCGGCGCAGCGCCTGCTCGACCACCGGGTGGCGGCCGCCGCTGATGCGGAACGCCAGCGACGCGTCGACCACCGGCCGCGTCCAGTCCTCGGTTGCCGCCAAGGTGGCGAGCGCGGTGGTGACGTCGAGCACCGCCAGCGCCCGTGCCGCCGCCTTGATGGCGTCGCCCTGATCGAGCACGCGCGTCACCAACTGCTCGAAGACGGCGAGTTCGATCGCCCGCGCCCGCTCGGCGGCGGTGGCGATTTTGGACTCAAGCTCGGACAGCTCGACGGTGGAAAAGCGCAGCGCGCCGGCCAGGGTCTGGCGATGCATGAAGGTGGCGTTGAACGGCGGCCCGAGCAGCTTGTCGCCGTGCTGGGCCGCAACCTCGACGACATAGCCGAGTTGGGCGTTGTGGCGAACCTTCAGCGACTTGACGGCGGTCTCCTCGGCGTAGCGCGCCTGGGTTTCGGCGATGACCCGCCGCGAATCCTCCGACAGGCGGCGCAGGCCGTCGAGGTCGGCGTCGTAGCCAGCCCGCACGAAGCCGCCGTCGCGCTTGAGCAGCGGCAGCTCGTCGGCGAGCGCGGCATCGATCACGGCCGCCACCGCCGGGTCGGGCGCGGCGAGGTCGTGCGTGGCCGCCGCGATCTCGGCCGGCGGCGCACGCGCGGCCACGGTGCGGGCGAGGTCGGCGGCAACGGTGAGGCCGCGGGCGAGCGCGAAAAGATCGCGCGGGCCGCCGCGGCCGAGCGCGAGGCGCGCCAGCGCCCGCTCGATGTCGGGCGCGGTCTCCAGCGTGCGGCGCAGCGCCTGGCGCAGGTCGCCGTCGGCGACGACCCACGCCACGGCGTCGAGCCGGGCGTTGACGGCAGCGCTGTCGGCGAGTGGGCTCGACAGCCGGTCGGCCAGCAGGCGCGCGCCGGCGGCGGTGACGGTGCGGTCGATGGCGGTGATCAGGCTGCCCTGGCGGGTGCCCGACAGCGCGCGCAACAGCTCGAGATTGACCCGGGTGGCGGCGTCGATCGCCATGGTTTCGCCCAGCGCCTCGCGCTGCGGCGGCGCCAGCGGCGGGCGCTTGCCGACCTGGGTGCGCTCGATATAGCCGGCGATGGCGGCGGCCGCGGTCAGTTCGAGGCGGGAGAACACCCCGAACGCATCCGCGGTGGCGATGCCGAAAAAGCCGGCGAGCCGGCGCTCCGCGGTCATGGCATCGAACAGATCCCGCCCGAGCGGGGTCACCGCTCGCTGCTCGCGCCAGAACGGCGCCAGATCCGTATCCGAATAGAGCGCGTCGGCGATCACGATCTCGCCGGGGTCGAGCCGCGCGACCTCGGCGGCGAGCCGGCCTCCCCCGACCTCGGCGACGTGGAAGGCACCGGTCGAGATGTCGGCCCAGGCCAGGCCGAAGCTCGCGGCCTCCGCCGAGGACGGCCGGGCGCGGGCCACCGCCAGCAGCCAGTTGTTGCGGCGGGAATCGAGCAGCTGCTCCTCGGTGATGGTGCCGGGGGTGACGAGGCGGATGACGTCGCGCTTCACCACCGACTTCGAGCCGCGCTTGCGCGCCTCCGCCGGGTCCTCCAGCTGCTCGCACACCGCGACGCGGAAGCCCTGCGCGATCAGCCGCTGCAGATAATCATTGGCACGCTCGACCGGAACGCCCGCCATCGGGATGTCGGCGCCCTTGTGCTTGCCCCGCTTGGTGAGGGCGATGCCCAGCGCGCGCGAGGCCAGCTCGGCGTCCTCGAAGAACATCTCGTAGAAATCACCCATCCGGTAGAACAACAAGCAGTCCGGATTGGCGGTCTTGATCTCGATATACTGCGCCATCAGCGGCGTGACGCGCTCGTCCGCCGCCTCCATGCCGCTGGTCTCCTCCACTCTGCTCATGGCCGGACGCTATCAGAGCCTCCGGCCGGATTCACCCGGCCGCCGCCGGTCGGCTGTGGGTAATACGAAAGAGCGGGGACTGGGCGGCGGATTGTCGAGCTTGCGCCATTGCCGCCGAACATTTCCGGCCCAAAACCCCGCCATGCCGTTGCGGACCCGGCGCCTTAGCTTGAGGGAGTGGTGCGAACCTCCTAGGGTGCCGGCCGATCCCCCCAAAGATTCGCCAGGAAACCCGATGCCGCCCAAGACCAACAAGCGCCGCCCGCGCCCGACCTTTACTGACCAGGAGGCGCTGCATTTTCACCAGATGGGGCGCCCGGGCAAACTCGAGATCACCCCGACCAAGCCGATGGCGACCCAGCTCGACCTGTCGCTGGCCTATTCGCCCGGCGTTGCCGTGCCGGTGCTGGCGATCGCCGAAGACCCGGACCGCGCCTATGACTACACGGCGCGCGGCAACATGGTGGCGGTGATCACCAACGGCACCGCCATTTTAGGCCTCGGCAATCTCGGCGCGCTGGCCTCCAAGCCGGTGATGGAAGGCAAGGCGGTGCTGTTCAAGCGCTTCGCCGACGTCGACGCCATCGACATCGAGGTCGATACCGAGGACCCGGACGAATTCATCAATGCGGTGAAGTATCTGGGGCCGTCGTTCGGTGGCATCAACTTGGAGGACATCAAGGCCCCCGAGTGCTTCATCATTGAGCAGAAGCTCAAGGAGTTGATGGACATTCCGGTGTTCCATGATGACCAGCACGGCACCGCGATCATCGCCAATGCCGGGCTGATCAACGCGCTCCGTCTGACAAAACGCGACATCAAGACCACCAAGCTCGTCGTCAACGGCGCCGGCGCCGCGGCGATCGCCTGCGTCGAAGTGCTCAAGGCGCTGGGCTTCACCTCCGACAACGTCATCATGTGCGACACCAAGGGTGTGATCTACCAGGGTCGCACCGCCGGCATGAACCAGTGGAAGTCGGCCCACGCGGCCCGCACCGAGGCGCGCACCCTCACCGAGGCGCTGGTCGACGCCGACGTGTTCTTCGGGCTGTCGGTCAAGGGGGCCTTGACGCCGGAGATGGTGGCCACGATGGCGCCGAACCCGATCATCTTCGCCATGGCCAATCCCGATCCGGAGATCACGCCGGAGGAAGTGGCAAGCGTGCGCAGCGACGCCATCGTCGCCACTGGCCGTTCCGACTATCCCAACCAGGTCAACAACGTCCTCGGCTTTCCCTACATCTTCCGCGGCGCGCTCGACGTGCGCGCCTCCACCATCAATATGGAGATGAAGCTGGCGGCGGTGCACGCGCTGGCGGACCTGGCGCGCGAGGACGTGCCCGACGAGGTCGCCGCCGCCTATGGCGAGCGGCCGATCTTCGGCCCCGACTACATCATCCCGGTGCCATTCGACCCGCGACTGATCCACGCCGTGCCGACCGCGGTGGCGAAGGCTGCGATGCAGACCGGCGTCGCCCGCCGGCCGATCGTCGACATGGAAGCCTATCGCCAGCAGTTGCAGCAGCGGCGCGATCCGGTGGCCGGCGTGCTGCACCGGGTGTTCGAGCGGCTGCGCCGCCGGCCGCGCCGCGTGGTGTTCGCCGAGGGCGAGGAGCAGCAGGTGATCCGCGCCGCCGCGAGCTTCGTCAACCAGCGGCTCGGTACCGCCGTGCTGGTCGGCCGCGAGGACAAGATCAAGGCTGCCGTCAAGGAGATCGGGCTGGAGTTGCCCGAAGGCATCGAGATCACCAATGCCGGGCTCTCCGCCCGCAGCCCCGTCTACGCCCAGCATCTCTATGAGCGGCTGCAGCGCCAAGGCCACCTCTTGCGCGACTGCCAGCGGATGATCAACAACGACCGCAACCACTTCGCCTCCTCGATGGTGGCGCTGGGCGACGCCGACGCCATGGTGTCGGGCGTCACCCGCAATTTCTCGGTGGTGCTCGACTATGTGCGGCAGGTGATCGACCCCAAGCCGGGGGCGCGGCTGATCGGGCTGTCGATGGTGCTGGCGCGCGGCCGCAACCTCCTGGTTGCCGATACCGCGGTGACCGAAATGCCGACCGCGAAAGACCTCGCCGAGATCGCGGTGCAGGCAGCCGCCGCCGCCCGCCGGCTCGGCACCGAGCCGCGCGTCGCGCTGCTCGCGTTCTCGACCTTCGGCCACCCGCAGGGCGAGCGCTCCGCCCACGTCATCGAGGCGGTGAAGCTGCTCGATTCCTGGGGCGTCGATTTCGAGTATGACGGCGAGATGAGCGCGGAGGTGGCGCTCAACCGCACCTTGATGGGCACCTACCCGTTCTGCCGGCTGTCGGGGCCGGCCAACGTGCTGGTGATGCCGGCGATCCACGCTGCCGGTATCTCGACCCGCATGCTGCAGGAGCTGGGCGGCGCCACCGTGATCGGCCCGCTGCTGGTCGGGCTGGAGAAGCCGGTGCAGATCGTGCCGCTGTCGGCGAAAGACACCGACATCGTCAACATGGCCGCGCTGGCGGCCTACAATATCGGCGGGTGAGCGCGGACATGAGGCCGGCCGGTTGTGCAGTTGGCGCTGCCCTTTGAACCTGGAGATGAAGTTTTTGTCACTTGGAACCGGCCGGCGAATTTTCTCTACTGGCGAAATCAGGTGTTGAGCCTGAGAGAAACAGATAGATGTTGCAGTGGTGCGCGGCGAACGGTACGCACAAGGCCGCCGTCTTCCAGAACGAGTCAGGAAGTGGTCGCTGCGCCCAAAAGGTGAATTTCAATGAACGAACAGTTGCAGGCGTTGCTCGAGCGGCTGAAGAACGCCCAACGCGAACTGCTGACTCAATGTGCCCAGGCCGATACGCTTCCGAGCGACAAGACGCTTCGAAAAATCGCCGACCTCGAAGGGGCCATATCGGCGGTTGAGATGATGCTCGGCGAATAGCCGCAGGCGGGCGGGTGCTCCGGACGGTGTTGCCGCCGCAGGGCGCGCATGCCGCTGTCAGGGTTGCGCCGACGGCGTGTTGCCGCGACCGTCGCCCGCCAAAATTCCTGTCCTAAAGCGATTGACGGCAGATCTTTCCGGCGCCGTGCCGTGATGCGCCACCGTTTGACCTCGGCGCTGGCCGGCCCGATTGCGCCGCTGCCATTGCGGTGTCTCAGCGCGAGAGCGAACCGGTCGCGCCCGACCACGCTTCGAGAAGGGTGTTGGCGGCGGCGACCGCGTCCGGCACCAGTTCGAAATCGGTCTCGCCGCGCGCCCATTCGTTGATCAATCCGCTCAGCATCGCATTGAAGGCGATCGCCGCGGCCTTGGGTGTCCAGGGTAGCGGCAACGTGCCGCCACGGGCCGCCGCCTCGAAAATTCGCGTCAATGCCGCCCTGAGTTCGCACTGGACGGTTTCGCCCGGCGGCGGCTGGCGCTGGGTGAGGTCCAATCCACCCGGAGCAGTTCGCGAAGGATGGTCCGTCGCCTGGGATCGGATTGCAGCTGGACCAGAAGGTCGGTCACGAACTCCGACAGCGCCCGCAGCGGCGCGACGGTGGTGTCGTTCTCAAGCCGCTCGGTCAGCTCGCGCATGGGCGAGGGAATCTCGTCACGAAGCGCCAGCAGCAGACCCTGCTTGTTGCCGAAATGCCAGTGCACGGCGCCGCGGGTCACCCCGGACGCCTCGGCGACCTCGTCGAGCGAGACGCTGTCGTAGCCGCGCTCCAGGAACAGCGTTTCGGCCGTCGACAGGATGGTGCGGCGCGTCGCTGCGGCCTGCTCTTTGGTTCGGCGCATCCATTCCCTCCTCAGCCCAGCACCGCCGCCGGGATGTGTCCGGGCGGTGGGCTCCGCGGCTCCGCGGTCGTGTCCCGTTTGATGGTGTAGCTCGGCAGTGGCGCGGAGCCGCCCGCGAGCGCGCCTTTTCTGGCGCCGAAGCGAGCGGGCGGCGTGGCGCTGAAGGCGATGGCGGAGGTGTCGGCGACGGCGCTGCCGCCGGGCTGCACCTTCGAATGGACCGGCAGCGCCTATCAGGAGGTCCGCGTCGGCGGCCAGACCGCCATCATCCTCGGCCTGTTGCCGCTGGTGTTCGCCAACGGCGCATCGATGATCGCCAGGCGCGACATTGCAACTCCGGTATTCGTTGGCATGACGGCGGCAAGCACGCTCGGCATCTTCCTCATTCCGATGTTGTACGTCACATTCCAAACGCTGCGGGAGCGGATGAAGCACCGGTTCGGCAAGCGCAACCCGGCGCATGGTGTTGACGCCAACGCATGACGAGCATGCAGAAATGGGTGGGGCGGGCCATGTCGCTGAAGACTGTGATCGTCTTGGTGGATGCGTCACCGGAAAGCATGGAGCGCGCGCGTCAGGCGGTGAGCATTTGCCAGCGGTTCGGCGCGCACCTGATCGGCGTGTTCGTCTCGCCGCCGGGTTGGGCGCGGGTGCCGGCGGAGTCCTTTGCGATCGGCAGCGCTGCGATCCAGGCGGTGATCCAGCGTTGGAAGGCGCTTCAGAACGACGCCACCGACGATGCGTTCCGGGCGTTCGAGACGTCGATCCGCAACGAGTCGGTGTCGTTCGAGTTCCGCGCGGTGCTGGAGAACGAGATCAGCGACTTCCTTTATCTGCACTGTCTGCACGCCGACCTTGTCATTGCCGGCGTCCGCCAGTTCAACGCCTTGCCGTCGTTTGCGCCCGCGATCGAAGCCCAGTTCGCCTCGAGCGGAACGCCGATGCTTCTGATCCCGGAGGACTGGAAGGGCGGCGATATCGGCGCGCGCGTCATGCTGGGCTGGAACGCCAGTCGCGAGGCGCGGCGGGCCATCATCGCGGCGATGCCGTTCTTCAACACCGCCCAGGCGATGCACGTCGTCGTGGTCGACGCCGCCAAGAACTCGCGTCTCGGCGAGGAGCCGGGCTCTGACGTCGCGCTGCTGCTCAGCCGCCACGGCATTGACGTGACGCTGAACAATCTGGTGTCGCACGGCCGGGCGATCGCCAACGTTCTGCTCGAGTTCGCCGCGCAGAATGCGCTCGATCTCATCGTCATCGGCGCCTACAGCCACTCGATGACCCGCGAGCGGCTGTTCGGCGGCGTGACGAAGACGCTGCTGCAGCGAAGCAGCGTGCCGCTGCTGGCGGTGTTTTGATAGCACGGGGCGCGGCTGCGGGCCGTGCGAGCGGAGGTCCGGAACATGAGCCGTAACTATAACTACCGCATCACCGTCACGCCGACCGGCGTGCCGGAGGACGGCATGGCATTGCGGCTGCCGTTCTCCTTTGATGCCACCAACCACGACGACATCATCGGCTTGATCGAGCGGGCGCGTGCCGCCTCCGGCTTGAGCCCGGATGCCGCGGCGTCGATGGTGGTCGGGCTCAAGCTTCTCAGCGAAGTCATGCTGCGGGAGAAGGCCAATCCGCTGTTCGATCCGCTGCGCGGCGGCGTCAAGGAGTTCATCGGCGCGCTGAAGGAACGTGGCCGCGACAGGCAGTGATACGACATCAGGCCGATCACGTCGGAGTTTCGTAGCCCGGTCGTTGAAAAAGCCATTCCCGATCAAGGATCTTTCGGCGAGGTTGTTTCCGGGATCACGACGTGATCATCCGAAAACCTATGACGTCGCGTCGCCGCAGACCTGTGGCTGCGGTTGCCGGACGGCCCTATGCCTCGTGGCGCCGCACGATGCCGGCGAAGAATGCGTCGAGACAGGCAAAGCCGTCGCGGCGCAGATCGAGGTCGTCCGGCGCCCGAAGCCAGCCATAGATCAGCCCGGTGATCAGCGCGTGCAGGCTTACCGCGGCGCTGCGCGGCGTCCACGGTGCTGCCAGTTGGCCGCGGGCGTCAGCCCGTTCGAACAGCCGTACCACGCGCTCACGCGAGCGCAGAATGGTGCGGCGGTGGATGTCGAGGGTCTCGGTCATGTCGTCGATCGGCTCACAGCGCTGCAGCAGGATGCCGGCGACGCGGCGCTGGCTGGGATCGTCGGCGAGCCGCTCCAGGATGGTGCGCGATGAGGCGCGCAGGCCGACGATCGGATCGGCAGTCTGGTCTGCTTCGATCTTGGCGAGGTCGTCGTCGTGGGGCAGCAGTCGCCGGTCGAGCAGCGTCAGGAGGAGGTCGTGCTTGTTCTCGAAGTGGTGATAGATGGCGCCGCGGGTGGTGCCGGCGGCGCGGGCGATCTCCTCCAGCGTGGTGCGGGCGACACCGCGCTCCCAGAACAGAACTTCGGCCGCGTCCAGCAGATCGCTCCGGGTCTGAAAGGCTTCTTCCTTGGTTCGGCGCATGGCTCCGGCTTGACGGCAATGGAGATTGGGACGCCGTTCGCTTACCACGCGAGGGGCGCGGTGGCCACGAAGGGCCACCGCGCCCGCCTGCACCCCTGGCCAAAGGCTCCGGCAGGCTACTCTGGCCGCGGCGTCAGCCTCGCCCGGCTCCGATGCGGCGGTGAACCGGGGACGCGCGCTCGCGGTCTGCCGGCCGCAGCCCGGCCAGGGTCCGGGCGGCCGTGATGGATCGGCCGCCCGGTGTGCAGGCGCCCGCACCAGTGACGCCGGGCAGGGTACGACAACCGGCGTCCTGGTGGCGGTGGCACGCCGCTCCCGGTCAAGGGAGCTCGCGTGGAATGATTTGCCGGCTTCGAAAGTCCATTCTCTGGAGTTCGAGCCGATCGAGCAGAAGACCTTCCGTCCCGGTCAGAAGGTGGAAAACTTGAAGTTCAGGCCGGCGCGGATGACGCCGAACTCCAGTTCCTTCTCGACATAGGCCGGGCGGCTGCCGTGGTCGTCGCGGTCGAGGCTGACATAGAGGCCCTCGATCCGGCCGGTGATGTTCGGCGAGAAGGCGTATTCGAAGCCGCCGCCGACGGTCCAGCCGGTCTTGGTGTCGTCGTTCTTGACGCCGTTGAAATAGGCGGAGTCGCCGCCGCCATAGGCGAAGCCGCCGGTGGCGTAGACCAAGAAGCGCTCGATGGCGAAGCCGGCGCGCGCCCGCACGGTGCCGAACCACTCCACGCCGTCCTCGTAGCCGGTGACGTATTTGGTCGTGAGGTCGGCATACTGGATGTCGGTCTCGACGCCGACGACCAACTGGTTGAACTGCCAGTTCACCCCGATCTGGCCGCCGCCGACAAAACCGCCGTCGTCGCCATAGCTATAGCCGTAATCGTCACCGTCCTCGGCGTTGAATCCGTAGCCGGCGTTGGCGCCGATATAGATGCCGCTCCAATTGTACAGCGGCACCAATTCGGCAGACTTTGCGACCCCTCGGCGCGCCAGATCGGCGGCCGACGCCGTCGTGGCAACCGCAGCGGTCGCGAGAACCGCGCCCGCGACCAGTGCCGCAACCCTCGTCGAGACTTTCATGAACGCCCTCCTTGTCCTTGAGTGAGGCGCTGCAGTGTGCATCAAACATTCATGGATGTATGTAACAAAAACGCCACACCCAAGGCCGTTGTGCAACTGCTCCCGATCAAGGATTTTTCACCGAGGCTGTTTCCGGTCTCATGAGGGAATCAACCGGAATCCGTATGATACTCTCGGCCCTCGGTGATAACCCGCCATCGTCATGGCCGGGCTTGTCCCGGTCACCCATGTCATTGATTTCAAAAGATTTTAAGGCGCGGATGCCCGCCACGAGCGCGGGCATGACGAGGCGAGGTCCGGGGCCGTCAGTATGAGTGGCTCAACGTCACCGCCTTCGTGGCTCCGGCCAGCGGCGCGGTGGTCTGGTTCCTCTCCAACGGCCTCAGCAAGCCGTTCTTCGCCGCGCTGCTTGCTGTGTTTCCGCGCGACGGCGGCGCCGGACGCAAACAGCAATGGCCGGGCGTCGGCCCGGCCATTGGTAATGGTGCGCGCTTGTGGTGTGGGTCGCCGATCAGTGGACCGGCTTGATGATCTTCTCGACGCTGGCCTTGATCGGCTCGGCGCTCTCGTTGGCGATCTTCTGGGCGATCTCGGTCAGCTCGCGGCTTTGGTCGATCAGCACCTCGAACTGCTTGCGGATGTGGCTGGAGGTCACCTCGACCGCCTGCGATACCGACTTCACCTGCAGGAGGGCGCGGGCGAAGTCGAACGAGGCGTTGACGTTGGTGCGGGCAGCTTCCAGCGCCTTCACGTTGAAGTCGGAGAAGCCCTTGCTCGCGGTCACATAGGTGTCTTCGATCAGGTCGGTGGTCTCTTCCGCCACCGACTTGATCTTGTCATAGGCATCTTTGGCTTGGGTCACGCTCTTCTCCGCGATGTCGCGAATCGTCGCTGACATGTCCAGTTCGGTTTCCGCGGCCGTCACCGCCTTTGCCTTCTGCGGCTTGGCTTCGGCCACGGGCTTGGTCTCGGTCTTGAACTCGGCCATGGTGATTGTCCTTCAGTTTGTCGCGGCGGCGCACTGCTTGCCGTCCCACCGCCGCAGGCAGCCCGGGGACAGGTCCGGTCGACGTCGTTGCCCGCGTCTGCGCGGGCCTTCGCTCAGGACGGCGTGTTCACCTTCATCGCCTTCTGGGCGATGGAGCCGAGTTCCTTGGCCTGCTCGGTGAGCACCTTGACCTGATCCTGCACGAACTCGGTCTGGATGCGCATCAGATCCTGCACGTCGCGGGCGCGGATCAGCCGCTGGGCGAGGTCGAAGCTCGCCGCCAGATTGGTTTCGGCGAAGCCCATGGCCTTCTTGCCGAGGTCTTTGACCGACGCCTGCACCGCGTCGGCGGAATCTTCGATGGTGCCGACGGCCTTCTGCGCGGCGCCGAGATAGCTGTCGACCGCCTTCTTGGTCTGT
This sequence comes from Blastochloris viridis, assembly GCF_001402875.1. Taxonomy (NCBI): domain Bacteria; kingdom Pseudomonadati; phylum Pseudomonadota; class Alphaproteobacteria; order Hyphomicrobiales; family Blastochloridaceae; genus Blastochloris; species Blastochloris viridis. Next base: position 3,141,886 of record NZ_CP012946.1, on the reverse strand, counting down.
TCGACGCTCTTTTCCGCGAAATCGCGCAATTCCGGCGGGACGTCGAGTTGAGGGGCTTTGTTGACCATTGGAAACCTCCTTGGGTGCCCGAGTTCGTCAAGGTCCGGGCTGCAACGAAAAGGACGATAGCACCGCTTATTGTGCACTGCAACATAATTGTTGCGATGCGGGGTAGCGCGGGGCCGTCGTTGTGCCGGCAAAGTTAACCTTAAGAAAGTGTTTCGTGATCGGACGCCTGCCTTGACATGGACGCGACGTCGACGAGTTCCTAATAATATCGCGAGTAGAAAAGCTCGGAACGTTACAAAGAAGCGTCGGACGCGACTGATGATCGACCTTGATCGGCTGATCGCCGCCCTCAGCGACGCCACGCTCGCCGGGCTGCTTGTTCGGCGGGGACCGGCGTGGGCTTTGTTGCCCGACGCCACGGTGGTGCTTGCCAATGCCCGCGGCCTTGCCGCCCTCGGCGGGGCGGAGACGCTTGGGCGCGCGTTGCCGGAGGCCGCGCCGCTGCGCCGTGAACTCGGCCGCCTGCGGGGAGTGCTGTCGCGCGGCGGCGAAACCCGGCTGGAACGGCTGCGCCTGCCCGGCGCCCGCTTCGCCCCGGTCACCAGCGCCTGCCGCCGCCTCACCGCCACCGCGCTCGGCGACCTCATCGCCATCGCCTCGCTGGAGGAGGGCGGCGACGCCGCCGCGCCGCTGGCCGAGGTCGCCCGCCTCATCGCTGCCATCGCTGCGCCGCCGGTGTTCGTCGCCGATGCCGCCGGCACCGTGCTGGCGCGCAGCCCGGCCGCCGTGGCCCCGATCGATGCCGCCTCGCTGAACGCTTTGGTCGGCGATGCGCCGGCCTGGATCGCCGAAGCCGCCTCGGGTCCGGCCGTGCGGGAGGTCGCAGGACACCGCATCACGTTGCAGGCGCTCGCCGTCGGTGGCGCGCGCGTGCTGCTGGGATGGCTCAAGCCGGCCGCCGTGGCCGCGCCGCCGCCGGCCGCGCCGGTCCGGTCCGCTGCCGTGCCCACCGCGCCCATCGCGCCGGTCCGGGTTGCCGCGGGTGCCGACGTTGCCGCCGCCATTGTCGCGGAGCCGGTTGCCGCCGCGCTCGCGCCGGTGCCCGAACCGCCGGTGCCCGAACCGCCGGCCGAGCCGGCGACTGAACCTCCGGCCGAGCCGCCGGCCGAGCTGCCAGCCGAGGCGACGCCTGAAGCGGCGCCCGAGGCCGGCTCGCCGGCGCCGGAGACCGCCGCACCCACCGCTCCCGCCCTGCCGGTGACCGATATGCCGCCCATCGCTGCCACTGCCGCCACCGGGTCTGCGATCCCGGCCCGCCGCCTGCCGTTGCGGTTCGTCTGGCAGACCGACGCCGCCGGCCGGCTGACCCAGGTGTCGCCCGAACTGGCCGAGGCGGTCGGCCAGCGTGCCGCCGACGTGATTGGCCGCACCTTGGCCGAGCTTGCTGACCGGCTCGGTTTCGACGCCGACGGCCGCATCGGCCGCGCCCTTGCCAAGCACGACACCTGGTCGGGCGTGAACGTGATGTGGTCGACCGATTACGATGATCTGGCGCTGGTCGACCTCGCCGGCCTGCCGGTGTTCGACCGCGCCCGGGTGTTCCAGGGCTATCGCGGCTTCGGCGTCTGCCGTGCGCTGCGGTCTGCCGAGACGGCGCCGGCGCCGCTCGATCAGCCCGCGCCGCCGCCGGCCCGCAGCGCCGACGCCAACGTGGTGCAGCTGCGCACCCCGGCCGAGCCGGCGCCCGCCAAGCCGGCGAAGCCGGAGACGCCGCGTTCGGCGCTGTCGGCTGGCGAGCGGGTGGCGTTCCGCGAAATCGGCCGCATGCTCGGGGCGATTCCCGACCCCGCGGCCGCCGCGGCGCCAGAGCCCGCGCCTCCGCGGGCCGAAACCGCGGCCGAAACTGCGGATCGCACCGACCCGCCGGATCTTCGAGAACCCGAACCGCCGGTCTCCGCCCTCGCGGACTCGGAGAGTCCGGCGGCCGAGCCGCAACGGCCGGATGCGGCCGCCACCGCCGGGTCGGCGTCCGAGCCGACGATTGCGGTGCGCGCGGTCGCCAACGGCGAGCGCGCGGTGCTTGAGCGGCTGCCGCTGGCGGTGCTGGTCTATCGCGGCGACCGCGTGCTGTTTGCCAATCCGGCGCTGCTCGACTGGGTCGGCCTCGGTGCGGTCGAGGAGGTCGAGCGCGCCGGTGGCGTCGCCGCGGTGTTCGACCTCGGCGATCTTGCCGGTGCCGAGAGCGACGGCAAGGCGCTGTCGATCCGCGGTGCCGGCGGCCGGGCGGTGCCGGTCGAGGCGCGGCTGTTCTCCGCGCCCTGGCAGGGCGAGGTCGCGATGGTGCTGGTGCTGCGTCGCACCGACACCCCGGTCGACGAGCGGCTTCGCATGCTGGAACTGGCGCTGCGCACCGCCGAGGCGGCGGAGCGCGAGCTTCGCGCCATTCTCGACACCGCCACCGACGGCGTCGTCATCACCGACCGCGACGGCCGCATCCTCAGCATCAACGGCGCCGCCGAGGCGCTGTTCGGCTATGACGGCAGCGAACTCGCCAGCCGCTCGTTCGGCCTGCTGTTCGCGCCGGAGAGCCAGCGCGCGGCGTTCGACTATATCGACGGGCTGCTCCGCGGCGGCGTTGCCAGCGTGCTGAACGACGGCCGCGAGGTGATCGGCCGCGTCCGCGAGGGCGGGCTGATCCCGCTGTTCATGACCATGGGCCGCATCACCGAGGACGGCTCGAAGTTCTGTGCGGTGTTTCGCGACATCACCCAGTGGAAGCGCGCCGAGGAGGAACTGGTGACGGCACGCCAGGCCGCCGAGCGGGCGAACTCGCACAAGTCGGACTTCCTTGCCAAGATCAGTCACGAGATCCGGACGCCGCTCAACGCCATCATCGGCTTCTCCGAGGTGATGATGGAAGAGCGGTTCGGTTCGGTCGGCAATCCGCGCTACAAGGATTACCTCAAGGACATCCACACCTCCGGCACCCACGTCGTCTCGCTGGTCAACGATCTGCTCGATCTGTCGAAGATCGAGGCCGGCAAGCTCGACCTCGATTTCGTCAGCGTCGACCTCAACGACGTGCTGACGCAGTGCATGGCGTTGATGCAGCCGCAGGCTAATCGCGAGCGCATCATCATCCGCACCTCGCTGGCGCCGCGGCTGCCGCCGGTGGTGGCGGACGCCCGCTCGATGCGTCAGGTGGCACTGAACCTGCTGTCGAACTCGATTCGCTTCACCCAGCCGGGCGGGCAGGTCATCTTGTCCACCGCGCTGTCGGACGCCGGCGAGGTGGTGATGCGGGTGCGCGACACCGGTGTCGGCATGAGCGAGGCCGACATCGCCGCGGCGCTGGAGCCGTTCCGCCAGATCACCACGTCCAGCCGTGGCCCGCGCGGCGATGGTACCGGGCTCGGGCTGCCGCTGACCAAGGCGCTGGTGGAGGCCAATCGCGCTGCGTTCGCCATCCGCTCCAGCGTCAACGCCGGCACCATGGTCGAAGTGATCTTTCCGCCGACCCGCGTGCTGGCGGAATAGCACCAGCGGCGGCGGCAGCCGGCCGGCGGCGCCGAAAATCTGCGAGTCTCGGCGGCCCCATGCGTCAGCATCCGGGGCCGTTCGTTTAATTCGGCGTCCGTCTTGAGTGGCCCAAACCCGGAGGCCGCGGCCGCGCGCCCGGCGGCAAGATCGCTGCGCCCGAACGGCGCCGGCGTCGCCGGATGCGCCGCGCCGAATCGGGCACCGTGCAGTTCAGACAAATTCCAATTTGACGAGCCTGGGGGTGTTCTCGATGGACAGCGGGGCATTTCCATGGGACTGAGAATGCCAGTCGTTCGCAACGATGATTGGGAAGCGCCGCATGATCGTCTGCTCCTGCAACGTTCTGTCCGACCGCGACATCCGCTCGGCCGCCGCCGGCAACCCGGCGGTGCGTACCGTTGGCGATGTGTTCCGCACCCTCGGCGGCTGCGACGGCCAGTGCCACCGTTGCGCACGCTCGATCAAGGCGGTGCTCGACGAGGCCAAGCACTCCGGATGCGATTGCAACGGCGCCTGTCATCAGGACGGCCACGATCGGCACACCCCTCCCCACCACAACATCCACCCCCGCCACGACGCCCACCCACGCCAGCTTCATTCCCACGGCGCCCACCCGCACCACACCCATTCCCACCACACCCATTCCCACCACGGTCATTCCCATCATGACGCCGGCCGGCACGACACCCATCGGCCGGAACGGCCGCCGATGCTGGAAGCGGCGGAATAGGGCTTCCTCCGAAAGACGGTTCTGGCAGCACCTGCGCGAGTTCGGCTATAACGCAACTGGGTCGCACTGGCGGTGGAGTGCGCACCTTGCGTCTTGCGGCCCACTATATTAGAGTTATTCCAATTCGCAGGTGCGTCGGAGGAATGTATGAAAGGCGACCAGAAAGTCATTGAGTATCTCAACCGTGGCTTGCGCAGCGAGCTGACGGCGGTCAGCCAGTATTGGCTGCATTATCGGATGCTCGAGGATTGGGGATACAAGGATCTCGCCAAGAAGTGGCGGGCCGAATCGATCGAGGAGATGGCGCACGCCGACAAGTTCGTCGAGCGTATTCTTTTCCTGGAAGGGCTTCCCAACCTGCAGACGCTCGATCCGCTTCGCATCGGCCAGACCGTGAAGGAAGTGCTCGAGTCCGACCTCGCCGCCGAGCGCGAGGCGCGGGCGCTGTACCAGGAAGGTGCGGCCTACGCGGCGTCGGTTGGCGACTTCCCGTCGAAGAACCTGTTCGAGGAACTGATGGGCGACGAGGAGCACCACATCGACTTCCTCGAAACCCAGCTCGATCTGGTCAGCAAGCTCGGCCTTGAGCTTTACGCCCAGCATCACATCGGCAAGCTGGACGACTGATACCGCGGCCTTTGAGCTTGACCTTCCGCCAATGCCAGCTCGCCTCATCCTGCGGAGCCCGCGACAGCGGGTGCCTTGAAGGATGAGGCGGGACCTTAGCGCCGAGGTCGACCTCATGGTTCGGGACGGCAGCTCCGCAGTCTCGTTACCATGAGGCGGAGAAAGCTCAGCCGTCAGGGCTAGGCTATTGCCGACGGTGGCCGCGCCGGTCGATCTGCCAGCGCGGTTTCATCCACGGTGGACCGGAACTCCGGCGGCCAATCGATGCGGGTTATTGGGATCGCGCCGTGATTCCGCAACAGAACTCCGCGAAACACCGGCTTTCAATCCGTATTTTCGGCGCTCGGGATACGGGTTCCGGCTGATCAAGTCGGCGACCGAATGCCGTATGATTAAAGTAACAAGTCGTCGATTCCAATCGCGGGTTCTGGCGAAACCTTGAAGATTTCACCACCGAACGTCCGCGAATGCTGGTGGCTGGGTGTCAGCAACCTGGGCCGCTCGCAAATGCGCCTCTCATCGGCGCGGTCCTCCGCCATCGTCATGGTCGGGCTTCGGCTCGGCCGTGGCGAGGGTGGCCCCGGCGGGGGTGTTTCCGGGATCCCGGCGTGATCGACCCGAAGCCGTATGAGGCATCGCATTCGCTCTGGCAACGCCGGACTCCACGGTTGCGGAGAATGCTCTACCGCCGCAGTTCGGCCAGCGCGATGCCCCCCAGCACCAGCGCCAGGGCGGCGGCGTGGTAGACGCCGAACGGCTCGGCCAGGATCGCCACCGCGAACAGCGCGCCGAACACCGGAACCAGATTGACGAACAGCGATGCTCGGCCCGGCCCGATCAGTTCGACCGCGCGGATGAACAGCATCTGCGCGGTGAGCGAGGGCAGCAGGCCGACATAGAGGACGATCAGCAGGCCGGTGGCGTCCGGCCACATCAGGTCGCCGCTTGCCGCCTCGATCACCACCAGCGGCACCGACGTCACCGCCGCCACCACCGCCAGCGCCCCGAGCAGAGCGAGGCCGGAGACGGTGGGCCGGCTGCGCAGGCCGATGGTGTAGCCGGCATAGAGCAGGCAGGCGAGGATCATGCCGAGGTCGCCGACATTGAAGTCGAGCCCGATCAGGTGGGCGATCTCGCCCTGCGACGCCAGCACCGCGACCCCGACCAGGGTGACGGTCATGCCGAGCGCCTGCAGCCCGGTGATCGGGGTGCCGTACAGCGCCAGCGCGCCCAGCATCACGAACACCGGGATCGAGCCCTGGATGATGGTGAGGTTGACCGCCGAGGTGTGGTGGGCGCCCCAGTAGAACGGCACGTTGAAGCCGTTGAAGCCGATGGTGCCCATCACCACCAGATAGCCGATCCGCGGCTTCAACTGCGGCCAGGCCTCGACCACCGGTCGCCACGCGAACGCCGCCATGGCGGCGCAGGTGACGATCCAGCGCAGCGAGGTCAGTGCCATCGGCGAGATGTGGTCGACGGCAAGGCGGGCGGCGACGCCGTTGCCGGCCCACATCATCGCGGTCAGCACCAGCAGGAGAAAGGGATTGTGGTGGGCCCACGTCCCGGCACGTTTCAGCACTGAGGCCTCCGGCAGCACCGCCCGCAGCGGCGTTCACCAAGTCGCCGATCCCGGACTGGGCACCGGCAAAATTCAACGGCCCGCGGCGTTACCCCCGCGGGCCGTAACGACGACGGCCCCGGCGGAAATCCGCCGGGGCCGCTTGAATGAATCGCGAAGCCTCGCCTCAGCGGCGCTGCTTCTCGCGCTCCTTGAGGGCCGCGCCCAGGATGTCGCCGAGCGAAGCGCCGGCATCCTGCGAGCCGTACTGCGCCACGGCTTCCTTCTCCTCGGCGATCTCCAGCGCCTTGATCGACACCGTAACCTTGCGGGCACGGCGGTCGAGCAGGGTGACGCGGGCGTCGAACTTCTCGCCGACGGCGAACCGCTCGGGCCGCTGGTCGGCGCGGTCACGGGCGAGTTCGGCACGCTTGATGAAGGCGGTGAGGTCGGACCCGGCGATCTTCACCTCCAGGCCGGCTTCCTTCACCTCGGTCACTTCGCAGGTGACGATCGAGCCCTTGCGGACCTCGCCCGATGTGACGAATGGGTCACCCTGGAGCTGCTTGATGCCGAGCGAGATACGCTCCTTCTCGACGTCGACGTCGAGAACGGCCGCCTGCACCACGTCGCCCTTCTTGAACTCGTCGATCACCTGCTCGCCCGGACGGTTCCAGTCGAGGTCGGACAGGTGGACCATGCCGTCGACCTCGCCGTCGAGGCCGAGGAACAGGCCGAACTCGGTCTTGTTCTTGACCTCGCCTTCGACGGTCGAGCCGGGCGGATGCTTCTCGGCGAACAGCTCCCACGGGTTGCGCAGGGTCTGCTTGAGGCCGAGCGAGATGCGGCGCTTGACCGGATCCACCTCGAGAATCGCGACCTCGACCTCCTGGGAAGTGGAGACGATCTTGCCGGGGTGGACGTTCTTCTTGGTCCAGCTCATCTCGGAGACGTGGATCAGGCCCTCGATGCCCGGCTCCAGCTCCACGAAGGCGCCGTAGTCGGTGATGTTGGTGACGCGACCCTTGAAGCGGGTGCCGACCGGATAGCGCTTATCGATTCCCTCCCACGGATCGGCGAGCAGCTGCTTCATGCCGAGCGAGATGCGGTGGGTCTCGTGGTTGATCTTGATGATCTTGACCTTGACCTGCTGGCCGATGTTCAGCACCTCGGACGGGTGGTTGACACGGCGCCAGGCGATGTCGGTGACATGCAGCAGGCCGTCGATGCCGCCGAGGTCCACGAACGCACCGTAATCGGTGATGTTCTTGACCACGCCGTCGATGACCTGGCCTTCCTCGAGCGAGGCCACCAACTCCTGGCGCTGCCCGGCGCGGGTCTCTTCGAGAACCGTGCGGCGCGACACCACGATGTTGCCGCGGCGGCGGTCCATCTTGAGGATCTGGAACGGCTGGGGCTGATGCATCAGCGGGCCGACGTCGCGCACCGGGCGGATGTCGACCTGCGAGCGCGGCAGGAACGCCACGGCGCCGTCGAGGTCGACGGTGTAGCCGCCCTTGACGGTGGAGAAGATCACGCCGCTGACGTGCTGGTTGTTCTGGAATGCCTTCTCCAGCTTGCCCCAGCTCTCCTCGCGGCGGGCCTTGTCGCGCGAGATGACCGCTTCGCCGAGCGCGTTCTCGACCCGGTCCAGATAGACTTCGACAGTGTCGCCGATCTTGAGCGCGGCTTCGCGGCCGGGGCCGGCAAACTCCCGAAGCGGCACGCGACCCTCGGTCTTGAGGCCGACGTCGATGATGGCGAGGTCTTTCTCGATCCCGACGACGATGCCTTTGACGACCGTTCCCTCATTGAGCTCGGTATGGGCGAGGCTCTCTTCGAGAAGTGCGGCGAAGTCCTCCTTGGTCGGAGCGGCGACAGAGGTCATGCAGTGTCCTGAAATGGTTACGTTGGCGGCGCCGGCGTCACGTGTTGCAATACGTCCCGCTCAACGCGCGCCCGATAGCTGATCGGGCGAGCCGCCGGAGTTTCCGGCGGGCCGGCGCGTGAACCACGTCGATCGGGACAGGGTTCGATTCGGAGGACCGGTGACAGGAACGACAGGGAGCCGAGGGCGGCAGGGGAGTTGAACCCAGCCGCTCGCGCTACCTGCGACCGATGATGTCGAGGGCCGCCCGAAACGCCGCGTCTATATCCAAAGTGGTGGTATCGAGCAAGTGCGCATCCGCAGCGGCGACCAGCGGCGCGGTGGTTCGGCTCGAATCGCGTGCGTCGCGGCGCTCGATATCGGCCAGCACATCCTCGAACGTCACCGCCTCGCCGCGGCCGGCCAGCTCCTTGAACCGCCGCTCGGCCCGCACCTCCGGGGTGGCGGTGACGAAAATCTTCACCTTGGCGTCGGGGCAGATCACCGTGCCGATGTCGCGGCCGTCCAGCACCGCGCCGCCGGGCTGGGCGGCGAAGCGGCGCTGAAGGTCGAGCAGCACCACCCGCACCTCGGGGATGGCGGCAACCCGGCTGGCCGCCTCGCCCATCGTCGCGCCGCGCAGCCGGGCCTCGTCGAGGGCGGCGAGGTCGAGCTTTGCGGCCACCTCGATCGCCGCGGCGACGTTGCCGGGGTCGCCGCCGTGGTCGAGCACGCCGCAGCCGACGGCGCGGTAGAGCAGGCCGGTGTCCAGATGCGGCAGGCCGAATTGGCCGGCGATCTTCTTGGCCAGCGTGCCCTTGCCGGAGGCGGCGGGGCCGTCGAGCGCGATCACGAGGGCGTCGGGTCGAACGTAGGCGGACATCAGGCGATCTCCGCGCCGAGCCGGCGCATCATCGGAACGAAGTCGGGGAACGAGGTGGCGATGAAGGCGACGTCGTCGACCGTCATGCCGGCCTCGGCGGCGAGCCCCAGCACCAGCCCGCTCATGGCGATACGGTGGTCCATGTGGGTGGTGACGGTGCCGCCGCCCGGCACCGAGCCGGGGCCGCGGCCTTCGACGATCAGGTCGTCGCCCTCGATCGCAAAGGTGACGCCGGCGGCGCGCAGCATGTCGGCCACCGCCGCCAGCCGGTCGCTTTCCTTGACCTTGAGTTCGGAGAGCCCGCGCATCCGGGTCACGCCCCTGGCATAGGCGGCGGCGACGGCGAGGATCGGATATTCGTCGATCATCGATGGCGCGCGCTCGGCCGGCACGTCGACCCCGGTCAGCTCCGAAAACTGGACCACGAGGTCCTCGACCGCCTCGCCGCCCTCGCGGCGCTCGTCCAGCGTCTCGATGCGGGCGCCCATCTCGCGCAACGTGACCACGAGGCCGTTGCGCAGCGGGTTGGCCATCACCCCGTCGATCGCCAGCTTGGAGCCCTTGACCAGCAGCGCCGCCACCAGCGGGAACGCGGCGGAGGAGGGGTCGGACGGCACCATCACCTTGGCCGGCGTCAGCTCCGGCCGGCCGACCAGCGTGATGCGGCGGCCATGGGCGCCCTCAGGGACCACGCGGACGTCGGCGCCGAAATAGGCCAGCATCGCCTCGGTGTGATCGCGCGTCGCCTCGCGTTCGATCACGGTGGTCTCGCCTGGCGCTGCGAGGCCGGCCAGGAGCACCGCGGACTTCACCTGCGCCGACGGCACCGGGGTTTCAAAGGTCACCGGCAGCGGCTCGCGGGCGCCTTCGAGCACGAGGGGCAGCCGGCCGCCCTCGGCGCCTTCGAGCACGCGGGCGCCGACCAAGGCGAGCGGATCGAGCACGCGCTTCATCGGCCGTTTGCGCAGGGAGGCATCGCCGTCGAACCGGGCGGTGACGGGATGGCCGGCGACCACGCCCATCATCAGCCGGGCGCCGGTGCCGGAATTGCCGAAATCGAGCGTCTCGGTCGGGTTGAGCAGGGCGCCGACGCCGACCCCCTGCACCCGCCAGTGCCCCTCGCCCAGCCGGTCGACCTTGGCGCCGAGCGCCGCGCAGGCGCGGGCGGTGGCCAGCACGTCGGCGCCCTCCAGCAGGCCGCCGATCTCGGTGGTGCCGCAGGAGAGCAGGCCGAAGATCAAGGCACGGTGCGAAACCGACTTGTCGCCCGGCGCGCGAATCTGGCCGCGCAGCGGCCCGGATTTGCCGGCGGTGGCAGGTGTCGGTGCGGAATGAGCGTTCATCGGCGGGCCCTCGCGTCGGCCGGTAAGACTCGGCCGGGCTGTGACATGGGCGGCCTGGGCCGTCAACCGCGACGCGGGAGGGGATTGACGGGAACCGCAAGCGCCGCTAACCGCATCCATTCTCCGAAGACATTTTCGAAGGGACGTCCGCGGTGGCCAAAGATGAACTCGGCACCAAGCGGGTCTGCCCGGTCACAGGGCGCAAGTTTTACGACTTGAACAAAGACCCGATCGTTTCGCCCTATACTGGCGAGAGTTATCCGCGCAGCATGTTCGATCCGGTTGCCAGCCGGGTCGCCGCGCGCGGCCCGGTGGCGCGGGCGGCGCCGCCGCCTTCGCAGGATGAAGAGGCCGAGGTCGAAGAGGGCGCCGAGGTCGAGATCGTGCCGCTCGAGGAGGCCGAGGAGGATACCGGCAAGGCCGTGACCTCCGAGGACGACATCGAGATCGAGGACGAGACGCTCGACGACGATGACGAGGCCTTCCTCGAGGAAGAGGAAGAGGGCGACGACGACCTCTCCGACGTGATCGGCGACGTCGAGGACGACGAGGAACGCTGATCAACGTCGCGGCGAGGGCATGCGTCCGCCGCCGCGGCCGCCCGGTCCGGGACCCGGCTTTGCCGGGACCGGCACGCCGGCTTTGATTGACTTCGCCGGCAGCGCCGGTATAAGCCCGCCAACCCGCAGCCGGGGCGGCTTCCGGAGCCATGACCTGTGGCCTGAAAGCCAGCGCCCGGCTGAGCAACGTTTTCTGCAGCACCGGCGTCGTCCGCAGCCGCCGCCTCGGCGGCGCGACGGAGAGGCGCCATCAACGACCTCGGGCCTGATCCGCGTCCCTCGGGAGCGGAGGAGGCTCGCGCCGCAACTTCCGGAGATCGAACGTGAAGCGGACCTATCAACCGAGCAAGCTGGTGCGGAAGCGTCGCCACGGCTTTCGTGCCCGCATGGCCACCAAGAGCGGCCGCAAGGTGATCGCCCTGCGCCGCGCCCAAGGCCGCAAGCGGCTGTCCGCTTAAGGCTGGCGCCGACCCTGCAGCCCCGGATTCCGAGCTGCGATGGATCGACTTCGAAAACGCGCAGATTTTCTCGCCGCACAGCGTGGCGTGCGTGCGCACGCCCGCAGCTTTGTGCTACAGAGCCGCAGCCGCGGCGACGACGCCGGCCCGCGGCTGGGCCTAACCGTTACCAAGAAGGTCGGCACCGCGGTCGAGCGGAACCGTATCCGACGCCGTCTGCGCGCGATGGTGCGCCAGGAGGCGGATCGAATCCCGCCCGGGTTCGATTATGTCGTCGTGGCTCGGCGCGACGCCATCAACGCTCCGTTCGCGGAGCTGGCCCGAGAGTTCGCGCGGACGCTCAGCCGCGTCCACGCTGGCGACCGCCGGAGCCATCCCGGTACGGCGACGCCAGCGCGTACCGGAGAAGATCGCGATGAGCGATGACAACAAGAATTTAGCGCTGGCCATCGGCCTGTCGCTCATCGTGCTGCTGGCGTGGCAGTACTTTTTTGCCGTGCCGCAGGTCGAGAAGCAGCGGCAGATCGCCCAGCAGACCCAGCAGGTTCAGCAGACCCCGGCGCCGGCCGCCGGCCAGCCGCCTGCGCCGACCACTCCGAGCACGTCCGCCCCGTCGGCATCCGGCGCCGCGACGGCCCCGGCCGTCAGCCGCCCGGAGGCGCTCGCCGCCTCGCCGCGCGTCGCCATCGAGACCGCCCGGCTCAAGGGCTCGGTCAATCTGCGCGGCGGCCGCATCGACGATCTGGCGCTGCGCCGCTATCACGAGACCGTCGACCCCAAGAGCCCGAGCATCGTGCTGCTGTCGCCTTCCAATGGCGAGCACCCGTTCTATGCCGAGTTCGGCTGGGTCGCGCCGCCGAACGTCAACGTGCCGCTGCCGGGTCCTGACACCGAATGGACGCCGGCCTCGCGCGAGCCGCTCAGCGAGACCAACCCGCTGGTGCTGACCTGGGACAACGGCAAGGGCCTTCAATTCCGCCGCACCATCGCGGTCGACGAGCACTATCTGTTCACCGTCACCGACCAGGTCGAGAATACCGGCACCGATCCGGTCAGCCTCTACAATTACGGCCTGATCTCGCGCCACGGCACGCCGGCCGTCTCCGGCTACTACATCCTGCACGAGGGCCTGATCGGCGTGTTCGGCGACGCCGGCCTGCAGGAGGTCAGCTATTCGAAGGCGGCCGAGGCGCCGCAGTCGTGGAAGTCGACCGGCGGCTGGCTCGGCATCACCGACAAGTACTGGGCCGCGGCGCTGATCCCGGACCAGTCGACCCCGATGCAGGCCCGGTTCTCCTCCGGCCAGATCGGCCAGCTCAAGACCTACCAGACCGACTATCTGTCCGACGCCATCCAGATCGCGCCCGGCGCCAAGACCGAGGTCACGGGTCGGATGTTCGCTGGCGCCAAGGAGGTGCAGGTCGTCGATGGCTATGAGGTCAAGTACGGCATCGCGAAGTTCGAGCTGCTGATCGACTGGGGCTGGTTCTACTTCTTCACCAAGCCGCTGTTCTATGGCCTGGACTTCTTCTACAAGCTGGTCGGCAACTTCGGCCTGTCGATCCTCATCGTGACGGTGTTGATCAAGATCGTCTTCTTCCCGCTGGCCAACAAGTCCTATGCGTCGCTGGCCAAGATGAAGGCGGTGCAGCCGCAGATGATGGCGATCAAGGATCGCTACGCCGACGACAAGATGAAGCTGCAGCAGGCGATGCTGGAGCTCTATCGCAAGGAGAAGATCAACCCGCTGGCGGGCTGTTGGCCGGTGCTGATCCAGATCCCGGTGTTCTTCGCACTCTACAAGGTGCTGTTCGTCACCATCGAGATGCGGCACGCGCCGTTCTACGGCTGGATCCACGACCTTGCCGCACCTGATCCGACCACGGTGTTCAACCTGTTCGGCCTCATCCCCTGGGCGCCGCCGGCGATCCTGATGCTCGGCGCCTGGCCGCTGATCATGGGCGTCACCATGTGGGTGCAGATGAAGCTGAACCCGCCGGCGACCGATCCCACCCAGCGCATGATCTTCGCCTGGATGCCGGTGATGTTCACCTTCATGCTGGCGAGCTTCCCGGCCGGCCTGGTGATCTACTGGACCTGGAACAACGCGCTCTCGATCACCCAGCAGGCCTACATCATGCGCAGGAACGGCGTGAAGGTGGAGCTGTGGGACAACCTCAAGGGCACGTTGCGCAAGGACAAGGCGGCGAACTGACCGCGTCGCTGAGTTGTTCGACCTTTCGCGATGGCCGGGCTCGTCCCGGCCATCGGCGTCTTTGGGCGATGCCATTCGGGCGCGAAGGCTCGCGACCGGCGCAGCCACCCCGACCGGATGTTGCGAAAACCATATGAGGCGAGGTTCATGGCCACGGGTATGACGATCCAGCAGACCATGTCATCGAGCCAGCCGTTTTCGCCCGAAGAGATCGAGGCCGGGCGGCTGATGTTCGCCGCGCCGTGGGGGTTTGCCACTGCGGCCTCCAGCCTTGCCTCGCTGCCGGCGATGACCGGGCTCGAGGTGGCGTTCGCCGGCCGCTCCAATGTCGGCAAGTCCAGCCTCATCAACGCCCTGACCGGGCAGAACGCGCTGGCCCGCACCTCGCACACGCCGGGCCGCACCCAGGATCTGATCTTCTTTTCCGCCGGGGGCACGCTGACGTTCGTCGACATGCCCGGCTACGGCTATGCCGCGGTCGGCAAGGACAAGGTCGCGGCCTGGACCGGGCTGATCCACGATTTTCTGCGCGGCCGCGCCAATCTGGCGCGCGTGCTGGTGCTGATCGACGCCCGCCACGGCCTGAAGGATACCGACAAGCCGGTGCTGGACACGCTCGACCGCGCGGCGGTGTCCTATCAGGTGGTGCTGACCAAGGTCGATGAAACCAAGAAGGCGGCCCTGGACGACACCGTTGCCGCGGTGGCAGCGGCGCTGAAGAAGCGTCCGGCGGCGTTTCCGGACCTCGTCCTCACCTCCAGCCGCACCGGCGCCGGCCTGCCGGAGCTTCGCGCCTCGCTGGCCCGCCTCATTGCCGAGCGCGCGCCGGGGTAACGGCGGGGCGTGCCCTCGGCAATGACGCTTGGCATGGGGCGCGCCGCGGAGGTCAGCGCGGAAGGCGCCCGGCCAGCCGGAAGCCGTCGCGCGCCGACAGCGCCATCAGCGCGATGTTGAGGGCGCCGGCGATCAGTTCGACGGCTTGAACGGCGAAAAAGGTGTCGTCGAACTGGCCGCTGGCCGAACGCGCGGCGAGAAACACCGCCGATGGCACCAGCACCAGCAGCCCGTTGAGGGCAATGATGGGCATGCGGCGCTGCTTGGCCATCGCCAGCGGGTTGAGCGAGCAGCGGCCGAGGCGGAAGCCCGAGGCGCCGGCGAGCGCAATCGCCGGAATCAGCACCAGCATGCCCCACAGGATGGCGCCCTTGACGCGCGCAATGTCGGCATGGGTGCCGTTCAGTTCGACCGCGACGGTCGAAACCCAGAAGGTGGCGACGGTGGCGATGGCGAGGGCGCCGGCGATCGGGTGCGCCCGGCGCAGCAAAGGCGGGCTGGCGACGAGGTCGAAGGGAGCCTGGCTCATGACGGTCTCCTGCATTGACGGGATCGATCGTGACACGGACGGTTTCCCTGTCGTGGCGGTCCCCGCGGGCGCGTCCGCCCGCGGGGACGACACGCAGAAACATAGGAACCTATCTTTTATTACATAGGTCCCTATGTTAGGTCAAGGATGCACCTGAGCAGGAGACGACGATGGCCAATGAACAGGCGGCGCTGCCGGTCGCGCCGGGGGATCCTTCGCCGCCGCTGATGTCGCGCTATGGCTCGCTCGGCTATGTGATCAATCTGGCGGCCCGGCTGTTCGAGCGGGCGCTGGCCGAGCGCATCGCCCCGCTCGGGCTGACCACCGGACAGTTTCCGGTTCTGCTGGCGCTGTGGGAGCGCGATGGCCTGACGCAGACCGAGCTGGCGCAAATCGTGCGGGTCGAGCAGCCGACCATGGCGCAGACGCTGTCCCGCATGGAGCGCGACGGGCTGATCGTCCGCAAGCCCGATCCCGCCGACGGCCGCCGCGCAGTGGTGCGGCTCACCGAGCGAGGCCGAGCCGTTCAGGCGCCGGCGGTGACCGCCGCGCTCGAAATCAACCGTCGTGCCTCACGCGGCCTCAGTGCCGCGCAGCAGCAGGCGATGCTCGACACCATGATGATGATGGCGGCCAATCTGGTGTGCGAAAAGCCGCCGGCGCCGTGATGGCGCGCCATCCGCGATGGCGCGGGCGGGCGTTGCGAGGCGAAACCTGCCGCCGCAGACGGCGGGTTCCCGATCGCGCCAGCGGCCGGCGTGGCCGGTCAGTGCGCCGCGCTGTCGGCTTTGTCTTTGCTGTCGGTGTCGCCGTGCCCGGCCGAACTGATGCGGTCGGTCAAGGCCAGAATCACGCCCGACACCACGAACACCATGTGCACGATCACCAGCCACATCAGCGCATCGTTGTTGAAGCTGCTGGCTTTTGTGGTGTCGATGTGCATGAACGCCTTCAGCAGCTGGATCGCCGAGATCGCCACGATCGAGGCCATCAGCTTCTGCTTGAGGCCGGGAAAATCGACCTTGGTCATCCAGTCCGGCCAGTCGGGATGGCCGGTGGCGTCGATCTTGGAGACGAAGTTCTCGTAGCCGGAGAACACCACGATCAGCACCAGGTTGGCGGCCAGCGACAGATCGATCAGGGCGAGGATGCCGAGAATGATGTCGGCCTCACTGGTGTCGAGCACGTGGGTCAGCAGGTGCCAAAGCTCCTGCATGAAGGTCACCACCAGCACCGCCAGGCTGACGAGAAGGCCGAGATAGAACGGCACCATCATCCAGCGGCTGAGGAAGATGGCCTTTTCGATCGGTCTTTCGAGCATCGATTCCCTCGTGCGGTGGCGCCGGATGATGCTATGTCGGACGGGCCGCCGTCGAGTGCAAGTCCGAACCAGGTCGCGCTGGCACCGCGATCGGATCTTCACCATTTGGTAGGAGACTGTTGGCCGAACGGTTTCCAGCCGAAGGGGTTTCGGCATGATTCACGTCTGCTCGCTCGCGCGCCTCCACGACACCGTGGCCGCCTCCGGCGCCCGCCACGTGGTGACGCTGATCAATGTCGCGACGCCGGTCGAGCGGCCGGCGACCATCGCCGAACCGAACCACCTGTTCATCGGCATCAACGACATCGTCGAGGAGGTGCCGGGCTTCATCGCCCCCGGCGAGGCGCACGTCGCCCGGCTCCTGCAGTTCGTGCGGGGCTGGCATGCGGTGCGCGAGGCGCCGCTGGTGGTGCATTGCTGGGCCGGCATCAGCCGCTCGACCGCCGCGGCCTTCAGCGCGGTGTGTGCGCTGGCGCCCGAGCGCGACGAGCTCGACATCGCCCGCGCCATGCGCGCCGTCTCGCCGACCGCCACGCCCAATCTGCGCATCGTGCGCCACGCCGACGCCCTGCTTGGCCGCGGCGGCCGCATGGTGGCGGCGGTCGAGGCGATCGGCCGCGGCGTCGAACGCCCGGAGGGCGTGCCGTTCTACCTATCGCTCGATTGAGTGGCCGCCGCTCCTCGCGCATAACGGGGAGCTTTCCTCCGCGCCGTTTCCGACCCTGATGGCATGAGCGACCTTCGCACCGCCCTCGAAATCGGCCTCGCCGCGGCCATCGTCGCGCTCGACGCCGACGAGCCGACCATCCTGGCCGCCCGCAGCGGCCGCGAACTCGGCTTGCCGTACGGTCCGTTCGATCCGCTGGCGCACCGCACCTTCGAGATCGCGCTGCGCGCCTTCGTCGCCGAGCAGAGCGCGCTCGCCATCGGCTATGTCGAGCAGCTCTACACCTTCGGCGACCGCGGCCGTCACGCCCGCGAGGGCGACACCGGCCCGCACGTGGTCTCGGTCGGCTATCTGGCGCTGACGCGCCTGCCCGAGGACAAGGAGGCGGTCGCCGCCGCCGGCGCCGGCTTTCTGCCGTGGTACCGCTTCTTTCCGTGGGAGGACTGGCGGGGCGGCCGGCCGCGCATCCTCGACGAGGTGGTGCTGCCGGAGATCGAGCGCTGGGCCAAGGCGTCGCCGGCGTGCGATCCCGGCCGGGCGCTGGGCCGGCGCGAGCGGGCGCGGCTTGCGTTCGGCACCGAGCCGGGGCCGTGGGACGAGGAAAAGGTGCTCGACCGCTACGAGCTGCTTTACGAGGCCGGGCTGGTTGCCGAAGCCGCGCGCGATGGCCGCGAGGCGGCGCTGCAGCGCTCCGGCCTGCCGCCGCTCGGCGAGCCGATGCGGTTCGACCACCGCCGCATCCTCGCCACCGCCATCGCCCGGCTGCGCGCCAAGCTGAAATACCGCCCGGTGGTGTTCGAGCTGATGCCGGCCGAATTCACCCTCACCGCGCTGCAGCGCACCGTCGAGGCGATTTCCGGCCGCCACCTGCACAAGCAGAACTTCCGCCGGCTGGTCGAGGCCGCCGCGCTGGTCGAGCCGACCGGCGACACCTCGCTCACCACCGGCGGCCGGCCGGCGGCGCTCTATCGCTTCCGCCGCGAGGTGCTGCAGGAGCGCCCGGCGCCCGGCCTGCGCCTCGGCGGCAGCCGGGCGGGGTAAAGGACCGACGGACAGGCAACACATCAAACCTCACCCTGAGGAGCGGGCGTCAGCCCGCGTCTCGAAGGGTGAGGTTGCACGCCCCCATGCTTCGAGACGGCGCTGACGCGCCTCCTCAGCATGAGGGCGCCGCGGTCGTTGCAGGTATCACGCGCTCTCGGCGAGGTACTTCTTCGCCAGGATCTTGCCTTCCTCGACCGCCGGCTGATCGAAGGCGTCGATGCCGAGGATCTGGGCGGCGATGATGGTCTCCAGCATGAAGTGCATCAAGAGCGCGCCGAGCGCGCGTTCGTCGAGCCGCTCGACGTGGATGGTGCGGGTCGGCAGGCCGTTCTTCGCCAGGGTGTCGGCGGTGGCGCGGCCCTGGGCGGCGACGAGGTCGCCGATGGTGCGGCCGGCGAAGTCGGGCTCGCCGGCCAGCGCCGCCAGCCCGGCGTCGAGCTTGGGGCCTTTGCCGGCGACTTTGGTGGTGATCACGGTGAAGAACTTGTCCTTCGGCCCGTCGAGGTAGAGCTGGAGCTGGCTGTGCTGGTCGACCGGGCCGAGCGCGCCGACCGGCGTGGTGCCGTGGCCCTGCTTGCCCAGGCTCTCCGCCCACAGCTGCACGTACCACTTCGTGAACATCGCCAGCCGGTCGGCATAGGCCATCACCACGGCAATGGTCTTGCCGCGCTCCTCGGCCAGCGCCAGCGCCAGCGCCGCGCCGAGCGCGGGGGCGACCTGCGCCGCCGGAACGCCGGACAGCACGGTGTCCATCACCTCCTTGGCGCCGGCGCGAATCGCCAGCGCGTCGAGGCCGAGTGCGGCGGCGGGCAGAAGGCCGACATTGGTCAGCACCGAGAAGCGGCCGCCCACCCCGGTGTGGTGGTCCAGCATGGTGACGCCGTAGCTCTCCAGCAGCGTGCGCAGGCCGTTCTTCTTGCCGGGCTTGGCCGGCTCCGACAGCCCGAACACCAGCTCGGGGATGCGCGATTCGAGCCCGGCCCGCTTCAGCGCATCGAGCACGGCGATGGTCTGCATCAAGGTCTCGCCGGTGCCGCCGGACTTGGAGATGGCGACGAACCGCGCCGTCACCAGCGGCAGGTGCTCCAGGAACGAGGCGAAGGTGAGCGGGTCGAGATTGTCCATGAAGTGGACGCGCGCGCCCTCGCGGAACGGCGCGACGCCGGGCACGGCGTGGTCGGCGAGCTGCGCCACGGTCTGCCCGCCCAGCGCCGAGCCGCCGGTGCCGAGGAAGACGATGTCGTCGGCGTGCTGGAGCCGGGCGACCACCGGCCCGAGCGCCGTGACCTCGGCGGTGTCCTCCGGCAGTCGCAGCAGCGGCAGGGTGCCGTCGGCGTGCCATGAGCGCACCACCGCGAGCGCGTCCTCGGCTTTGGCGAGCATGGCGTCGAGCGCCGCTGCCGACACGCCTTCGCGGCCGATGGTTTCCTCGCGGGCGCGCTCGATGGACTGGACGTAGGACATGGACCCCCTCCGGGTTTGATACGATTTCCGTTTGATCAGCTCGGCTCTTCCTTCCCTCTCCCCTTGCGGGAGAGGGTGCCGAGCGATCGTAAAGATCGCGAGGCGGGTGAGGGGGCCTGCGCGCAGAAGGCTGACATACCCTCACCCGGCTCGGATTTCGCTTCGCTCATCCTCGCCACCCTCTCCCACCAGGGGAGAGGGAAAAGACGCGCCCCTCGACCAACGGCCATCCCGAGCCGATCAGCCGAAACCCGATGAACCCCTCACGCGGCGCGGCGCTCGGTCCGCTGGCGCTCGACCTCCGAGCGCTTGGTGACGAGCGAGAACGCAACCACCGCCACCGTGATGACGGCGATCAAGATGGTCGACGCGGCGTTGATCTCCGGCGACACGCCGAGTCGGACCGCGGAATAGATCTGAATCGGCAGTGTGGTCGCACCGGGGCCCGAGGTGAAGCTGGCGATCACCAGATCGTCGAGCGACAGCGTGAAGGCGAGCAGCCAGCCGGCGATCAGGCCGGGCAGGATGATCGGCAGGGTGATGCGGAAGAAGGTCTCGGCCGGCGGGCAGCCGAGGTCCTGCGCCGCTTCCTCCAGCGAGCGGTCGAACGACAACAGGCGCGACTGCACCACGATGGCGACGAAACTCAAGGTGAAGGTGACGTGGGCCAGCGTCACCGTCCAGAAGCCGCGGTCGAACTCCACCGCGACGAACAGCAGCAGCAGCGACAGCCCGGTGATCACCTCCGGCATCACCAGCGGCGCATAAACCAGGCTGGAGAACACCAGCCGGCCGCGGAACCGGCCGAGCCGCACCAGCACGATGGCGACCAGCGTGCCGAGCACGGTGGCGATGCTCGCCGACACCGCCGCCACCATCATGCTGACGCGGGCGGCGTCGATCAGCTGGGTGTTCTGCCACAGCGTCTGGTACCAGTGGGTCGAGAATCCGGCCCACACCGTGACGAGGCGCGAGGCGTTGAACGAGTAGACCACCAGCAGCAGGATCGGCAGATAGAGAAACACGAAGCCGACCACCAGCACCACGATATGGAACGCGCCGAACCGTTTCATCGGCTCGCCTCCAACTGGCGGGCCTGGACGTTCTGGTAGATGCCGATCGGCACCAGCAGCGCCACCAGCAGTACCACCGCCACCGCCGAGGCCACCGGCCAGTCGCGGTTGGCGAAGAACTCGGTCCACAGCGTCTTGCCGATCATCAAGGTGTCGGAGCCGCCGAGCAGGTCGGGGATCACGAACTCGCCGACCGCAGGAATGAACACCAGAAGGCAGCCCGCCACCACGCCGGGCAGCGACAACGGCACGGTGATGCGCCAGAACGCCTGCCAGGGCGGGCAGCCGAGGTCGGCGGCGGCTTCCAGCAGCGTCTCGTCCATCTTCTCCAGGCTGGCATAGAGCGGCAGCACCATGAACGGCAGGTAGGAATAGACGATGCCGATCATCACCGCGCTGTCGGTGGACAGCAGCTCGATCGGCTCGGAGATCACGCCGAGCCCGATCAGCGCCTGGTTCATGTAGCCGTCACGCGCCAGGATGCCCATCCAGGCGTAGATGCGGATCAGGAACGAGGTCCAGAACGGCAGCACCACCGCCGTCACCAGCAGCGGCTGCAGCCGCCGCGGCGCCCGCGCCATGGCGTAGGCGAGCGGATAGCCGATGGCGAGCACCAGCACCGTCGACAGCCCGGCGATGCGGATGCTGGAGAGGTAGGATTCCAGATAGAGCGGGTCGGTGGTGAGGAAGACGTATTTGTCGAAATCGAGCTGGCCGAGCGCCTCGGCGAACGCGGCGAGGCCGGCCGAGAGATCGAACACCGGCTCGAACGGCGGCATCGCGATCGCGCTTTCCGACAGCGACAGCCGCACCACGATGACGAACGGCACCAGCACGAACAGCGTGAGCCACAGCGCTGGCACGCCGATCAGTGCGAGCCGGTCGAGGCGGGCGTTGCGGCGATGCGTCTGGTTCATCCGGTCGTCCCCATCGCCGCGCCGCGAGCGGCACGGCGCCATCCTATCGTTTCAGCAGATCGCCCACTTGGCCAGGACCAATGGCCGGTACCCATGGCATGGCGTCGCGACTCGTTCATGAAGGCCGGGTGCGGGTGGCGGTCCACACCCCCGACATCACGATGACGATGGCGGCCAGCGTGGTGAGGTCGAAGCTGTCGCCGAGCAGCAGTACCGCCGCCGCCACGCCGGACGCCGGCTGCAGGAACTGGAACACGCTTACGCGCTGGATGCCGCCCCGGCCGAGCGCCCAGTACCAGCAGATGTAGCCGACCACCGACACCCCGACCACCAGATAGAGCAGGCCGATCCAGGCCGATCGCGGCATGGCCGCCCATGCGACGCCGGACACCACGCCGGGCAGCAGCGGAACCAGGATCAGCGAGGCGATGACCAGCGCCCAATAGGTGGTGCCCTGGGCCGGATAGCCCCTCTCCTTCAGCTTGGCGCCGGCAACATACCCCGCCGCGGCGAACACGCCGCCGCACAGCACCAGCAGGTCGCCGAACAGATCGCCGCCTCCCGCGCTGAGATCGCTGCGCGAGCCGATCAGCAGGGCCTCGCCCGCCGCCGCGATGGCGCAGCCGAGCCACCAGCGCAGGGCGGGCGGCCTTCGATCGACGATGCCGGCGATGGCGCCGGTGACCATCGGCAACAGCGCCAGGATCATCGCGCCATGCACGCCCGAGGTGCGCGCCATGCCGAAGCTGAACAGCAGCGGGTAGAGAATGAAGCCGCTGACCGCGGAAATGGCGAGCACCAGCCTGTTCGCCCAGCCTTCGGGCGGCGGAATGCGCAGGGCGAGCGCCAGGATCAGCGCCGGCCCGCCCGCCAGAACGGTGCGCAGAACCGCGGCGGCCAGCGGCGACATGCCCTCGACGGCAAACTTGGTGCCGACCGGGGCCGGCCCCCACAGCAGAACCGTCAGCAGGGCGCAGGCAATGACGGCGGGGCTCATGACAGGATCACGTGTGTCAACGCGTCAGCAGCACCCCGGCTTCCGGCGCGAACGACAGCCATACCTTGTCGTCCCAGCCGATCGGCCGTTGCACCAGACGCGTCGCATTGGGCTGTGACGCTTTCATGAAGCCGCCGTCCGGCCGGCGCACCTTGTACACCGACAGATCGCCGAGATAGGCGATGTCGAACACCTCGCCGGCCAGCACGTTGGGGGTCGCCGTCGGCAGCGGGTCGGGCGAGAGCTTGGTCTTCTCCGGCCGCACCGCGATCCACACGGTTGCGCCCGGCGCGGCATCGGCCGTGCCGGCGTGCGCGCGCAGCAGCGCGCCCGACGCCCGCTCGCGCACCACCGCGACCTCACCCTCGCGCCCCTCCAGCGTGCCCTCGAACAAGGTGACATCGCCGATGAAGTCGGCGACGTAGCGGGAGTTGGGCTGCTCGTAGATCTCGGCCGGGGTGCCAACCTGGACCAGCCGGCCCTTGTCCATCACCCCGATGCGGTCGGCGACGGTCATCGCCTCCTCCTGGTCGTGGGTGACGATGATGAAGGTCATGCCCAGCTCGTACTGCAGGTGCATCAGCTCGAACTGGGTTTCCTCGCGCAGCTTCTTGTCGAGCGCGGCCATCGGCTCGTCGAGCAGCAGCACCTTGGGCGATTTGGCGAGCGAGCGGGCCAGCGCCACGCGCTGGCGCTGGCCGCCGGAGAGCTGGTTGGGCCGGCGCTCGCCGAGCCCTTCGAGCTGCACCAGCTTCAGCATCTCGGCGACCCGGGCCTCGATGCGAGACCGCGCCAGGCCGTCCATCTTCAGCCCGAACGCGATGTTGCCGGCCACGCTCATGTGCGGGAACAGCGCGTAGGACTGGAACATCATGTTGACCGGGCGCAGGTAGGGCGGAACCGCGGTGATGTCCTCACCGCCCAGCACCACCCGGCCCTCGCTCGGCGCCTCGAAGCCGGCCAGCATCCGCATCAAGGTGGTCTTGCCGCAGCCGGAGGGGCCGAGCAGGGCGAAGAACTCGCGCTCGAAGATGTCGAGCGAGACGGCGTCGACCGCAGTGACCTCGCCGAACCGCTTGGTCACGGCGTCGAACCGAATCAGCGTCTTCGCGCCGGGATCGGCCCAGGGCGCGAACTCCCGACGGACGCTGCCGAGCTGCTGTTGCTTGATGACGTCCGCCATCGCCGCCCCGTTGGTGAGGTGGCAGGCCGGCCCGGATCGGACCTTGGGTCCGACCGAGGCGAACCTGCAGAACTTCGAATCCCGGCAGGATGCCGCCGACCCTCCCGGCCGGCGGGAGCGGAAATCGTGCCGATGTTGCCCGTTTAGCGGGGGGGCGCCTTGCGTTCAACTCTGGTGTTGCCGCGTCTGGCGGCTTGACCCCGGCGCGGCCGGACCCGATCCTGCCGGCCTCACCGGAGGAATCATGGCTAAACCGAAGGATCCCAAAAGCGGATCGCCCAGCGGACGCGGCGTTGCGTCGGCTGAGGAAGGCCGCGCCTGGGCAAAGAAGCGCGGCATCGAGGAAATCGAGTGCGTGCTGCCCGATCAGGCCGGCGTCGCCCGCGGCAAGATCATGCCGGCGGCGAAGTTCTTCGCCAAGCCGCAGCTCGCGCTGCCGAGCTCGATCTTCTGCCAGACCATTTCCGGCGAATATCCCGACAGCGACGACAAATGGCAGGCCGACCCCGCCGACGGCGACCTGATGCTGGAGCCGGACTGGTCGACGCTGGCGGTGGTGCCGTGGGCATCGGACCCCACCGCCCAGCTCATCCATGACGCCTTCCACGGCGACGGCCGGCCGGTCGAGGTGGCGCCGCGCCAGGTGCTGCGCCGCGTCACCGAGCTTTACGCCCACCATGGCTGGACGCCGGTGGTGGCGCCGGAGATCGAGTTCTACCTCGTCAAGCCCAATGCCGACCCCGACTATCCGCTGGAGCCCCCGATCGGCCGCTCCGGCCGGCCGGAAATCGGCCGCCAGTCCTATTCGATCCAGGCGGTCAACGAGTTCGACGCCCTGTTCGAGCGCATCTACGACTATTCGGAGGCGCAGGGGCTGGAGATCGACACCCTGATCCACGAGGAGGGTGCGGCGCAGATGGAGATCAATCTGCGCCATGGCGAGCCGCTGCAGCTCGCCGACCAGGTGTTCATGTTCAAGCGCACCATCCGCGAGGCGGCGCTGCAGCACCAGATCTATGCCACCTTCATGGCCAAGCCGATCGCCCGCGAGCCCGGCTCGGCCATGCACATCCACCAGTCGGTGCTCGACACCGAGACCGGCAAGAACATCTTCTCCGACGAGAAGGGCCGGCCGACCGCGGAGTTCTTCTCCTTCATCGCCGGGCAGCAGAAATACCTGCCGGCGGTGATGTGCATGCTGGCGCCGTACGTGAACTCCTACCGGCGCCTCACCCGCGATTCCACCGCGCCGATCAACACCCGCTGGGGCTACGACAACCGCACCACCGGCCTGCGCATTCCGCCCTCGGACTCCGACGCGCGGCGGGTCGAGAACCGGGTGCCGTCGTCCGATGCCAACCCCTATCTGGCGGTGGCGGCGTCGCTGGCTTGCGGCTATCTCGGCATGATGGAGGGGCTGCCGGCCACCGAGCCGACCGAGGGCTCCGCCCACGGCCTCGACTTCGAGCTGCCGCGCGGCCTGTTGGAGGCGGTGGCGGCGTTCGAGGATTGCGAGCCGCTGATCGAGGTGCTGGGCGAGGCGTTCGTGGCGACCTACGCCGCCATCAAGCGTACCGAGTTCGAGACCTATATGCGGGTGATCTCGCCGTGGGAGCGCGAATATCTGCTGCTCAACGTGTGAGGCGCGATGACTCCCGATCAGCCGGAGCTGGACATCGGCGATCTTCGCCGGGACGAGGTCGCTTGCGCCGTCGCGCTGTGGACGGCGGCGGGGCTGACCCGGCCGTGGAACGACCCGATGGCGGACATCGAGCTGGCGCTGGCGACGCCAAACTCGACCGTCCTGGCCGGGCGGGCCGGCGGCGCCCTGGTTGCCACCGCCATGGTCGGCTCGGACGGCCACCGCGGCTGGGTCTATTACCTTGCGGTGACGGATGCCTGCCGCGGCCAGGGCTTCGGCACCGCGATGATGGCGGCCTGCGAGCGCTGGCTGACCGCGCGCGGGGTGCCGAAGCTCCACCTGCTGGTTCGCCGCGACAACACCCGGGTGATCGAGTTCTACGGCCGCCTCGGCTTCGAGGTGTCGGACAGCGTGATGCTGACGCGCTGGCTCACGGCGCCGGCGGCGCCGCCTGCCGCGACGCCTTGAGTTCGGCCATGCGCTGGCGGCGGGCGTAGTCGATGGCGGGGTCGGGCACCGAGCGGCGCGGCTCGGGGCCGTAATAGTCGCCGAGCCGCACCATCGGCCGCGGGTTGGCCAGGATCGAGATGATCCGCTCCAGCAGCGCCTTGCCGGACACCGGCTTTTTGAGGAATTCGTGGACGCCGAGCCGCGTCGCCTCGACGATGCGCCAGCGCTCGACGTGCCCGGTCAGCATGATGATCGGAATGTCGGGCTGCGGGAATACGCCGGGCGAGCGCACGATGCGCACCAGCTCTGCGCCGTTCAGCAGCGGCATTTCCCAGTCCAGCACCACGATATCGGGCGCGAACATCCGGATGGCTTCGATGCCGGCCAGCCCGTCTGCCGCTTCCAGCGTCGTCTTGACTCCGATATTGGTCAGGATGTTGCGGACGAGCTTGCGCATGAACGCATTGTCGTCCACCACCAGCACCGAGATGTTCTGGAGAAGATTTTCGTATTTCTTGGGAATTGCGGTCTGCATTTCGTAATTGGGGTTTCAGTCGGAGGAGCCGGCTTCGAAGCCCACAGACTGCCTCACCTTCGTCAAAACCAACTTTACGAATTTGGGAAAATTGTTCGAAGGTGCGCAAACCCGTGGCCGGCGGATCGCGGTCGCCTCCCGGTTTGCGCTGGGCGCGGCGTTGTGTAAGGTCCGCCTCCCATTCGCCGGAGCCCTGGATGGCGCGCGATACCATCGATTTGATTCCCATCTCCGGGCGCGACGAACTCGTGTCCTATCTCGAAGCGGGCTGCAAACCGCCGTCAGCGTTCCGAATCGGTACCGAGCACGAGAAGTTCGCCTTCACCCTCGCCCGACACGAGCCGGTGCCCTATCAGGGCGCACGCAGCATCCGGGCGCTGCTCGACGGCATGCGTTTGCTGCTGGGCTGGGAGCCGATTTTCGACGGCGACAACATCATCGGCATGGCCGACGTCACCCATGGCGGCGCCATCTCGCTGGAGCCGGGCGGCCAATTCGAGCTGTCGGGCGCGCCGCTGGAGACCGTCCACGAGACCTTCACCGAGCTTTACGCCCACCTTGCGCAGCTCCGCGAGGTCGCCGCGCCGCTCGGCATCGGCTTTCTCGGCCTCGGCATGAGCCCGAAATGGACGCTGGCGGAAACGCCGGTGATGCCCAAGGGCCGCTACCAGATCATGGCGAACTACATGCCCAAGGTCGGCAGCCGTGGCCTCGACATGATGTTCCGCACCTGCACCGTGCAGGTGAACCTCGACTTCGCCTCCGAAGCCGACATGGTGAAGAAGCTCCGGGTGTCGCTGGCGCTGCAGCCGATCGCCACCGCGATCTTCGCCAACTCGCCGTTTACCGAAGGCAAGCCGAACGGGTTTTTGTCGGCGCGCTCGGAGATCTGGCGCGACACCGACAATGACCGCGCCGGCATGCTGCCGTTCGCGTTCGCAGGCGGCATGGGGTTCGAGCGCTACGTCGATTATGCGCTCGACGTGCCGATGTACTTCGTCAAGCGCGGCGACGCCTACATCGACGTCGCCGGCGCCTCGTTCCGCGACCTGATGGCCGGCCGGCTGGCGCAGATGCCGGGTGAGGTCGCGACGCGCTCGGACTGGGTCAACCACCTCTCGACCATCTTCCCCGAGGTGCGGCTGAAGAAGTTCCTGGAAATGCGCGGCGCCGACGCCGGGCCGTGGCGGCGGCTGCCGGCATTCGCGGCGCTGTGGGTCGGCGTGCTCTATGACGATGTCGCGCTCGACGCCGCCTGGGAGTTGGT
Source organism: Blastochloris viridis (assembly GCF_001402875.1). Taxonomy (NCBI): domain Bacteria; kingdom Pseudomonadati; phylum Pseudomonadota; class Alphaproteobacteria; order Hyphomicrobiales; family Blastochloridaceae; genus Blastochloris; species Blastochloris viridis. Next base: position 3,114,170 of record NZ_CP012946.1, on the reverse strand, counting down.
GAAGGGCTGGACCGCCGAGCAGCGCCAGCGCCTGCGCGACGAGGTGCCCCGGCTCGGCTTCAAGGCCGAGATCGCCGGCCGCAGCGCCCACGATATCGCTCGTGATATGCTGGCGCTGGCCCGCGGCGGCCTTGCCCGCCGCGACCGGCTCGACAATTGCGGCTGCGACGAGAGCAAGCATCTGGAGGCGATCGCCCCGTTCGTCGAGGCCGGGCGTACCCCGGCCGAAGACCTGCTCGAGGCCTATCACGGCCGCTGGAACGGCTCGGTCGAGCCGGTGTTCGACGAGTACGTCTATTGAGCGATCCGCTGGCGCGCTCACCGGCGCTGACCGCGCTCGACCTCGGTCTCTACGGTCTCACCGTGTTCGGCTGGGGCACCAGCTGGTACGCCATGAAGCTGCAGGTCGGCACCGTCGCCCCCGAGGTGTCGGTGATGTGGCGCTTCGTGCTGGCGGCCTTGGTGATGTTCGCGTGGGCGGCGCTGAGGCGGCTGCCGCTGCGCTATCCGCCGGCCGACCATGCCCGCTTCGCGCTGCTCGGCCTGCTGCTGTTCTCCACCAACTTCGTGCTGTTCTATCACGGCGCGCGCTGGCTGCCGTCCGGCCTGCTGTCGGTGATCTTCTCGCTGTCGAGCGTCGGCAACGTGCTGCTGGCGGCGGCGCTGTTCGGCACTCGGATCGAGGCCAAGGTGGTGGGCGGCGCGTTGCTCGGCGCCGGCGGCGTCGCGCTGATCTTCTGGCCGGCGCTGGCCGGCACCCGGCTCGACGCCGGCACCGCGGCCGGGCTGGCGCTGGGCGTGGTCGGCACGGTGTCGTTCTGCCTCGGCAACATGGTGTCGGCGCGCCTGCAGCAGTACCGGGTGCCGGTGATCGCAGCGACCGCCTGGGGCATGGCCTATGGCGTGCTGCTGCTGGCGGCGGCCTCGCTGGTGGCCGGCCATTCCTTCGCCATCGATCTGTCGCCGGCCTATGTCGGCTCGATGCTGTGGCTGGTCGGGCCGTCCTCGGTGCTGGCGTTCGCCGCTTATCTGACCTTGCTCGGGCGCATCGGCCCGGCCCGCGCCGGCTACGTCACCGTGCTGTTTCCGCTGGTGGCGCTGGCGGTGTCGACCGCGGTGGAAGCCTATGTCTGGACGCTGCCGGCGATCGCCGGCGTCGTCCTGGTGCTGGGCGGCAACCTGCTGGTGCTCACGAGCCGGCGGGGCTGAGAGACAACGCGGCCTGCCGTCCGAGTTTCCAACGGTCTCTGACTGCTACTCCGCCGCCGCCACTGTCTCCGACATGTTGTCGAGCGAGGAGATGATGTGCTCGGCCAACGCATCGGCCAGCGCCGAGCGCTCGTGCGGGCTGCGGGCGAGGCCGATGTCGACGGTCGGCAGGGTGGGAAAGCCGTCGGCGTGGCCGAGAACGCGCATGCCCGGCCGCATGCCCGATTCCGGCAGCACCGAGATGGCGAGGCCGGCCAGCACCGCGGCGGCCACCGCCCCGGCGTTCCAGCTCGAATAGAGCACGCGGTGGCGGCGGCCGGTCTCCTCGATCCGCTCCAGCGCGATGCGCCGCCAGGAGCAGTTCGGCCGGCCCAGCGCCAGCGGCAGCGGCTCGATCTCGTGGGTGGCGTGGCGCATCGAGCCGACCCATAGCAGCCGCTCGCGCCGGAAGGTCTCGACCGGGAACTTGCCCTCGGTGTTGGTGATGATGGCGAGGTCGATCTCGCCGCCCTGGATGCGCTCGATCAGGTCCGGGGTCGGCTCGCACATCACGGTGAGTTCGACGCTGGGGTAGGAGCGCGAGAATCGCGCCATGATTTCCGGCAGATAGCGGTCGGCGTAGTCGTCGGGCACGCCCAGCCGGACGTTGCCGGTCAGCGCCGCGCCGGAGAACGCGCTCATCGCCTCGTGGTTCAGCCGCACGATGCGGCGGGCGTAGTCGAGCAGGCGCTCGCCGCTCTCGGTCAGCTTGGAGCCGCGGCCGTCACGGGCGAACACCGCCTGGCCGATGCGCTCCTCCAGCCGCTTCATCTGCATCGACACCGCAGACTGGGTCTTGTGCACCACCTCGCCGGCGCGGGTGAAGCTGCCGGTTTCGGCGATGGCGACGAAGGTACGGAGTTGGTCGATGTCGAGCAAATGGGCCATCCGGCACCTGGCAAGCATCAAAGGTGGTGATGCCAGAGATTAGGAACATTCGCTCGCCTGATCAATTCATTTCGTGCATAGTCCGCCCACATTCCTTCACGTTCGTTAATGCCCTGGGGTCCGGCGGCGGTGCCGTACCGATCCCGTGGCGCCGTCCCGCAGGGGCGGGGCCGACCCCGCGAACTTTCGACCCCTCGCGGCCGAAGTCCGCCTGATCTGCCCGCGGTGCGGGCAAGACCTTGAGGAAACCACCATGACGATCGCCCGCGCTCCCTCCGCCGCGCATCTGTCGCAAAGCCTGGCGGCGACCTTCATTCACAAGCTGGCTCAGCCGATCCTCGCCGTGGTGCGCGCGCTGGAGGCAAGGCGCCAGATCGCGCAGATGGCGGCTCTGAGCGACATCATGCTCAAGGACATCGGGCTTCAGCGCCAGGACCTGCAGGACGCCGCCAGCCTGTCGCCGTTCTCGGACCCGACCCGGCTTCTGGTGTCGCGGGTGTCGGAGCGGCGCGCCGCCCGACTCCAGGCCCGTCCGCGCCCGTGATCGGGTTGCCGGCCGCTCAAGCCTGAGCCACGCCGTTCGCCTGCCTTGCGGGGTCGGTGCCCCCGCGGCCCCGCAATCGAGCGCCCGCCCACACTTGGTTGTGGGCGGGCGCTTTCGCGTCTGGACGCTCGATCACGAGTCCTGGCGCCGGATTCAACGGCCATGGGCGTCGGCATCCGGGGCCGTTCGTTTCAGGCGTCATGGCTCTTGGTACCCGCGGCCTGACGGGCCGGGGCGTGATCGAGGAAGCTGTCGAAGATCTGGTTGATGCGGTCGAGATTGGCCTTCTGGGCGTCGACGCCGGCCTCGAACAGCTTGCCGAACGTTGCGTTGCCGGAGCGTCCGAGGTCCTGCACCTGCTCGGCCATCGCGGTGAAATCGGGCACCGGCGACGGCGGCGCCTTCGGCGGGCTCTGGCCCAGCATCGATTGCATCAGGCTGGTCCACGCCGCGGCGACCTCGGCCGGCCCCGGCGGCGGCGGCGGCTCGGGCGCGCGCTGCGGCGCCATTGCCGCAAAGAAGCCCTGGAACGCCTCGGCCATGCCGGCCTGGGCCTGCGCCGCCTGCGGCATGCCGCCGGCGATCAGGGCACCGACCGCCGGCATCATCGCCTTGGTCGCCTCAACCCCGACGCCCGACAGCGCCGCGGCATGGGCCGCCACCGCGCGGCTGGCCTCCTTGGAGCCGAACAGCAGCGTCAGGATGTCCTCGCCCGGCGTCGGCGGCGCTGGTTGCTGGAAGCCCATCGCCTGCTGGGCGGTGGCGAACAGCCGCCCGGCGCTTTCGAACCAGTCGGCATAGGGGTTGCGCGCCATGATGTTGAAGAACTGGCTGAGGCCGTCCGGCGTTTCGGTCGCGCGCTTGAAGCCGAGCGCGAACGCCGGCAGCATCGCCTCCACCGCCGCCCGCGTCTGCTCGGGCGAGAGCCCGTACATTCGGGCGAGGTTTGCCATCGCGGCGCCGCCCTGGGCCTTGGCGATGATCTCGTAAAGATTGAACATGGAGTCCTCCCTGCCGGCTTGTTGTGTGCCAATGTAGGGCACAACGGCCGCTTGCCCAATCGTCTGCAGCAGGGATGATGCGCCGCGCGGGCGCCTGCCCGGACGGGTTGCCGGATGATCACGCCGCGATCCCGGACATGACCGCGCCCGGCCATCTTGATCGGCTCCGGCCGGATCGGCCGGAGGCCAAATCACTGGCTGACGGCACCGCTGTCGGCGGTTTCCAGCGAGAACGCGGCGGCGAACAGCGCGCGGGTGTAGGGCGAGGTCGGCGCCCGGAACAGCCGCTCGGCCGGGCCCTCCTCCACCACCTTGCCGGCTTTCATCACCATCACCCGGCTGGCAAGCGCCGCCACCACCTTGAGGTCGTGCGAGATGAACAGGTAAGTGAGGTCGCGCCGCCGCTGCAGGTCGCGCAACAGGTCGACGATCTGGGCCTGCACCAGCATGTCGAGCGCGCTGGTCGGCTCGTCCAGCACCACGAACGAGGGCTCCAGCACGATGGCGCGCGCCACTGCGATGCGCTGGCGCTGGCCGCCGGAGAATTCGTGCGGGTAGCGGAACCGGGTCGAGGGATCGAGCCCGACGTCGTGCAGCGCCGCCACCACTTTTGCGGTTCGCTCGGCATCGGATAGCTTGGGCTGGTGGACGCGCAGGCCCTCGGCGACGATGTCCTCGATGGTGAGGCGTGGGCTGAGCGAGCCGTAGGGATCCTGGAACACGATCTGCATGTCGCGGCGATGCGGCCGCATCTGGTTGAAGCTGAGTTCCTGGACTTCCTGGCCCATGAACACGATCGGGCCAGCGGAGGAGATCAGCCGCAGGATGGCGAGGCCGAGCGTGGTTTTGCCGGAGCCGGATTCGCCGACCACGCCGAGGGTCTCGCCCCTGCGGATGGCGAGCGAGACGCCATCGACCGCCTTGATGTGGCCTTTGACGCGACGCAGCACGCCGCGCCGGATCGGGAACCACACCTTGAGATCGCGGGTCTCGACCATCACCGGCGCCTCGGGCCGCATCGGCGCCGGCTCGCCTTTGGGCTCGGCTTCCATCAGCGCCTTGGTATAGGGATGCGCCGGCGCCTCGAACACGGTCTCGACCGCGCCCTGCTCGACGATCTGGCCCTTGTTCATCACGCAGACGCGGTCGGCAATCTTCCGCACGATGCCGAGGTCGTGGGTGATGAACAAGATTGCCATGCCGAGCCGGCGCTGCAATTCCTTCAGCAGCGTCAGGATCTGGGCCTGCACCGTGACGTCGAGCGCGGTGGTCGGCTCGTCCGCGATCAAAAGGTCGGGCTCGTTGGCGAGCGCCATCGCGATCATCACCCGCTGGCGCTGGCCGCCGGACAGCTGGTGCGGATAGCTGGCGAGCCGGCTCGCCGGGTCGGGGATGCCGACCTGGCTCAGAAGCTCGATGGTGCGGTTGCGCACCGCCTCGCCGCGCAGCGGCCGGTGCAGCTCGATGATCTCGCCGATCTGCCGCTCGATGGTGTGGAGCGGGTTGAGCGAGCTCATCGGCTCCTGGAACACCATGGTGATGTCGTCGCCGCGGACCCGCCGGATATCGCGCTCCGAGAGGTCGAGCAGATCCTCGCCCTTGAAGCGCACCCGGCCCGAGGGGTGGAAGGCGGAGGGGTAGGGCAGGAGCTTCAGGATCGACAGCGCCGACACCGACTTGCCCGAGCCGGACTCCCCGACCAGCGCGACGGTCTCGCCCTTGTTCACGGTGAAGGAGATGCGGTCGACCGCCAGCGTCTCCCGCGTGCCCTGGCGGAAGGCGACAGACAGGTCTTCGACGGCGAGGAGGGGAGGGGTCATGCGAGCGTCCTCAGCAGGTCTTCGATGTCGTTCGCAGACGTCGTGAACTGGCGAAACCCCGCGGGTAGCCTGAATCGGGTGTCGTTGGTTACAATGGAGCGACATTTCGCGCGGATGGCAGAGACGGCGTGGATTGCGTCAGGTAGCTTTGGCATCGCCAGTTTGCCGTCGTCCCGTGTCCAGGATGCCGCGCGCCGATAATCCGCGGTTTCGACGAGGATGCCGCGCGTAACCGGCAGGAGCCTGATCAGCCCACTCCAGACGATAAGGTTCACGAACTGGCGGCGGTGGTCCGGCGTTCGGGCTTTCGGAAGCACCTCGGCAAGCGTCAATTCGCTGGTCACGCCCAGACCCGGACGCTCTCGAAGCCGACGAAACACCGCGTCCATTGCTTCAGCTACGTGATCTTCTCCCTCAATATAGTAAATAAACGGATTTGCATCGAAATAGACGGCTGGACGATCGACACTATCAATCATCCCACATGTCCCGGTCTCGGCGAACGTCGTCGTCGATTTCTTCCTTGGTGAGATAGGGAGGTCGGCGAAGGGCGAATATTTCCTCAAGCGTCATGAGTTGATCCGGACGCTGCTCACCGCCGGTCGTATCCTCTTCGATCGTCACCGTGACGACGGCGTTCAGGTCTGTCGTCGGACGCAATTCCTCCGGCAATTTTGAAACCGGGTAGTTCTCGCGCACGATCCTGTTCATCGCACCACTCCGTCGCTCGGCCGCATCCTACCGCACTCTCACCCGAACGTCTTTCTCGGGTCGAAGGCGTCGCGCACCGCCTCGCCGATGAAGATCAACAGCGACAGCATGATCGCCACGGCGAAGAAGCCGGTGAGGCCGAGCCACGGCGCCTGAACGTTGGCTTTGCCCTGGGCCAACAGCTCGCCCAGCGAGGGCGAGCCCGGCGGCAGGCCGAAGCCGAGAAAGTCGAGCGCGGTCAGCGTCATCACCGCGCCGGACAGGATGAAGGGCAGGAAGGTCAGCGTCGCCACCATGGCGTTGGGCAGCAGATGCCGGAACATGATCGCGCGGTTGGAGACGCCGAGCGCCCGGGCCGCCTGGACGTATTCGAAGTTGCGCCCGCGCAGGAACTCCGCCCGCACCAGACCGACCAGCGCCACCCAGGAGAACAGCAGCAGGATGCCGAGCAGCACGAAGAAGCCCGGCACCAGCACCGAGGAGATGATGAGCAGCAGGTAGAGCGAGGGGATCGCCGTCCAGATCTCGATGAAGCGTTGGAACAGAAGGTCGGTCCAGCCGCCGAAATAGCCCTGCACCGCGCCGGCGGCGACGCCGATGGCGGACGAGATCAGCGTCAGCGTCAGCCCGAACAGCACTGAGAGGCGGAAGCCGTAGATCAGCCGCGCCACCAGGTCGCGGCCCTGGTCGTCGGTGCCGAGCCAGTTGGCCTCAAGGTCGGTGCAGCCGGCAACGCCCTTCTTCTCCGCCACCGCCTTGCACTGCGCCTCGGTCAGCATCCAGGTCGGCGGCGAGGGCGCCGGCGTCGGCAGGTCGAGGTTGTGTGTGTCGTAGCTGTAGCGGATCGGCGGCCAGATCATCCAGCCGCCCTTGTCCGCGATCAGCTTCTTGAGGAACGGGTCGCGGTAGTCGGCCTTGGTCTCGAAGTCGCCGCCGAACGCGGTCTCCGGATAATCGACCAGCACCGGCACGTAGTAGTGGCCCTCGAACTTCACCAAGAACGGCCGGTCGTTGGCGACCAGCTCGGCGAACAGCGACACCACGAACAGCACCATGAACAGCCAGAACGCCCAGTAGCCGCGCCGGTTGGCGCGGAAATTCGCAAGCCGGCGCTTGTTGAGCGGCGACAGGGCGAACCGGCTCCGGTGCGGGGTCGGTGCAGCGGCGAGCGGATCGGGTTCGGATTTGACGTCGGTGGTTACGTCCATCACACCTCGCGCGCCTCGAAGTCGATGCGGGGATCGACCCAGGTGTAGGTGAGGTCGGAGATCAGGTTCACCACGAGCCCGACCAGCGAAAAGATGTAGAGTGTGGCGAACACCACGGCATAGTCACGGTTCAATACGCTCTCGAAGCCGAGAAGGCCGAGCCCGTCGAGCGAAAAGATCGTCTCGATCAACAGCGATCCGGTGAAGAAAGCGCTGACGAAGGCGCCGGGAAAGCCGGCGATCACGATCAGCATGGCGTTGCGGAAGACATGGCCGTACAGCACCCGCGTTTCGCCGCAGCCCTTCATCCGCGCCGTCAGCACGTATTGCTTGCGGATCTCGTCGAGGAACGAGTTCTTGGTCAGCAGCGTCATGGTGGCGAACGACGACAGCGCCATCGACACGATCGGCAGCGTCAGGTGCCAAGCATAGTCGGCGATCTTGCCGCCGAGCGACAGCTCGTGCCAGTTGTCGGAGGTGAGGCCACGCAGCGGGAACCACGAGAAGAACGAGCCGCCGGCGAACACGATGATCAAAAGGATGGCGAATAGAAACCCCGGCACGGCGTAGCCGACCACGACGACGGCCGAGCTCCAGACGTCGAAGCGCGAGCCGTCGCGGATCGCCTTTCTGATGCCGAGCGGGATCGAGATCAGATAGGTGACGAGGGTCATCCACAACCCGAGTGAGATCGAGACCGGCAGCTTCTCCTTGATCAGGTCGATCACGCGGATGTCGCGGAAATAGCTCTTGCCGAAGTCGAACATGGCGTAGTTCGACAGCATGATCAGGAAGCGCTCGTGCGCCGGCTTGTCGAATCCGAACTGGGCCTCGAGCTGCTTGATGAAGTCGGGGTCGAGGCCCTGGGCGCCGCGGTATTTCGCCTGCGTGCCGTCCGCCCCGCCGGCACCCTCGCGCCCCATCGTGGCGCCGAAATCGCCCGAGCCCTGGCCGGTGAAGCGCGCGGTGGCGGAGACGTCGGTGCCGGACACCTGAGCGATGATGCGCTCGATCGGCCCGCCCGGTGCGAACTGAACCACCGCGAACGACACCAGCATGATTCCGAGCAGCGTGGGGATCATCAGGAACAGGCGGCGGATGATGTAGGCCGTCATGTCGTGTCTTTCCTTGGCGCTCCGGCCGGCTTCTCCCGGCTCGAAGCGAAAGCGTCCCGTCACCCGCGGCCGATCCGCGCCGACTTCTCGGCGTTCCGCCACCAGGTTTCCGGCGCGCCGCGGCTGTAGCGCGGCGTCACCTGCGGCCGATCGTACACGTCCCAATAGGCCAGCCAGTGGTTGGGCTTGTACCAGTGCGGCACCCAGTAGCGGCCAGCGCGCAGCACGCGGTCGAGCGCGCGGCAGGCGGCAATCAGCTCCTGGCGGCTGTTCGCGGCGATCGCGGTCTCGATCAGCGCGTCGACCACCGGGTCGTCGATGCCGGGCAAATTGAGCGAGCCGCGGGTCGCCGCGGCGTGGCTGGAGAAGAAGGTGCGCAGCGTGTCGCCCGGCGTCTGCGGGAACACGAAGCGCGAAATCGTGATGTCGAAGTCGAAATCGTCGAGCCGGGAGCGGTATTGCACCGCGTCGACCAGACGGAGGCTGACCTGGATGCCGAGCTGTTCCAGCCGCTTGGCGTAGGTCTGGTGGAGAGGTTCGAACACCCGCTCGAACATCAGGAACTCGACCGTGAGCGGCTCGCCCTGCGGGCCGACGCGGCGGCGGTCCTTGATGGTCCAGCCCGCCTGATCGAGCAACTGCCCGGCGTGGCGCAGCGACGCGCGGTCCTGGCCCGAACCGTCGGTCACCGGCGGCGTCCACGGCTCGCCGAAGACGTCGTCCGGCACCTTGCCGCGATAAGGCTCCAGGAGCTTCAGCTCGCCCTCGCCCGGCACTCCCGTCGCCATCATCGGCGAGTTCTGGAAATAGGAGTGGGTGCGGTGGTAGGAGCCGAACATCAGATTGGCGTTGGTCCACTCGAAGTCGAACGCCAGCGCGAAGGCCTCGCGCACCCGCGGGTCCTTGAACTGGGTCCGGCGGGTGTTGAACATCCAGCCCTGTGCGCCCGACGCCCGTTCGTCGGCGATGATGTCACGCTTGATGCGGCCGTCGCGCACCGCCGGCACGTCATAGCGGGTCGCCCAGACGCGGGAGGTATACTCCTCGCGGAACAAATAGTTGCCGGCGGTGAAGCCCTCGAACGCGGTGTCGCGGTCGCGGTAGTATTCATAGCGGATGACGTCGAAATTGAAGTGGCCGCGGAAGGCCGGCAGCCCCTCGCCCCACCAGTCCTTGACGCGCTCGAATTCCAGGAACCGGCCCTGCTCGAAGCGGCCGACCCGGTAGGGCCCCGAGCCCAGCGGCGGCTCCAGCGTGCTCTCCTCGAACGGATGGCTGGCGTAATAGGCCTGCGACAGGATCGGCTGCACCGCAGCGCTGAGGGCGGCGTCGCGGCCGCGCCGCGGGTTGAACACCAGCCGCACGGTGCGCGCGTCCTCGGCCTCGACGCTGTCGAGGTCGCGCAGTGTGGCGCGGATGTTGGGATGGCTCTTGGTCTTGAGCGTGGTCAGCGAGAAGGCGACGTCGCCGGCGGTGATCGGCGTGCCGTCGTGGAACCTCGCGGTTGGCCGCAGCCGGAATCGAAGGGTGAGGCCGTCGTCCGACACCTCGACGGTCTCGGCCGCAGCGGCATAGACCGCATCGGGCTCGTCGAACGCCCGCACCATCAGCGAGGCGAAGGTCAGCTCCATGCCGATCGCCGGGTCGCCCTTGAGGATGAAGGCGTTGAGGGTGTTGAAGGTGGTGGTGCCGGCCCCGGCCAGCTCGATGAACGTGCCGCCTTTTGGCGCCAGCGGGTTGACGTAACCGAACTGCGCGAAGTCCGGCGGGTATTTGAGGTCGCCGAATGCCGAGAGGCCGTGGCGCGCCGACGCCGGGCGGGCCGGCGGCTCGGCGCGGCCCGGCACCGGGAGCAGGGGGCTGGCGGCGGCGCCGGCGAGCGCCGCCAGCGTGCCGCGCCGGGTGAGGCCAAACCGGATCATGGGCGGCTTTCCGCGGCCGAAGGTCAAGGCTTCGCCTCGGCCGCCGGCGTGGCGTCGGCCTTCCACCACCAGATGGTCGGGAACGCGGCGGCGGCGTAGGCCGGCATGCGCTCGGGTTTGCCGAAGCGGTCCCAGCGTGCGGTGCGCTGCTTGCCGTAGGTCCATTGCGGCACGACGTAGCGGTTCCACATCAGCACGCGGTCGAGCGCGCGGGTGGTCGCCACCAGTTCCTCGCGGGTCTTAGCGAAGATGATGCGCTCGATCAGCGCATCGACCGCCGGGTTCTTGATGCCGCCGATATTGCCGGTGCCGGGCACGTCCGCCGCCTCCGAGCCCCAGTAGTAACGCTGCTCGTTGCCCGGCGACAGCGACTGGCCCCAACTGTTGACGACGACGTCGAAATCGAACTGGCGCACCCGGTTCTGATATTGGGTGTCGTCGACGGTGCGCACCGACATCACGATGCCGAGCCGCTCCAGGGTCGGTTTGTAGCGCAGCACCACCCGCTCGAAACTGGGCTGGGAGATGAGGAACTCGACCATGAACGGCTCGCCGGTCTTGATGTTGGTCAGGCGGCGGTCCTTCACCTCCCAGCCGGCCTCGCCCAGCAGCTTTTGCGCCTCGCGCAGGTTGGCGCGCATCGCTTCGGGGCCGCTGCCGCTCGGGGTGCGGTAGGGCTCGGTGAACAGCGCCGGCGGCACCTTGTCGCGAACGCTCTCCAGGATTTCCAGTTCCAGCCCCTGCGGGACGCCGGACGACGCCAGCTCGGTCCCCTCGAAGAAGCTGGCGATGCGGTGGTATTGGCCGAAGAACAGCGTCTGGTTCATGTCCTCGAAATCGAAGGCGAGATCGAAGGCGAGCCGCACCCGCGGGTCCTGGAACTTGTCGCGGCGCAGGTTGAACGCAAACGCCTGCATGATGCCCATGCTGCGGATCGGGAACTCCTCCAGCACCACCCGCTTGTCGCGCACCGCCGGGAAATCGTAGGCGGTGGCCCAGTCCTTGGCGCTCGATTCGGTGCGCCAGTCGAGCTGGTCGGCCTTGAATGCCTCCAGCGCCACCGTCGAGTCGCGGAAATACTCGAAGCGGACCTCGTCGAAATTGTTGATGCCGACATTGACCGGCAGCTTGTCGGCCCAGTAGTCCGCCACCCGCTCATAGACGATGGTGCGGCCGGGCTCGGCCGACTTGATGCGGTAGGCGCCGCCGCCGAGCGGAAACTCCAGCGTCGAGGTGGTGACGTCGCGCGGCTTGCCGGAGGGGTCGGTGCCCTCCCACCAGTGCTTGGGCAGAATCTGGAACTCGCCGACGATCTGCGGCAGTTCGCGGTTGCCGGGCTCGTCGAAGACGAAGGTCACCTCGCGCTCGCCGGTCTTTTCGACCGATTTGACGTGGCGGTAATAGCGCTGGGAGGTCGGCGAGTTCTTGCGCCACACCTCGAACGACCAGATCACGTCCTCCACCGTCACCGGCTTGCCGTCGTGCCAGCGCGCTTGCGGGCGCAGGCGATAGCTGACCTGGGAATAGTCCGCAGGATAGGACACCGCCTCGGCCAGCAGGCCGTAGGAGGTGCCGACCTCGTCCAGCGACGGCGTCATCAGCGTGTCGTACAGCAGGTCGAGCCCCAGCGCGATGTTGCCGCGGACATTGGCGACCACCTGGTTCAGGTTGTCGAACGTCCCCATCGCGGCGAGGCGGGCGGTGCCGCCCTTGGGGGCGTCCGGGTTGACGTAGCCGAAATGGGCGAACCCCGGCTGTTCCTTCGGCTCGCCCAGCAGCGACAGGGCGTGCCGCCACGCTTTGTCACCGGCTTTTGCGGCATCCTCGGCTTTTGCGGGCGCGATCGTCAGCGCGGCGGCGAGGGCAGCCGCGGCAACGGCGGCGACAGGCAGGCGAACAGCGCGGAAATCGAGCCAGGCCACGCGAAATGCTCCAAATGGTTCAGGTTCCGTCGGAATCGGGTGGTGGTGTCTGATCGGACGATTATGGCGCGTTTTTATGTCTTGGCCATTTTATGTCTTCACCACGCCGCGAACGCCAAGCGGCAAACGATGCTGGAGATGGCCGATTGGCGCAAGGAAACCGGCCCGCGGTGCCTGCGTTCGGGGCCAACCACGTTGCGCGGGGCGAGCCAGCCCTTATAAGCGGCGCCAGTCGTTTCCGAACGATCCGGCCCCCGGCATCCGAATCGGCGAATGCCGGGGGCCGGATCGTAACCTGTTGATGCCGCGGATCGAACGCTGCCGAGGCCGGGCACCGCGCTGGTGCCGGCTGCCGGCTTTCCTCCGCATGGGCCACGAAAGGGGCCGCCATGTCCGCCGACCGCGTCGTCCTGCTCGTTCCGGCTCGTTTCGCCTCGACCCGCCTGCCCGGCAAGCCGCTGGCGGACATCAACGGCCGCCCGATGATCGCCCACGTCGTCGACCGCGCCCGCGAAGCCATGCTCGGCGAAGTGGTGGTGGCGACCGATGACGACGCCATCGCCCGGGCCGCCGAGGCCGCCGGCGCGACGGCGGTGATGACGCGGGCCGACCACGCCTGCGGCTCCGACCGCATCTTCGAGGCGTTGAGCAAGATCGACCCGCACCGCAACATCGACGTCGTCGTCAACGTCCAGGGCGACCTGCCGACCATTTCGCCTGCCACCATCCGCGCCGCGCTGGCGCCGCTGGCCGACCCCGCCGTCGACATCGGCACGCTGGCCGCCGAGATCGTGCGCGAGGAGGAGAAGACCGACCCCAACGTGGTCAAGGTGGTGGGTTCGCAGGTGGCGCCCGGCCGCCTGCGCGCGCTCTATTTTACCCGCGCCACCGCCCCGTCCGGGGACGGGCCGCTCTACCACCACATCGGGCTTTATGCCTACCGCCGGGCGGCGCTCGCCCGGTTCGTCGAGCTTCCGCCCTCGCCGCTGGAGCGGCGCGAGCGGCTGGAGCAGCTTCGCGCGCTGGAGGCCGGCATGCGAATCGACGTCGCCATCGTCGATGCCGTGCCGCTTGGCGTCGACGTCGCAGCCGACCTGACCCGCGCCCAATCCCTGCTTCAGGGCGCGGCATCCAACCGAGAAGACGCGTGATGTCCAAGAAAATGATCGTGTTCCAGGGCGAGCCCGGGGCGAACTCGCATATCGCCTGCCAGGAGGCCTTCCCGGATTTGGTGGCGCTGCCGGCCGCGACCTTCGAGGACGCCCTGGCGGCGGTGAAGGATGGCTCGGCCGCGCTCGGCATGATCCCGATCGAGAACTCGGTGGCCGGCCGCGTCGCCGATATCCATCACCTGTTGCCGACCTCCGGCCTCAACATCGTCGGCGAGCATTTCCTGCCGGTGCGCCACCAGTTGATGGCGGTGCCGGGCGCGACCCTCGCCACCCTCAAGACGGTGGAAAGCCACGTCCAGGCGCTCGGCCAGTGCCGCCGCACCATCCGCAAGCTCGGCCTTCGCGCCATCACCGCCGCCGATACCGCCGGCTCCGCGCGCCACGTCGCCGAATCGCGCGATCCCTCCCGCGCCGCCATCGCCTCCCGCCTCGCCGCCAAGATCTACGGCCTCAGCATCCTGGCCGAGGACGTCGAGGACGAATCGCACAACACCACGCGCTTTTTGGTGATGTCGCCGGAGCCGGACTGGGCGCCGGCCGACAACGGCCCGACCATGACCACCTTCGTGTTCCGGGTGCGCAACGTGCCGGCGGCGCTCTACAAGGCGCTCGGCGGCTTCGCCACCAACTCGGTCAACATGACCAAGCTGGAAAGCTACATGGTCGAGGGCAGCTTCTCCGCCACCCAGTTCTACGCCGACATCGAGGGCCACCCCGACCACCGCCCGGTCAAGCTGGCGCTGGAGGAGCTGGAGTTCTTCTGCGAGGAGCTGAAGGTTCTCGGGGTCTATTCCGCCGATCCGTTCCGCAAGACCCTGAACGGCAAGGCGAGTGACACCGTCTCCGGATGAACTCGCCGCAGATCTCCGTGAAATGATTGATTTAAAAGACGAAAATCTGGCGACGTCCAGCGGCTCCAGGCATCAGCATCCGGGCCGTTGGAATAGTACCCGGCCTATGAGCTTGACCTTCCACCAACGCCAGCTCGCCTCATCCTGATGAGCCCGCGATAGCGGGCGTCTCGAAGGATGATACGGTTTCCGGCTGATCGGCTCGGAATGGCCGTTGGTCGGGGGCGCGTCTTTTCCCTCTCCCCTTGCGGGAGAGGGTGGCGAGGATGAGCGCAGCGAAATCCGAGCCGGGTGAGGGGTATGTCAGCCTTCTGCGCGCAGGCCCCCTCACCCGCCTCGCGATCTTTACGATCGCTCGGCACCCTCTCCCGCAAGGGGAGAGGGAAGAAAGAGCCGAGCTGATCAAACGGAAATCGTATGAGGCGGACCAGCGAGGTCGGCCCATGGTTCGAGACGGCTCTGCGCAGCCTCCTCACCATGAGGCCAAGAAAGGTCAGCCTTCGGGGCCACAGTATAACGCAGCCGGTTGCGCCCGCGCTTACTCCACCCAGGCCGGCAAGCGGCACACCGCGTTCACCACCGCCCCGGTGCGGACGATGCGCGAGAGCGCCTGCGCCAGCGGCTCGATCGCCACCATCATGTGCCAGGCATTGGCGTGGACCAGCGTCTGCGGGTCGCTGACGATGGCGACGTGGCCGGGCCAGAACACCAGGTCGCCGCGCTGGACGTTGGCGAAGTCGACGCCGGGGTCGATCGGCTTGCCCAGCGTCGCCTCCTGCTGGTCGCTGTCGCGCGGCGCCTTGATGCCGGCGGCGTCGAGCGCGACCTGAACCAGGCCGGAGCAGTCGAAGCCGAGCGGGGTCTTGCCGCCCCACAGATAGGGCACGCCGAGCAGCCGCTCGGCGACGGTGACGAAGTCGCGCTCCAGCGGTCCGGCCAGCGGGCGGACGTGATGGGCGGGGATATAGCCGCCCTCGGCGGTGACGACGAACCGCCCCTCGGTGCCGGTGATGGCGAGCCGCGCGCCGAGCGTCGGCGCCGCCAGCGGCGGCAGCTTGATGTTGGGCGCGGGGAAGATGAAGGTGCGCGGCACCCGCACGCAATGGGTCGGCGCCGGCCCCGGCGGGGCCAGCGCGCTCGACGGCAGCCAGCCGACATAGCCGTCGGATTCGATCTGGCCCCAGGCCCAGCCCTCCACCGTCGCCTCGTAGATGGTGACGCGTTCGCCGTAGAGCACCTCGGTCGCCAGCGGCTGGTCGGCGACCGGCTCGCGCCGCAGCGGCGCGGCCGGAACGATCACCTGGCACACCGTGCCCGCGACGTAGCGCGCCGCAGGCACCTTGCCTTCGAGATGAAGGGCCGCGAGATCCGGCCGTGCGGGCGTCAGCCGCGGATCGTATCCGGTCATGCATGAAGCTCCCTGGCGCGCGCCACCACGAGGTCGCCGAGCCGCTCGACATAGAGCGAGCCCCGGACGGTGCGCTGGATAATCACGTTACGGCGGTCGGCCTCGTCGCGGCGGCGGGTCACCAGCCCGAGCTTGCCCATGGTGTCGAGGGCGCGGGTAATGACCGGCTTGGTGACGCCGAGCTTGGCGGCGAGGCCGCGGACGGTATGGGGCGGCACTTCCAGATAAACCGTCAGCAGGATCGCGAGCTGCCGCTGGGTTAAATCCGGCTCGCTGTCGCGGACCTGGCCGAGCGCCAGATCGTGCAACAGTTTGAGTGCCTGGGTGGGGCGGAGTTCGACGGCCATCGGCTGCGGAGATTGTTACGCCTGCGTATTATTCTCCACCATGGGATTGGCACGCAAGATTTCACGTGGCGGAATCACAATTTGAATCGATCCTGAAGCAGCGCATCGAGCGCCCGCAGGGTCTGGGCCTCGCCGCCCTCCGGCCGGCCGGGCTTCGGCTTGGGCGTCCAGGCATAGATGTCGAGGTGCAGCCAGCACTTCGCCGCCTCGACGAAGCGCGCCAGGAACAGCGCCGCCATGATCGACCCGGCAAAGCCGCCCGGCGCCACGCTGGAGAGGTCGGCCACCTTTGAGTCGAGGCCGCTGGCATAGGGCCGCCACAGCGGCAGTCGCCACACCGGGTCGGCGGTCGCGGCGGCGTGGCGCGCAAGCGCGGCCGCCAGGTCGTCGTCGTCGGTGAACGCCGGCGGGATGTCGGGCCCGAGCGCGACGCGGGCGGCGCCGGTCAGGGTGGCGAAATCGATCAAAAGGTCGGGGGCCTCGGCATCGGCCAGGGCGAGGGCGTCGGCCAGCACCAGCCGGCCCTCGGCGTCGGTGTCGCCGACTTCGATCGAAAGGCCCTTGCGGCTGGGATAGACGTCGCCCGGTCGGAATGCGGTGCCGGAGATGGCGTTCTCCACCGCCGGCACCAGCAGCCGCAGGCGCACCGGCAGCGCGCGCTCCATCACCAGCTTTGCCAGCGCCAGCGCGGTGGCAGCGCCGCCCATGTCCTTTTTCATCAAGAGCATGGCGGAGGCCGGCTTGATGTCGAGCCCGCCGGTATCGAAGCACACCCCCTTGCCCACCAGCGTCAGCTTGGGATGGGCGGGGTCGCCCCAACGCAGCTCGATCAGGCGCGGCGCCCGCGCCGAGCCCTTGCCGACGGCGTGGATCAGCGGAAAGCCGGCGGCGAGCAGGTCCTCGCCAACGATGCTGGTCACTTCGGCGCCGTGCGGCGCGGCCACCGCCCGCACCGCGTCCTCGAGTTCGGCCGGGCCGAGGTCGTTGGCCGGGGTGTTGACGAGGTCGCGCACCAGGAACACCGCCTCGGCCAGCCGAGACACCTCCTCGGCATCGACGCCGTCCGGCACCACCAGCCGGAACTTGGCCGGGCTGGCACTGCGATAACGCGTGAAGCGATAGCTGCCGAGCAGGATGGCGAGCACCGTCAGAGCCGGCTCCGGCGGCGGCACGGCGAGGCGCCACGCGCCGGCTGGCAACACCTCGGCCAGCTTGCCGGCGATCAGCCGGTCGGCCGCCTCGGTGCCGCGACCCAGCCCGAACAGAAAGCCACCGAGCGCGCCGTCGGCGTCCGGCAGCGCGACGTGCCGGCCGGGCTCGGGCGCAAAGCCGGCCGCCTCGGCGAACGCCGCGGCGGGGGCGCCGAGCGCCTCACGCACTGCCGGCCAGTCGTTGGCGGTGACCAGCCACAACGGGCGGGCGGCGGGGTCGGTTGCGATCAGCGCGGCATGCATCGGCGGGTGCTCATACGAAATCCGGCCGATCGGCCGGAGTTTCGTATTCCTGTCGCCGATAAATCCCCCTCCGATCAAGGTTTTTTCGGCGAGGTTGTGTCCGGGCTCACGGAGCGATCAGCCGGAAACCGTATCAACCACGGAAACTCAAGGGAAATCCGATCACCAATGGCAGTCACCACGCTGGCCCGGAAGCCGCGTCTCGCCGTCACTTAACCTCACGTTAGGGTTAATAACCCATGTTCGAAGCTCAGAAGACGGGATTCGAAGCCCGTGTCGGAGCGTGTCATGTACGACGGTCGGCCTAATTCCCCTGGCGGTTTCTGCCGTGGTTCGTTGCTGGCCTTGACGGTCGGTCTCGGGCTGTTGGCCGGCGGCTGCGCCAGCACTGGCAACGTGACAGGATCGGTGGCGCCCTCATCCGACACCGGGAAGGGCGATTGGCGCCAGCGCGTCGACAGCCTGTCCGGGCGCTACCGCCAGAACCCGGGCGATCCGCGCGTCGCGGTCGACTACGCGCTGGCGCTGCGCGCCACCGGGCAGCGCGAGCAGGCAGTCGCGGTGCTGCAGCAGGCGACGCTGCGCAACCCCAAGGACAAGGCCGTGGCCGGTGCCTATGGCCGCTCGCTCGCCGATAACGGTCAGTTCGAACCCGCGCTGGAGGCGCTGTCGCGGGCCCATTCGCCCGACCAGCCGGATTGGCGCATCCTCAACGTTCAGGGAGCGGTGCTCGATCAAATGGGACGCAATGCCGACGCACGAAAAGTCTACCAGCAGGCCTTGACGATCAGCCCTGAGGAGCCTGCCGTGCTGTCCAATCTTGGATTGTCGCACATGTTGTCGCGGGAATTATCGCAGGCGGAAGCGGTGCTGCGCCGGGCGGCGGAACAGCCGCGGACGGACGCCCGCATTCGGCAAAACCTTGCTCTCGTGATCGGGCTGCAGGGTCGGTTCGAAGAGGCCGAACGGCTGGTGAGCAAGGACCTGCCGCCGACCGAAGCCCAGGCCAACGTCGCCTATCTGCGCACGATGCTGTCCCAGCCGAACAACTGGCAGAAAATCGGCGCCGCCG
This sequence comes from Blastochloris viridis, assembly GCF_001402875.1. Taxonomy (NCBI): domain Bacteria; kingdom Pseudomonadati; phylum Pseudomonadota; class Alphaproteobacteria; order Hyphomicrobiales; family Blastochloridaceae; genus Blastochloris; species Blastochloris viridis. The sequence goes on along the minus strand of NZ_CP012946.1, from coordinate 3,095,487 downwards.
GCGAGACGTCGGCTTCGGCCGGCAAGCCGGCCCCGCGTCCGGGAGCCGCGGTTGTCGCCGCGCACGCGCCGGCCAGCACGTCGACCCATTGAGGGCTGGCGGCCGGCGACCGCCACCTGGATCGTCGCGAAACGCCAATCTCCGCAACGCCGGCCGCCGGTTTGCGGAGATTTCGGTTTTTGGGGATCGGATGTCCGCGCCGCACCGCTTCGTGATCCCGGAAACGGCGTCATCGAGACCCCGGCTTCGAGAATGGGATTGTCGCGATCGGCAGCCGGCGCTCCGGCTTGACCAGCGGAGAACCGGAGCGGTGGCGAGGAGCCGGCCCGGCCGGCGCGGCGCTCACCCCCGCATCTTGATGATCTGGATCGCGGCCGGTCCGAGGATCACGACGAACAGCACCGGCAGGAAGAACAGGATCATCGGCACCGTCAGCTTCGGCGGCAGCGCCGCGGCCTTCTTTTCCGCCTCGGTCATGCGGATGTCGCGGTTTTCCTGGGCCATGACCCGCAAGGTCTGGCCGAGCGGGGTGCCGTAGCGCTCGGACTGGATCAACGCCATGCACACCGCCTTGACGCCGTCGATGTCGACCCGGTTGGCGAGGTTCTCGTAGGCGGCGCGGCGGTCCGGCAGGTAGGACAGCTCCGCGGTGGTGAGGGTGAACTCCTCCGCGAGCGGCACCGATTGCGTGCCGATTTCCTCGGAAACCTTGCGGAATGCCACCTCGATCGACATACCGGCCTCGACGCAGATCAGCAGCAGGTCGAGCGCGTCGGGAAAGGCGCGCTTGATCGAGGCATGGCGCTGCTGGATCCGATTCTTCAGGAAGATATCGGGCGCCTTGATGCCGAGATAGGCCGCCACCACGCAGATCATGATCTTCACCGTCGCCGGGAGGTCCAGCGGCACGATCGCGAAGATGTAGAGTGCGGTGAACAGGAACAGCCCCACCGGCGCCACCAGGCGGAAGAACAGAAAGACCACATAGGGACCGTGGCCGCGGAAGCCGGCCCGCCGCAGCTTTTCGCGGACATCGTCCTCGCCCAGCCATTTGCGCAGGTTGAGCTGTTCGACCGTAACCCGCATGTAGTCCTTCGGGCTGCGGCCGCGCAGGTCGATGCGCTCGCTGTGCGCCAGCCGTTCGCGCTCGCGCTGGCGGATCGCGGCGCGCTCGACGGCGACCGCCTTCATCCGCTTCTCCAGCCCGTCCGCCGGCACCAGCGTGGTGATCAGCGTCCAGGCTGTCGCCGCGACCGCGATCGCCGTGAACAGCGCCGTCAGGAAGGTGGTGTCCTGCAGCTTTTGAATCACGAGTTCGAGCATGCGGCGCCTCAGAAGTCGAAATTGATCATGCGCTTCATCACCAGGATGCCCATGGTCATCCACACCGCGCTGCACACGAGCAGAACTTGGCCGATTGGCGTGGTCCACAGCAGCTCGATGTATTTCTGGCTGGTGAGGTAAATCAGAAATGCCACGATCACCGGCAGCGAGCCGATGATCCACGCCGAGGCCTTGGCCTCCATCGACAGCGCGGCGATCTTGCCCTTCATCTTCTTGCGGTCGCGCAGCACGCGCGAGAGGTTGCCGAGAACCTCGGACAGGTTGCCGCCGGTGCGCTGCTGGATCGCGACGACGATGCCGAAGAAATTGGCTTCTGGCAGCGGCACGCGCTCATAGAGCTTCGTCACCGCCTCGGGCAGCGTCACGCCCAGCGTCGTCGCCTCGACGATCAGCCGGAATTCGGTGCGGACCGGCTCCTGCGCCTCGTTGGCGATGATGGTGATGCAGTCGCCGAGCGGCAGGCCGGCCTTGACGCCGCGAACGATGACGTCGATGGCGGCGGGAAATTCCAGCACGAACTTCGCCTCGCGCCGCTTCTTGAGGTAGCTCAGCAGCCAGCGCGGGATGCCGAAGCCGCCGGCGAAGGCGGCGCCGAGCGCCACCAGCAGGTGCTGCCCGGTCAGGAGGGCGATCAGCCCCAGCGTCAGGCCGATGCCGGCGCTGATCAGATAATACTGCTGCTTGGACCAGCTGACGCCGGCCTGGTTCAGGCGGATCGCCAGCGAGGGATTGTTGGCGTTCTTCTGGCGCTCCTCGAGCGCCTTCAGCGAGTCCTCGACCTGCTGGCGGCGGTTGATGGTCGGCTCGTCGCGCCGGGCCCGCCGCGCGGCGGCGACGTCGTGGGCGGAGACCTGCGACATCCGCCGCTCGGCCTGGCGCTCGCCCGACAGCAGCGGATAAAGGAACACCCAGGCAATGCCGCCGGCCGAGATCGAGGCCAGCGTGATGACGGCGATCGAGTCGAGTGCCATCGCTCAGCTCCGGACCGGCGTTTCGGCGGCCTCGGATGCGTCCAGCGCGGCGGCGAGCCGGCGTTCCTCGCCGAAATAGCGGGCCCGCTCCCAGAACCGCGGCCGGCCGATGCCGGTCGAGCGGTGGCGGCCGATGATCTTGCCGCCCGCGTCCTCGCCCAGCAGGTCGTACACGAACAGGTCCTGCGAGATGATGACGTCGCCCTCCATGCCCATCACCTCGGTGATGTGGGTGATGCGGCGCGTGCCGTCGCGCATGCGGGCGGCCTGGATGACGACGTCGATCGATGCGACGATCATCTCGCGGATGGTCCTGGAGGGCAGCGCATAGCCGCCCATCGTGATCATCGATTCGATGCGCGACAGGCACTCGCGCGGCGAGTTGGCGTGCAGCGTGCCCATCGAGCCGTCATGGCCGGTGTTCATCGCCTGCAACAGGTCGAACGCCTCCGGCCCGCGCACCTCGCCGACGATGATGCGCTCCGGCCGCATGCGCAGGCAGTTCTTGACCAAATCGCGCATGGTGACCTGGCCCTCGCCTTCGAGGTTCGGCGGCCGGGTTTCGAGCCGAACCACGTGCGGCTGCTGCAGCTGCAGCTCGGCGGCGTCCTCGCAGGTGATGACGCGCTCGTCATGGTCGATGTAGTTGGTGAGGCAGTTCAGCAGCGTGGTCTTGCCCGAGCCGGTTCCACCGGAGATCACGGTGTTGCAGCGGACACGGCCGATGATCTTGAGGATCTCGGCGCCCTCCGAGCTGATCGAGCCGAGGCGGACCAGTTGGTCGAGGGTGAGCTTGTCCTTCTTGAACTTGCGGATGGTCAGGCTCGGACCGTCGATCGCCAGCGGCGGCGCGATGACGTTGACGCGGGAGCCGTCCGGCAGGCGGGCGTCGCAGATCGGGCTCGATTCGTCGACGCGGCGGCCGACCTGGCTGACGATGCGCTGGCAGATGTTCATCAGCTGCTGGTTGTCGCGAAAGCGCACCGACGTCTGCTGAATCTTGCCGTGGGTCTCGATGTAGACGGTCTCGGCGCCGTTCACCATGATGTCGGCGATGTCGTCGCGCGCCAGCAGCGGTTCGAGCGGTCCGTAGCCGAGCACGTCGTTGCAGATGTCGGTGAGCAGGTCTTCCTGCTCGGCGATCGACATCACGATGTTCTTGATCGTGATGATTTCGGCGACGATGTCGCGGATTTCCTCGCGTGCGCTCTCGCCGTCGAGCCGGGCGAGCTGGGTGAGGTCGATCGCCTCGATCAGCGCGCCGAAGATCTGGCTCTTGACCTCGTAGAAGCGCTCGGAGCGGCGCGCGTCGTGGGGCGGCGGCGGTGGCGCCGGGGGCAGCATCCGCCCCGGCTCAAGCGGCCGGCCCGCCTCGGGGCTGCGCGCGGGCACCAGGGTCGGCGCGGTCAACACCGTCGTCACAGGCGTCGGGCTGAGCCCGACCCCGCCGGTCTGCCCCGGTCCGACACCTGCACGCTTGCCGAACATGGCGACCTCAGCTCTTGACCAGTTTTGTCCGCATCTTCTCGATCAGCGGCGTCAGCAGCGCCGACGCGCGCGTTTTCTTCGGGTCGTTCTTGCCGGTGATGGTCTGGGCCAATTGGCGGAAGGTATCGGTGACGCGGTGCTTGGCGTCGACCTCGGCGACCATCTGGCCGTTGTTGGCGGCGACGCCGAACAGTTGCGGCTCGAATGGCATCGACACGATCGGCGAGGTTTCGAGCGCCTTGGCGAAGTCGGCAGCGCGGATCTCCGGCCGCTTCGGCACGCCGACCTGGTTCAGCATGTAGAGCGGCGGCCGGTCGTTCGGCCGCGCGGCGCGGATCAGGTCGATCAGGTTCTTGGCATTGCGCAGCGAGGCCAAATCGGGCGTGGCGACGATGAGGATCTGGTCCGCCGCGATCAGCGCTCGCTTGGCCCATCCGGTCCACAGATGCGGCACATCGAGCACGATCCACGGCACGGTGGTGCGCAGCACGTCGAGCACCGGGTCGACCGCCTCGGCGTCGAAATCATAGGTGCGCTCGAGCGTCGCCGGTGCGGCCAGCACCGACAGGTGTTCGGCGCATTTGGACATCAGCCGGTCGATGAAGGCGGAATCGACCCGCTCGGGCGCGAACATCGCATCCGCCACGCCCTGTGGCGGGTCCTGGTTGTAGTCGAGGCCGGCGGTGCCGAACGGCAGGTCGAGATCGACCACCACGGTGTCGATGACGATGTCGCGGGCGATCGACCACGCGATGTTGTGGGCGACGGTCGAGGCGCCGGCGCCGCCCTTGGCGCCGACCACGGCCAGGGTGCGGCCGACCGGCTCGGCGTCGGGTGCGGTGAACACCGCGGAAATCGCGCGGATGATGTCGATGCGGCCGATCGGCGCGATCAGATAGTCCGACACGCCGCGGCGGGTCAGCTCGCGGTAGAGCTGGACGTCGTTGAGGCGGCCGATCACGATCAGCTTGGTGCCGAGGTCGCAGCACTCGGCGAGGCGGTCGAGGCCGTTCAGCAGGTCCTCGCGCGCGCCGGAATGCTCGATGACGATCACGTTCGGCGTCGGCGCCCCGCGATAGGCCTCCAGCGCCGCGGCGATACCGCCGGCCTGCACCTTGAGATGGGCCTTCGCCATGCGGCGGTCTTCGGCGGCGGCGGCAATGGTGGCGCTGGCGTCGTGGCTTTCGCAGAACGCCTGGATCGAGATGCGCGGCACCGGCGCGATGTGCTCCTCGCCCGGCTCGGGCGCGGGGAATGACGGGGCAAGCGCAACCTGTCGCGTCATTTCGCCACCTCGCTGATTTTTTCGCCGTCCTTGTCACGAACCTCGGTCGAGGTGTCCTGGCCGCGCACATAGGCGTCGATGACGGTTCTGCGCCGCGCTGCGCTCTGCGCCTGCACCGAGCGCGGCTGCACCAGATCGGCGGGATTGTCGATCATGGCGGCCATGGCCTTCTGGTTGGCGCACCCGAAGTTCCAATAGGGCCGGTTCTCGACCTGGAGCCCATAGTCCGCCACGCCGAGATCGTCCGGCCACACGCCGCACGGGCCGGCTTCCGCCTTGACGGTGGGATAGACCACCCTGAGCGGCGCCAGGGTGTTCTCCGGCAGCGGCACGTAGGAGGCGACGGCGATGCCGTGGGGCGGGATGCCGGCGGCGGTGAGCACCGCGCGCACCTCGCGGGTGGCGGCGTGGGCGGCCTGCTCGTTGACGCTGCCGGCCGGCACCTCGATGGTGACGCCGCCGGTGCCGCGGCGGCGCCAGCTTCCGGCGAACGAGGTCAGCTCGGCGCGCTGCAGCGGCGTCAGCGAGCCGCGGCCGGTGCCGATCAGGATCTCGTGGACGGCGCCGCCCTCGGCGATGCGGATGGGGTGGCGCTCGGCATAGGGCATCGGATAGCCGCTCTCGACCACGCGGTCGGCGTGGCAGCCCGCCAGCAGCGCGGCGAGCGCGGTGCCGGCGGCAGCGCGGGCGAGAACGGAGCTGCGCCAGACGGGCCGGGCGATCTTGGGTGATCTCGACATGGTGGTCTCCGGTCCGCTCAATCGATGATGAAGCCGTAGGTGCCGTGATAGGGCCGGGTCGGATCGACCTTGCCGGCGACGCCGTAGATGCGGTTGATCCGCCCGAGCAGGATGGTGGAGGGGTCGGACGCCGGCGCGAAGCCCTCGTCGGGGGTCTGCAGCTCCGAGCGCGCCACCGCGTTCACGATGTAGGGCGTCACCATCACCATCAGCTCGGTCTGCCCGCTCTGGTAGTCGCGCGAGCGGAACAGCGTGCCGAGCACCGGCAGGCTCTGCAGGCCCGGCGTGCCGTTGACGCTCTGCTTGGTCTCCTCCTTGATCAGGCCGGCCATCATGATCGAGCCGCCGGAGGGCAGCTCGACGGTCGAGCTGGCGCGGCGCACCTTCAGGGACGGGATGATGCCGGCGGTGGTCTGGACGGTGTTGTCGGACGACAGCTCCGACACCTCGGTGCCGACCCGCAGGCTGATGCGTCCTTCCGACAGCACCACCGGGGTGAAGTCGAGCCCGACGCCGAACGGCTTCCACTGGATGTCGACGGTGCAGTAGCCCGAGGTGTCGCAGTTGCGGCCCGCCGCCACCGGGAACTCGCCGCCGGCGAGGAACTTGGCCTGCTCGCCGGAAATCGCCGTCAGCGTCGGCTCCGCCAGCGTGCGCATCACGCCGGCCTGCTCCATCGCCTGGATGATGGCCGCGACCGTGCCGCCCGAGCCGTTGAATACCGGCGCGATGCCCGAGCCGCCGGCATTGCCGAGCCCGCCATTGGCGATGGCGCCGCCATTGACCGGGAACACGTTGGTGTAGTTGCGCAGCGCGATGTCGGTGCCGACCGTCAGCGTGCCGTTGAGGTCGACGCCGAGCTGCTTGACCACGGTGCGCTTCACCTCCGCCACCACCACCTTGAGCATCACCTGCTCCTTGGCGCGGATGGTGAGGCGGTTGATGACGTTCTTGGTGCCGTCGTCGCCGGAACTGGCCGGCTTCGAGTCGCCCGATCCGCTGCCTTTCGCGTCGGCGAGGAAGGTCGCGGCGATGCTGACGGCCTGGGCCGCGTCGGCGGCGTTGGCGACGGTGCCCGACAGCACCACGGCCTTGCCGGCGGCATCGACCCGGATGTCGCCGTTCGGCATCAGCCGGCGCAGCGTGGCCTGCAGCGCGGCGGTGTCGACGCCGACGGTGATGTCGAAGGCGGCGATCTGGCGTCCGTCGGTGTCGAAGAACACGATGTTGGTCTGGCCGGCCTTGACGCCGACCACGAACACGCGCCGGGCCGAGCGCACCACCGCGTTGGCGACGTCGGGATCGACCACCAGCACGTCCTTGGCGTCGCGCGGCAGCTCGATCGCGACCGATTTGCCGCGGCCGAGCGCCAGCATGCGCGATCCGGAGTCGCCGTCGGCGACCCGGACGACAGGCTCGGCGGCGGCGACCGGCGAAGGTGCCGCCGGCACCAACAGCAAGGTCGCGGCGAGCGTCGCCGGAACCGCGCGGTGCAACCATGTGGTCTTCATCTCAGTTCCCGGTTCTCAGTGGCCCGCGCCGGTTGCCATGCCGTAGATGATGTTCACGCCGCCATCGCGAACCGGCTCGGTGTCGGTGGCGTCGGCGATCGAGCGCAACGCGAGCGAAATGGAGCCGCTCTGGCGGGCTTGAGCGAGGGTCTCGGTCTGGCGTCCGTTGAGCTCGAGGGTCGCGGTCTTGCCGACGACGACCTTGTCGCCGTTCTTTTCTTCGATCGTCTGGTCGATCGCCAGGACGCGCACGTTGACGAGCACGGTCTCGGCCTTGGCATCAGCCTTCTCGCTGGAGCTGCGCTTGGTGAGGATGACGTCGACGCGGTCGTTGGGAAGGATGAAGCCTGCGGCGCCGGTCTCGGGCGTGATCTCGACCGAGGTGGCGCGCATGCCCGGCGGCAGCATCGCCGCCATGAAGCCGGAGCCGTCGGCGCGGATCAGCTTGGCTTCGCGGATCGGCTCGCCCTTGGCGAACGCGGTGCGGGCGATGGTGCCCGACAGGGCTTCGGGCGCGTCCGGCTTGTGCTCGCGAGTGATGAATTGCGGTCCCGCGGCCGCGGCGGGCCAGGCCTCCCAGGCGATATCGCCCGGTTTGACCGTGTTGCCGGTGCCGATATCGACGCTGGCGATCAGGACGTCGACGGTATCGATCTGCTTGGCCGGCTGCTGCACGACGACGGTCTTCGCCGGTGGCGAGCCTGCGGCCAACAGCGCGGCGAGGGCGCCGGCGCCAAGCGCGACCAACAGAACCACCACGCGAGCGCGTTTCATGACCCACCACCCCGGACGCAGCCCGGCCAAGAATCCGGGACGTGCCGAGATTTCACCCGCGATCGGTCAATTTAAGGTTAATTTCAGGTATCCGATTGAGCCGGCTCAGCCCGGCGCGATCGCCGCCATCCACGTGGTTTGCGGATAAATCAGCAGGCCGGCGGCGGCGAGCGCGATGCCGTAGGGAACGCCGGCCTTGGTGTGGTGCAGGCGTAACACCCAGTCCTGGCGCAGTAACGCCGCCGGTAACGGCACGGTTCGCACCGACAGGAGAATCAGCGTCAGCGCGCCGCCCAGCGCCGAGGCGATCAGGGCGTATTCGAGCAGCGAGCCCCAGCCGAGCCACAGCGCGGTGGCGCTCGCCAGCTTGGCGTCGCCGCCCCCCATCCAGCCGGCGGCGAAGAAGCCGAACGTGACCGCCAGCACCAGCGCGGCGGCGGCGACGTGCCAGCCGACTTCGGCCAACGGCAGTCCGGTCAGCACGGCGGCGACGACGAAGCCGACCACCAGCACCGCCGACACCCGGTTGGAGATGCGCATGGTGATCAGGTCGCTCGCCGCGGCGAACGCCATCGCCATCGGAAACACCGAGAGCACCACCAACGTCACCAGCAATTTCGCCTCCCTGTCGCCGGCTGCCGGCGGTGTCACCAAGGTCTAGGCCACGGCGGTGAATATCCGGTTGCCGCGGCCGCCTGCCGGCTGCGGCGTCGCATCGGCGCGAGCGAGGCCGTCCCGAGCAGGCTTGCCCCAAGCTGACGCGGTGTCGGCCAACGCAAAAGGCCCCGGCAGTGCCGGGGCCTTGCAAAACCCGGACGGGATCGGAGGCGAACCCCGCTCCGCGCGTCCTTGTCAAAGCGCTCTTAAACAGCCTGAAGCTTCAGCTTGTTAGCGATGCGGGTGAACAGGGCGCCGATCTCGGTGCCGAGCAGGGTGGCGCCGGTGACGATGGCGAGCGCGATCAGGGCGGCGATCAGGCCGTACTCGATGGCGGTGGCGCCGGACTCGTCCTTCACGAAGCGCGAAAGAATGGTCATGGTCTTGCTCCTAGGATCCAACTGAATTTGTCTGCAAAGTGCCCGAGGATAAGCTGCACCTCCCCCCGGGATCGGCGTGAACGATAAGATCGTTTTGTTGCGATCACGTTAAATCAATCGTCGAAACCGGCTGTAACTGTTCGAATGCCAGACGAAGTTAATGAAGACTGAGCTGTTCTGGGTAAACCTCGGTTAACGTTGTCGGCAACCGTTCGCGGTGCTCGGACGGCGTGCAACTTCCGCCGCTAAAGCGGGACGTGGTGGCCGAACCGGGTGGCGATGGCGATCGCCACCACCAGCGTGGCCAGCGACAGGCCGGCGGCGACCCAGCCGTACTCGGCCGTCACCTGGGCCGTATCGTTCCGCCAGAAACGCTCGATGCGAGTTTTCACAACACTCTCCGCGACTGCTTGAGCTGTGCCACGGGTCTATCTGGTCGCCGCGGCGGTTGCGCCAACGCTAGCCGCCGGGAATTTCCTACCGATTTAAGTCAAACCATTCTGGCCGCGCCGACGCGGCAAATGCCCGGCATGGTTAATCCATTCTTGCCGCGTCGCCCGCGGCTGTAACCGTTAATGAAAACCCAATGGCGGCGCCGCCGCAGCGCGTCAGTTCCTAACGTCGCGTCAATGATCGTCCGATAATCTGAATCGATAACAGACCAAGCGGAGCCGGTCAGATGGCGGATGCAGCAGGGCAGGGCTGGCGACGGCGGCTGTTGCGGCAATGCGGCGTGCCGGCGATACGGCGCCTGGGCGCTAGCGCCGACGGCTCGGCCGCGGTCGAGTTCGCCATCGTGGCGATGCCGTTCCTGGCCGTGCTGCTGGCGATCCTCGAAACCGGGCTGTTCATGTGGGCGAGCCAGGTGCTCGACACCGCGACGACCTTGGCGTCGCGGAAGATCCTCACCGGCCAGGCCCAGAACGGCAACTTCACCAGGGACCGGTTCAAAAGCGAGCTGTGCAGCCAGATCGTTGGCCTGATCGACTGCTCGAAGGTGATCCTCGACGTGCAGTCGTCCTCCGGCTGGGGCTCCATCGGCATGGACCCGCCGGTTACGGCCGGCGAGGTGGTTGCGACCGGCCAGACCTACGATCCCGGCACCGCCGGCGACGTCGTGATGGTGCGCGCGGTCTACCAGTACCCGCTGCTGATGCGCACCTTCGGCCTCAGCTTTGCCGACCTCGACAATGGCAACCGCCTGCTGGTGTCGACGGTGGTGTTCAAGAACGAACCGTACATCAGCACGGGCACCACGCCATGACGGCTCCGCTGTTTCAACCGCCCGGACGCGGCTTCCTGGGCGACTGCCGCGCGGTGGCGGCGACCGAATTCGCCATCATCCTGCCGGTGATGCTGGTGCTGTATATCGGCGGCATCGAGGTGACGCAGCTGGTCGGCGCCGACCGCAAGACCTCGCAGGCGGTGCGCACCGCCGCCGACCTCACCGCGCAATCCAGCGGGTGCAAGAAGGGCGTGTCGTCTGTGCCGAGCGACATCGCCAACGCCTTCACCGCCGCCGACATCGTGGCGGCGCCTTATCCGGTGGCGCCGCTGAAGGTGACGCTGACCTGCGTCGAAATCGCCACGACCGGCACCGCCAAGGTGCTGTGGAGCTACAGCCTGCGCGGTGCCGCACGCGCGACCGGGAGCTTTTCGCCGCCGGGCGGTCTCACCGACGGCAACGCCACCAGCTATTGGGTGCTGGGCGAGGCGACCTACACCTACACCCCGAACTTCGGCGACGTGCTGACCGGCAACATCACCCTGTCGGACCAGGTCTATATGCGCAACCGCCAATGACGCGCGGCGAAAATTCCTGAGCCGAACATGACGTGATCACCCGGCAGCGTTCTCACAGCCGCTGGTTATAGGCGCCGACCTCGGGATGGCGGCGCAGCACGGCGTCGATGGCCTCGAACATCTCGTGCATCCGGCGCTCCGACACCGGGCTTTCCACCACCACTACCAGCTCCGGCTTGTTGGAGGACGCCCGCACCAGGCCCCAGGAGCCATCCGCCACCGTCACCCGCACGCCGTTGACGGTGTTGAGGTCGCGGATCGGCTGGCCGGCGATGAGCTCGCCGTTCGCCTTCGCCGCGGCGAAGTGGTTCACCACCGCGTCGGCGACGCGGTATTTCACCTCGTCGGCGCAGTGCGGCGACATGGTCGGTGACGACCACGTCTTGGGCAGCGCATCCTTCAGCTCCGCCAGCGTCTTTCCCGGATTGCGGTCGAGCAGCTCGCACACCGCGATCGCCGAAACCAGGCCGTCGTCGTAGCCGCGTCCGATCGGCGGGCCGAAGAAGAAGTGGCCGGACTTCTCGAAGCCGGCCAGCGCCCGAAGCTCGCTGACGCGGCGCTTGATGTAGGAATGGCCGGTCTTCCAGTAGTCGGCGGTGACGCCGTTTGCGATCAGCACCGGGTCGGTGGCGTAGAGGCCGGTCGATTTGACGTCGACCACGAAGGTGGCGCCGGGGTGGATCGCGGAGAGATCCCGCGCCAGCATCACACCGACCTTGTCGGCGAAGATCTCGTCGCCTCGATTATCCACCACGCCGCAGCGGTCGCCGTCGCCGTCGAAGCCGAGGCCGACCTCGGCGCCCGACGCCGTCACGGTGTCGGCGATGGCGTGCAGCATCTTCATGTCTTCGGGGTTGGGATTGTAGCGCGGGAAGGTATAGTCGGGCTCGACGTCGAGCGGCACCACCTCGCAGCCCAGCCCCTCCAGCACCTTCGGCGCAAACGCGCCGGCGGTGCCGTTGCCGCAGGCGCACACCACCTTGAGCCTGCGGCTGAGCTTTGGCCGGTCCAGCAGGTCGGCGATGTAGCGCTCGGCCATATCCGCGACGAAGGCATAGCTGCCGGGCGCAAGATCGAAATCGGCGGCGAGTACGATATCGCGCAGCGCCGCCATCTCGTCGGGGCCGAAGGTGAGGGGACGGTTCGCCCCCATCTTCACCCCGGTCCAGCCATTGTCGTTGTGCGAGGCGGTGACCATCGCCACGCACGGCACGTCGAGCGCAAACTGGGCGAAATAGGCCATCGGCGACAGCGCAAGGCCGATGTCGTGAACTTTCAGGCCCACCGCCATCAGGCCGGCGATCAGCGCGTATTTGATCGCCGAGGAATAGCCGCGGAAATCGTGCCCCACCACGATCTCAGGGCGAACGCCGCTGCGGCGGACATAGGTGCCGAGCCCCAGGCCCAGCGCCTGCACCCCCATCAGATTGATCTCGCTCTGGAACAGCCAGCGCGCGTCGTATTCGCGAAAGCCGGTCGGCTTCACCAGCGGGCGCGATTCATACGCGAAGGTGTTGGGCGTGAGAGCGGGCTGCGGAATGGGATACATCGGATCCTGCATGACCGGACGTTGCGCTTTGGCCGGTATACACCGTTTCGGACGGATCGATGGCCGCGGACATCCGCGCCGCGCCCTTACGGGCTCGTTCGTCATCCCGGCCGAGCGCCAGCGCGAGCCGGGATCGTCTGCAGGACAACGCACCCCTGCTGGAAGACGGTCCCGGCTCGGCGCGACGCGCCGTCCGGGACGACGCCATCTCGATGACACCGCGTCATCCCGCGCGAGATGCTATGCGGGCGATCACGCCCCCGCCAGCGCCGCGCCGACGATGGCCTTCGCCTCGGTGACGATGGCGTCGAGATGGCCCTGATCGCGGAAGCTCTCGGCGTAGATCTTATAGATGTTCTCGGTGCCGGACGGCCGCGCCGCGAACCAGCCGGCGGCGGTGGTCACCTTCAGGCCCCCGATGGCGGCGCCATTTCCCGGCGCGTTGGTGAGCTTGGCGGTGATGGCATCGCCGGCGAGTTCGGTGGCGGCCACCGCGGCCGGCGACAGCTTGCCGAGCTTGGCCTTCTCCTCCGGCGTCGCCGGCGCGTCGATGCGGGTGTAGAGCGGCGCGCCGAACTCCGCCGTCAGCTCCTTGTAGTGCTCGCCGGGGTCCTTGCCGGTCACCGCGGTGATCTCGGCGGCGAGCAGGTCGAGGATCAGCCCGTCCTTGTCGGTGGTCCACACCGTGCCGTCGCGGCGCAGGAAGCTGGCACCGGCGCTCTCCTCGCCGCCGAAGCAGAACGAGCCGTCGACCAGCCCCGCCACGAACCATTTGAAGCCGACCGGCACCTCGGCGAGCCGCCGCCCCTGCTTGGCCACCACGCGGTCGATCATGCTGGACGACACCAGCGTCTTGCCGACCGCGGCGTTGGCCGGCCAGTCCGGCCGGTGGGTGAGCAGATAGCGGATCGCCACCGCGAGATAATGGTTGGGGTTCAGCAGCCCGGCCGACGGGGTGACGATGCCGTGGCGGTCGGCGTCGGTGTCGTTGGCGAACGCCACCTGATAGGAATCCTTCAACCGCACCAGGCTGGCCATGGCGTAGGGGCTGGAGCAGTCCATCCGGATCTTGCCGTCGTGGTCGACGGTCATGAAGGCGAAGCGCGGGTCGAGCGTGTTGTTGACGACCTCGATGTCAAGACCCCAGCGCGCGTTGATCGGCTCCCAGTAGGGCAGCGCCGCGCCGCCCAGCGGGTCGGCGGCCAGCTTGAGGCCGGCCGAGCGGATCGCCGCCATGTCGATCACGCTGCCGAGGTCATCGACGTAAGGCTGGATGAAATCGTACGGGTGCGTGGTCTCGGCGGTCAGCGCCTTGTCGTAGGACATCCGCTTCACGCCGCGGTTGCCCTCGCGCAGCAGCGCGTTGGCGCGGGTCTCGATCCATTTGGTGGCGTCGGAATCGGCCGGGCCGCCGTGGGGCGGATTGTACTTGAAGCCGCCGTCCTCGGGCGGATTGTGCGAGGGCGTGATGACGATGCCGTCGGCGAGATGGTCGGTGCGGCCGCGGTTGTGCACCAGGATGGCGCGCGACACCGCCGGCGTCGGGGTGATGCCGTCGCCCGGCTGGATCGCCACCGTCACGCCATTGGCCGCCAGCACCTCCAGCGCGGTGCGCTGGGCGGGGTGGGACAGGGCGTGGCTGTCCTTGCCGAGATAGAGCGGCCCATCGATGCCCTGGCCGGTGCGGTAGTCTGCGATAGCCTGGGCAATCGCCAGGATGTGCGCCTCGTTGAACGAGCCGGCCAGCGAGGTGCCGCGGTGGCCGCTGGTGCCGAAGGCGACGCGCTGGGCGGAATCGTCGAGGTCCGGCACGCGGTCGAAATAGGCGTGATCGAGGCGGCCGAGGTCGACCAGCAGCTCCGCGGGCGGCAGCTTGCCGGCGAGAGGCGAAATCGTCATTGAGAAATCCTCAAAACGGGCGATGTCCGGAAAACGCCGCCGGTGCCCAGAATGAAGCAATGCGGCGGTTCGCCGTCGAAGTCCAGCCGGCCGCGGCGCCCCGCCCTCACTGGCTGATCAGCAGGCGGCCCTGGCCGACCTCGATCTTGCGCATCTTGCGCATGAAGTTCATGCCGAGCAGGCTGTTCGACAGCGCGCCGGCCGGCAGGATGGCGACCTCCAGCGTGTAGAGGCAGAGGTGGCCGAGCCGGACATTGAGCAGCTGGTCGAGTTCACCCACCACCATGCCGTTGGCGGTCTGGAAGCGGGCCTTGCGGCGGGGCGGGCTTTGGACGGCGAGGCCGAGCCGGCGGGCGTCCTCGGCCGACAGCGTGGTCATCGACGCGCCGGTGTCGACGACGACGCGGACCTCGCCGGTCTTGGTCTTGAGCGTGCTCCAGGCGTGGCCGCTGCCGTCGAGCCGCAGCGACAGCGGCTCCGGCTTGGGGGCCTCGCAGCCGAGCGCGGTCTCAGCCGGTGGTGGCTGCGGCGGGGCCGGGTCCTGGGTCAGGGCGCGTACCGCGAACACGGCCGCGGCGCCGATGAAAAACGCAGTTCCGACCGCCCATTTGAACATGTTCGCTCCGGCCCGATGCCACCGCGGTTGCGCAGCTGACGATACCAAAACACCAGCCTGCCGGCTCACCGGCGGGCTGGTGTTTTGCGGACACGGTTACCGGAAGATCAGGCTGCGACCTGGTGGAGGAAGGTATCGACCGACTGCTGGAGGCGCTGGGCGGCCTGGGCCAGTTCGCCGGTCGAATCCAGCACGTGGCGGGCCGAGCGGTTGGCCTCGCCGATGGCGGCGGTGACGGTCGAGACGTTCTGCGCCACCGTCGCGGTGCCGGCGGAGGCCTCCGAGACGTTGCGCGAGATCTCGTGGGTGGCGGCGCCCTGCTGCTCGACCGCGGCGGAGATGCCGGCGGTGAAGCGCTGCACCTCGTCCATGGTGGCGCTGATCGCCCCGATCGCCTGCACCGCCTCCGCGGTCGCGGTCTGGATGCCGGTCACCTGGGTGCCGATGTCCTCGGTGGCCTTCGCGGTCTGGCTGGCGAGGGTCTTGACCTCCTGAGCCACCACGGCGAAGCCGCGGCCGGCCTCGCCGGCGCGGGCGGCCTCGATGGTGGCGTTGAGGGCCAAGAGGTTGGTCTGCTCGGCGATGGCGCGGATCAGGTCGACCACGTCGCCGATCTTCTGGGCCGAGGCCGCCAGCGTTCCGACCTGGGCGTTGGTCTTCTCCGCCATCTCGGTGGCGCGGGTGACGATGTCGTTGGTCTGGGCGACCTGGCGGCCGATCTCCTGCACCGAGGAGCCGAGCTCCTCGGCGGCCGAGGCGACGCTCTGGACGTTGGCGGCGGCCTGCTCGGAGGCGCCGGCGGCGGACACCGCCTGCTCGCTGGCTTCCTGGGCGACGGCGGTGAGGGCCTTTGCGGTGGCTTCCAGCCCGTCGACATTGACGCCGAGCGCGCCGAGCACGGTCTGGACGTCGGCGCGGAAGGCGGCGATGGCGGCTTCGACCCGGGCTTGGCGCTCGGCACGGGCGGCCTGCTCGGCCTTGGCCTGGGCTTCGAGTTCGACGCGCTTGATCGCGTTGTCGCGGAACACCAGCACCGCGCCGGCCATCTCGCCGAGTTCGTCCTTGCGGTTGGTGTCGAGCGCGACGTTGGTGTCGCGGCCCTCGGCAAGGTCGAGCATCACCGTCCGCAGCACCTGCAGCGGCTTGACGATGCTGCGGGCGGTCCACAGCGCGACCGAGATCAGGATGGCGAGGATCATCGCGGTCGCGACGCCGGCCTTGAGCGCGGCGTTGATCACCTCGGCCTCAAGGTCGTCGATATAGACGCCGGTGCCGACCAGGAGGCCCCACGGTCCGAACCGCTTGGCATAGCTCATCTTCGGCGCCGGAATGTCGGACCCGGCACGCTTGAAGACGTAGTACACCACCGCTTCGCCGTTGCGGTCGGTCAGTTCGTGCATCTCGCGATTGTAGGCCTTGCCGTTGGGGTCCTTGACCTCCAGCCGCGAGGTGCCGATGGTCTTGGGCGCGGCCGGGTTCACCCACTGGATTCCGTTACGGTCCTGGATGAAGAAGTAATCGCCGTCGCCGTACCGCATGCGGTCCAGCACCGCGTAAGCCGCCTTCTTGGCGTCCTCTTCGGACATCGTTCCCGCCACGGCTTGGCGGTGGAAGGCATCGAGCACGCCGGTCGCCGAATGCACCAGCGTCGCCAATTGCTGGCGGCGCGCCTCATACATGCTGTCGCGCTGCAGCCAGACCATTGCGCCGGCAAGGATTCCACAGCCGGCCGCCACCAGTCCGACCAGCAGGAACAGGCGTCCCCTTACACTGAGTCGCATCATTGTCTTCCCAATTGGAACGCCCCGCTCGGGCGTTACCCTATGGGTTACATGCGTCGCTCAATAAACCGTAAAACCAGCGATTGGATTTGATCTGAAGTGACGCAACCGGCGGGGAGGACGGATGTTGCGTGTTAATTATATGACGCAGGGAAATCTGATTGTACGGAAATCGGCCGTCCGTAATTTCTTTCACAGGTTCCGGCCGATCACCCGGAAATCATGCGCCGGCCGCCGAGTATCCCGCTTTTAAAGCAGAGCTTTCGACGAGGCGGTTTCCGAGGTCACGAAGTGATAGCAACGGCCCCGGATGCTGACGCATGGGCCGTTGAAACTCGCAGATTTTCGTCTTTTAAATCAATGACTTCACGAAAATCTGCGATCACACCAACGGGCGGCTTCCGCCGCCGTTGGTGTGATCTCCCGGAAACCGTTTATGAGAAACGACGTCGCTTGGCGGGACCGACCGACGGCGGCCGGTCAGGCTGCGACCTGGTGGAGGAAAGTATCGACCGACTGCTGGAGGCGCTGGGCGGCCTGGGCCAGTTCGCCGGTCGAATCCAGCACGTGTCGGGCCGAGCGGTTGGCCTCGCCGATGGCGGCGGTGACGGTCGAGACGTTCTGCGCCACCGTCGCGGTGCCGGCGGAGGCCTCCGAGACGTTGCGCGAGATCTCGTGGGTGGCGGCGCCCTGCTGCTCGACCGCGGCGGAGATGCCGGCGGTGAAGCGCTGCACCTCGTCCATGGTGGCGCTGATCGCCCCGATCGCCTGCACCGCCTCCGCGGTCGCGGTCTGGATGCCGGTCACCTGGGTGCCGATGTCCTCGGTGGCCTTCGCGGTCTGGCTGGCGAGGGTCTTGACCTCCTGCGCCACCACGGCGAAGCCGCGGCCGGCCTCGCCGGCGCGGGCGGCCTCGATGGTGGCGTTGAGGGCCAAGAGGTTGGTCTGCTCGGCGATGGCGCGGATCAGGTCGACCACGTCGCCGATCTTCTGGGCCGAGGCCGCCAGCGTTCCGACCTGGGCGTTGGTCTTCTCCGCCATCTCGGTGGCGCGGGTGACGATGTCGTTGGTCTGGGCGACCTGGCGGCCGATCTCCTGCACCGAGGAGCCGAGCTCCTCGGCGGCCGAGGCGACGCTCTGGACGTTGGCGGCGGCCTGCTCGGAGGCGCCGGCGGCGGACACCGCCTGCTCGCTGGCTTCCTGGGCGACGGCGGTGAGGGCCTTTGCGGTGGCTTCCAGCCCGTCGACATTGACGCCGAGCGCGCCGAGCACGGTCTGGACGTCGGCGCGGAAGGCGGCGATGGCGGCCTCGACCCGGGCCTGGCGCTCGGCGCGGGCGGCCTGCTCGGCCTTGGCCTGGGCTTCGAGCTCGACGCGCTTGATCGCGTTGTCGCGGAACACCAGCACCGCGCCGGCCATCTCGCCGAGCTCGTCCTTGCGGTTGGTGTCGAGCGCGACGTTGGTGTCGCGGCCCTCGGCAAGGTCGAGCATCACCGTCCGCAGCACCTGCAGCGGATTGGCGATGCCGCGGGCAATCCAGAACACCACGCTGCCGATCGCCAGCACCAGCGCCAGCGTCACGCCGCCGCTCTTCAGCGCCGCTTGGAACACCTCGGCGTCGAGGTCGTCAATATAGACGCCGGTGGCGACCGCGACGCCCCAGGGCTTGTAGAGCTTGATGAACGTGGCCTTGTCGGCGGCGTCGGTGCTGCCCGGCCGCGGGAATGCGTAGGTGACGAGTCCGCTGCCAGCGCGGTCGATCGCATCCTTCAACTCGCGCCCATAATAGACGCCGTTGGCGTCCTTGTTTTCGAGCAGCGTCTTTCCGACCATTGAAGGGTTGGGGTGGACACGGACGATGCCTTCGCGATCCTGCACGAAGAAATAGTCGTTTTCGCCATAGCGCATATTGCCGAGCACGGCGAACGCCGCCTCGCGCGCCTTGTCCTCGGTCATCGCGCCCGAGGCGGCCAGCTTTGCGTAGGTGTCGAGCACGCCGAACGACGCTTCGACCTGCGTCTCAAGCTGTCGCTCGCGGGCCTCGAACAACTGGCCCCGCTGCAGCCAGACCATTGCGCCGGCAAGGATGCCGCAGCCGAGGGCGAACAGGCCAACCAAAGCGAACAAACGTCCCCGAACTCCCAGACGCATCGTCGATCCTCGCCACATCGACCCTGGGGGTCAGGGTCGTCGTGACAAAATGAACGCCGATGCATCTATGAATGGTTACTGCCGAGCGGGTTGCGGGGCTGGGGGGCGTTAGACTTTCAGCGCACGAAGATGATCTCGAACGAACAATGCACGCAGTGCCAGAATGTCCATGGGAGATACACGTTAAAGCCTGTATTGGCCGGCGCGACTTTACCTTACGTCCCCCGCGGCTTGGCGCGGGTGGTGGGCACCGCCGCGGCCGGATCCTCCGGCCAGGGGTGCTTGGGGTAACGGCCGCGCATCTCGCTGCGCACCAAAGCCCACGAGCCGCGCCAGAATCCGGGCAGGTCGCGAGTCACCTGGATCGGGCGGTGGGCCGGCGACAACAGCTCCAGCACCAAGGGCACCCGGCCGCCGGCCAGGGCGGGGTGGCTGGCGAGCCCGAACAGCTCCTGCACCCGCACCGACACGGTGGGGCCGGCCTCGGCGGCGTAGTCGACGGCGAGGCGCGAGCCGGTGGGGGCGGTGAAATGGGTCGGCGCCTCCGCCTCCAGCCGGCGCGCCAGCTCCCACGGCACCAGCGCGTGCAGCGCCGCCTGCAGCAGCGCGGCGTCGATGTCGGCAAGGGCGCTTTTGCCGAGAAGGTGGGGCGCCAGCCAGTCGGCGGCGGTCGAAGCGAGTGCCGCATCCGACAGGTCCGGCCACAGTTCGCCCTCCGCCCGGCGCAGGAAGGCGACGCGGCCGCGCCATTGCTGGAGCGCCTTGGTCCACGGCAGGCGGGTAAGCCCGAGCCTGGCGATGCCCTCGGCCAGTGCGCGGGCGGCGGCGTCATCAAGCGGCACCGGCAGCGGCGCCTCGGCCAGCGTGAGCGCGCCGAGCCGGCGGACGCGGCGGGCGCGCAATGTCGCCGCGGCGGGATCGAAGCTCAGCTCGGTGCGGCTCTCGATATGGCTGGCAAAGCGCGCCTCGATGTCGGCAAGCTCGAGCGCGGCGGCGATGAGGATGCGCGGCTCGGCGCCGCCGCCGGCGACCTCGCCGACCGCCAGGAACGGCGCGCGGGCCAGCGCGCTCGCCGGATCGAGCTGGGCGCCGCGGCCGTTGGCGAGCACGAAGGCGCCGGGCCGGCCGCGCGCCTTGGCGAGGCGGTCGGGATAGGCCAGCGCCAGCAGCAGGGCCGGCGACAGCGCCGCGCCGCCGGACGTCGAGGAGCCGCCGGCTGCCCGGGCCCAGGCGCTCGCGGCCTTGCGGGTGTCCTCGGCCCTTCGCGAGCGGTCGCGGCGGAAGGCGTGGAGGCGACCGTCGAGTTCGACGTCGCTGCCCCCCAATCCATGCTCCGACAGGATGGCGGCGATGTCGGCGGCGAGCGCACCGGCGCCGGCGCGAGCGCCGTCGACCACCATGCGGGCCAGGCGCGGATGCAGCGGCAGCCGCCGCAGCGCGCGGCCCTCATCGGTCAGCCGGCCGTCGGCGCCCAGCGCGTCGAGTTCGGTCAGCAGCGCGCGGGCTTCTGTCCACGCCCCCGCCGGCGGCGCGTCGAGCCAGCTTAAAGTAGCGGGGTCGGTGACGCCCCAGGCGGCGAGGTCGAGCACCAGTGACGCAAGGTCGGCGGCGAGGATCTCCGGGGTGGCGAAGGCCGGCAGGCTCAAGGTCTGCGGCTCGTCCCACAGCCGCCAGCACACGCCAGGCTCCGTGCGGCCGGCGCGACCGCGGCGCTGGTCGGCCGCCGCCCGCGACACCCGCACCGTCTCAAGCCGGGTCAGCCCGACGTCGGGCTCATAGCGCGGCACCCGCGCCAGGCCGCAGTCGATAACGCCCCGCACGCCCTCGATGGTCAGGCTGGTCTCGGCGATCGAGGTCGCCAGCACCACCTTGCGCCGTCCCGGCGCGGCGGGCTCGACCGCGCGGTCCTGCGCGGCGGGGTCGAGCGCGCCGTAGAGCGGGGCGATGTCGATGGCCGGGTCGCGTACGGTTTCGTTGAGGCGCTCGGCGACGCGCCGGATCTCGGCGGCGCCGGGCAGGAACACCAGCAGCGAGCCGTCCTCCTCCGCCAGCGCGCGGCGGATGCAGGCCGCCACCTCGTCCTCCAGCCGCAGCGCCGGGTTGCGGCCGACATAGCGGGTCTCGACCGGGAACGCGCGGCCCTGGCTCTCGACCACCTCGGCATCGCCCAGCAGGCGGGCGACGCGGGCGCCATCGAGTGTCGCCGACATCACCAGCAGCTTGAGGTCGGGCCGCAGCGCGCCCTGCGCGTCGAGCGCCAAGGCAAGGCCGAGGTCGGCGTCGAGCGAGCGCTCGTGATACTCGTCGAAGATCACCGCGGCGACACCCTCCAGCGTCGGGTCGTCGAGGATCATGCGGGTGAACACGCCTTCGGTGATCACCTCGAGCCGGGTGCGCTGGGAGATCTGCGAGGCAAAGCGCACGCGCAGGCCAATGGTGCCGCCGACCGTCTCGCCCAGGGTGGCCGCCATGCGGGCGGCCGCGGCGCGGGCGGCGAGCCGGCGCGGCTCCAGCAGCAGGATCTTGCTGCCCGCGGCCCAAGGCTGATCCAGCAGCACCAAAGGCACGCGTGTGGTCTTGCCGGCGCCGGGCGGCGCCACCAGCACGGCGTTGGCGTGCGTGCCGAGCGCCGTCGTCAGCGCCGGCAGCGCCTCGTCGACCGGCAACGCGACATCGGCCATGGTGCCTCAGCCGCGGCCGACGCCGGTGTAGCTGAAGCCGGCTTTGGCGACGTCGTCGGGCCGGTAGATGTTGCGAAGGTCCACCAGCGCCGGCTGGGTCATCACGCTTTTCAGCCGGGCGAAGTCGAGGGCGCGGAAGGCATCCCACTCGGTGACGATCACCAGGACGTCGGCGCCCTCGGCGGCCTGATAGGGCCCCCCGCAATAGGTGACGTTGGGCATCATGGTGCGGGCGTGCGGCATGCCCTCGGGGTCGAACGCCCGCACCGTGACGCCGGCGTCCTCCAGAGCGGTGACAATGGCCAGCGCCGGCGAATCGCGCATGTCGTCGGTGTTGGGCTTGAAGGTGAGGCCGAGCACCGCGGCGGTCTTGCCGCGCGGCGCGCCGGCCAGCGCCGCGATCACCTTGCGGGCCATGGCGCGCTTGCGGGTATCGTTGACCGCCACCACCGTCTCGACGATGCGCAGCGGCACGCCGGCGTCCTGCGCCGTCTTCACCAGCGCCTGGGTGTCCTTGGGGAAGCACGAGCCGCCATAGCCCGGCCCGGCGTGCAGGAATTTCGAGCCGATGCGGTTGTCGAGGCCGATGCCGCGCGCCACCTCCTGCACATTGCCGCCGACCTGCTCGCACAGGTCGGCGATCTCGTTGATGAAGGTGATCTTCATCGCCAGGAAGGCGTTGGCGGCGTACTTGATCAGTTCGGAGGTGCGGCGGGCGGTGTAGAGCATCGGCGCGGCGTTGAGGTAGAGCGGGCGGTAGAGCTCGGCCATCACCTCGCGGGCGCGGGTGTCCTCGGTGCCGACCACGATGCGGTCCGGCCGCTTGAAGTCGGAGATTGCCGCCCCCTCGCGCAGGAATTCCGGGTTCGACACCACGGCAAAATCGGCCGTCGGCCGGGTTTCACGGATGATGCGCTCGACCTCGTCGCCGGTGCCGACCGGTACGGTCGATTTGGTGACCACCACGGTATAGCCGGCGAGGTTCTCGGCGATCTCGCGGCTGGCAGCGTAGACGTAGGACAGGTCGGCATGGCCGTCGCCGCGGCGGGACGGCGTGCCGACCGCGATGAACACCGCGTCGGCGTCCTTCACCGGGCCGGCGAGGCCGGTGGCGAAGGTCAGCCGGCCGGCCTTGACGTTGTTCGCCACCAGGTCGTCGAGCCCCGGCTCGAAGATCGGCATCTCGCCGCGCTCCAGCGCGGCAATCTTGTCGGCGTCCTTGTCGACGCACACAACTTGGTGACCGAAATCGGCGAAGCAGGCGCCGGACACCAGCCCGACATAGCCCGTTCCGATCATCGCAACGCGCATGAAACCCTTCCGAACCCCAGGCCGCCCCCGCGGCACCGGCGGCTTTCTAGAGCATTTTCGCCGGGAGGGGGAACCGGATTTGCGGAAGGAACACCCGACAACTCATACGAAACCCGGCCGATCAGGCTGGAGTTTCGTATTTCGCTCGCCGGGAGCGCCGCCGGCCGTTTGCCGCAGCACCGGCCGATCGGCATCGCAGCCCTTCGGCACGGCATATGCATTTTGCCACATGGATTTGGCCGGTCGAAGGCCGATGTTCCAATCCGGACGGGTTGATGCAGGCGACACCACAGATGGCAACGGCGGAAGGGCGACACGCGGGCGCGGCGGCGGGGCACGGCGGCCGGGTCGATTGGGTCGACTACGCCAAGGGCTTTTGCATCGTGTTCGTGGTGCTGATGCATTCGACCTTCGGCGTCGAGGCTGCGCTTGGCCGTGAGGGCTGGATGCACCCGGTCGTCGAGTTCATGGCGCCGTTTCGCATCCCGGACTTCTTTCTGCTGTCGGGCCTGTTCGTCGGCCGGGTGATCGACCGCGATTTGCGGACCTATCTCGACCGCAAGGTGCTCCACTTCGCCTATTTCCTGGTGCTGTGGAGCGGAATCATTTTCCTGGTGAAGGGCCTGCTGTTCGGCGGCGCCTCGCTGGCCGAACTGCCGCTGGCGCTGGCAATGGCCTTCGTCGAGCCGTTCGGCACCTTGTGGTTCATCCATATGCTGCCGATCTTTTTCATCGTCGCCCGCCTCACCCGGCGGGTGCCGATGCCGCTGGTGCTGGGCGTCGCCGCCGCGCTGGAGATCGCCCACATCGATACCGGCCTCTTCGTGGTCGACCAGTTCTGCGCTCGCGTGGTCTATTTCCTGGTCGGCTACTACGCCTGCGGCACCGTGTTCGCGCTGGCGGCCTGGGTCCAGGGTCACGTCCGGCGGGCGCTGGCCGGCCTTGCGCTGTGGGCGGCGGTGAACGGCGCCGCCGTCGCACTCGGCGTTTCGACGCTGCCGCTGGTGTCGCTGGCGCTGGGGCTGGCCGGGGCGGCGGCGGTGGTGGCGGCCGCGGCGCTGATGGCGGGGCGCGACCTGTTCATTCCGCTGCGTTATTGCGGCCGCAACACCCTCGTCATCTACCTCGCCTTCTTCCTGTTCATGGCGAGCAGCCGCGTTGCGCTGATCAAGCTCGGCGTTATCGACGATGCCGGCCTGCTGTCGGTGGTGGTGACGCTGATCGCGGTGGCCGGGCCGCTGCTGATGCACCTTGCGGTGAAGAACACCCCGGCGCGCTATCTGTTCGTGCGGCCGGAGGCGTTCAAGCTGGTGCCCGGCCGGCCGGCAATCCAGCCGGCGGAGTGAGCCTGAACCTGGCGGTCGCCCGGCGGGACTGGCCAGGAGCGCCTCAGGGTCTATGATCCGGACCGAAACCAAGATCCGGAACGTTTGATGCTTGATGCCTCCGCCCTGAAGCCCGGCGACCATCTCTTTTTGGTCGACGGGTCTTCGTTCGTATTTCGCGCCTATTTCCAGTCGATGAACCAGGACCGCAAGTACAACACGCGGTCCGATGGGCTGCCGACCGGGGCGGTGCGGCTGTTCTGCACCAAGATCTTTCAGTTCGTGAAGGACGGTGCGCTCGGCATCAAGCCGAGCCATCTCGCCATCATTTTCGACAAGTCGGAGAAGTCCTTCCGAAAGGAAATCTATCCCGCCTACAAGGCTCACCGCCCTGACCCGCCGGCCGAGCTGGTGCCGCAGTTTCCGTTGATGCGCAAAGCGGTCGCCGCGTTCGGGCTGGAGCCGATCGAGCTGGAGGGCTTCGAGGCCGACGACCTGATCGCATCCTACGCGCGGGAGGCCGCCGCGGCCGGCGCCAAGGTGCTGATCGTGTCCTCCGACAAGGATCTGATGCAGCTCGTCGACGGGCTGGTCGCCTTCTACGATCCCGAATCCGGGCTCAAGGGCAAGCCGGGCTACCGCCCCGAGCGCCTGCTCCACGCCGCCGAGGTCACCGAGCGCTGGGAGGGCACGCCGCCCGAGAAGATCGCGGACGTGCAGGCGCTGGCCGGCGATGCCACCGACAACGTGCCCGGCGCGCCCGGCATCGGCATCAAGACCGCGGCCCAGCTGATCGCCGAATACGGCGACCTCGAAACGCTGCTGGCCCGCGCTCACGAGATCAAGCAGCCCAAGCGGCGGGCGACGCTGACCGACCCCGAGATCGTCGAGAGGATCCGTATTTCCAAGAGGCTGGTGACGCTCGACGTCCACGCGCCGCTGCCGGTGCCGATCGAGCGCCTGACATTGGTTGCGCCGGAGCCGCGGCCGCTGATCGGCTTTCTCAAGGCGCTCGATCTGACCGCACTGACCAAGCGCGCCGGCGAGATCTACGAGGTCGATCCGGCTTTGGTCGACCCCGACCCCGACCTTGCGCCGGGCGGGGAGACCTCCGACCGCCTGTTGGCGCTGATCGGCGCCGGGCCCGAAGCGGCGGACGAGCGCGGCGAGGTGACGGCGAGCGCGGGCAGCGCGATTGCGACGGCAAAGCCGGCCGCCCGGCCAGCCCAGCCGCGCGAGCTGACGCCGGCGGCGCTGGCCACGGCGCGCGCCGCCGCCATCAAGGCGGTGCCGTTCGAGCCATCCCGTTGCGAGACGGTGGCGGACCTCGCCGCTCTCGACGGCTGGATCGCCCGCATCATTGACCTCGGCACGGTGGCGCTGGCGGCGGCGCTGAGCGGCCACGACCCGATGCGGGCGGAACTGGTCGGGCTGGCGCTGGCGGTGGAGCCGGGTCAGGCCTGTTACATCCCCCTAGGGCACGTTAGCGGCGAGGGCCTGTTCGGCGACGGCCGCGTCGCCGGCCAGCTTGCTGCGGCCGAGGTGGTGGAACGCCTCCGCCTGATCATGACCGACCAATCGATTCGCAAGATCGGCCACGACATCAAGGGCCTCAGCGTGGTGCTCGGCCGCGTTGGCCTCGATTGCACCGCGCTCGACGACGTCATGACGGCGTCCTACGTGCTCGACGCCGGCCGCGCCTCGCACGACCTTCCCGCGCTGGCGCGCCACTGGCTCGGCGTTGAGCCGAAGAGCCGCCAGGACATCACCGGCTCCGGCAAGGCGGCGCTGCCGATGGTGCGCGTTGCCATCGACGACGCCAAGGCCTATGCGGCCGGCGAGGCCGACGTGGCGCTGCGGCTGTGGCGGGTGCTGGAGCCGCGCCTCATCGCCGAGGGCATGGCGAGCGTCTATGCACGGCTGGAGCGGCCGCTGCTGCCGGTGCTGGCGCAGATGGAGGCGCGTGGCATCGCCATTGACCGCCAGGTGCTGGCGCGCCTGTCCGGCGAGTTCGCCCACAAGGCGGCGGCGCTGGAGGCCGAGATCCACCGGCTCGCCGGCGAGAGCTTCAATATCGGCTCGCCCAAGCAGATCGGCGACATCCTGTTCGGCAAGATGGGGCTGCCCGGCGCCTCGAAGACCCCGACCGGAGCGTGGTCGACCAAAGCCACCATCCTCGACGACCTCGCCGAGCAGGGCTTCGATCTGCCGGCGCGCATTCTCGACTGGCGCCAGCTCACCAAGCTGAAATCGACCTACACTGACGCGCTGCCCTCGTTCGTCAATCCGGCCACCGGCCGCGTCCACACCTCGTTCGCGCTGGCCGCCACCACCACCGGCCGGCTGTCATCGTCCGAGCCGAACCTGCAGAATATCCCGGTGCGCACCGAGGACGGCCGCAAGATCCGTAAGGCGTTCGTCGCTGCGGAGGGCTGCAAGCTGGTGTCGGCCGACTATTCGCAGATCGAGCTCCGGCTGCTCGCCCACGTCGCCGACATCCCGCAGCTGATCCAGGCATTTGCCGACGGCATCGACATCCACGCCCTGACGGCGTCGGAGATGTTCGGCGTGCCGGTGGCCGGCATGCCTCCCGAGGTACGCCGGCGGGCGAAGGCGATCAATTTCGGCATCATCTACGGCATCTCGGCGTTCGGCCTGGCCAATCAGCTCGGCATCGGCCGCGAGGAGGCCGGCGCCTATATCCGCAAGTATTTCGAGCGCTTTCCCGGCATCCGCGACTACATGGAGGCGACCAAGGCGTTCTGCCGCACCCACGGCTACGTCACCACGCTGTTCGGCCGCCGCGCGCATTACCCCGACATCAAGGCATCGAACGCCTCGGTGCGGGCGTTCAACGAACGTGCCGCCATCAACGCGCCGCTGCAGGGCTCGGCCGCCGACATCATCCGCCGGGCGATGGTGCGTATCGAGCCGGCGCTGGAACAGGCGAAGCTGTCGGCGAGGATGCTGCTGCAGGTCCACGACGAACTGGTGTTCGAAGTGCCCGGCGACGAGGTCGACACCATGGTGCCGATCGTGCGCAAGCTGATGATCGACGCCGCCTTGCCGGCGGTGGCGTTGAAGGTGCCGCTGCAGGTCGACGCGCGTGCCGCCGCCAATTGGGACGAGGCGCATTGATCGGGGCCTGCTTGGTGGAAGGTGGAGCGTACCGCCACCTGTCGTCCCCGGCGAGCGCGGCGTCAGCCGCGCGAGGAAAGGGGATCCAGCAACCACCGCGCTTCAGAGCGATGCCTGCCTTTCAAGCTGCGGGCGGTTTGCCGCTATCGTGTTTTCCTTTGATGCCATGGTCCCTGGGTTCCCGTCCCGACCGCCTGACGGCGGTCGCCGTGAACGACAGGCGCGGTTCCCGCGCATTCTGGAGAGCGGTCGGCTCACCCGCTCGCCATCAACCGCGCCGCGGTCGCCCCCGGCGTGCGCGGCAAGGCCGCGCGAGGGAAGGGGACCCAGGGACCCTGGCATCAACCTGTTTGTGCGTACCGTATCGTCCCTGAAAATGACGAGACAGCGGATTTAACCCTCCGGAGATCTCAATGCCTATTCTCGCCGCTATCGCCATCGCCGTGCTCGGCAGCCTCTGTTTCGCCGAGCCGGCCTTCGCCGCAGCGGCGCTGGATGGCACGCAGCTGTCGATCTGGTGGGCGCTGCCGTTCGCCGGCATTCTGCTGTCGATCGCCACCGGCCCGCTGCTGTTCCCGCACATCTGGGAGCACCATTACGGCAAGATCGCCGCCGGCTGGGCGTTGCTCGCCATCCTACCGATGGCGCTGGTGTTCGGCGCGAACGTCGCGCTCGAAGCGGTGCTGACGGTGGTGCTGCACGAATACGTGTCGTTCATCATCCTGTTGTTCGCGCTGTTCACTATCGCCGGCGGCATTCTGGTGAAAGGCGAGTTGCCTGGCACGCCGGCTACCAATGTCGCCATCCTCACCATCGGCACAGTGATGGCGAGCATCGTCGGCACCACCGGCGCCTCGATGATCCTGATTCGGCCGATCCTGCGCGCCAACCAGGGCCGGCCGCACAACGTTCACGTCGTGGTGTTCTTCATCCTTCTGGTGTCGAACATCGGCGGCGCGCTCACGCCGCTCGGCGACCCGCCGCTGTTCGTCGGCTTCCTGCGTGGCATCGACTTCTTCTGGACCACCACCAACCTTCTGCACGAAACCCTGTTCGCCTATTGCGCGGTGATCGCGATCTTTTACGTGCTCGACAGCTATTTCTACCGCCGTGAGCACAATTGGGCGCCGCCGCCCAAGGCGCCGACCGCCCATGTCGATGTGTCCGGTCTCGTCAACATCATCCTGCTCGCCGGCGTCATCGCCGCCATCCTGATGTCGGCGATGTGGAAGCCCGGCATCGAAATCCCGTTCCCGGGCGGCGTGCTCGAACTGCAGAACTTGGTGCGCGACGTCTGTCTGGTGCTGCTGGCGCTGGCCTCGCTCAAACTGACCGCCAGGGAGGTGCGCGAGGGCAACGGCTTCGAATGGGAGCCGATCAAGGAGGTCGCCAAGCTGTTCGCGGTGATTTTCATCTGCATCGTGCCGGTGATCGCGCTGCTGCGCGCCGGCGAGGACGGCATCTTCGCACCGCTGATCAATCTCGTCACCAAGGCGGACGGCAGCCCCGACAACATGATCTATTTCTGGGCGACCGGGCTTTTGTCGGCTTTCCTCGACAACGCACCGACCTACCTCGTGTTCTTCGAGCTCGCGGGCGGCGATCCGCCCACGCTGATGGGTCCGCTGGCCGGCACGCTGGCGGCGATCTCGCTCGGCGCGGTCTACATGGGTGCGCTGACCTATATCGGCAACGCGCCGAACTTCATGGTCTACGCCATCGCCCGGCACAACGGCATTCGGATGCCGAGCTTTTTCGGCTACATGCTGTGGTCAATGGCGGTGCTGATGCCGGTGCTGGTGGCGATTTCGGTCGTCTTCCTGAGGTAGTCTTCACCGCGAGGGACGATTCGGCGCAATCGTCCCTCGCCTTTCATTGATGGCGGAATGCGCGGACGGGGGCGCCCATGCACGGCAGTGTTGAGAATTTCGTGACGCAGGTGATGTTCGGCCTTGATCCGCTGTGGGTTGCGACCGCGGTGCTGGCGGCGACCTATGCCCTGATCATCAGCGAGAAGGTCAACCGCGCCATCGTCGCGCTGCTCGGCGCCGGCGTCATGGTGGCGGTCGGGGTGCTCGACCAGGCCGAGGCGGTGCGCGGCATCGACTTCAACACCATCGGCCTGCTCACCGGCATGATGATCCTGGTGTCGATCTCGCGGCGCTCGGGCATGTTCCAATACGTCGCGGTTTGGGCGGCCAGAATGGCCAATGCCAGCCCGTGGGGCATCCTGCTGCTGTTGCAGGTGGTCACCGCCGTGCTGTCGGCGCTGCTCGACAATGTCACCACCGTGCTGCTGATCGTGCCGGTGACGCTGGCGATCACCCGCGACTTGAAGGTACCGGCCTATCCGTTCCTGTTCGCCGAAATCTTCGCCTCCAACATCGGGGGCACCGCGACCCTGATCGGCGACCCGCCCAACATCCTGATCGGGTCGCTGGTCGGGATCGACTTCAACGCTTTCCTCTATCACCTGGCGCCGTTGGTGGTGGTGGTGCTGGCGGTCCAGCTCGTGATGATTCATCTCATGTGGGGTCGCAGTCTCGCGGCCAGCACGGAGAACCGCGCCCATGTCATGGCGATGAACGCCATCGACACCATCGAGGACTGGACGCTGCTCAAGCAGTCGCTGGCGGTGCTCGGTCTCACCGTGCTCGGCTTCGTCTCCGCCCGCTTCATTCATATGGAGCCGGCTTCGGTCGCGCTCGGCGGCGCCGCGGTCCTGATGCTGCTCGACAACTGGCAGCATCACGGCGAGAAGGCCGCCACCAACATCCACAAGACCTTCTCCGACGTTGAATGGATCACCATCTTCTTCTTCCTCGGCCTGTTCGTGGTGGTGCACGGCGTCGAGGTTGGCGGCCTGCTCGGCCTGCTCGGGCGCGAGTTGGTGGAGTTGACCGGCGGCGATCTTGCGTTGACCGGCTACGCCATCTTGTGGTCGTCGGCGGTGCTGTCGGCGATCATTGACAACATCCCGTTCGTTGCCACCATGATCCCGCTGATCAAGACGATGGCGCCGTCGTTCGGCGGTGCGGACCAAATCGGGCCGTTGTGGTGGTGCCTGTCGCTCGGCGCCTGCCTCGGCGGCAACGGCACCCTGATCGGAGCCTCGGCCAACCTCACCGTGGCCGGAATCGGCGAGCGCAATGGTGTGCCGTTCCGATTTGTGACGTATACGCTCTATGCGTTTCCGATGATGCTGGTGTCGGTCGCTATCAGCCATGTCTATGTTTGGCTGCGTTATTTTTGAACAACTGGCCGCGACGATGATCCACCGGGGCGTCCGCACCGTCTAACCGACGGTCCCGCCCGGCTCGAGGCGATGGGTCGAGACGACCCGGACTTGCCTCCGGAAGGCGAACCGGCGAGGCTACCTGCGGCGGAGGTCACCTATGGATGCGCTTTTCATCGGCCACACTTATATTGACGTCACCTTGCTCTCGGAGGTGATGCCGACCGGCGACCAGAAGGACGTGGCGGACGACTATGCAGTGTCGTTCGGCGGCAATTCGGTTACGGCAGGGTTCTGCTGCACCCGGCTCGGAATTCCGGCCGACATCTTGTGCACGCTGTCGGACGACTGGCTCGGCCATATGTTCCTGGATATGGCCCACAAATACGGCGTCACCGTCCACGGCCGCCGGGTTCAGCACGCATCGCTGTCGTTCGTCATCCCCAAGGACGGCAAGCGCGCCATCCTGCGCGCCCGCGACGACACCTATCTGGAACGCTTCCCGGCGCTGAAGCTGGACGGCTGCCGGGCGCTGCACCTCGACGGCCACCAGGCCGACGCCGCGCTGCATTATGCCAAGGTTTGCCGCAAACTCGGTATCCTGACCTCGCTCGACGGCGGCAATCTCCGCCCGAACCTTGAGGAGCTGATCGGCTATATCGACGTCGCCGTGGTGGCCGAGGCGCTGTGCGCCCAGATGAGCATGACGCCGGAGGAGATGCTGGCCTATCTCAAGCGCCGCGGTGTCAGGATTGCCGGCGTCACCATGGGCGAGCACGGCATGCTGTGGTTCGACGAGGCCGGCAAGGTCCAAACCCTGCCGGCGTTGATGGTGCCGATGGACAAGGTGATCGACACCTCCGGCGCCGGCGACATCTTCCACGGCACCTACATCTATTCCTACCTCGCCTATCCCACTGCCCGCTGGGAGGAGCACTTCATCCGTGCCCGCGCCGCCTCGGCCAATGCGGTGCAGCGTCTCGGCAACGAATCCAAGCTGCCGACCGAGGCCGACATCCTGCACATGCGCGCGCTTTATGAAGACGACCTCGCCGCGTTCGTCACCGCCGCGCAGTAACGGTTCACCGAGCGGACGGCGAAAAGGGAGTCGGGGACCGCGACGGGCGGCATTATCGCGCATCGTTTGGTGCCGTGTCGTTCTCCGGCCTCATGGTTCTCGACCTCATGGTGAGGAGGCTGCGACGCAGCCCTCTCGAACCATGGGGCCGACCTCGGCTCTCAAGTCCGCCCTCATCCTTCGAGACGCCCGCTTTCGCGGGCGCCTCAGGATGAGGCGAGCTGGCGTCGGTGGAAGGTCAAGCTCAACGGCCGGGTGCCAGCGGCAGGGTGCGGTGATCGAGCAGCGTGTGCAGCGCCGCAATCACCCGGTTGCGGTCTTCGGTCTCAAGCGGGCTGATCGCGAACATGTCGAGCGTCAGCAGTCCTTGCACCGCCAGCCAGGCGATGTTCGACACGTCCGGGCAGTCGGAAGCCTGAAGCATCGCCCATTCTTCCGCCACCACCTCGCGCACCGGGTCCAGCAGGCGCGGGTTCTCGGACATCGCTGCCAGCAGGCCGCTGGCGACGTCCTTCGAGTGGCTGCCGCAACTGGCAAGGTCGGAGGCGATGATGCAGCGGGCCTCCAGGTTCGGCCGGTCGGTCAGGGTCGGGCGCAGCGCGTTGCGCTGGGCGACGCCGTCCTCGACCATCCGCTCGACCATCGCCTGCAGCAGTGCGTCCTTGGAAGGGAAATTGTAAAGTAGACCGCCTTTACTGAGGCCGGCCCGCTCGGCCACCGCTTCAAGCGTCATCTTGCCGGCACCGATCTCGGCGACGATCTCGGCGGCCGCATCCAGGATGCGGTTTCGGGAATTTGAACGCGGGCGGCGGTCGTCGGCCATGTCGTCTCGGAACGTGGTTGCTCGGTCGGTTTGGTGTTGTCGAGCCGGCCGTCGCCTTATCGCCCGGCGGAAGGCGTGTGCGTCGGCAGATTCAGGCGGCGGCACTGGCAGTAACGGTAACACTGGAATGATACTACACTATACCGTCCGGACGGTTGGCGCTCTTGCACTGAACCGTCCGGACGGTATATAGGGTAAAGCCACGGGCGGACGGCATGCAAGCGGTTTCGCTTGCCGGCGCCGACGCCTACCTCTCACGTCATTTGCGTAGGCGCACATGAAACGGCGGATCGTCGTCTCCCTGGTGGCTTTTCTGGCGGTCGGCCTGTGCGCCGCGCTGGTCTGGTTCAATTTCTTCCGCGACAAGCTGATCGCCGACATCTTCGCCAACATGCCGCGGCCGGCGCAGACGGTGGCGGCCTCCGACGTCAAGACCGTGACGTGGCGGCCCGGCATCGCCGCGATCGGCACCGCCCGGGCCGAGAACGGCGTCGAACTCGCGGTCGAGATCAGCGGCGTCGTCAAGGACATCCGCTTTTCGCCCAACCAGCGCGTCGAGAAGGGCAGCGTCCTCGTTCAGCTCGACGATGCGGTCGAGCGCGCCGACCTGATCGATGCCGAGGCCGCGCTCGAACTCGGCAAGTCGAACCTCGCCCGCACCTCGGCGCTGCGCACCCGCGGCTTCGACACCCAGGCCCAGTTCGATCAGGTGGTGGCCCAGGTCGCCACCGCGCGCTCCAAGCTCGAGCGCTATAAGGCGGTCATCGACCAGAAGGCGCTGAAGGCGCCGTTCTCGGGTACCATCGGCATCGCCCGCATCAATCCCGGCCAGTATGTCCAGCCCGGCACGGTGGTGGCGACGTTGCAGGATCTCGACAGCATGAAGGTCGACTTCACCGTTCCTGAGCAGGTGATCGACAAGGTCAAGATCGGCCAGCCGGTGCGGTTCGGTGCGTCCGACGCCGACCTCGGCCGGACCGGCAAGATCATCGGCATCGACCCGCGCATCGACCCGCAGACCCGGCTGGTGTCGGTGCAGGCGCTGCTCGACGACAATCGCGACCGCGCCATCGTGCCCGGCCAGTTCCTGCGGGTGCGCATCGACTTGCCGCCCGAGCCGAATGTGGTGACGGTGCCGCAGACCGCGGTGGTGACCAGCCTCTACGGCGACTACGTCTATTTGGTCGAGGACGCCGCCGGCGGCAAGCCGGGGCTCACCGTCAAGCAGGTGTTCGTCAAAGTCGGCCGCCGCGACGGCGGCCTGTCCGAGGTGGTGTCGGGCCTCACGCCCGGCGAGCGCATCGTGGTGTCGGGCCAGAACAAGCTGCAGGCCGGCGCCCCGGTGAAAATCGACAACGCGATCGATGTCACCACCCTGCCGGTTCGGAGCCCGACCACGCGATGAGCTTCACCGAACTCTTCATCCGCCGTCCGGTGCTGTCGGCGGTGGTCAGCCTGTTGATCATGCTGCTCGGCGCGCAGGGCCTGATGAACCTGCAGGTGCGCGAGCATCCCAAGGTCGACGAAACCACCATCACCGTCACCACCATCTACACCGGCGCCAGCGCCGATCTGATCCAGGGCTTCATCTCGACCCCGATCGCCAAAGCGGTGTCGAGCGCGGAGGGCGTCGACTACGTCACCTCCGAAAGCCGGCTCGGCACCTCCAAGGTGTCGGTGCGCATGCGCCTCAACACCGATCCCAACGCCGCGATGACCGAGGTGACCTCGAAGGTGCAGACCGTGCGCGCGGACCTGCCGACCGACGCCGAGGACCCGGTGATCGTGAAGGGCACCGGCCAGTCATTCGCGCTGATGTACCTCACCTTCGCCTCAAGCGAGATGAACCCGCAGCAGGTGAACGAGTTCCTGACGCGGGTGGTGCAGCCGCGCTTTGCCACGCTGAACGGCGTCGGCGACGCCGAGATCCTGGGCGGCCGCGAGTTCTCGATGCGGGTGTGGCTCGATCCGATCCGGCTCGCCGCCCGCAACGTCACCGCGGCCGACGTGCTGGTCGCCATCCGCGCCTCCAACTTCCTGGCTGCGCCCGGCAAGACCCAGAACGAATACGTCGCCTACGCCATCGAGATGCAGACCACGCTGCAGACGCCGGAGACCTTCGGCGCGATGTCGATCCGCGCCAATGGCGACCAGATCGTGCGTCTGCGCGATGTCGCCGCAATCGAGCTCGGTGCCAAGAACACCGACACCAAGGTGTCGTTCAACGGCTCGGAAGGCACCTTCATCGGCATCACCCCGGCACCGGCCGCCAACCCGCTGTCGGTGGCGCGCGAGGTCACCAAGGCGATCGAGGATATCCGGCCGACCCTGCCCAAGGGCATGACGGTCGAGATCGTCTATGACGCCTCCGACTTCATCTCGGCCTCGATCGTCGAGGTGTTCCGCACCATCGCCGAGGCGGCGCTGATCGTGGTCGCGGTCATCTTGGTATTCCTGGGCTCGATCCGCTCGGTGATCATTCCGGTGGTCACCATCCCGCTGTCGCTGATCGGCGTCGGGCTCGTGCTGTTCATGCTCGGCTACTCGATCAACCTTCTCACATTGCTGGCGATGGTGCTGGCGATTGGCCTGGTGGTCGACGATGCCATCGTGGTGGTCGAGAACATCCACCGCCACATCGAGGAGGGCGAATCCCCGGTCGACGCCGCGATCGTCGGCATGAAGGAGATCTTCAGCCCGATCGTGTCGATGACCATCACGCTCGCCGCGGTCTACGCCCCGATCGGCTTCACGCAAGGGCTCACCGGCACGCTGTTCCGCGAGTTTGCCTTCACGCTGGCCGGCGCCGTCATCATCTCCGGCATCGTCGCGGTGACGCTGTCGCCGATGATGTGCTCCAAGCTGCTCAAGCCCCATCATGGCGCTGGCGGTTTCGCCGCCTTCGTCGATCGCGTCTTTACCGGCGTCGAGAACTGGTACGGCCGCCGTCTCAAGGGCTCGCTCGACTTCCGCCCGGTGACGTTCGGCATCGTGGTGGTGATGCTTGCCACCACCGGCTTTCTGTTCGTGAAGACCCAGTCGGAGCTGGCGCCGGACGAGGACCAGGGCGCCTTCCTCGGCCTGATCAACGCGCCGAAATACGCCACCTCCGACTATTCGCAGCGCTTCGCCGAGCCCTTCCTGAAGGTGGACGGCAGCATCCCGGAGATCGTCGCCACCTTCGCCATCATCGGCATCGACGGCGGCGGCTCCGGCTTCATCGGTTTCAAGCTCAAGGAATGGGACCAGCGCAAGGACCGCAAGGCCGAGGCGATCAAGCAGGACATCCAGAAGATGCTGGACGGCAATGCCGGGCTGCAGGCGTTCGTGTTCGCGCCGCCGGCGCTGCCGGGCACCGGCGACGGCCTGCCGGTCCAGTACGTGCTGCGCACCATCGGCGACCCCGCTCAGGCCTACGAGGTGTCCGAGCAGGTCAAGCTGAAGGCGATGGCCTCCGGCAAGTTCATTGTTCTGCAGAACTCGGTGTCCTACGAGACGCCGCGCGCCCGCATCATCATCGACCGCGACCGCGCCGCCGCGCTCGGCGTGCCGGTCAGCGAGGTCGGCGCTACCCTCTCCACCCTGGTTGGCGGCGGCAGGATCTCAAAATTCGACCGCGACAATCACTCCTACGACGTCATCACCCAGGTCTCCCAGACCGACCGTCTCAATCCGTCGCGGCTCGGCGAATTCTATGTGCGCGCCACCTCCGGCGCGATGGTGCCGCTGTCGGCACTGGTGCGGATCGAGACCGACGCCGCGCCGGCGGCGATCGAGCAGTTCAACCAGCTCAACTCGGCGACGCTGTCGGCGGTACCGGTGCCCGGCGTTACCACCTCCGAGGCGCTCGATGTGCTGCGGCAGGCCGCCCGCGAGATCATGCCGATCGGCTTCTATGAGGATTATGCCGGCCAGTCGCGGCTCGAGGTGCAGGAGTCGAGCTCGATCGGCCTCGCGTTCGGGCTTGCCTTGATCGTGATCTACCTGGTGCTCGCCGCCCAGTTCGAGAGCTTCCGCGATCCGTTCGTGATCATGATGAGCGTGCCGCTGTCGATGTTCGGCGCGGTGATGTTCCTTAATCTGGGACTGGCGACGCTCAACATCTACACCGAGGTCGGGCTGATCACCCTGATCGGCCTCATCACCAAGCACGGCATCCTGATCGTGCAGTTCGCCAACGAGCTGCAGATCGACAAGGGCCTCTCCAAGGTCGATGCGGTGCAGGAGGCGGCGCGCATCCGGCTGCGACCGATCCTGATGACGACGGCGGCGATGGTGCTGGGCGTGCTGCCGCTGCTCTACGCCTCGGGCGCTGGCGCGGCGGCACGATTCTCGATGGGGCTCGTCATCGCCTCCGGCATGTCGATCGGCACCATCTTCACGCTGTTCGTGGTGCCGATGTTCTACACCCTGATTGCCAAGGACAAGCGGCCGGCCGCCGCCGCGGCCAAGCCGGCGCTCGCGGCGCAGTGATGCGGCTTGCGGCCTGACTGGCCGTGCGCCGTCCAACTCGCCCAAGGATTGACGACGATGGGCGGCCGCCGCAGCCACAGGATGCGGCGGCCGCTGGCATTTGCGCGGCCTTTGCCATTAAGTCGCCGTTAACCCTTGCAAACAGTTCACAGCCGGTCCGGGCAAATGCCGCTTTTTCGCCGCGCGGCGGAAAGATTTTGTCAAGGTTGACGGACCATTCCTGGACGCGACGGCCTCTCCTGCGCCCGGCGGGAGCGGCCATGAAAGGAGTCGAAGCGTCATGACGCGCACCCTGCGATCCGCTCGCACCGTTCGCTTCGCCGTTGCCATTGCGGCGGCCCTTACTGCCGGCGCCTGCGCCACCAATCCCAACGGTGATCAGGCTGGCCTCGCCGGTAGCGGTATCGGTGGCATGGCCACCCCCGGATCCACCCAGGATTTCGCCGTCAACGTCGGTGACCGCGTGTTCTTCGAAACCGATTCGACCGATCTGACGCCGACGGCGCGTGGGACCCTCGACAAGCAGGCGCAGTGGCTGCAGCGTTACAGCCGCTACAACTTCACCGTCGAGGGCCACGCCGATGAGCGCGGTACCCGCGAGTACAACATCGCGCTCGGTGCCCGCCGTGCCCAGACCGTGCGCGACTATCTCGCCGCCCGCGGCATCAACTCCGCCCGCATGCGCACCGTGTCGTACGGTAAGGAACGGCCGGTCGCGGTGTGCAACGACATTTCGTGCTGGTCGCAGAACCGTCGTGCCGTCACCGCGCTCGACGGCGTGGCTGCCGGCTCCTGACGGTCGAGAGCGACCGGGCAAGCGGGTCGGCCAACGAGATGAAATCCGGCACTTGGACGCCAAGTGTCGGATTTCATGTTCCGACTCGGCGGAAGGCGGGCCGATTTTCCTGATCTCCGCGGCTGCAGATGTCATGCGAAATCCGGCCGATCAGGCCGGGGTCTCGGTGTCCGGCCTTCGAAAAAAACCTTTCCGATCAAGGAATTTTTGCCAAGGTTGTTGCCAGGGTCACGGCGCGATCATCCGCGAGCGGTCGCAAAGGCGGACCGCTGGCCGGCTGGTAGCGGTTCGACGATCCGCCACGACTCCACAGAAATTGTGTCGTCAGGGTCACATTTTGGCCGTGGTCCGTCGCGTAATTCAGGCTTTAGGTCTGCATTGCAAGGCGGTCTTCATGCGCGCGCGATGGCGTGTCACGATCCTGTCCCTCCTCGGAGCCGCCACCGTGGTGGCCTCCGCCCCGGTGCTGGCCCAATCCGGTTTGGACCGGTCCGACCTGCGGCCGCCTGGCGAGGTGTCCTCGCCGCTGGCCCAGCTGTTCGGGTCCCCGCCGCAGGCCGAGCCGCGGGTCGATGGCGGTGAGCTGATCGTCCGGCTCAACCAGATCGAAGGCCAACTGCGCCAGCTCAACGGCCAGATCGAACAGCTCCAGTTCCGCAACCAGCAACTCGAACAGAACCTGCGCCGCATGCAGGAGGATTTCGAGTACCGCTTCCAGGAACTGGGCGGCCGCGGCGGTGCCGCAGCGCCGGCGCCGCAGCGCCCGCCACAGGCGGCGCCTGCGCCCGGTGCCGCGCCGCAGCGCCGCTCCGATGTGTTCGATCCCTCGGCCACGCCCGGCGCCCCCGGCGCCCCACGCGCGCTCGGCAGCAGTTCCGCGCCGGTTCCGCCCGGTGACGGCCCGGTCGGCGCCCCCGGTGGCCGCGACTTCGGCCAGCCGCTCGACATCACCGGGCTGGCGTCGCGGGCGGCATCCGATCCCACTTTGGCGCCGCCTCCGCCGCCGCCGGTGATTCCGCCGGCGTTGCCGGGGCGCGCCGGCACCGCCGATGGCGCCCGCGCGCCGGCGCCCGCCCAGCAGGCGGCGCTGCCGCCCGGCGGCGGCTCCGCGCAGGCCGATTACCAGCGCGCCTACAACGCCGTGCTGCAGCAGGACCATGAGACCGCCGAGACCGGGTTCCGCGGCTTCCTGCGCGCCTATCCGCGTGACAAGCTGGTGCCGAACGCCACCTACTGGCTGGGCGAGAGCCTGTACCAGCGCCAGCGCTATCGCGATGCCGCTGAGCAGTTTCTCAAGGTCTCGAGCGACTACCCCAAGGCCCAGGTGGCGCCGAACGCGCTGCTCCGGCTCGGCCAGTCGCTGGCCGCGCTCGGCGAGCGCGAGGCCGCCTGCGCCACGTTCGGCGAGGCCAGCCGCAAGCATCCCAACGCGCCCCAGAGCGTGAAGCAGGGGCTGGAGCAGGAGAAGAAGCGTGGCCGCTGCTGAGGCAGCGCCGCTCGATCCAGCCGAGGCTGCCCGCCTGCTTGAACCTCTCTCCGATCTCCCGCGCCTGGTCCTCGCCGTCTCCGGCGGCCCCGATTCCACCGCGCTGCTGGCCCTCGCCGCCGACCGGCGCCGCACCGCGCCGCACTTTCCCGAACTCCTCGCCGTCACCGTCGATCACGGCCTGCGCCGCGAAGCCGCCGCCGAGGCCGCGGCGGTGGCATGCCTTGCCGCCAGCCTCAAGGTGGGCCACCGCACCCTGGTCTGGCAGGGCGACAAGCCGGCGACCGGCCTGATGGCGGCGGCCCGCGCCGCCCGCTACGACCTCATCGCCGGTGCCGCAGCCGACTTCGGCGCCGAGGATGTCGCCACCGCCCACACCCTGGACGACCAGGCCGAGACCGTGCTGCTGCGGCTTGCGGCCGGCTCCGGGCTGGCCGGGCTGGCCGCCATGCGTCCGCTCGACCGGCGCGGCGCGATTCGGCTTCACCGACCGCTGTTGGCGGTGGCCAAGGCGCGGCTGATTGCCACGCTCGAAGCGCGCGGCCTCGCCTGGAGCGAGGATCCCAGCAACGCCGATTCGCGGTTCGCCCGGCCGCGGCTGCGGGCGGCGGCGGCGGCACTGGCCGGCGAGGGGCTGTCGGCGGAGCGGCTGGCGCGCCTTGCCGCGCGGGCGGCGCGGGCCGACGCGGCGCTCGAGGCGGCGACCGACACCGCAGCGGCAGCGGTGGGCCGCGGCGATGACGGCGGCAGGATTTTTCTTGATGCCGAAGGGTTTGCCGGCCTGCCGGCCGAGATTGGCCTCAGGCTGCTCGGCCGCGCGGTGGACCGCGTCGGACACGAGGGTCCGGTCGAACTCGCCAAGCTGGAGCAGCTTCACGCGGCGCTGCTGGCGGGGTGGGGCGGGGGTCCGTTCCGCCGCACCTTGGCCGGTGCCATGGTCACCGCCGCGGGTGGTGTCGTCATCGTCGAGCCGGCGCCGCCGCGGCGTAAATGATCCGGTAATGGACCTCGGCAGTACGTTGGAGAGCCAGGAGCCGCCAAAGCGACCCGTGTTTGCTGTTGCAAGCCGCTTCCCTTGTGGTGCCTCCCGGCGAACCCTAGATTAGGGTTCAACAGGCGGCGCCGGCCGGCGAGCGTCCTTAACGACCGCTCCGGACGAAGGTTTCGTTCCGGATTACGACGCGGGCGGCGTTTTGCCGTTCCGCAGGGGAACCAGATGAACGGAAACCTTCGAAATTTCGCGCTCTGGGTCATCATCGTCCTGCTGCTGCTGGCTCTGTTCACGCTGTTCCAGAATCCGGGTCAGCGCCAACAGGCCAACGAGATTCCGTTCTCGCAGCTTTTGGCCGAAATCGACCAGAGCCGCGTGCGAGACGTGGTGATCGAGGGGGCGAACGTCACCGGCCACTTCAACGACGGCCGCGCGTTCCAGACCTATGCGCCCTCCGACCCCAACCTCGTCCAGCGGCTGTACGGTAAGGGCGTGACCATCACCGCCCGCCCGCAGCAGGATACGCCCTGGTTCATGCAGCTGGTGTTCTCCTGGCTGCCGTTCGTCGCCTTGATCGCGGTGTGGATTTTCCTCAGCCGGCAGATGCAGGGTGGCGCCGGCAAGGCGATGGGCTTTGGCAAGTCGCGGGCCAAGCTGCTGACCGAGGCGCACGGCCGCGTCACCTTCGAGGACGTCGCCGGCGTTGACGAGGCCAAGCAGGATCTGCAGGAGATCGTCGAATTCCTGCGCGATCCGCAGAAGTTCCAGCGCCTCGGCGGCCGCATCCCGCGCGGCGTGCTGCTGGTCGGCCCTCCCGGCACCGGCAAGACGCTGATCGCCCGTGCGGTGGCCGGCGAAGCCAACGTGCCGTTCTTCACCATCTCCGGTTCGGACTTCGTCGAGATGTTCGTCGGCGTCGGCGCCTCCCGCGTCCGCGACATGTTCGAGCAGGCCAAGAAGAACGCGCCGTGCATCATCTTCATCGATGAGATCGACGCGGTCGGCCGTCATCGCGGCGCCGGTCTCGGCGGCGGCAACGACGAGCGCGAGCAGACCTTGAACCAGCTCCTGGTCGAGATGGATGGCTTCGAGGCCAATGAGGGCGTGATCCTGATCGCCGCCACCAACCGGCCGGACGTGCTCGACCCGGCGCTGCTGCGCCCGGGCCGGTTCGATCGGCAGGTGGTGGTGCCCAATCCGGACGTGATCGGCCGCGAGCAGATCCTCAAGGTTCACGTCCGCAAGGTGCCGCTGTCGCCGGACGTCAACCTCAAGACCATCGCCCGCGGCACTCCCGGCTTCTCCGGCGCCGACCTGATGAACCTCGTCAACGAGGCGGCACTGATGGCGGCCCGGCGCAACAAGCGCATGGTCACCCAGGCCGAGTTCGAGGACGCCAAGGACAAGGTCATGATGGGCGCCGAGCGCAAGTCGCTGGTGATGACCGAAG
The DNA here is from genome assembly GCF_001402875.1 of Blastochloris viridis. Lineage (NCBI taxonomy): Bacteria > Pseudomonadati > Pseudomonadota > Alphaproteobacteria > Hyphomicrobiales > Blastochloridaceae > Blastochloris > Blastochloris viridis. The sequence continues at coordinate 3,053,751 of NZ_CP012946.1, read as the reverse complement.
AGGAGAAGATGCTGACCGCCTATCACGAAGGCGGCCACGCGATCGTAGCCCTCAGCGTTCCCGCCACCGATCCGGTGCACAAGGCCACCATCATCCCGCGCGGCCGGGCGCTGGGCATGGTCATGCAGCTGCCCGAGCGCGACAAGATGTCGATGAGCTACGAGCAGATGACGTCGCGCCTCGCCATCATGATGGGTGGACGCGTCGCCGAGGAGCTGGTGTTCGGCAAGGAGAAGGTCACCTCCGGCGCCCAGTCCGACATCGAGCAGGCCACCCGTCTGGCCCGCCTGATGGTGACGCGCTGGGGCTTCTCCGATCAGCTCGGCACGGTGGCCTATGGCGAGAACCAGGACGAGGTGTTCCTCGGCATGTCGGTGTCGCGCCAGCAGAACATCTCCGAGGTCACCGCCCAGACCATCGATAAGGAGGTTCGCCGCCTGATCGAGGAGGGCCACCAGGAGGCGACCCGCATCCTGACCGAGAAGCGCGAGGGGCTTGAGGCGCTGGCCAGGGGTCTGCTCGAATACGAGACCCTGACCGGCGACGAGATCAAGAACCTGCTCGACGGCAACCCGCCGGTGCGCGAAATCGAGCCGGAGCCGGCACAGACCCGGTCCTCGGCCATCCCGCGCCGGCCGCGCCCGAAGGGCGAGGGCGGCCTGGAGCCCCAGCCGCAGGCCTGAGGCTCAGCGTCCAGCCCAATGACCTAAACGACAGGCCCCGGCTTCGCCGGGGTCTGTTGCGTTTGGGAGGATGGTTCTTCCCTTCGCCGCGCCTCTCGACCGGCGGTTTTCGGCGGGCGCCATCGCCGCAGCGGGCCAACGTGTCGCCGCCCCTGACGCTCGCCTCCGCAACTGCCGCGCCTTGACACTCCGCAGCGTGGGGGGTCATGTGCCGGCCGTGCCGCTGAACCCGAGGCCACCTCATGAGGCCGCGATGACCGAGCCCGCGATGACCGCAAAATCCCCGGTCGGGACCGCCCCGGTAGAGACCTTGCCGCCGCTGGAAATTCTGCTGTGTTCGCCGCGCGGCTTCTGCGCCGGCGTGACGCGGGCGATCGACGTGGTCGAAACGGCGCTCAGGCGCTTCGGGCCGCCGGTCTATGTCCGCCACGAGATCGTCCACAACCGCTTCGTGGTGGAAAGCCTCAAGGCCAAGGGCGCGGTGTTCGTCAAGGATCTCCACGAGGTTCCGGACACCGGCGCGCCGGTGATCTTCTCCGCCCACGGCGTGCCAAAGACCGTGGGCGAAGCTGCCGGCGGCCGCCACCTGCTCACGCTCGACGCCACCTGTCCGCTGGTGACCAAGGTCCACCGCGAGGCCGAGATCCATTTCAAGCGCGGTCGCCACGTCGTGCTGGTCGGCCACGCCGGCCACCCCGAGGTGATCGGCACCATGGGCCAATTGCCCGATGGCGCCGTCACCCTGGTCGAGACGGTGGAGGACATCGAGGCGTTCGAGCCGCCGGCCGGTAAGGACCTCGCTTTTGTCACCCAGACCACATTGTCGGTCGACGACACCCGCGACGCCATCGCCGCGCTGAAGCGGCGCTTTCCGGCGGTTGCCGGCCCGCACATCGAGGACATCTGCTACGCCACCACCAACCGCCAGGAGGCGGTGAAGCAGGTGGCGCCGATGGTCGACGCTTTGGTGGTGGTCGGCGCGCCCAACTCCTCGAATTCACAGCGCCTGCGCGAAGCCGCCGAGCGCGCCGGCTGCAAGGTCGCCGTCCTGGTGCAGCGCGCCGACGAGATCGACTGGAGTCGCTTCGAGGGTATCGCCCGGCTCGGGCTTACCGCCGGCGCCTCGGCGCCGGAAGTGCTGGTGGAAGAGATCCTGGCCGCGTTCGCCGAGCGCTACGCCATCACCGTCAGCACCGTGACCACGGTCAAGGAAGACATGTTCTTCCCGCTACCGCGCGAACTGCGGCCGGACGCCGCCTGACACCGCCTCCGGCCGATCTGCACCGACGCCAGCGAAGGCCCACCGCGCCCGCGGTGTCGCTGGCGCGAGCTGAGGTGTGTTCGGGCAGGTTTTTTTCGCAAAACCGCTTTCCAGTTTTGCACATCATGCTCTAAGGGATGGCGTCCGGCACCCGGCCTCCAGGTGCCGCGGACACTTCATTCATGGACTCAATCAATTAGGGTCTGATCCGAAATCCGGCCGATCAGGCCGGAGCTCAAAGGCCGGTCGCCGAAAAGTCCCTTTCCGATCAAGGATTTTTCGGCGAGGTTGGTTCGGGATCACGACGCGATCCGTCGCGGTCGGGCCATGATGGGACTTAAGCGAGCGCGAGCGGACGATGGCTGTCTATACCGACGTCGGAACCGACGAGCTTTCGGCGTTCCTCGACCTCTACGACCTGGGCCAGTTGTTGTCCTGCAAGGGCATCGCCGAGGGCGTGGAGAACACCAACTACCTGATCCACACCACCGCCGGCTATTTCATCCTGACGCTGTACGAGAAGCGGGTCGACCCGGACGATCTGCCGTTCTTCATCGCCTTGATGGAGCACCTGGCCGACCGCGGCCTGACGTGCCCGCTGCCGGTGAAGACCAAGGGCGGCACCGCGCTCGGCACCCTGGCCGGCCGCCCCGCCGCCATCGTCACTTTTCTTGACGGCATGTCGGTGCGCCGGCCCAGCGCCGAGCATTGCGGCGAGGTCGGCGCGGCGCTGGCCCGGCTCCACCTCGCCGGCGCCGATTTCGCGATGACGCGCGCCAACGCGCTGTCGGTGGCGGGCTGGCGTCCGCTGGCCAAGCGCGCCGGCTACCGCACCGACACCGTGGCGCCGGGGCTGGGCGCGCTGATCGCCGAGGAACTGGCGGTCGCCGAAACCAGCTGGCCGAGCGGCCTGCCGGCCGGCGTCATCCACGCCGACCTCTTCCCCGACAATGTGTTCTTCCTCGGCAACCGATTGTCCGGCCTGATCGACTTCTATTTCGCCTGCACCGACACCCTGGCCTACGACATTGCGGTGGGCCTCAACGCCTGGTGCTTCGAGCCCGACGCCTCGTTCAACGTCACCAAGGGCCGCGCCTTGCTGCAACGCTACGAGGCGGTGCGGCCGCTGTCGGCGGCGGAACGCGACGCGCTGCCGCTGCTCTGCCGCGGCGCGGCGCTGCGCTTTCTGCTGACCCGCCTGGTCGACTGGCTGAACGTGCCGGCCGGCGCGCTGGTCAGGCCCAAGGATCCCATCGAGTACCTGAAGAAGCTGCGCTTCCACCGCTACGCCTCCTCGGCCCGCGACTATGGGCTGGCGGCATGACCGCGGCAGAGGAGGCTGCGGCCAAGGCGGCGAAACGGGTGACGGTATGGACCGACGGCGCCTGCTCGGGCAACCCCGGGCCGGGCGGCTGGGGTGCGATCCTCAGCTGCGACGGTGCCGAGAAGGAGCTCAGCGGCGGTGAGGCGCAGACGACCAACAACCGCATGGAGCTGCTGGCGGCGATCTCGGCGCTGGAAGCCTTGACGCGGCCGTGCGTGGTCGACCTCCACACCGACAGCCAGTATCTGCGCCAGGGCATCACCGCGTGGATCGGCGGCTGGAAGCGCAAGGGCTGGCGCACCGCGTCGGGCTCGCCGGTCAAGAACATCGACCTGTGGCAGCGGCTCGACGCTGCGCGCAATGCCCATACCGTCGAGTGGCACTGGGTGCGCGGTCACGCCGGCCACGAGCACAACGAGCGCGCCGATGCGCTGGCCCGCGCCGGCATGACGCCGTTCCTGAAGGGCCGGCGAGGTTAAGCCGGCCTCATCGCCGGGTCGCGGCCAGAGCATCCGCCGAGTCGATGGCACCGGGCGGTCGCCCGAGCATCCTGCCGCGCCCGAGCACGGCGGGCTTTACCTGCCGCCGCCACGGGCGTTCTTGCGCACATA